>JAVBVK010000009.1:0-106468 GCA_031554335.1 Desulfarculales bacterium
TTTGATATCACCTATTATGGTCTGCCAAATTTATGCGGATTTCGTTAGCCATCATGGCGCCGCCTCATATCTTTTGCCCCTCCTTGCCATGGTCACACAGTCTGTCGTTTACTTGGTGCTGCTTGGTTGCAGTTTGTGACAGAACATAATAAATCCTCATTTTTTATCTAGAAGTGATTTAATAAATCCCAATAATGGGGGATTTATGACGGATCGCTAAGTAAAAAGTGTGTTTTTTGCTTCGCTCCCGGCGGCGTTGCCGCCGCGCCGCCTGTTCCAGGCGGCGTTACAAGCCATTTATGAAATGGATTGTAGAAAACATATGGTTATTTGTTTATCCGATATGTACAGTGAGGCCGCCATGACAGCGCGTTAATAAATGTTTATCCCACCAACGGCTTATTGCCCATGGCATGTTAGCACACCTGGCAATCTTGCGGCAGTTGGACGCCTGCGCATACCGTGGAGAAAAAATATTACGCCGCCACGCCGCACGCAGATAATGTTTTACGCATCATTCCACACCGGCTTCCTTTTTTGCAGAAATGCACCCATGCCTTCGTATTTATCTTTGGTGTCTGAAACCACGCCAAACAAACCGGACTCATATTGGACAGCGGTGCGCAGGTCTGTTTCCAAACCATAAAGAACAACTTTTTTGATCAAATCGAGGGTGATGGCATTTTTGTTGAGGAATTCCTGGCAGAAGTCATCCACCGCGTCCTTCAAATCTTCAAGCGGCACCACTTTGTTGACCAAATTCAAACGATAGGCTTCCTGGGCGTCTATCATTTGTCCGGTCATCAGTATTTCCTTGGCCTTGCGTGCACCTACCGCCCGAGCCAGGCGCAGGTTGCCACCCCATCCACAGATAACCCCCAGCTTGACTTCCGGGGCGCCGAATTTAGCATTATCAGAGCAGATAATGAAGTCGCAGGCCATCATAAGCTCGAAGCCCCCGCCCAGTGAGTATCCGTTGACCGCGGCGATAACCGGTTTGGGCGCGCTTTCAATGGAATGGCAAAACTTATGGCCGGTCTCACTCCAACGGTAAGATTCCAGGCCATTCATTTTAAGTTCCGCCTCAACATCCCCCCCGGAAATAAAGGCTTTCTCGCCCGCGCCAGTGATGATAATGACTTTAACCTCTTTATCTTCTACCAGCTTGTTAAATTCATCCCTAATGGCAAACAAGGTATGCCAGTCAATGGCGTTTAACACCTTGGGGCGGTTAATGATGATTGTGCCTTTGCCGTCTTTTTTGGTTGCAATTACAGACTTCTCCATATCTCCTCCATTTTTTTGTTAACGCTAAATAAAAATGCGATCAAGACTGGCTGAGGTCTTGATCGCATTGGGGGCAAGCAATTTTTACTTCAAAAAAAAACAGGCTGGAATCATGGACTGGTAAGCTATCTCCTGTCCTTGCCGCAGCAACCGTTTTGGCGGCTATCAGGTTTTGGTTGCATGTATCATAATAATAAACTATCATTGCGCCCGCTTGGTTGTGTTAGCAGTTAATGCTGTGTGAGAACCAGCCATTCATACCCCCACACAGCCGATAGTTACCTGGGGACATTTATTCAATATCCAGTATCTTTTTAGCCAAGTTTTCTTTTGCGTCCAGTTCGGCATAACGTTGCATGATTACGCGTTGGGCCTGAGGTGATCCAGCCCCATGCATGGCCTCGACCAATGCCGTGCCACCAGTCATGGCTTCAATCAATCTCAATATTTTCATACGATCGTTGGCAGGGTAGTGATCCACGCTCTTCATGTATTTTTCAATCAAATGACCATAACGAGGATCGTTAAGATCCTTTTCAGAAGGCAGGGTAGCAAGGATACCGCCCGCAATATCATGTGCCAATCGACATATTTCATAGAGATTGCGCGTCACGTTTTGTTTGGTGATGTTGGCCAGCAGCCGATTGACCACATACGCACCCGATTCGGTCGGACTGCTTGTAAGCCCGCCCGCCAAGGATGACCCATATAATGTCTCGTTTAAAAGAACCATTTCGATTATTTTCTCCCGGATGTGGCTGGCTTTTTTGGTTCCCTGATATGTAGTGAGCAACGAGGTGGCGCCAATAAGCACATCCATAACCCCGGTCTTGCAGCCACCGTAGTTTTGGCGGTGAGTGCAGGCGAAAATTTCAATGCCATAACCGGTCATGTCACATTCACCCAGCATAAAAACCCGCTCCCACGGCACAAAGACGTCATCAAATATGATGAGCGATTCACCGCCAACAACCCCAAATTTTGTATTGCCCGCATCAAAGGAATTTTCCTCTTTCCGCATATCGTTGGTCTGGCGTCCGAATATCTGGGTAATTCCTTTGCTATCAATGGGTATGGCAAAGGCTACGGCATAATCCTCTTCTCCACTTTTTAGGGCGGCGGTTGGCATAACCAGAATTTCATGGGCATTGACGGCACCGGTCTGGTGCGCTTTGGCCCCTCGCACAACAATTCCGTCATCCTGCCTTTTAATAACACGCATATATAAATCTGGATCAGCTTGTTTGCTGGCGGCAAGACTGCGATCGCCTTTTGGATCCGTGACCCCCGCCGCAACTGTCAAGTCTTCATCCTGCACATACTCAAGATATTTACGGAACCTTTTATGGTAGTCGGTTTGATAGTGCTTATCAATTTCATAAGTCATCAAATACATGCTGTGCAAGGCGTCCCATCCGGCGCAACGCTGGAAGCATGTGCCGGTTTTTTGCCCCGCCGCTCTTAGACAACGCACTTTGTTAACCAAGTCATCCTGACTTTGATGGATATGAGTAAAGCGATGAATCTTGCGATTGGTTAGATGCGAGGTGGTGATGAACAGATCCTCATGTGCCGGATCAAACGCCAGATCATAGACCTGTGCAACGGCGTTGACATGCGGTTTGGTTGCGGGGTCTTCAACAACATCCTCAATTTTCCGCCCCATAAAATAGATTACAGGGTTTAGTTTCCTCAAACTTTCACGGTATTCATTACCAGTTTTCATAACTTCACCTATCCTTTACTTCTTGGTCTACAAATTCTAAAAGGGAACTTTGGCTTATTTACCCAGTAGCAATAGCAATGCCATGTCTGAAATAAAAGGAAAATATTTGTAAAATTAAGAAATTAACATCTGTGCCATGCAAGCATGGCTCGACAAATGGTCTGCTTATTGACCGCCAGGGGGTGGGTGATGAGAAGTTCACTGATTTTTTTAGTTTTTCTAATCATGGTCAACAACTGATTTTTTTGGTCCATTTTTGCAAAACTTTATAATACATAATTAAGACAAAGGTATGGCAAACGGCATGTTATGTATCACAATAATTTTATTTATAATTTAAGCAACAATAACCATAACCACGTGTTTGCCGCAGCGTATCGACTCTTTTGCCCCTGTACGCACTATCCAATATTTCACCGAGTTTGCTTTAGTCAGTAAAAAGTTGTACGCCACTTACGCTCAACACCGCTCAAAAACTGATTAGAAGTCATTTCATAAATGATTTTTAACGCTGCCTGAGAAGGCTTACGCGGCGGCGCAAGCCACCGGGAGCCCGCCGAAAACCACGCTTTTCGGCCAGGCCGTCTTTCATAAATCACCTGCAAAGAGATTTATGAAATGAACTCTAAAAATCGTTCGTTGCTTTGGCGCAGTTTTTGCTTTTATTGTGTTTGCATCATAATTCTTTATTTCATAACTCATAATGACTACATACACCTTTTATTGTATTAAGGAGGTATAGCATGATATTAAAAGGGAAAGCAGCAATTGTGACCGGCGGATCCTCGGGGCTTGGAGAAGCGGTTGCGCGCAGGTTGGCCAAACATGGCGTACAGGTTTTAATTACGGATGTGTCCGATGAGCAGGGAAAATCCATAGCACGGGAAATTGGCGCGGAATACTGCCATTGTGACGTTGCTGATGAAAAAGACGTGCAGTCCGCCGTCCAGGCCGCCATGGATAAATACGGCAAGCTGGACATTGTTGCAAATGTGGCCGGTATTAATATCCCCAAAAAACTCGTCGGTAAAAATGGTGTTTATCCGCTAAGTGAATGGATGCGGATTGTTCAGATCAATTTGGTGGGCACATTCAACTTTGTTCGTTTCGGCGCTGAGGCGATGTTGAAGCATGAGCCTTATGAAGATGGCGAACGGGGAGTCTTTGTTAACACATCTTCCATTGCAAGTTTTCATGGCGAATCGGGGCAAACCGCCTATAGTGCATCTAAAGCCGGGATTAATGGCATGATGTTGCCAGCCGCGCGAGAATTTCAAAAGCAAGCTATCCGATTTATGGCCATAGCGCCTGGGCTTTTTCACACAGCCATTTATGACAAAATGGATCCGGCATTGTTGCAAGGGTTGCTCAAACAGACCATTTATCCAAAACGATTTGGTATTCCAGATGAATTTGCGCATGCTGTTCAGATGATCATTGAAAATCCAATGTTCAATGGAGACACAATCCGCCTTGATGGTGGTATTCGTTTTTGATTTTAATTGGTGATGCATACCTTAAAGGGCAACGAGGAGGAAAACTCTTGGCTAATGATATTGTTTTATATGAAATTAAAGATAAAGTGGCCCATGTTACAATCAATCGTCCAGATTCGTTAAACGCCTTGAATACATCTGTCTATCGCGCCCTAGGTGCTTGTATGGATGAGATAAAAAATAACGGAGCCATCCGGGTTGTTATTATTAAAGGTGCAGGAAACAGAGCTTTTATTGCCGGAGCTGATATCAAGGAGATGTTGGAGTTAGATGTGCTGGGCGGCGAAAAGTTTGCAGAAGTTGGCATTGCCGTGCATAAAAAAATCAGATCTCTGGAAAACCAAATAGTTATTGCCGCCATTAATGGTTTTGCCTTGGGTGGAGGGCTGGAGTTGGCAATGACCTGCGATATCCGAATAGCAACACCAAAAAGCAAATTGGGTTTGCCTGAAACCGGTTTGGGGGTTGTTCCGGGCAACACAGGAACTCAAAGGCTGCCACGCCTTGTCGGCTCCGCGGCGGCTATTGAAATGATCTCAACCGGAGTGCCGATCGATGCTCAACGGGCTGAGAAACTAGGTTTAGTTAATGCCGTGGTTTCAGAGGAACAGTTGCTGACATATTGCGAAGAATTGGCGCAAAAAATAGTACAAAATAGCCCTGCCGCCATAGCCGCATGTAAACATCTAATCTACCAAGGCCTAGATATGGGGATAGAGCAAGGCATCGCAATGGAGACGCTTACCTTCGCAAAATGCTTTGCCACCGTTGACCAAAAAGAAGGCATGTGCGCATTTGTGGAAAAACGGCGTGCAAAGTTCTAGAGTTCATTTTGTCCCCCCCCTTGCCGGGGATTTATGAAAGATCGTCTCACCGAAAGCGTGGTTTTCGGCGGGCTCCCGGCGGCTTTAGCCGCCGTGCTGCCTGTCTAGTTAAAAGCCATTTAGGAAATGACTTCTAACTGAAATAAGCACGTAACAATAATTTGATGTAAGGAGTGCTTTCAATGAGGAATGTATCAGTGTTAGGTATTGGTGAAACCGTTATGGGCAATCTACCACAAACCAGTATTCGTGATCTGATTAAAGACGCGGGAGAAAAAGCCATAGCCGACAGCCAGGTCGACAAATCCAGAATACAGGCGTTATATATTGGTAACTTCAACAGTTCATACTTATGCTATCAAAGCCTTACCAACGGCTTGGCCGTAGAGGCTCTTGAATTAGGCGAGATTCCCAGTATGCGTATTGAAGCGGCCTGCGCATCTGGAGGCTTGGCGTTTCGTCAGGCGTTTTTCAGCGTCGCAACTGGCATCTACGATTGTGTCATCGTTGGCGGCGTTGAAAAAATGACCCATGCGGACACCGCAACAGTCACCACCGCCATTGCAAGCGCAGAGGATTATGTTCTGGAGTTTAGCAAAGGCGTAACCTTCCCTGGCGTATTCGCCATGATCGCCAATCGCTATATGTCGGAATACGGGCTCAGCCGGGAACAGCTTGCCGCCATTCCGGTTCAAAGCCACGCCAATGCCGCCAAAAACCCTGATGCGCAACTGCGCAAAGAAATTAGCGTTGATAAAGTAATAAATGGCGTCAAGGTTGCCGACCCCTTGACAATTTTTGACTGCTCGCTAGTTACTGACGGTGCGGCATTTGCCGTGTTGTGCGCCAGCGAAAAAATTTCGGAAATATCTCCAAAGAAGGATAAGATTGTTCAGGTTGTTGGTAGCGGGCATGGAGGATCGTTTTTGACGGTTGCCAACAAATCGCTGACCACCTTCCCCGCCACCAAAAACGCCGCCCAAGAAGCTTACGCAATGGCTGGTTTAAAACCACAAGATATTGACTTGGCGGAATGCCACGACTGCTTTTCCATAACACAAGCCATCAATACAGAGGATTTGGGGTTTTTTGAACCTGGCAAAGGCGGATTTGCCGCAGTGGAAGGCAAAACATCCATTGGCGGGCAAATTCCAATTAATACCAGCGGCGGGTTAAAAGCAAAGGGACATCCAATTGGAGCAACAGGCATTTCCATGATTTATGAGGTTGTAACGCAATTGCGTGGTGATGCAGGGGAACGCCAAGTAAAGAACGCCGAATTTGGCCTTACCCATAATCTTGGCGGGGCCGCTGTTGCCAGCGCGGTGCACATTTTCCAAAGGAGGGCATAGACATGAGCAAGCAATACACTATTTATTCCTATACGGTAATGCGCAGCAGTACTCTGGATTTTCAGGACAAGGTGCCATATTTGGTAGCCATACTCAATGACAATAACACAGGCCGGAGGCAAACAGAATACGTACGCGGATATCAGGATGGCATGGCGATTAATATTGGCGATGCCGTCAATATAAGCATCAGTGAACATGGTGAAAAAATATTCTCCCTGGCATAATTTCTTGCGTGGAGTTACGCATGATGGTTTAAAAAGCTGGGCTTTAACGCCAGAATAAGACAGCAAATGGCGGCAAATGGGCAACCAGTCTTTTGTTCTGTATGGGGTATAACCGCGGCTATATGGAGCAGTCGTATCCGCTTATGCTGCCCATCGTCAATTCGCCGCAGATCAAACCCAGCCACAGTATAATAAGGATGCGTTTAAGCCAGGGTAATAGACCAGGTAACTATCTATCTGGCGCTGGCTCCCAGCCTTATTGCTTGCCCTCTGCAAGTAATTTTACCCGCGGACTGGGCAATGCTTGCGGTCCCCCCGCCGGGCAGAAATAACAACCCCCTGCCCCCTGCAGCCAAGGCCACTTTGGGGAAGACGCCCTCTTCCCGAAGGTGCCAGATCAGCAGGCGGAATTCCTCGGAGAGCAAGCCCGCCCAGCAAGCGGCTGTTTGCGTCTCTGTTTGTGCCTAACGAGCTGTGGCTGCCCATTCCCCTGCCGCGGCTACCATAGCGTTACAGCCGTTCAACTCGGTTGCCTGAGCGACCTAGCCGATCAAAATTTTAGTCAACTTTTGTGCAAAATTATCTTTTAGTAGTATAATTAAAAACGTTGTGGGTTCATAATCAAAAATTTGAATTGGAGTTACTTCTGGTTACAACTTAAAACATTGCAGCAATATTCATGGAAAGTTTGATGTTGTAAATGGCCAAAACAGACAAGGTAAGCTGTTGGTTGGGAATACAGGTGTTATTTGCTACCTGTTGTTATATTGCTGCTTTTGCCTTTAACCATAGCGCCCTTGACAACAATGATGTAATTTGGCATCAGAGTATCTCCACCGTCAACTGCAACGTCGCCACCACCGACCCCAGAGGAACCTATTTACTGGAACAATCAGTGGTGGCGGAGCCGATCAGTAGTCCATCCACTGTCCTTTATTTCACTGTGCGGTTTACTGGCCCCGTTCTAATCGACCATACTAATCACAGGGAAAGGGATGGTCCTGTCTCGCCTGCATAACTACCTAGTTTTAATAAGTTATAAATTGTAAGAATGTCATTTTGCGGAAATAGTGAATACCATTTTCTGCAACTCAATGGCAATACGGGTGTATACATTGGGTTACGGCTAAATAGCCGCAACGAGGTACCTGGGGGGAAGGTTTGCGCTTTCTCCAGTTGTGGGGACTGTCAGTTATTAAAACAATATGTCTGAATCGTTGATTAAACTCTTTAATATTTGGAAG
Source organism: Desulfarculales bacterium (assembly GCA_031554335.1). Taxonomy (GTDB): domain Bacteria; phylum Desulfobacterota; class Desulfarculia; order Desulfarculales; family Desulfarculaceae; genus JAIRYI01. Next base: position 8,157 of record JAVBVK010000009.1, read on the forward strand.
GAGCATTGACTACATCATGGATTTGTTAATTATTGTGTTTGCCCTAGCGGCATTGATGACAGCGGCGTACAGGGGGTACAGCGTTATTATATTCGCGCCCATTGTCGCATTGGCGGCCGTTCTGCTTCTTGAACCGTTGAATATTCTACCTGCATATACCAACTTGTTTATGCAAAAATGTTCAGAATACGTCAGAAATTTTTTCCCCATGTTTATGATGGGCGCCATTTTTGGAAAGCTTATTGAGATATCCGGCTTTGCCAAGACATTGGTGAGAGCCATTTTTAAAATCGTAGGCGCCCAACATACTATGTTGGCCATCATTATTGTGGCCGCCGTGTTAACCTATGGCGGTGTGTCCCTGTTTGTTGTGACCTTTGCGGTTTATCCCTTTGCCGCGGAAATGTTTAAGATGGGCCGCATCCCCAAGCGCCTTATTCCCGGCGTTATTTGGGTTGGCGGGGTAACCTTCACTATGGACGCTCTGCCCGGCTCTCCGCAGATCCAAAACCTCATCCCCACCACTTTCTTCAAAACCGATGCCTATTCCGCCCCTATCATGGGTATTGTAGGCAGTATCTACATTCTTGTTCTGTCCATGCTGTACCTTAACCAGCGTTTCCGTAAGGCCAGAGCCAATAACGAAGACTATGCCACCGGTGTGGACCTGGTTAACGAGCCAACCCCAATCGACGATAACCAAAAGCTGCCTCATCCTCTGGTGGCCGTAATTCCCTTGGTAGTGGTAGGTGTTGTAAACTGGCTTATGACCAGATATGGCGTGCCTCATTGGTTCGGCTCCGAATTCACCTTAAATATGCCCGGCCTCAAGGCGCCAATAGTTGTTAACGTGGCTACCATGAAAGGGCTGTGGGCTGTGGAAACGGCCCTGTTTGCGGCCATAGTGGTAACGTTTCTCCTGGCCTTCAAACCATGCGTAAAAGGCTTTACCGAAGGGATGAAGCCTGCGATGAGCGCCAGTCTGCTGGCTATCATGAACACCGCTTCTGAATTCGGTTATGGTTCTATTATTGCGGCTCTGCCCGGCTTTGTGCTGCTCTCCCATATGTTCCAGAATATGGGCGGCGGCGTGCTGATTAGCGAAGCTATTTCAGTTAACGCCCTGGCCGGTATAGTGGGTTCGGCTTCCGGCGGTCTTACCATTGCCATGGCCGCCATGTCCGACATATTTATTGCCCATGCCCAGGCAGCGGGCATTCCTCTGGAAGTGGCACACCGTGTCGCATCCATGGCCTCAGGTGGTATGGACTCACTACCCCACAATGGCGCGGTTATTACCGCCCTGTTTGTAACCGGCCTTACCCACCGCCAGGCTTATGGTCCCATTTTTGTGGTTACCCTTATTAAGACTTCCGCGGTATTTGTGGTAATTGCTCTTTACTATCTAACCGGCATTTACTAGTCATCACCCAACAACCAGCATAGCTTCTTTTTAATAAAAGAAGCTATGCTGGCATTGTTTTTCACCAAGGTGCCTGAAGTAATTTATAAATTGGGGTATGCTATCTATATGAAGATATTTGTATCCTACTGGAGAATGTAATGCGCCTTTTTATTGCGGTTTTGTTTTTGTCGGCCACGTTGTGCTGTGGCCCCCTTATGGCCGCGCAACAGACTTATGATGGTGAAATACTTGCCGATAACTGGGCAGGTTACAACATCTATCTTCCAACGGGCTGGAAACCGGTACATGATAAAAGCCGAATTACGGAGCTGTTTGAGGATGTATGCGCCTTTGTTTCCAACGACGATCAGAACCACCGCGGATTCACCAACATCCAGGCCGGCGTGCTGCCTAATGCGCCGGGCAATCCAGCCATTGTTTCCTATTGGATGGATTATCGTATGATGGGGCTTGATGAAAAAATGGTAAGCAAAATGGCCGAGGATTCAGAGCGGGTTGTGGCCGATGTGGCCAACACCATTCAAGCATCTTATAAAGAAAAGTATCCCAACAGCATAATGATAAATAGCCATCTGGATACAGACACCTTTATTTTATACCTGCGCTCGATACTGGACTTTAACAATGAAATGGCCACCACCCGCAACCAAATCATCCGTATGACTTTTGGCAGAGATGGCATCATAACCATAGCCAGCCTTTATACCGGCCCGCAAGATGCCACACTGGACGGTATTTTGGCCAGGACTTTGCGCGAAGTCTACATTGACCAAGAAAAAACTTTTGCCAAGGCCGCCCCGGCCTTCAGCATAGGGATTATAGATTACGTTATGTGGATAGGTGTGGTGCTCTTTGTTTTGTATTTCATAGGCAGGCGCAAGCTCAAAAAACAGGGCAAAGCTTAATTGGAACCTGCTGCCAGGCTTCATTTTATATACGGATAGAGACAACGCTGCCAAGCCTGACTAGCTTTTGCCCTTTGGCAGTTAGATATGAACCCCGACAATTGGATCGGAGAAGATAAGAATCCCGCCAAGGGCTATTATCACGCCCCCCAAAGCCCTCTTACAACTGCAACGTTATGGTATAATTTGTATATTTCAAAATCAACAATACCCCCCTTGTGCTAAACGGTTAAGTAAAAACCAATAAGTCAATCAACTCCTGACAAATCTTTGGCTTTGCGTTACGGCCCGCGCTTGGGGCCTCTCCTCAGCTATATGCGCGCCCATAGCACCCAAAATATCAAAATATGATTTACAACCCACTGCTAAAAATGATAAAAATATATTGAAGACTATTTTGTAATTATGCCGGCAGGCGTGTCAAAGGTGCGCAAACAACTATGGAAAGGAATAGCAATGATAAAAATAACAAATCTCTTATTCGCTGCTTTTTTAATTTGCCTGGGTGCGCAAACCGCGCTGGCCGATGATAAAAGCGGTCCGCTTATCTACAATAACAAGACTTTTACGGCCAGTATTGGTGAAATTGGGAAAAATGCCGACAATCAAACCACGGTTGAGCTATTGACCAACCTGGAAGTTTTAACCGGTGCCAACGACACTATTGCGCCCATGTTTGCGGTGCGCGCTTCAGTTAGGGTTAAAATTATTGTAGGCGGCAAAACTTATGAATCCAGAGGATGCGGCGTAAAAGACGGCGGCTTAACCCCCAAGGGCAAGCAAGGCGACATGTATGTAACCGCCGTCAACCACATTGTTTATTACTTCGATACCAACGCCAAGCCAGACAAAATTATAGTGTACAACAGCGCGGGCACCAATATTATCTTTGACGGCAAAACTAAAAGGGTTATCAGCAACAAATAGTTTGGCTCAGCCTCAATAATAGCGGCTATAAGTGCCGGCCGGCAACCTAGGTGCATGCGCCGCGCTTATGGTTCTTTATCGCCCATGCGCGTGGTGCCGAGGGCAGAGGTGATGCAATCAACCTTTGTGTTGTTAGACTGCGCCAGGCCAACGCCGCGCAATACGGCAAGGGATATGCCGCTAATAATAAAAACAGCGCTTATAACATGAGCCCGCCCCAGACCTTCGCCCAAAAACAAATAAGAAGCCAGTGCGGTAAACAGCGGCAGCACGTAATACACAATGTTGGATAGATTGGCCCCAATAAGCTCTACCGCGCGGTTCCATGCCCAGTAGGAAACGGCGGTGGCTGGTACGGCTATGTACAGCAACCCGACAATTGCGTTAAAGGTAAAAGTAAAGGGCTGGGTATAGAGTTCATAGACACTGAAAGGCAGCACCACCAGGGCACTTACCGCAAACATGATAACCAGAAACGACGCGCTACCCGCCCCCTTGGCTTTGTTTTGCAACAGTAGGGAATATACCGCGAAAAAGCTGATACCAGCCAGAATAATCAAATCGCCGCGATTGAAATTAAATGCCAGCAGGTTGGCCACGCTGCCACGCATTACCAAAAAAACTATGCCGAAAGCGGCCACGGCAATACCCAACAACTGGCGTGCTTCAATTTTATTTTTGAGGAAAATAGCCCCAAGCATTAGGCTAATAATGGGCACCGTGTTGTTTATAAGGGCCAGGTTAACCGCATAGGTATGGCGGGCGGCGATAAATAACAGCAAGTTGTTGCCTGCCAGCAAAACACCGGCGCACAGCATCACCCACCAATTGCGCCGCCACAGTTGCCGCCCATGGCGCCGCAACCCGTTTGTGGCAAAAGGCAGTATAACCAGCCCAGCCAAAGCCAAACGAAACATGGCAATGGTGCAAGGCGGTACAGTATCTATCATGCCCCTGGCCAGTACCAGATTGCCGCTCCAGAAAAAAGTGGCTAACAAGGCAAACAGCACACCCTGGACAATTGCAGACTGAGACGACTTATGCATAATGCTCCCCAACACTTTCGGCAAAATGGCGCTAAGCGCTATTGTAAGCCAGGCGTCAGATAAAAACAAGCAACAATAATAGCAACAAATTTAACGCTGGCCACCCATGGCTTGCTTGCTTGCTTGCCTGCCCAGGGGTGCTATTTAAAAATCCGGCCCTCTTTTATCCAAGATATAAAACGCTGGAAGATGAAACCCTTACCTCTACCTTATGAAGTTATTTTTATGCCCTCTCCTCTCTCGCCTTAGCGCTATTTGCTTAAGCGCCCTCTTCCAGCCGGCCCGCAATCCCGCTTATAGGCACGCATTTTCGAGGCATATGGCTACAAAATAAAGTATATAAAAAGGCGCAAGGCCTGGAACCCCACATTCCAAACCCTGCGCCTTGGCTCTAATTAGGCAAATTAATTTTTGCCAGGCTCCTGAAAGGCATCCGCGCTCACGCCGACAATCCTTCTGGCGTCCGCGGCAAATTCCTCCCACTTGGTAAGTGCCCTTATGGCCAACTTGCCGCCATCGGCCGAGCCGCCGCCATGCTGGCATCCGGAAAGACCAGACCCGGCCACAAGCCATTCCACCAGGCGCGCCATTTTGGCGCGGGCAATGCCATCGCCGCCGCCGCCGGCCAAGGCCGCCCGCAATTGCTTGCCGTATTTGGAACTTTCGATATCTTTGTAAGAAGGCATACACCCGGTTTCGGTAATGCCGCCGCCAATTTCCACGCACCGATATTTGGTGTCGGTAGGTATGCGCGAAACCAGCACCTTGGTAAGATGGGCCTGCAGGGCCGCTGGCAGCCAGATGCCGGATGGATGCATTTTACCTAAGGCAATGGCGCCAATGCCGGTGCTGTAAGTAGTTTCGTTATTAATGGCCATTTCGTTCAACACATTCTGAAACACTTTCATGGAAAGGCCGTTGGCCCTGGCCAGATTAATGGCCGCGCCAATCATTACATCTCCCTGGCCAGCCACACAGGCGCCAATGGCGGCGCGGTAAATTGAGGCAAAATTGCCGATGATGCTACCGCTGTATTTGTATTCGCCACACATAAACACCCGCTCGTTGGGAATGAAAACTCTATCGAATAAAAGATAAGACTGGGTACAGTTGCCTTCAATATGGGGCACGTCCCAGCCGCCGGGTTCGGCATAGCGGGTATCGCTGGGCATGCGGCATTCCACAATGGTTAACCCTTCGGCATCGCGTGGCACGGCAAAGGCAATGCAGAAGTCTTTGTCCGCCTCGCCATAGCCGCCGCCTGGCACGCAGATAATTTCGTGGGCGCCCACAACTCCGCAGATCTGGATTTTGTAACCGCTAACCACAATGCCGTCGGCCCGCTTTTCCACCATGTGCAGGTTATAGTTTCTATCAACCTGCTGAGAAGGGGTTTTGCTACGGTCGCCCTTGGCATCGGTAATAGCTCCGGCCATGGCCAGACAGCGGGCTTCCACCTGCTCTATCCAGTATTTTTTTAAACGCTGATGGTAGTCGGTGCCTAAGGCGTTGTCCATGTCATAGGTGGCGGCCCAGAGCGCGTTAAGCCCGGTCCAGCCGGTGCAGGTGGAGCCCTGGGTAGTACCAGATTGGCGATACTGATGGCGTTTCACATTAGCGTTTTCAATAATCGCCTGCATAGAATCCATCAACGTATTCCAACGGTGGGTAACCTTGCCGGTTAACGCACTTTTATACGTGTAAATGGCTTTCAACTTTTCGTCTGTGCCCGTGCAGTAGTCATAAGAGCGGGAAACAGAGTATATTTCCTGAGAAGTGACGGGGTCGGTAACTACGTCTTCAATCAGCTTATCAAACTTATAAATATTGGGGCGCATCTTACGGATGGAATCAATATATTCCTTACCGGTCATCATAGCTTTTTTACTCCTTTTTATTTTTTAGCCAAAAATTCTTCCATTAGTTTCATGGGCGCATCATGGAAAATGCGCGCATCCATGGTTTTAAGGTTGTCGGCAATGTTTGGCGTGAATTCCATGTGGGCCAAAATGTCTTTATGCAGGTCGACGCCCGGGGCTATTTCAATCAGGGTTAAGCCCTTGGGGGCTATGGTGAATACGGCGCGCTCGGTAACAAAAAACACCTTCAGCCCGTGTTCACGCGCAAATTGGCCGGAAAAGGTTATTTGTTCCACCTTTTTAATGAATTTTTTCACCCTGCCTTCCTGCGCGATTTTCAGCAGGCCGTTATTAACTTCGCATTTCAAACCGCTTGCGGTAAAGGTGCCGGTGAAGACAATGGTTTTAGATGACTGGGTAAGGTTGATGAAGCCGCCCGCCCCGGCCACCCTGGGGCCGAACTTGCTTACGTTAAGGTCGGCGTTTTCGTCAACTTCCGCCATGCCTACCACGGTTAGGTCCAAACCTCCGCCATTGTAAAAGTCGAACATGGTGGGCTGGTCCAGAAAAGATTCAGGATTGGCGCAACTGCCGAAACGCCTGAAACCTTGCGGCACACCGCCAATGGTGCCGGTTTCCACCGTGCTGCTAAGGTACTCGGTAAGCCCCTCTTCAGCCGCCACGGAACTCACGTTTTCCGGAATGCCAATGCCTAAGTTTATTACCATGTGGGGCCTAAGCTCCAAGGCCGCGCGGCGGCATATAACCTTGCGTTCGTCCAGCGGTATGGGTTGAATGACCGACAGCGGAATGCGCAGTTGCCCGCTCAGCCAAGGCTCGTACAAGGCTCCCGAGGTTTGGGTGTGTTCTTCCGGGTTGCGCGCCACCACCACATAATCCACCAGCATGCCGGGCACAATAATATCTTTGGCCGGCAAACTGCCGGCCATGCCCAAAGCTTCGCACTGGGCAATTACTATGCCGCCGCTGGCCTTGGCCGCCATGGCCACCACCAGGTGCTCCAGCTTCATGGCCTCCCTCTCCCAAGTCAGGTTGCCTTTTTCGTCGGCATAAGTACCGCGAATAATGCCCACATCTACCCTAAAGGGCTTGTACCAAAGGTATTCTTCGCCGCCTAGCTGAACCAGTTCCACCAAGTCTTCGGTGGTGCGGCGGTTTAGTTTACCGCCGCTAACCCGTGGGTCGGCAAAGGTGTGCAAACCAATATGGGTAACCAGGCCGGGCTGCTTGCCGCCAATGGCGCGCAGCAGGTGCAGCATTACCCCTTGCGGCAAGTTGTAGGCTTCGCACTGTTCAGCGTTTACCATGGCGGCCATATCTTTTTGGTTATTTAAATGGCCGGCAATAATGCGCTTTAGCAAACCGTTTTTGCACCAGCGGTTTAGGCCGGAGTTGGTAGTGGGGTTAGACTGCGAGGCGCCATAGGCAATGGTTATATTATTGGGCTCGCCTGTTGCCAGAAAGCGTTTTTCCACCTCTATGCTTATGGCCTCCGGGTGCCCGGCCTGGGTGAAACCAACTGTCGCCACAGTTGCCCCGTTTTTAATCAGCATAGCGGCCTCTTCCGCGCTTATTTGCTTGTTTCTCATGCTTACACCTCCTCCCGCTTAACTTACCAAATCAGCGCTGCCTTCCGGCGCGGGCTTAGCTTCCACGTGGTCTCTTCTAATGTAGGTTTCACGCGTAAACACCACCCCCAAAGTAGCAATGGCCAAGCCCGCCGCAAAAATCCAAAACGCAATGGTGTAAGCCTCCACCGGAAACTTGCCCAGTTCGTTGCGGCCATAGCTGTCCAAAATTTTGCCAACCCAGGGCTGCAGAAAGGAACCATACACAAATGAAAATACATTGAAAGCGCCAATGGCGGTAGCCACCACCGCGCGCGGCACGCTTTCGCCCATTTGCGCGTGGCTCACTACATAACTGCCGCCGGTGGCACCCATATAAACACAAAATGCGCTAATGGTAAACATGCTCCAGCCGCTGGGGTTCATGGCAATAAATACCCAGCCAATGGTGTGCAGTATGCCGCCCACCACGATAACCGGGCGCCGGGCCTTTACTATTCTGTCAGATATAAAGCCCCAGATCGGGCAGCCAATAACCATGCCCACGGCCCAGAACGAAATAGCCCAGCCGGCATCAACTTTGGCAAAGTTGAGCACGTCCATCATATAAGGAACCGCCCACAGGCCTTGGAAGGCCATGAAGGGGCCATACATTAAACCAATATACAGGCCAAGCAAGGGGAAGTTACGATTAAAAATGGCATACTTCAAAGCCTGACTGGGCTTAAGTTTGGCATCCATACCCGGCGCCTGAAAATTTTCCACGTCCTGGATTGAAGGCAGACCCATATCTTGCGGCTTATTGCGTACCAAGATATAAACAGCACTCGCCAGCACTATGGTGACAATCGCCAGCAAGTAAAAAGATGTACGCCAGCCGGTAGCATCCACCAAAGCGGCCAGCGGCCCGGCCGCGCCCAATGCGCCCAAGTTGCCAATTGTAAGCAAAATACCCGTCAACATGGCAAAGTCCTGCGGTTTCCACCAGGCTGCCTGAATCTTCATAATGGGCAGATAAACCACCGCCACGCCCACCCCCATTAAGGCACGGCCAAATACCGCCACGCCAAAAGTGTCGGCCAGGCCGAATATTAGGGTGCCCACGCCGGCAATACTAAAGAAAATGGTTACCGCCTTGCGCGGCCCTATAAAGTCGGACAGCAGGCCTGATGGTATTTGCATTAAAGCGTAGGGGTAAAAATAGGCGCCAGCAAGCAAACCCAAGCTGGCGGCTGAAATATCAAACTGCTTGACCAGCTCCGGGGCCACCACCGCCGGGGCAACACGGTCGAAATAAACAAAAAAATACACAAACCACAGTGTTATTAAACTTACCCAACGATATGTCTTGACCTTATTGGCCAAAATAGGATCAATCATGCTCATATCGATCACATCCCCTTTCTTATAAAAACATTCACATTAAGTTAATCTGCCGCCCACATATGCAATAGGCAACGACCCATGCGAAATTTTTTTGTAATCCGCCAATTGTGCTTAATAGGTAAACATGACAATCAACGTGTTTACGTGAATAATCGCAAAATTGTTAACTGCTATGAAAGTAGCGGGAAGCGAATGTTGTTCTCTTAAGAAAGTTATTTTGCCATGCATCAAAAAATTATTTTCGCACGCAAGTCCCCGCCAACAGATATAGCGTTTACCCCAGCATTAGTCATGGTTAACAAAAAATAGCCAGACTTTATAACATGCGCGCAAAAAGCCGGCACGGTTTTAGGGTTTCCTCCATCTTTTGCAGTAAAGATGGAGGGATAAGGCAAAGCAAGGGGGGTAACTTACTTTTACGGGTAGAGCAGCGCCATTCCCACCTTATAGAAACAGCATATAACGGTTTTTTTGCCTTGCATAATTCTATTTCGCTATAAACAGGTATAAAAAAAATTTATATGTCAGGCCACTGGGTCTGCCAGGTGACGGCCGTCACTTTCCACATACCGGTATAAGAAGAATTTATATTGCGGACGGCAGGCACGGCTGATGCCCGCGCAAACCAGTAGGCGGGAATGCTATTACAGAAATAAACGCAGCCTGCAAACGGAGATGTAATATCTGATTAAAGCCTGATCAGGCTCGTATATAACAGCCTAGCTGCTATGCGCCATGTTGGCTGATAGTTCGTTGAATTATAGACAGTTTGCTTTTTAACAAAACCTTGGGCAGCCGCTTTATGCTGGCTGCCCATAGACAAACTGGCTTTATATAAATTAGAAGCTAGTTCTGTAGCTAGTTCTAGAGTTCATTGCGTAAATCCCCTTGCCGGAGATTTATCAAAGATCGCCTGGCCGAAAGGCGTGGTTTCGGCGAGACCGCGACGGCTTCCGCCGCCGCGTAAGCCTCTTCAGGCAGCGTTAGAAATCATTTATAAAATGACTTCTAGTTAATATCTTTTTTGCAAAGCTTTATCAGCGCCTGCAAATAGGCTTCGCCAAAGTGGCCAACCGTAAAATTTTTATGCACAACACTGCAAATATCGATTTCGTCCTCGCAGTCCAGAGGAATGGCTGTGCAGGCGTTGGCGTGGGTTTTATCACGGCCGATGTGAGTGGAAATGGTGTAGCCGAAGAGCTTACGTAAAAAATATGCCGCGTCTATTCTGTCGTTAACCCTAATCTTCTTTTTAACCCCAAGCTTACTCAACCTTTCCTCGAAAGAACGGAACACGTCGTAACGACCCCGCTCCAGGCTTATATAGGGATAAGGCCCTTTAGCCAGTTCGGCCAGACTTATAGTTTTTCGGCTGGCCAGCGGGTTATCCTTATTAAGAAACACATATGGCTTGGTGGTTTTGATGCTCTGCAGGGTGAGCTCTTTTTCCTTCATCAGACTGGCTATGAATTTACGGTTGTAGTCGTTAATATATAATATGCCAATCTCGCTGTAAAATTTTTTGACGTCGTCAATTACCCCGAAAACCGTGGATTCGCGCAGCACAATGTCGTACCTGTCGGCCATATTGGCTTCTATGATATCGGCCAGGATATGAGTGGCATCGCTATACTGCTGGGTTGATATGGACAAAACCCGCTTGGGTGATTTGGCCTTCACATAACGCTGCTGCATTACACTGTATTGGGCAATAATTTGGCGCGCGTAGTCTAAGAATTCCTTACCCTCGGCGGACACTCCCACCCCCGTATTGGAACGGATAAAAATGGTTGTTCCAATTTCGTTTTCCAGTTCTTTAATTGCGGTAGAAAGGCTGGGCTGAGAAATAAACAGGCAGCGCGCAGCTTCGTTGATTGAACCGCGATCGGCAATCTCAATGGCATATTTAAGCTGTTGTAGAGTCATGGGCTTCCCTTTCCAATCCCAATAAGTCAGCCCCCTAAACAATTATCAATAATATCCTTGTATTATTCACTCTATTAGTCTTCAGGCAACCACCTATCCACTTTACAGTTTAACCACAATCCCGTTCACACCCGGTTTGTATTTGTAAAGCCGGCTAGACAGCTGGAATAAGGCATAAAGACCTTAAACTTAATTAAGCAGGATGTGCAAGGTTGTATTGTATAGCCTTCAGCCCACTGAATATGATTCATTTTATTATTTTTAACAATAGAAGGCAAGGGAAAAAGGGGATGGCCTAATTTTACAAATTTGTCAATAAGTTTATGCCAATAGCGTTTGCGCAAGCGCAATTGGCACTTAACCATAAAATACCGGCCCTAACGACACTTTTGCTCCAACCTGCGCACGATGTTGCCCCTTTTGCATCTTTATCCGCCGCCGCAGCCATGGAAAAGCCTGGCGCCCAGAAAGCACACTTTATGGGCGCCAAGCTTGAATATAACTGTAATTCTTGTTAAAACACGGCCTTATTGCGGTTATTGACGGCCGTTTGGGTCAACTCGGAAGCCATTTCGCGAATTAGCACATTGCCGCGAATGCCACCGACCATCAACTCGATTGAATATACCTTGCCCGGCAGGAAACTGTAGGTCTGTTCAACCGGGCTGGTGGTGGTATAAGTGCGCCCCACGCCGGCCTCGCTTATGCTGCCCATAACAGCCACCCGGTAAGTGCCTGGCAACACGTCTATCATGGTGGTGGAACCGCCGGTAAGGTTTTTAGATACCCGCCACGCGGGATTAACCCTCCCGCCATTTGCCGTTATCTCCTGGCCATTCAGCCATAGACCGTAGTTTCTGTTTATGAACAAGGTGCCCACCTGCGCCTGTTCCTTCACCCCCGGGTCCGCATAGGCCAGAACTACCGGTGAATTCTCCATTAAAGATTGATATATGCTCGCGCACCCACAGGCTAACAACAGCGCCAGGCAGCATCCGGCCAACTTCAAAACTTTCATGTTTCCCTACTGTCACATCACTATAAGAATTGCCGGTTTATCTGGTCAGCAAACTGCCAAGCTGTGCCAGTTTGCGTTTAACATGTTATAATTATAACATAAATATAACTTAAATATTTACCAAATTGTAAAATATGCTACTACTCATTCAGCACAACATATGCCAGTTTTTTTTGGCTGCCAGTTTTAGTTGCATTGTAAAGAGGCATTATGAATTTTAGAGACTTAGTGGAAAAACGCTATTCGGTGCGCAAGTTCAGCGAGCAGGCGGTTGAGCCGGAAAAAATAACCCAAATATTGGAGTATGGCCGCCTGGCCCCCACTTCAGTAAATTTTCAGCCGCAACGCATTTTAGTGCTAAACAACAGCGAGGCTATGGCCAAGCTTAAGCTGTGCACGCCCTACCATTTTAACGCTCCGGCCGCCCTTTTGGTGTGCTTTGATAAAAACGAGGATTGGAAGAGCAACTTTGACGATCGGCGCAGCGGGCAGATAGACGCCAGCATAGTGGCCACCCATTTGCTGTTGGCAGTGGCCGATATAGGCCTTGGCGCCACCTGGGTAATGTATTTCGATCCCCAGAGGGTGCGGCAAGCCTATAGCCTGCCCCGAAGTGTGGAACCGGTTGCCCTGTTGGTGCTGGGCTACCCAGCGGCCAACGCCAAACCAGGGCCTTTGCACAATGAGCGCAAACCGTTGGCAGGCACCACCTTCTATAACAGTTTTTAGCGCCGTTTATGCCAGGTAAAATGAAATAAGCGTGGGCTTAAAAACGTTTTGCGCTTTAACGGCAGCTCGCATAAAAGCGATAGTACGGAAACTTTATCTCTTTTTTACAGATGCGCCGAAGAAGCTGGTATGCGGTTGGTAATTTCGATATCGCACAAATGGATATCGTCCATGCATTGGCTGCCGGCATGGCAACGAAGAGCAGGGCTGCCCTTGCGCGCAATCAAAAAAATTTTTCTTGCGCATATTTCTATAATATCGACGGAGAATGACCATGTTAGTGAAAACGTTACGCAAACTTACAGTTTTAGCGGTAGCTGCCGGCCTTATTTTCAGCCTGTTTAGTTTAATGGCCGCAAAGGCTTCAGCGCAAGACCCGAATCAAGGCCAATTGGAAAGCCACAAATTCGGCCGAGTGCTTATCATCTACTATTCTTTGAGTGGTAACACCAAGCAGCTGGCCGACACCATTCAACATTTTACTGGCGGCGATCTTTATGCCCTGCAAACCCGTAAAGTGTATCCTGAAATTCCTGCCATTTATGAGGTTATAAGACAGGAGCTTAAAGACAACGACTGGCCGGAACTGAAAACTGGTTGGCCCGATTTCGCCCAATATGATGTCATTTTTGTGGGAGGGCCAGTTTGGTGGTATACCCTGCCCACCCCTCTGCTCAGCTTTTTACAGAAAGCCAACTTCCAGGGAAAAACGGTAGTGCCTTTTTGCAGCCATGGCGGTAATTATGGAGATTTTTTCAAGCGCTTTACGCAACTGGCGCAAAATGCCCGCATTGTTAAGGGGCTGGATTTTTATGCGCCGTTGCGGGTTAGCAACGGTTTCCTTAACAGCAAACTTGCCAACTGGCTTAGCCAATTGCAGGCACCGGGCAACTAGCCCGGCGTTATCTTACATTTGAAAATAATATAAGGCCGGCCGTGTCTGACACACGCCGCGGGCCTTATGCCGTTTGCAAACCAAAATTTACGAATAATTTTTTATAGCCAACGCTATTGTTATTTCCCAATTACGCCCCCAACGTCAGCAGTAACTATGCGGCCATACGCAAACCGTCAGACATTTATCTGTATCGCAAAAGTACATGCCGCCAGTAGTCAACGTTTTCCGCAGCTATGTTATGAACGCCGTTGGCAAGGATAGTCTGTAACTAGAAGTCATTTCATAAATGACTTCTAATCTTACCTGAAAAGGCTTACGTGGCGGCGCAAGCCGCCGGCAACCCGCCGAAAACCATGCTTTTGGGCGAGGTGGCTTTGCTTAAATCCCCGACAAGAGAATTTATGAAATGAACTCTAGTTAACGACGAAAATTTTCGTGCTCTTGCCAATAAAGCGCCTCCAGCCATGATACACTATAATTATTTGTTATGTTTAATAATTTACGCCAGATAATTACAACTAATAACTGCACTAATGCAATTAGCCCACACATAAACCACAGCCGCGCGTACAGCAATTATCCTTCTTTGTTGTATTTGCCAAAACATACAAATATCCACAACAAATCTGCACAGTTATACAATTGGCCATCTGTTATAATGTAGCTATTATTGCATCCGCTCCTAAAATAAATATGGCTAAGGCCGCAAATTCACTATTTGAAAAAAAATAATTTCATAGTACGATAATAACATCAGGGTAGTGTAGCATCTTAAAACATAACCGCCACGGAGTGATAAAAATGCCCAATAACTCGTACCAGCATTTTTTTGAGGCCCAGAAGGCAATGTTTGATGAATGGCAGAAATACATGAAATCCGCCTTCAAGAACTTTGCTCCCGCCGCCACCGCTAACTTCAGCCCCAGCGAGTATTACAGCAAGATATTTGAAGCTACGCAAAATTTTTGGCAAAAAGCTTTTGACGAATGGCAAAGCCATCTTAAAACCGCGGGAACTGTCTCGGACTTCAACCTGGACAGTACCGCCTATTACCAAAAAATGGCGGAAAGCGCGCAAGAATTCTGGCGCAAAACCGGCGAAAGCTATAAGCCCTATTCCGCGCTTTTTGCCTTATGGCAAAAGCTGAGTGAAGATGCCGGCGGCCTTAACAAAAAAAACCTGATGGAAATTTATGAAGCCTGGACCAAGCAACACGCTACCCTGATGCGCGACAGCTTTATGCCCAATTCACCTGGTTATATAAAAGATTTTGCCAACAAACTCATGGAAAATTTTTCCACCAACAGCGAAGTATTTAAAAGTTATTTACAAACTTCGTTGGATAGCGGAGAGGCCTGGCAGCAGGCATGGCAAAACGCCCTGAACAAAGGGCCGGAAGGTTATATTGAACTATTGGAGGTTTGGCAAAAAAACTATAACGACACTTTTGGCAAACTGGTTAACGCGCCAACCTTTGGCCGCGACATGAGCCTTTGGCAGCACCAAAAGGCCGGTTTTGACAGGTTTATAAAATACAATATTGCCATAACCAAATTCTATACCGGTATTTATGAAGTAGCCCAGGATGCTACCAAAAAAGTGCTGGAAGACTATCTGGCCATGTCCGCGCAAAATGCCCAGCCTAAAACTTTCGATGAGTTTTACAAATACTGGTCTAAAACGGTTACCGCGGGCTACGATAAAGTGCTTTTCTCCGAACATCTAAGCCAACTGGCCGGCAACATGGTAGACGAAATGTCACGTTTTAAGGCGGAATCCGACAAGCTGTGGGAAATGTACCTTGCCAATTTCCCTGTTCCCAGAAAATCGGATATGGATGCTTTATACAAAACCGTCTATGACCTTAAAAAAGAACTGCGCGCCATGAAAAGGGAGATGAAGAGCAATGAAAAACCAAGCAAGTAACGATATAGCTAATAACCCGGTTTTCGCCATGCTTGAAAGCGCTGCGGAAAAGGCCCTTAACTATCAGGAAAAGATGCTTAAAGGCATTGAGGTGTTTTCCACCATTAAATACGACGACATAGATAAAACCCCCAAAGACCTGGTGTTCCAAATAGATAAAGTTAAGGTTTACCGCTACCGCCCGGTGGTTAAAAACCCCACTCCAATCCCTTCGCTGTTAGTGTACGCCTTAATGAACAAGCAGTACATTATGGATATCCAGCCTGACAAAAGCTTTGTAAAAAAGCTGGTGGAACTTGGCTTGGATCTGTACATTGTGGACTGGGGCTACCCCGCCGCGGAAGACAGATATATAACCACTGAAGACTATGTTGAAGAGTACTTGGGCGCGGCTATTGATTTTATAAGGGAGCAACACAAACTGCCTAAAATTAATTTAATAGGCAAATGCCAGGGTGGCACTTTCTGCGCCATCTATGCTTCCATGTATCCGGAAAAAATAAAAAACCTGGTTACCATTGCCTCACCCTTCGACTTTGACATTGAAGACGGTCTGCTGTTCAAATGGTCCAAGTATATGGATGTCGACCTTTTGGTGGATACCTACGGCGTGCTGCCCGGCGATTTTTTAAACAACACCTTTATTATGCTAAGCCCCTATAACTTGGCCATTGGCAAATACATAAACATTGTAAACAGCTTTGACGACCCCAAAGCCCTGGGCGAATTTTTGCGCATGGAAAAATGGCTGTTCGACTGCCCCGACCAGGCGGGAGAAAACTACCGTACCTGGATTAAAGAGCTTTGGCAGCAAAACAAGCTTATCAAGGGAGAATTTTATTTAGGCGAGAAAAAAATAAATCTCAAAAACATCAATATGCCGCTGCTCAACGTTTACGGCACAAAAGATAACCTTATTCCCGCCTCCGCCTCCATACCGCTTAATAAAGCGGTAAGCAGCAAAGATAATGAAGCGGCTTCTTTCCCCATTGGCCATGCCGGCATTGTGGCCAGCTCGCTCTCCCAAAAAGAAATTGCCCCCAAAATTGCCGGTTGGGTGCAAGAGCGCAGCAAAAAATAACCACTGTAAAAGGCTAAACCGCCCTATGAGGTAATTACCTCATAGGGCGGCATTTTATGTTTTCAAAAGAAACTTTACTTTTACTATTGTATGTTTTTCACCATTAGCACAAAACGCTCCAACAACTCGGTTAAATAAGGTATATTCATACTTATTATCTGGCTTAAAATTTGGTAAAGCACGGTAAGCACAATGGCTGTGCCCACTGTAAAACCCAGGCCACGCGCCACCCCGCAAATAAAATTCAAGAGCAACAATTTGCCGGGACGATTGGCAAGTTTTACATATTCCTGCAACTCAAGATTGTCTAACAGCGCCGCAAGATTTGCGCTCCGGCTGTCTTTATCGCTTTCCGGCATGCTTTCCCCCAGTTACGGCAAGTGTTAGCCAGGTTTAGGCTTCCTGGGCTAGTTCATGTAAAATCGCATTCAGCATTTCTTCCGCACTCGCCGCCACACCATAATGAGATGAAGAAAAAATGGCGGCATCTTCGTTATTATTTATGGAGATAATAAGCCCGGCGTTTTGCATGCCCACCACATACTGAATGGCTCCGGACACTCCAACATTGATGATGCATTTGGGTTTTACCGTCTGCCCGCTTTGCCCTATCACCAAGTCATGGCTAAAGGCGCCATCATCGCTTAGAGGGCGGGTAATTGCCAGCACACCTCCCAGCCTTGCCGCCAACTTTTGCGCGGCAGCCACCGCATTGCCATTTAATGCCCCACGGCCAATGGCCACAATAATTTCCGCTTCAGTAATGCCGGCATTGTCTCGCTTAATGGGTTCACGCCCCAAAATTTCATAGCTGGCGTCAGCTTCCACATCAATTGCTTCATCTATTATTTCGCCCTTAACAGAGGCAAGAGGTTGTAGCGGCGTAAAAACCTTGGGACGCACGGTGGCCATTTGCGGCCGAGCGCGGTCGCAGGTTATGGTGCACATAATATCGTCGCCATAAGAAGGTTTTGTTTGTACTAAAAGGCCGCTATCGTCAATGGCCAAATCCAGGCAATCGGCGGTTAGGCCCGTGTCCAGCTTGGCCTGCACCCGGGGAGCCAAATCTCGTCCCAAAGCGGTAGCGCCAAAGAGCAAGACAGATGGCTGGTATTTTCGCGCCAGTTTTTCCAGCGTGGCGGCAAAGGGCACCGGTTTGTACTCAGCCAGATTTTCCGACTCCACCCTGATAACCTTATCCGCGCCATAGACCAGCAGGTGTTGCGCGTTATTTTGCGTGTTGTGGCCCAAAAGCAAGGCCACCACTTGGGTTTTATTCTTGTCCGCCAGCTCTCTGGCCTTAGCCAGAAGCTCCAGCGTCACGGCAGCGGGAGCATTGTTATAGAGCTCACAATATACCCATATGTTTGACATGTGACTTCCTTAAGCTAATTTGCGTTTGCGTAAAATGCCGGCAATGGTTGGCGCGGCCTGATCAGAGGGCAACATTTGCGCGGAACTTTTGGGCGGCGCAAACACGCTGGTAACTTGGGTGCGCGAGCCGGACATGCCTATTTTCTGCGGATCGCACTCTAAATCCTTTTCATTTAAAATGCTAATTTGGGCTACAGCCGCCTGCATAATGTTTAGCGGCAGGGCATAGCGCGGCTTGTTCAAAAACTCAGTAACCGTCACCACTGCCGGCAACTTAACCTTTACCGTTTCCTCTTCGCTATCTAACAGCCTAGTAACTTTTATATGGTTTGCCCCCGCCATCTCCAGGCCCTTGGCTAATGTCGCCTGGGGCATATCAAGATACTCAGCCACGATGGGGCCAACCTGGCCGCTGTCGGCATCCACCGCGTGGCGTCCCAATAGCACTAAATCCACATGGCCCAATTTCTCTATGGCTTTGGCCAGCACATAGCTGGTGGCAAGGGTATCCGCCCCGGCAAAGGCCGGCGAGCTTAACAAAAACGCCTCATCCGCGCCCTTGGCCAGCGCCTCGCGCAAAGTGTAGCTAAATTGCGGCGGCCCCATGCTAATGGCCACTACCTTGGCGCCATATTTTTCTTTTAAGCCAACCGCCGCCTCCAAAGCATGCCGGTCGTAGGGGTTCATAACGCCTACGGCGTTTCCGCGCGCCAGGTTTTTAGTAACCACATCAATTTTTACATCGCCTTCAGCCGGCACCTGCTTAATACAAACAACTATCAGCATTGCTTCACCTTAACTTACAATTAAGAATTAATTTCCGTTCTGCCCACAATCATTTTCAGCACTTCAGTAGGGCCGTCGCCCAACTCCAGCACTTTGGCGTCGCGCAGCAAGCGCTCCGGGGCATTGTCCCGGCTGTAGCCATTGCCACCCAATACCTGAATGGCATCCAAACAGGTTTTTACCGCATGCACGGAACTGAAGATTTTACCTATGGTGGCATCCAGGCTGTGCGCTTTACCGGCCGCACGCTGGCTGGCGGTGTCGAACAGCATAAGCTTCACGGCATGCAAGCCAATGGCCATGTCAGCTATCATAAATTGTACGGCTTGAAAGTTGGCAATGGGCTGGCCAAAGGCGCGCCGCTCTTTGGCATAGCTTTTAGCCTCGGCTATGGCATGCTCGCAAATGCCGGTGGCAATGGCGCAAAAACTTATGCGGCTGCCATCTAAAGCCTGCATGGCAATTTTAAAGCCGTCGCCCTCTTTGCCCAGCATGTTCTCTTTATTAACGCGGCAGTTGTTAAGCACCAATTCGGTGGTATGTGAACCGCGCATGCCCATTTTATCTTCTTTTTTACCCACGCTGAAGCCGGGGGTGCCCTCTTCCACAATAAAAGCGCTTATGCCCTTGGCGCCTTTGCTTTTGTCGGTTTTGGCCATAATAATATAAAGCCCCGCCAAGCCGCCATTGGTGCACCAGGCTTTAGTGCCGTTTAATATCCAAACATCGCCTTCCAGCCTGGCGCTGGCGCTTATGCTGGCCGCATCAGAGCCAGCGTTGGGTTCGGTTAAGGCGAAGGCGGTCAGCATGTTCTGGGCCGCCTGTGGCAAATACTTTTGTTTTTGCGCCTCGCTACCGTGAGTGCAGATGATATCCGCCCCCAGCCAATGGGCGTTCATGGTTATGGCCACGCTGGCACTGGCCCGGGCCAGTTCCCAGGTGGCCAAAGCGCCAATCAGCGCGTCAGCCCCGGCGCCGCCATACTGCCTGGGTAACATAACGCCCAGAAATCCGTTAGCTATCATCTTTTCCAGCAAAGAGCGGGGGAACGCGCCATCTTTATCCATTTGCGCGTCCAGAGGGGCTATTTCTTTAGCCGCAAACTCACGCACCATATCGCACATCATCTTCTGCTGAATGGTCAATTCAATATTCATCTGTGCCTTCCTTAACTTAAATGGCAAGATTTCAGGCGCGCAAGGCCATGGGCCCAAACGCGAAATGTAACTGTCGATGTAAGTTAAAATATCATGCCAGCTCAAAAATTTCTATGCATTTTTTAGCGCTGTGGTAGTATTAAGTTAATTCCACCCAGCACATCCATGCAGTAGGCAGCTTATATTTCGCATTTTTATGTAAAGAAACAAAAGGAGAAGTAATATGTCGGCGGTGTTTAATTGGCAGGAAATGGTGGCCAAGCTTAACAGCTTAATCAAGCTGCGTTCTACCCCGGTGGGGATGAAGCTCTTTACCAGCGTGGAAGAAATGCAGCAGGTGCCCAAGCTGCGTATGGTTAAGGATACCCTTTTGCTGTGCCAGGTAGTGGGCCAGGCGGTGCGTATGGGCCTTACCGTGGGCGCTACCAACGAAAACTTTGGCAGCCCGCAATGCGGCGCCATTTTGGGCTTTACCCCCCACGATCAGGAATGGGCCAAAGGTGAAATGTACAAAGGGGTGTGGTTTACTTCTCTGGAAGATACCAAAGCCCATCAGCAGTCTCTGCATGTGGTACCCTATGGCAAGTACAAAGGCGTGGTTATATCGCCTCTCAATTCCGAACGTCTTAACCCGCCCGACGTATGCCTGATCTACGCCACCCCCGGGCAGATGTTTATTTTGTGCAGTGGCCTCTTAAGCTCTGGCTACAAAAAAATGGTAAGCACCAACGTGGGAGAATCGTCCTGTGCCGACGCCTGGGGCAAGGCCCTTACCACGGGCGAGCCTTCCATGTCTTTGCCCTGCTTTGCCGAGCGCAGATTTGCCGGAGTTAGCGATGACGAAATGCTGCTGGCCCTTACCCCGCAAGACCTGGCAAAAGCCATTACCGGCATGGAGTGGCTAAGCAGCCACGGCCTGCGCTACCCCATACCGCCCTATGGCACGCAGATGGATGTACGCGCCGGCATGGTGCGCAACTACAGCGATAAAGAAAAAAAATAACTTTTGCCATATAAGTCAGGCCCGCCCCATGGGGCGGGCCTGGCTGTTTTTACCTGCCCAGCACTTTGCGCGAAATGATAAGCTTTTGAATTTCCGAGGTGCCTTCGTAAATTTCCGTGCCCTTGGCGTCACGGTACAGGCGTTCCACCACATAATCTTTAATGTAGCCGTAGGCGCCGTGAATCTGCACCGCCCGTTCGGAACAAATGCGCGCGGTTTCGGTGGCAAAAAGCTTGGCCATGGCCACTTCCAGGCTGAAGTCCTGGCCTGTGCTCTTTAGCCAAATGGCTTTCCATATAAGGTTACGCGCCGCCTCCACCCTGGTTTTCATTTCCGCCACATACCAGCGCATGCCGTCAAAGTCGGCAATTGGCCGGCCAAACTGCTTGCGGTCGTGCATACGCAATACCGATTCGCTCAAGGCCCGCTCGGCAATGCCCAAAGCCATGCTGGAAATGCCGATACGGCCAGCATCCAGCGCGGTCATGGCAATGCTAAAGCCCTGGCCGGGTTTACCCAGCATGTTTTCTCTGGGTACCGGCACATTGTTATACACTTGCTCAATGGCTTGCGATCCGCCAATGCCCATCTTATCAAAACGGCGTCCGTATTTGAAACCGGGCATGCCTTTTTCCACAATAAAAGCGCTAATGCCCTTAACCCCCTTGGCCGCTTCAGAACGGGCAAACATCACCGTAAGCTCGCTCATGGCGCCGTTGGTGATAAAATATTTGCTGCCATTGATAATATAGTTATCGCCATCCAATCTGGCCGTGGCCTCCAGCATGGAGGCGTCGGAGGCGGCATTGGGCTCGGTAAGGGCAAAGGCGGCGGGAACCTGGCCCGCCAAAATGCGCGGCACATATTTTTTCTTCTGCTCTTCGCTGCCGTATTGCAATATGCAATAAGGGGCCAGTTGGGTAACCGAGATATTAATGGCCGTGGCCGCGCACTGTTTGGCCACTTCTTCAATAACCAGGGAACGGCACAAATCGTCACCGCCGCTGCCGCCATACTCTTTAGGGAAGCTCACCCCCAGAAGCCCGTAGTCTTTTATGGCCTTAAAAACCTCGCGAGAAAACCTGCCGCTCTGGTCAACCTCCGCCGCCTTGGGAGCGGCCACCTTTTCAGCATACTCTTGGGCTTTTTGTCTCCACATCTCGTTTTCTTGGGTTAGTTCAAAGCTCAGTTTCATAGATGCCTCCTTTTGTGATATTATGTGGTTCGCAGCTTTACTCTTACAGCAATTTCACTTCTTGTTGATAATCATTATTATATAATAAATGCTTTCTTATTGCACGCCTGGCCTTGACTCAACGCATAATTTTAAAATAAGCACTTACCCGCTTCTTGCCAGGCCAATAGCTTGACTTGCCCTGCTATGTGGGATAAATTTGCAAATTGGCTTGTTATATATACAAAACCTTGAATGGAAGTTAAGCGATGCAAGAATTCAGACGCATGAAACGCCTGCCTCCCTACGTATTTTCCGTGGTAAATAACCTTAAGGCGGAAGCCCGGCGGCGTGGTGAAGATATTATTGACTTGGGCATGGGTAATCCTGACATGCCTACCCCTCCCCACATTGTGGAAAAACTTGTGGAAGCGGCACAAAAGCCCAACAACCACCGCTATTCGGCCAGCCGCGGTATCACCCGTCTGCGCCACGCCATAAGCGCCTGGTACAAACGCGGCTATAATGTGGATATAGACCCGGAAACCGAAGCGGTGGCCACCATTGGCGCCAAAGAGGGCTTAAGCCACCTGATACTGGCCACCATAAGCCCGGGCGATGTGGTCTTAGTGCCCAACCCCACCTATCCCATCCATCTATATAGCGTGGTGCTGGCCGGGGGCGATTTGCGCAGCGTGCCTTTAATGCCGGGCCGGGATTTTTTTGAAGAGTTGATCACCGCTTTCAAGCAAACCTGGCCCAACCCCAAAATGCTCATCATCAGCTTTCCCCACAACCCCACCACCATGACGGTGGACCTGGATTTTATGCGTAAGGTGGTAGAGTTCTGCAAAGAGCACCAAATATGGCTGGTGCACGACTTTGCCTATGCCGACCTGTGCTTTGACGGCTATAAGGCCCCCAGTGTGCTGCAGGTACCAGGCGCTAAAGACATTGCGGTAGAGTTGTTTTCCATGTCCAAGTCTTATTCCATGGCTGGCTGGCGTCTGGGTTTTTGCGTTGGCAACCCCCAGGTGGTGGCCGAGCTGGCCAAAATAAAAAGCTACCTGGACTATGGGGCCTTTCAGCCCATCCAAATTGCCGGCATTATCGCCCTCAACGAAGAGCAGGGCTGCGTACAGGAAATTGTTGACATCTACCGCCATCGCCGCGACGTGCTGGTAAGCGGGCTGAACCGCATAGGCTGGGATGTGCCCCTGCCCAAAGGCACCATGTTTGTGTGGGCCAGAATTCCCGAAGAGTTCCGCAAAATGGGCTCGGTGGAATTCAGCAAGCTGCTTATTCAAGGCGCCAAACTGGCGGTAAGCCCGGGTTTGGGCTTTGGCGAATATGGCGATGAATATGTGCGCTTTGCCTTAGTGGAAAACGAACACCGCATTAACCAGGGCATTCGCGGCCTGCGCCGCTTTTTCAAAAACTAGAAGGTAAACGCCATGAGCAAACAAACCGTAAAAGTTGGGCTGTTTGGCCTGGGCACCGTGGGCGGCGGCGTGGCCGAATTGCTTTTGCAGGAAGAAAAACGTTTACAAGAAGCGCTGGGCGCCGAACTGGTGCTGGCCAAGGCCTGCGATTTGGACGCCAGCCTGGCTTCTGGCCTGGGCTTACCAAAAGAACGTTTTACCACTAATGCCGCCGATATTTTGCATGACCCGGAAATAGACATTGTGGTGGAGCTTATTGGCGGCACCAAAGTTGCCAAAGACATTGTGATGGGCGCGCTTAATGCCGGCAAGCCGGTGGTCACCGCCAATAAGGCGCTTCTGGCCACCTTTGGCGCGGAAGTGTTTGGCCTGGCCAGCCAGAAAAGCCTGAAAATCGCTTTCGAAGCCTCGGTGGGCGGCGGCATACCGCTTATTCGCTCCATGCGCGAGGGGCTGGCCGCCAACCGCATAACCAGTTGCCTAGGTATTTTAAATGGCACATGTAACTATATTTTAAGCCGCATGAGCGCCGAAGGCGCGGACTTTGACGCGGTGCTGAAAGAGGCCCAAACCCTAGGCTATGCCGAAGCCGACCCCACCTTTGATATTGAAGGTATGGACACGGCCCACAAGCTGGCCATTTTGGCCACCCTGGCCACCGGGCGCTTTCCCCAGGTTAAAGACATTGCCGTAGAAGGCATCAGCGGCATTTCCGCCCAAGACATAACCTTTGCCCGGGAAACCGGTTTTGTCATAAAGCTATTGGCTGTATTCCACCGCCATGGCGAACACGCCGAACTTAGGGTGCACCCGGCTCTGGTGGATCGCAACCATTTGCTGGCCTCGGTTAACGGCCCCTTTAACGCGGTGTTCGTCTCGGGCGATTGGGTGGGTGACATTATGCTTTACGGCGCGGGCGCGGGGCGCCGGGCCACAGCCAGCGCGGTGGTGGCCGACATTTTGGATTTAGCCAGGGAAAAAGTAAATGGCTGCCGCTTCACCGCGCCCAACCTGGGGCGGGCGGCCTTAAACTTAAGCCCGCTGGAACTCACTCCCATTGCTCAGGTAAGCGGGCGCTATTATTTCCGCTTTACCGCCAAAGACCAGCCCGGAGTGCTGGCCACCATTGCCGCTATTTTGGGCAAACAAGGCATTTCCATTGAGACCGTGCTGCAAAAAGGCCGCCAGGAAACCGGTGGCGCGGTGCCCATTATCATCTTAACCCACGAGGCCAGCGAGCAGGCCATGCAAAACGCGCTTAAGGAAATCGACGCCCAGCCAGTGATTACCGAACCAACTAAAGTGATAAGGGTTGTTTAATAATTTCACTTTATAATCTAAGCGCCTGGCTATGTTGAAGCCAGGCGTTTTTTATTTGAATTTTTACATTATATAAATATGGTAATTCGTAATAATTACAAATAAAAATTCTATAAACTTAAACGCATGCGTGTGCCGCCTGGCGGTAACAAGCGCTATTGACAACCACTTGGCCCTGTGCTATTTTAGCAACATGAGAACTTTAAGGGGAAATAAGACTTTTGCCTGGTGGCGCAGCTCTTCTAACTAAGAGTTGCGGAAGCTTTATTTCCCCTGCCGATTAAAAATAAAAAACGCCGCAACCTTCTTTGCTAAGGGTGCGGCGTTTTAATTTTACCGGCAAAAGAAGGAGAAAGGAACTATTATGCCCACCCTCTCCCGACCCGGTTTTTTTGGCCCCTATGGCGGAGCCTGCATTCCCCCCGTATTAGAGCCGGTAATGCAAGAAGTTGCCACCGCCTTTCAGCAGGCCACTAATGACCCAGCCTTCCAGCAGGAATTGAACGATTATCTGCTCCATTACTCCGGCCGGCCCACCCCGGTCTATCGCTGCCGCAATTTCAGCAAAGGCGGCGCGCAGATATACCTTAAACGCGAAGACCTTAACCACCTGGGCGCCCATAAAATAAACAACGCCCTGGGTCAGGCGCTTTTGGCCAGGCGCATGGGCAAAACCCGTTTAATCGCCGAAACTGGCGCGGGCCAGCACGGGGTGGCCAGCGCCGCGGTGGCCGCGCTTTTGGGCATGGAGTGCGCGGTGTACATGGGCAGCGAAGACATCAAACGCCAGCGCCTTAATGTATTCCGTATGGAAATGATGGGTGCCCAGGTGGTGGAAGTAAAAAATGGCCATGGCGGCCTTAAAGAGGCGGTGGATACCGCCATTTTAGACCTGATAGCCAACCAAGCCAGTACTTTCTATTTAATAGGCTCGGCTGTGGGC
Organism: Desulfarculales bacterium; assembly: GCA_031554335.1. GTDB lineage: Bacteria > Desulfobacterota > Desulfarculia > Desulfarculales > Desulfarculaceae > JAIRYI01. The sequence goes on from JAVBVK010000009.1 coordinate 34,072, forward strand.
CCCCACCCTTACCCCACCATGGTGCGCCAGTTCCAAAGCGTTATTGGCACAGAAAGCCGCCAGCAAATGCTGCAGGTCGCGGGCAAGCTGCCAGCCGCGGTGCTGGCCTGCGTGGGTGGAGGATCCAACGCCATTGGCATGTTCAGCGGTTTTGTTGACGACCAGGCCGTAAAGCTGGTGGGGGTGGAACCGGGCGGGCGGGGCATGGGCTATGGTCAGCACGCCGCCACGTTATGCCAAGGTACGCCGGGCGAGCTGCATGGCTCTTACTCTTACGTGCTGCAAGAGGCAAATGGCGAAATAATGCCCGTGCATTCCATTTCCGCCGGGTTGGACTACCCTGGCGTGGGCCCGGAGCACAGCTACCTCAAAGACATTGGCCGCGCCCAGTATGTGGCGGTGAACGACCAGGAGGCGTTGGAGGCCTTTTTAAGCCTCTCCCGGGCCGAAGGCATTATCCCGGCCCTGGAGTCCTCGCACGCCCTGGCCCATGCCCTGAAGCTGGCCCCAACTTTAGGCCCTGAAGACATCATCTTGGTGTGCCTGTCCGGCCGTGGCGACAAAGATGTGGCCCAGGTGGAGGAAATTATGCGCGCGAGCTAATTGAAGTGTCTTTTTTGCCGTTAAAGCCAGCGCGCCACCCCTGACATAAATGAATGAAAATTTTCTTAAAAGGCGGCTCTCCCCTTGCGTCTTTTGCGTTGTAAGGATAGTATTTATAAAATATAAATTAACCTTGGAGACGTTTAAAATGTTTAGAAAGTTTTCTTATCTGGCCTTGCTGGTAATTTGTTTAGCAATTTTTGCCTGCGCCACCACAAGCGGCACGCCATTGCAGCAGGCGGCGGGCAACTGGGGCTTTTCTTTTGAAGAAACGCTTAAAGTCAGCCAGGACATGCGCGATATGATCGCCGAAGACCCGGATATGGAACAATATATGCGTGAGTCTATGCAGGGGCTGGTGTTAACCATAGACGCCAAACGCAACGTAATGATACTGACCATGGATGGTGAAGTTGACGACGAAACCGAGTTTACCGTAGTCTCCGAATCACCTGCAGAAGGAAAATTAGTGCTTGATATGGATGGCAACAAATTTATCCTGCATATTAAGGGTGACCGCATGGAGTGGGTGGAAAGCGGCGACACCCTGGTTTTTCAGCGTATGAATAAATAAAAAAAATAAAAACTGAGCTACAGTTGGCCTGGTTACACCACTTGGTGTAACCAGGCTTGTTTTAGCGCACCGTTTTTGTGGCAGCGCTAGCCATGCAAAAATTAACAACAAAAGGATTAAGTAGATGAGTAAACGCAGCAATTTGCCTGAAATACAAGAATCAGCCCCCATGGAGCAAGTGCGCGAGCTCTTGTTTGGCGCGCAGCTTAAAGATATCGAAATACGTATGCAGCGCCAGGATGAGCGCTTTAACCGCGCCATTAACGATGCCAGGGATAACCTGAAAACCCGCCTGGACTCTTTGGAAAACTTCATGAAAAGCGAAGTTAGTTCCCTTCTTTCCCGCCTGAAAGAAGAACAGCAGGAACGGGAGGGCTCTGCTAAAACCGAAACGCGCGAACGGGCCGAGGCCATTAAGCAGGAAGCACGCGAGCGGGCCGAGGCTTGCAAGCAAATGAACAAAGAACTGACCAGCGCCACAGAAAACTTTGAGCGCCGTATGGCCAAGATATCTTCCACCTTAGACGGTGTGGAACGCGAATTACGCCAGTTACTGCTCAGCGAAAGCGGCAGCTTAACCAACATGATAGAAGACAAATACAAAGATGCCTTGAGTGCATTGGCCAAAACCGCCCAGCAAATTCGTAGCGACATGGTTTACCGCACCGCCCTGTCCGGCATTTTTACCGAAGCGGTGCTGCAACTCAATTCACCATGGAACAGTGAAGGCGAGAGCTACGATTTGGAAGAAAACAAACAATAGCCGGCCAGATGCAGCATTATCCAGACATATCCCCCGGCTCCACCGATGCGGAGCGCTCCCAAATTTCGGGAGACCTGGAGGAACTACGCCGTCTGCTCCTGGCTAAAGAGATAGAAGCCATTAGTCACCTTGAGCAGCGTTTGGATAACCAGGATAACCATGCCCGCGAAATAAGCGAGGTGGTGGCTGAAGCCATTTTACTGCGTACCCAAAAAGACGATACCCTGATCTCGGTGTTGCAAGGTACGGTAGAACATATTTTTAACAATAACCTGCGCCGCAACCCTGTGGGCGTGGTTGACCATCTTTTCCCGGTAATCGGCCCGGCTATCCGCCGCTCCATATCAGAAGTTTTTCGTTCCATGCTGCAGAGCTTTAATAAATCTCTGGAGCTCAGCTTTTCCTGGAAAGGGCTGCGCTGGCGTTTGGAGGCTTTGCGCACGGGCAGGCCCTTTAGCGAAATTGTGCTGCTTAATACCCTTATTTATCGGGTGGAGCAAATTTTTTTAGTGCATACCGAAACCGGCATATTGTTAGACCAGCTAGCGGCGGAGGGCATTCAAGCCCAGGACGCGGATTTAGTATCCGGCATGCTAACCGCGGTGCAACAGTTTGTTATGGACAGCTTTGGTCAGGGGGAAAACGACACCCTGGAAAGCATGCAGATGGGAGAGCGTACTATTTTTGTTGCCCGCAACGCGCAAATGTACCTGGCTTGCGTGGTGCGCGGCGCCACGCCGGCTTCGCTTGTCCAGCAAATGCATGTGGCGTTAGAACTCATAACCTTTAACTGTGGCGATGCCCTGCATAATTTCCAAGGAGACAGCAGCGGTTTTCAGACGGCCCGGCGTCATTTGGAAGAACTACTCATCTCCCGCTTTGCCGATGAAGACAAAAAGCTCCCCATGTGGCTGCGCCTGCTGCCCTTAACCGCCCTATTGCTTATGGCAGGGTGCCTGGGTTATCTCAAATATAAAGAAAGCTCCTACCTGCACACCATCTACAGCCTTAGCGAAGAACCGGGCATTGTGGTTACCATGGTGCACAGCAGCATGTGGAGCTCTCCCTGGAACGTGTTTATTCTGCGCGATGACCTGGCCAAAGATCCGGCGGAAATATTGCATGCCGCCGGCATATCTCACGGCGATGTTGTGTTACATACATCTCCCTACATCGCTTTGGACGAGCCCATAATCCGCGCTCGCGTAAGCCTAGCCATTGCCCCTCCCGAGGGTGTCAACATACATTTCGACAACAGCCGAATACTTCATCTCTCCGGCCAGGCGCCCATGCACTGGATAGCCGTGGCCAGAGAAAAGGCCTTGGCCATCCCTGGGGTAAAAGCTGTAGATACCAGCAACCTCATAGACCCGATACGCCAGGAGTTTGATACTGTCATGGCCAGGGTCAATGGGGTGACAATTTTGTTCAGCATAAACAAAGACACGCCAACCTTGGCTGAAGAGTCAGCCAAGCTGACAAAAGCGGTGGATGATCTGGTGCTTTTAGAAAAACTAGCCACGCGCATGGACATGGGGGTATCGCTTATAATTTATGGGCATGCCGACGCCCTAGGTTCTGACAAACGCAACTATGAAATAAGCCTGGAACGGGCAAAAACCATTGCCGCCCTGCTCTATGCCCGCGGCTCCAGTATTCCCATATCCACCTATGGCTTTGGCGCGGAACATGCCAAACGCCCCGACGGCCACGCCGTGGCCGACGCCAACAGCCGCAAAATTGAGTTGCGCGTACATTTAGTAAACGCTCCAACTTCCCACCTGGGCGAAGGCTTTTGAACTAAAAGCAGAACTAACCCAATATAATTGTTATATCTCAATATAGCGAGATATTAATAATTTTCTGACAAAATGTGGGGTTATAGCAAAAACGCAAATAACTGTCTAAATTTTTTACAATTTCAATCACGGCTGTCAACCTTGCTTTTCACAACTCTGTGGTATAATACAGCGAGTTTGGACTATTTATTAAAGTAATCAATTTAAGTTAGCAAGACTACGGTATGATGACTAAAAAAGTTTGCATGGTCGGGGCCTTTGCGGTTGGCAAGTCAGCTCTGCTCAGGCGGTTTGTCAGCTCTATTTTTTCTGACGAATATCTGTCCACTGTAGGCGTAAAAATAAGCAAAAAACTTATTGATACCGAAAACGGCCAAGTCAACCTTATACTGTGGGATTTGGAGGGCCGCGATGCCTACGGCGATGTGAATTTAAACTATTTACGCGGGGCCAATGGCATTATTCTAGTGGCGGACGGCACCCGCCTCCCCACCTTGCAAGACGCCGTTAACCTGCGGCAAATGGCCTTTGATGTCGTGGGCCAGCGCCCGTGCCTGTTGCTCATAAACAAAGAAGACCTGCGTGACCAATGGGCCATAAGCAGGCAGGACATAGCAAAGCTGGAAGAAAGCGGTACCACCGTACTTACCACTAGCGCCAAGAGCGGCAATAATGTGGAAAAAGCTTTTTTACAACTTGCTCAACATATGTTAGCCAATCCCTAAAAGCAATTGAGGCGCTTATGTCCACCCTAGAAATGGGTTTTTTGCGTGAACTGGAAATTGTCATTTTCAAACGTGTGGCCAGCGGCAACTACCAGCTCCACAGCTTAGTGCCGGATTCTTATAACCGCATCTTCCCGCTTGAGCCAGATGGATCTCCCTGTCGCCAACCCTGGCTGCACTCTCCCATGTTGGAATTTTTTATTAATGAGGCTGAAAATTTTTTTAGCAGCCAACAAACCGGCAAAATAGAGAGCGGCATATGGCTTGAAGCAATACAAGGCCAGCCGGACATGCCCATGACAGCCATAGCCCGTTTTGTAAATAACGAGCCCATTGTCTATATGCAATGTATAAGAGAGCACTATGAGGAAAGGACACGCATCTTACAGCAAGCGCGGGCCGAGTTGCTGGAGGTTAACCGTTTGAATGAAGCTCTTATAAGCTATAAGAGAAAATCCCTCTACGATGCCCTTACCCACCTCTATAATCGCGGCGCCTTTGAAGACTTTTTAAATATCCAGCTTTCCGACCGCCGCAACACCAGCCAGGACAATCTGGCCCTTCTGATGTTGGATATAGACCACTTCAAAAATGTTAACGACTCTTACGGCCATTTGGTGGGTGATTCCGTGCTTACGCAATTAGGCGCTATTTTAATAGAGAGCTTGCGCCGGGAAGACGTGCCGGCCCGTTATGGGGGAGAGGAATTTGTAATCCTGGCCCCTAAAACCACATTGGAACAGGCTGGCATGGTGGCGGAGAAGTTACGCGGCAATGTGGAGGCGTTTGACTTCAAAGCCGGCCCCGCAGGGCACCCGCTTACCATAAGCGTTGGGCTTACTGTTTACCAGCATGGTGAAAGCAGCCATCGCTTTATAAAAAGGGCCGACGACGCCCTCTATGTGGCCAAACAAACCGGCCGCAACCGCATTTATGTTATAGAACCCCCTCATGAATAACAAACCATAACTATTTAAAATAAAAAAAAGAGGAGCGGCAAACCCGCTCCTCTTCTTATTGGTTAGCTACCAATATTAAGCTCTGGCTTTTTTAATGGCCTCGGTCAAAAGGGGCAGCACTTCCTTGTAGTCGCCAACAATACCATAGTTAGCCACCTGGAAGATGGGGGCTTCTTTGTCTTTGTTGATGGCGATAATGGTGTCAGAACTGCTCATGCCAGCCAGGTGCTGAATAGCGCCGGAGATACCCACCGCAATGTAGATTTTGGGGGCAACGGTTTTACCGGTCTGCCCAACCTGATGCATGGGGGGAATCCAGCCCGCGTCTACTGCGGCGCGGCTGGCGCCCACAGTGCCGCCCACGGCGTTGCACAAGTCTTCAACATATTTGAAGTTGGCTGGGTCACCCAAACCACGGCCACCGGATACGATGAATTCGGCTTCTTCCAAGTTGCACACCGCCTGGCCAACCGTACGGATGCCCACAAATTTAGTGCGAATCTTGGAGGCCTCAAGCTTGGAGGGCACCTTTATAATCTGGCCGGTGCGGCTGGGATTGGGTTCTGGTTTCTTGAACACGTTAGGACGCACGGTACCCATCTGCGGACGATGGTCCGGACAGAGAATGGTGGCCATAATGTTGCCGCCAAAGGCCGGACGGGTCCAGGCCACCAGCTTGGTTTCAGCATCTATGGTGAGGTTGGTACAGTCGGCGGTAAGGCCGGTTTTCAAACGGCAGGCCGCACGTGGGCCCACATCGCGGCCGTCGTTGGTGGCGCCCAGCAGAATAACATTGGGCTTATAGGTGTTGACCAGATCAACTAAAGCGGCGGTGTAACCTTCGGTATTAAAGTGGGCCAGCTCTTTGCCTTCCACTAAATATACTTTGTCGGCGCCAGAGGCGAACAGGGTTTTGGCAAGCCCTTCCACGCCATCGCCAATGAGCACGGCGCACAGCTCCTGGCCCAATTCATCGGCCAATTTGCGGCCCTGGCCCAAAAGTTCCAAACTTACCGAGCGGATACTGCTACCAGCCTGCTCGGCCCACACCCACACGCCTTTGTAGCCGCTGATATCGGCCTTGGGCGCGGTGCTTTCTTCTTTTTCACGGATAATAGCTGAAACCGGGCACACTTCCAAACAAGCGCCGCACATGGTGCAGGCCTCGGTTATCACAGCTACATCGCCATCCATTTCAATAGCACCGAACGGGCAAATCGGTACACAACTACCGCATCCGATACATTCTTCCGCAATTACTTTTATTGCCATGTTATCACCGCCTTCTACAGTAGCTTAGCGTCGCTAAGTCTTTGTAATAATGTATTCACCGACTGATTGACGTCGCCATCGAAAATTTCGCCCTGAGTTCTGCGCTCAGGAGTAAATATTTTCATAACCTTAGTGGGAGAGCCCTTGAGGCCCAGTTGGTTGACGTCAAAGGGAATGTCGGCAGCGGTAATAACCGGCACTTCGGCGGCATTGGCTTTAATGGTTCCGCGAATGGTGGGCAGCCTGGGGTCGGCAATGGCTTTAACCACGGTAACCAAAACAGGCATGGCGGTTTCCACCTGCTCGTAGCCTTCATCGTGTTCACGTTCGGCCATAACTTTTTTGCCGTCCACATCCAGTTTGGCCACATAGGTAACCTGGGCGATATCCAGATGTTCGGCCATTTCCGGGCCTACCTGGGCGGTATCGCCGTCAATGGCCTGTTTGCCGCACAGAATCATGTCAAAGTCGGGCACCTTGGCTTTAATGGCCTGAGCCAGGGTGTAGCTAGTAGCTAGCGTATCGGCCCCGCCGAAGGCCCGGTCGCTGACCAGGAAAATTTGATCGGCGCCCATAGCCAAGCACTCTTTCAGAGCATCGGTAGCCTGGGGCGGCCCCATGGACACGACAGTAACTTCCGCGCCATGTTTTTCCTTAAGCTGCAAAGCCACTTCCACAGCGATAAGGTCAAAGGGGTTAACAATACTGGGGACACCCTGCCTGATTAGGGTATTAGTTTCCGGGTCTATCTTAACCTCGGTAGTATCAGGCACCTGCTTGATACAAACTACAATCTTCATTTCTTCTTGCCTTCTAGTGGGGTTTACTCTTTATCCCAATTACGGGACTGCTTAAACACAACTTTTGCTTCCCAGCGGTTAATGCTGGGAAGCAAAAGCTTTTGTCGTTTAGTTTTAGCAGGCCAGATACCTGCTGTCAACCAATACTTGGCTGGTTAGCGCAGGATAGCGCCGGAGATAACCATTCTCTGTACCTGGTTGGTGCCTTCGTAAATCTGGCAAATCTTGGCATCGCGCATATAGCGTTCCACCGGATATTCTTCGGTGTAGCCGTAGCCGCCAAACAGCTGTACCGCGTCAATAGACACGGACATAGCGGTGTCGGAAGCAAACATTTTAGCCATGGCGGCTTCCACGCTCCAGCTGGGGGCGGTGTCTTTGGTGTAAGCGGCGCGCATGGTCAGCAGGTGAGCGGCGTCGCACTTGGTGGCCATGTCGGCCATCATGAACTGCAGAGCCTGGTTGGCGGAGATGGGCTTGCCAAACTGTACGCGTTCTTTGGTGTATTTAATGGCATGAGCCAAAGCGCCCATGGCAATACCGGTAGACTGGGCGGCCACACCCACACGACCGCCGTCTAAGGTGGTCATGGCAATTTTGAAGCCTTCGCCTTCTTTACCCAGCAGGTTTTCTTTGGGCACTTCGCAATCCTGGAAGATGAGTTCGCGTACCCGCGCGCTTCTGAGACCCATGGTTTTTTCGGTTTTGCCGAACGTGAAACCCTTCCAGCCTTTTTCCACGATAAAGGCGCTGATGCCCTTCATGCCTTTGCTCTTGTCGGTCATGGCGAAGACAACGTAGGTTTCAGATTCACCAGCGTTGGTGATGAAGCATTTGGCGCCGTTGATGACGTATTTATCACCTTTCAGTTCGGCAACGGTCTGGCCGGCGCCAGCGTCGGTACCGGCATTGGGTTCGGTAAGACCGAAAGAGCCCATTTTTTTACCGGTGGTCAGATCGGGCAAATATTTTTTCTTCTGTTCATCCGAACCGTACTTGTAAATGGGCCAGCTGCACAGAGAAGTATGCACGGAGATGCAAATGGCAAAGCCGGCGTCTACTTTGGCAAATTCTTCAACAGCCAGGGCATAGCTCACATAGTCGGCACCGGCGCCGCCATACTGTTCGGCGTAGGGAATGCCAACCAGACCCAAAGCAGCGGCCTTTACAAACTGGCTACGGTCATAGGCGGCTTCACGCTCATAGCGGGCTTCCACGGTGGGAGCCAGTTCTTTAGCGGCAAAGTCGGCGGCCAGTTTTTGGATAGCTTTTTGGGTATCGGTAAGAGCAAAATTCATGACAGTCCTCCTAAACAAAAGATTTAAAGACAGAGGTCTAAATGAAATTTAGACACATTAAAAGCGTTATGGCGAAACAGCGAGAAAATCAACAAAAAGCTTCAAAGGCTGCACATGCCCCCTTGAAAGCCTAGCATACCGTGCCAACAATATTTTTTTAATATTTTCAACACAGAATATTGGGTGATTATATAACAGTTGCAAAATTAGCTCAATATTCGTTTAGGCTAATATGGACATAAGAGGCCAGCGAAAGCACACGCGTAATGCGCCTATTAAAAAAATAAATTAGCTTTTTCTTTGCTAAACGCCTATTTTCTACGAAAATCTTCGTTTTTTTAATTAGTTTTTAAAATAAAACGCACCTCAGCCGCAGCTTCGCCTCTGCGGAGAAGAATGGCGGACGCCAGGTATGGGGATATTTTCAAAATACAGTACCTGGCGGCTACTAGTTAACAATTTAAACTTCTTACCGCCCAGCCCGAAAGCCGGGCGGCAAGGAGTTGTTTGCTAAAACTTGCTATTAACGCAAGATGGCGCCGGAGATAACCATTCTCTGCACCTGGTTGGTGCCTTCATAAATTTGGGTTATTTTGGCGTCGCGCAGATAACGCTCCGCCGGATAGTCCTCGCAGTAGCCATAGCCACCGAAAAGCTGTACCGCGTCAGAGGCCACTTCCATGGCAATGTCAGAGGCAAACAGCTTGGCCATGGCCGCTTCTTTGCTATAGCTGGCAGAGCTGTCTTTGGTGTAGGCGGCATGATAGGTAAGCAAGCGGGCGGCCTGCACTTTCGTCGCCATGTCGGCCATCATGAACTGCAGGGCCTGGTTGGCGGAGATGGGCTTGCCAAACTGCACACGCTGCTTGGTGTAGTTAATAGCCAAGTCCAAAGCGCCGGCGGCAATGCCCAGGGCCTGAGAGGCCACGCCAATACGGCCGCCGTCCAAAGTGGTCATGGCGATCTTGAAGCCTTCGCCTTCTTTACCCAGCAGGTTTTCCTTGGGCACTTTCACGTTCTGGAAAACCAGCTCACGCACCCGCGCGCTACGCAAACCCATGGTCTGCTCAGTTTTGCCAATGGAGAAGCCAGGCATGGTCTTTTCCATAACCAGAGCGCTAATGCCCTTTAGGCCTTTGCTTTTGTCGGTCATTACGAAAACTACGTAGGTGTCGGCTTCGCCGCCGTTGGTGTTGAAAATTTTGGTGCCGTTTACCAGGTAGTGATCGCCTTTGTCTTCAGCCACGGTCTGCTGCATGGCCGCGTCGGAGCCGGCGTTGGGTTCGGTAAGGCCGAAGGCGCCCATGGTTTTACCCTGGGCCAAAGGCACCAGGTATTTTTTGTGCAGTTCCGGGGTGCCGTATTTGTAGATGGGCCAGGAGCACAGGGACACGTGCACCGACATACAGATGCCGAAGCCGGGGTCCACTTTGCTGAGTTCTTCTATGGCCAAGGCGTAGCTCACATAGTCGCCGCCGGCGCCGCCCAGGTCTTTAGACCAGGGAATGCCGCACATGCCCAGCGCGGCAAATTTTTCAAAAGGTTTGCGGTCATATTTGGCCGCACGGTCATAACGGGCCACCACGGTGGGGGCCAGTTCTTTGGCCGCAAAGTCGGCCGCGGTCTTCTGGAAAGCTTTTTGGGTGTCGGTTAACGCAAAATTCATGGTATCCTCCTAGACAAAAGATTAAATGAAAGCTGGTCTAACACTAGACCTTAACTCCAACTCATCCCCCTTTTTGTCCACACCCAATATTCAGTTTTGTTAGTAAAGCGCCTCTATGCCTAAAGCGGCTTTACCTTTGTGCAACCACCGGCCGCGCCGTATAATGGCCGGTTTAGGGGCCAGGCGGGAAGACGCCAACCTTCCCGTCTGGCCGCTATTTATTTACTTTTTGGTGAAATCGGGCTTTCTCTTTTCCACAAAAGCGCCCATGCCTTCGCGCTGCTCGGGGCAGGCAAAGCACATGCCGAATATTTCGGCTTCAAAGGTGTCGGCCGCGTCAGATTCCATTTCCAGGCCTTTGTTGATGGCCAGCTTGCTCTGAGCCACGGCAAAGGGGCTCTTGCTCATAATTTTACCAGCCAGCTTTTTGCAATAGTCCATAAGCTCAGCCGCCGGCACTACCGCCTGCACCAGGCCAATGCGGTAAGCGTCTTCAGCGCCGTATACATCAGCGGTATAAATCATGAGCTTGGCCTGGCCTTTGCCCACCAAGCGGCTGAGGCGCTGGGTGCCGGCAAAACCAGGGGTAATGCCCAGGCCCACTTCAGGCTGGCCGAATTTGGCGCTGTCGGCGGCAATACGGATGTCGCAGGACATGCACAGTTCGCAGCCGCCGCCTAGGGCAAAGCCGTTAACCGCGGCAATGACAGGACGCTTGTAGTGTTCCAGACGCATAAACACCTTTTGCCCCAAACGGCCAAAATCACGGGCATCGGGCGCGGGCATGGTGGACATCATCACAATGTCGGCACCGGCCACAAAAGACTTGTCGCCAGACCCAGTTAAGATAACCGCGCCCACGCTGCCAGCTTTGGCTTCCAGTTCGTCGATAACCGCATTGAGTTCCAAAAGGGTATCTTTATTAAGGGCATTGAGCGCTTTAGGACGGTTAATGGTCACAATCGCCAAAGGCCCTTCAAAATCTAGTAGTACGTTGGTACCGAATCCAGCCATGTTCTTCTCCTCTTGAGTGTTCGTTAAAAAGTCAAAAGCTATTTATTGTAATTATAGAACCCGCGGCCGCTCTTGCGCCCCAGCCAGCCCGCTTCCACATACTTGCGCAATAAAGGGCATGGGCGGTATTTGGGGTCGCCAAGGCCTTTATGGAGCACTTCCATAACATATAGCACCGTATCCAGGCCTATCAGGTCGCACAAGGCCAGAGGCCCCATGGGGTGGTTAAAGCCCAGCCTGGCGCAAGAGTCAATATCTTCCACTGAGGCCACGCCCTCCATAAGGGCAAAGACCGCCTCGTTAAGCATGGGGATCATGATGCGGTTGCCGGCAAAGCCGGGGAAGTCTTCCACCTTAACCGGAGACTTGCCCATGTCTTGAGCCAATTTATTTACTATGTTATAAGTCTCTTGGGAAGTGGCCAGCCCCAAAATGATCTCCACCAGTTTCATTACTACCGGCGGGTTGAAAAAATGCATGCCTATCACTTTATCGGGGCGCTTGGTTACCGCGCCTATTTGGGTAATAGGCAAAGACGAGGTGTTAGTGGCCAAAATGGCATGGGCCGGGGCATTGTTGTCCAAGGTGGTGAAAAGCTGCTCTTTAATCTGCAGGTTTTCAATGGCGGCCTCCACCGCCAAATCAATATCTTTGGAGGCGGCGGCCAAATCCACATTGCCTTTAATCCGACTTAAAATGGCGGTCATCTCGCCTTCGGCAATTTTGCCCTTGTCAATCTGCCCGGCTAAATTTTTCCTGATGCCATTTATACCGCTGTCAATAAATTCCTGCTTTATGTCGTTAATAACAACCTCAATGCCTATACTGGCCGCCACCTGGGCTATACCGCTGCCCATCTGGCCGGCGCCAATAACTAACATTTTTTTAACAGACATGGTGTTCTCCCGCTAACTAAAACTATTTGTTGTAATTATAGAAACCGCGACCGGTCTTGCGCCCCAGCCAGCCAGCTTCCACGTATTTGCGCAGCAAGGGGCAGGGACGATATTTGGGGTCGCCGTAGCCTTTGTACAACACTTCCATAATGTAGAGAATTGTGTCTAAGCCAATGAGGTCGGAAAGAGCCAAAGGACCCATAGGGTGGTTGAAGCCCAGTTTGGCGCAGGCGTCGATGTCTTCCACCGAGGCTACGCCTTCCATAAGCGCGAAGATAGCTTCGTTCATCATGGGCACCATGATGCGGTTGCCGGCAAAACCGGGGAAGTCTTCCACCTTAACCGGAGACTTGCCCATGTCCTGAGCCAGCTTGTTGACGGTATCGTAAGTTTCTTGAGAAGTGGCAATGCCCATAATAATTTCAACAAGTTTCATTACTGTAGGCGGATTGAAGAAGTGCATGCCAATGACTTTGTCGGGGCGCATGGTGGAAGCGCCTATCTGGGTAATGGAAAGAGAAGAGGTATTGCTGGCTAAGATAGCGTGTTTAGGCGCGTTTTTGCACATGGTGCCAAAAATCTGGGCTTTGATCTGAGCGTTTTCAATGGCGGCTTCCACAGCCAAGTCTATGTCTTTAGAGGCGGCGGCCAAGTCCACATTGCCTTTAATGCGGCCCAAAATGGCATTCATGTCGGCTTCGCTCATTTTGCCTTTGCTAACCTGGCCGGAAAGGCCTTTTTTAATGCCTTCAATGCCTTTGTCTACAAATTCTTGTTTTATATCATTTAGGGTAACATCAATGCCAATACCAGCAGCCACCTGAGCAATGCCGCTGCCCATCTGGCCAGCGCCTACCACCAACATCTTCTTAATAGCCATAATATTTTCTCCTACCAGTTAAAATTATTACCAAAAAACGCAATTTGGATTTGCTTGCCCAAAAATAGCCTACAACTGTTATCTGCATTCTGTACCCAACAAAAGGCAATACTACAGCGTCTTCCGTTCTCAACCCGGAAAACACCCCCCTCTTGGTAAAGCCGGACACCCGTATTGTTAACTTGTAGTAACATGAAATAATATTGCCGCGCCCGCCGCGCGCCGGCAACATGCTGTATACTATTATTAAACACGTTTTATTGGTACTTTGTCAAGTAAATAATATTTTTTAAGCCAGATAAGGGCACTGGCCACAAACTGGCATTAAGCAATTGCCGGCTTTGGCAATTAAGCCACCCAACAACAGAACCAGGTGCCTGACGCCACTATCCGGCTTGCCGGGGGGAACGCCCACTGCATGACATTATACAATAACAACGCGATATTAAACACAAGCTTGCAATTTTTGCCATATTTACGCCCGGTAAAAACGTTTTGCGGCTCTTTTAAGGTAATCAATAATGAATATCAAAATTATAACACCAGACAACCTAAACGAACTGGAAAACCACGCGGTTGTGGTGTTGGATATTTTTCGGGCTTCCAACACTATCATGGCCTTTTTGCGGGCAGGCGCGAGCAAGGTTTACTTACTGGCCGAGCTGGAGGCCGCCTTTGCCCTTAACCGGCTTAAGCCACAGGCTCTTTTAGCCGGCGAGCGCAAGGGGATAATGGTGGCGGGCATGCAGGCTGGCAATTCTCCGGCCGCCGCCAGCCAGGCCAGGCTTAACGGGCAAGAGGTCATTTTAACCACCTCGGCCGGCACCCAGGCGGTTGGCCGCCTGCTTAAAGAAGCGGAAGGCTGTTTGCTGGTTTTCGGCTCCTTTGCCAATGCCGGCGCGTTGATCAGTTTTTTGCGCGCGCAAACCAAGCCGGTCGCCCTTTTACCCATGGGCCTGGAGGCCAGGGAGCCGGCCCTGGAAGACGATCTGGCCGCCTGGTACCTGCGCCAGCGCCTGCTGGGCAACGAGCCGGATTTTGCCCAGTTGAAGCCCAAGCTCCTGCATTGCCCCGGCGCGGCCCGCCTGCGGGGCCTGGGCCAGTTGGACGATTTGGCCATGTGCGCCCAACTGGACAATATGCCCGTTATTCCCGTAGTACGGCAAGAGGGCAATTTGCCGCCCTTTGCCCAGGCCACATAAAAAGCGGCCAGGCCTGCAGGCCTGGCCGCTTTTGCTTTGCCTGATAATGAGCTATTTCAACTTAAAGCTGTAGTTGACCGCTTTGGGATTTTCTTCCAACTGCTGGAAAACTTTTTGCAAAGTATTAGGCGTTTTAGGAGTAAGGGTAAAAGTCAAAGTACCGGGTTTTTGCACCAGGCCTTTAACGCTCTTCAAAAAGTCCAGAAAAACGCCGGGTTTTTCGTATTTTATCTCCCGTTCAATCTGTTCAACGGCATCATTGCGGGCTTGGGCCAGGGTGGCGTCCCTGTCGCCGGCGTAAATGGCCAACGCGCCATTGATAAGGCCTTTATCCTGGTAGCTTATGACCAATTCTTTTATCATGGTAGACTGCGCCAGCCAATCCCAGTCCTCAAAAAGCGAGTAGTCATGCAACCCGTCGGATCCTGGCTTAAAGTAGCGGTCCCAGGTTTTAACATAATCGCTCTTAAGCGCCAGCATGGCCTTAACGTCCAGGTTGGCCAGGTTGGGTGCGCTGATATTGAAATGGGTTGGGTAGTAACTGCCCGCGGCCAGGCGCGAGGTGGCATTGATGGACAGAACAAAAGGCTTACCCTTCAGCAACGTCTGCATTTGCTTGCCGCTCAAAAAGCCATAACGGCCGGCGTCTTTACTTTCTATCTTAAAAGTATCCATAACAAACTTGCCAACATATTCTGGCAGGTTGTCCTGGCTGAACATCACCTGCCCAATAGTAAAGGGCAGGCCGTTCACGCTGGCTTTTATATTTGTCGCATTCAGGCTGTAGGTGTAGGGCATGTCGTAATAACGAGACAGTGAGCAGTCTTCCCACTTCAAATCATCGCGGGCAAACATGGCGCTTATGGGCGCGGATAAATCATAGCTTATTTTAAGCTGGCCAATGGCTACATTATGGTTGCCGCGCCCCTCTTCCGGCGGAGTGTTTTTGAAGTTAACTATCATCATATCTGGGCATTTGGCAATGCTGTAATCGCGGGCGTCAATTTTATCTATGCTTATTGCAGAACCGTAGCGGCTGCTGTCAACCATGCTCAAACCCACGTAGCTTAAGGCATCCACATGCACCAAAGCCAGTTGGCGCATCATTTCATTCAACTTATGCTGGTTGCCGCCCAGGGCCAGCAATTGCGACCACGGGCCCACCGGGTTTTCCACCACTTTCTGCTTTATGGTTATCTCAGTGTCTCCTTCAAGGAAAACCACCCTGATGTTGTTGGCCTCAATTCTGCTGGCCAAAGGCACCACGCCGGCCTGTTTGAGGGCGTCGAAATTGTAGTTGGTAATGACAATACTTTCCACATAGCCTTGGCGAGGCGCGTAAACCGCGGAGGCTTGACTGCTGGGCTTATCGTCTTCCTTGGCCTCGCTTGCGATATAACTAACTTTTACCTGGCGCAGGGTAAGCACGCTCTGATCGGCGGAAGCTTCAATGCTGCCGCATTCAACCTTAATATGAGGCGGCAGGCTGGCAAGCTGTTCACGCAAATCGTCAGTAACATCAGCCTGGGCATAGCTTGCCAGCAAAATCATTAAAAGGGCAAGCGGCCAGATCAACATTTTTTTCATTTAATTCTCCCAATAAAAAAGTTCATAATCTACTTAGTTTCTATGCTGTAATTAAGCGCCCCGGGCTGAAACAAAAAGTACAAGGTTAACTGTTGAAAGTTAAGGGGCCGCTCAGGCGTTATGCTTACTTGCAAACTGCCGCCGCCATCTTCCACCGATTGGGCTAAAACTTTACCCAGATCGGCCAAAAATGGATTACTGGTATTGCTCAAATTTTTATTGATTATGCCCACTAAATCAGCGCGGGCCTCATCCACGCTCTGGTTTTGGTTGCCGGCTCTGAATTTAAGCATCATGTCCAAAAGGCCGCTGTCAGAGGCGGAGCCGCTTATCCGGCGCACCGTGGTGGTCATGGGCATGCGCCCCATCAGCTCGGCCTCTAGGCTCAGCTTGAACAAATCAGCCAAGATAAAGTCAATCTTGGTCTGCCTGAAGTCCTCGTCGTTAATCTTGCTGTCCACGGCAAGGCTCAGGTCAAGCTCTCTGCCATCCATGATGCGCTTGGTATTTTCCATGTTTTCCCCGGGCATGCCGGCCAGATCAAACTTAAGATGCGTCATACTGGCATTCAAACTCAGTTCCTTTTCGCTGCTCTGGTAGTCCACGAAAAATTTTTCCAAATCCGCGGCGGGAGAGTCGGAACGCGCCTCCATGCGCATTTTGTCTATGGCGAAATAAAGGCTGGCAACCTGCTTGGGGTTGAGTAACTGGCGGTAAAGCATCATTTCCCGGCCTGGCGTATAGTAAGGGGCCAGGGAGGAAAGGTCGTAACGGGCTTCCGCGCTTACGATACCGCCCACGACCCGTCCGTCGTCCACAAACTCCATCTGCTTCATGCTTATATTGTCAACCTTGAGCGCGGAAACGTTTTTGCCCGACAGCTCTTTAATCGTGAAGTCATTGCTAAGCTGACGCTCCCCAAACTCCCTTTCCGGGTCGCGCACAATTGCGTTACGGGCGTACAGCTCTGCCGCTTCTATTTTATAGATTTCCATCAGCATGGTCTGACGGTCGGCATTATCGTTCATAAGGCGCATAATCTGGCCAAAGGGCCCCTTCACCCCCACCAGCATTTCCTCTTCGGCCAGGCTGCTCTTACCGCCCGGAAAGGACATTTCAACCTGGCTTAAGGTAAGGCGCTTGGCCAGCACCCCTGGCTCCAGCGACTTCAACACGTCTATATCCAGGCCCTCCACAACCGCGGTCGCAGCCTTAATGGCATAAAGCCCGTCTTCCATGTCATAGCTTATGCTAAAATTTTTGAGCGTGAGCTTGCTACCCCAAAAGGAGTATTCCACCGTATCCGCTCCGCCCTTCCACTTGCCCGACAGGCCCGCCAGGCCTTCCTTAACCTTGTCGGCCACCTTGCCTTGGTAGACGTTGACGCCGATAAGCCCGCCAACGATTATTAGTAGTAATATTAATACAATAATTGCTTTTTTGTTCATAAGCCGTCTCTTTTCTCAAATTGCAGTTTACAGGGCACACTTATCAGACTAAATTACCCTATGTAAGCGAATTTAACCAGTGCTGTAAAGTTGGGTGACATTTTGCAAGAACAGCGGGAAAATATTATAAAAGTGGCAATCGTGGGCGGCTGGCTGCCAGGCCGCCGGGAAGCCATGCCCGGCTTAACCCTGGTATCCTGGCCCGCCCCGACTGACTGGTCTCATTGGCTGCAAAAAACCACAGCGGAACATTTTGACTTTGTTCTGTTCATGCCGCCCGAACCCTTCCAGCCAACCTCCGCGCAGATAAGCAACTTTTTCTTAAACGGGCTTAAGCCCGCCAAGCCAGACGGCACAGACAGCCTGGCCTATGGCCAGGACGCCTTTGAGCGCGCCCGGGGCGCGGCGTACAACTTTTCCGCCCTGGTGGTTGACGCGGACGGGCTGGCCGGCCTGGGCAAAGAGGCGCCGGCCAATTGGGCCCAGCTTACCCTGGCCCATGCCGGGTTGCCGGAGCCTCAAGCCATAGGCAGAGGCGGCGAGCTATGGCAGGCCGCCTCTGTGCGGGGCAACCTAAGCCGCGGCCGTCTGGCTGTTTTTCGCAAGCTCACCCGGCCGCAGCTACTTCTGGAGCTCGGCTTTCTGGGCCAGGCCTTTATCTTTGTTTTCGCCGCTGCCTGCCTGGCAGCCAACGCGCTGGGCGCGGATAATATGCTCTGGCTTTTCATTCTGCTGCTCTACCCCCTAAACCGGCCATTTATCCACCATATGGTCAAAGAGACGCCGGAACAGGTGCCGGCCGGCCTGGGCTACTGCCTGTTCCGGCCGGTGGTCTGGCTGGCCGGGCTGTTAATCCCATCTTCGGAAAAACCCGACCGCTTGTAATGTTTGCCGCGCCTTGTATAATTTTTTGCTTACACATCACCTAATTATTAATGGAGAGTCATGATCATTTTCCAGCAGCTTAGCAAGCGTTACAGCAATGGCGGCGCTTTGGTGCTGGATAAGCTCAGCCTGCATATCAAGGCCGGCCAGTTTGTCTTTCTTACCGGCCCTTCGGGCGCGGGCAAAACCACTTTTTTACGCCTGCTTTACGGAGCCGAACTGCCCAGCCAGGGCACGCTCAAAGTGGGCGGAGCCAGCCTAGGGGGGCTTTCCCCCCGTAAAATTCCCCAACTGCGCCGCAAGCTTGGCATCATCTTTCAAGACTTTCGCCTGGTAAGCGGCCGCACTATTCTAGAAAATGTGGCCTGGCCGCTGCATTTGGCGGGTTCTTCCACCCGCCAGGCCGGGCAGGCAGCCTGGCAAATGCTGGCCAAAGTTGGCCTGCAAGACAAAGCCGGGTCTTTGGCCCGCGACTTAAGCGGTGGCGAGCAGCAAAGGGTGGCGGTGGCCAGGGCTTTGGTTACCCGCCCTCCCCTGCTTTTAGCCGATGAGCCCACCGGCAACCTGGATCCTGAAAACGCGCGCGAGGTAATGAGCCTTTTGCTGGAAGCCCATGGGCAAGGCGCCACCGTGCTGGTGGCCACTCACGACCCCCTGCTTTTGGGCCTGGTGCAGGGCGCCCGACGCTTACGCCTGGAAGCGGGCGGTCTTATTGAGGAGTGGTCATGAAAAAACCGCCTCTGGGGCTTATCAGCCGCACCCTTAACCAAATGAAAGAAGACTTGTGGCTGCAGGTGGTGGCCATCAGCACTTTGAGTTTATGCCTGTTTATTATGGGCACAGGGCTTATTGCCTACTTAAGCACCAACCGCGTACTGGACAGGGTGAGCGTTGGCGCTGGCCTGCGCCTGGTTTTGAAGCCAAACTTAGGCCCGGCCGACTCCCTGGCTCTGCGCGACCGCCTAAGCCAGTGGCCAGAGGTGGAAGAGGCCAGTTATATAAGCCAAGATGAAGCGCTTGCGCGCCTTGGCCGTCGTTTGGGGCAGGAATACGAAGACCTGCTCAGCGGACTTAGCCAAAACCCTTTACCCGCGGTTATCGAACTGCAATTAAAGCCAACCACTGAACTGGCCGAGTTGGCCTCGCTCCTAAAGCGGCAGGACGGCATTGAAGAAATTATAGAGGCCAGGCCCTGGCTCACGCGTCTGGAAACCATAAGCCATCTTATCCGGGGCGTTATAGTGTTTTTGGGCGCCATTTTGTTTACGGCTTTGGCCCTGGTGGCGGCCAACAGCATGCGCCTGGCGGTTTATGCGCGCCGCGAGCAACTGGCCATTTTAGACATGCTGGGGGCCAGCCGTTTTTACCTGCGCGCGCCTTTTATTTTAGAAGCCTTGCTGCATGCCTTTTTGGCGGCCGCCCTAAGCTCAGCCATCATAGCTTTGTGCCTGTATTTTACTCCTATCATTCCGGAAATGCCTTTATGGCTGGGCATGCTGTTGCCAACCACTCTGCCCCCTCTGATACCGCTGTGCCTGTTCAGCATGGCCATTTTGGCCGGCCTGGCGGGCGGCTGGCTGGGGGTTAGCAGGGCCTTGCGCGCGCCGGAGCTGGCGTGAAAAAAGTATTGCTACTTTGCATGCTGCTTGCCTCTTCTTTCGCCAATGCGGGGCAAATGGAAGACGCCACTTTACAGATGCGTTACCGCATGGGTGCAAGTCTGTTACAAGAAATGGAACTAGCCCAAGACCTGCAAAATTTAAAAGATTGGCTAGAGCGGGCCAGCCGCGAAGAGCAAAAGCTTAAGAACAATTTGGAAACATTAGCGCGACTGCAGCAGGAAATCAGCCGAGAACTGCCCGCCAGTGTTGCCCAGGAAAGAAAGATACAAGAAGAGTTGAACCATCTGCAAAGCAGCTATCAGGGCCAGCTCAGGGCCATCTATCTGCACGCTCCGGATGCCGGCGAATGGGTTTTCGCCAGCGCGGAAAAATTCAGCCAGGCCCTGGAAGCCGAACAAAGCCTAAACACCTTGCTGCAAGCCAGGTTAACCCGCCTGCGCGAGTTGCGCGGCCGCGCGGCGGAACTTGAACTGAAGCTGGCCGGCTTGCAGACGCGGCAAAAGCAAATGCTTAGCCTGGCCGGCCAAATGCAGCTTAGCCAGGCCGATCTGGCGGCCTTGGGCCGCCGCCGGGAACAAACCTTGGAAAACATAAGGCGGCAGCAGGAAGAGCTTAAGCAAACTCAGGCGCGGCTGTTAGAAGCCCAGATGCGGCTTGCCCGCACCGCCAGCGTAAGCCTGCCCGGTCTGGGCGCCAGCCAGGCGCCGTCCACCGGCGCCCTGGCGGGCAAAGGCAGTTTTTTCGCTCCGGCCCAAGGCAAGTTGCTAACCCCTGGCCGCGAGCATTTCAGCCTGCTGGCCACTGAGCCAGGCGCTTTGGTGCGCGCTCCTTGGGCCGGGGTGGTGGCCTTTGCTGAGCCGGTGGCCGGCTATGGCCGCCTGATAGTTATAGACCATGGCGACCGCCTGTATTCGGTGCTGGCTCATCTAAGTTCGCTGCAGGCCAAAACCGGGCAGATGCTGGCCGCGGGCCAGGTGGTGGGCGTGCTGGACAACTCCGGCCTGCTCTATATGGAAATACGGCTGGCCGCCAAAGCGCAGCCGGTGGAAAAATGGCTATTTTTGGGCGGGGAGTAACCTGCGGTGTTTAAAAAGTACGTACTGGGCATTGGCTTAAGCGCAGGCGCTCTGGCCCTTTTAATATACGTGGTAGACTGGCCCGCCGCCTTACATGCGCTGCAAACCCTGCATTACGGTTATCTGCTGCTTTGCTTTGTGCTGATGCTGCTGCCTTTTTTGTTTCGCTGGCTGCGCTGGCGCCTGCTGCTTAAACCCTTGGGGAATCTGCCCGGCCTGCCGGTCTTGAGCGCCATGGCCATTGGCTTTTTAGCCAACAATATCCTGCCCGCCCATTTGGGCGAATTTATTCGCGCCTGGTTGCTGGGGCGCAGCCAGGGAGTGAGCAAAAGCGCGGTGCTGGCCACCGTGGTTATGGAGCGCATTTTTGATGGCCTGGCCCTATTGCTAATGCTGCTTACGGTCTTGCTGCTTTTGGAACCAAGCCAGGCCCAGACAGATGGCTTGAGCCTTGCCATCATCAAAACCGCGGGATGGCTGGGAGCCGCCATTTTTGTGGGATTGTTGATTTTCATGCAGTTGTTGCGCTTTCATCGCCATAAACTGCTTTTGCTTATGCGCCGCCTGAGCGGTTTTCTGTCTCCCGCCCGCCAGGAGGCCCTGCTTAGTCTTTTGGAAAACTTCGCTCTGGGTCTGGCCATAACCAACTGGCGCCACCTCTTAGGCATCAGCGTCTACTCACTGCTGGTGTGGCTGTGCTTCGGGCTGGCGGCCTATGCCTTGTTCCCGGCTTTTAATTTGCACCTGGGGTTGCTGGCCGCCATTTTGCTGCAGTGCATCATTGCCCTTTCCATGCTCATTCCCTCGGCTCCAGCTTATGTGGGCACTTTTCAACTGGCCACGGTCTTCACCCTAACCTACCTGGGCGCTGACACCGGCGTGGCTGGCAGCTATTCTCTTATACTATGGCTGGTCTCCATTTTAGTAAGCACTGTGTTCGGGCTCGTTATGCTCAGCAAAGAGGGTTTAAGCTTAAAAGAGGTGGCCAAGGCCGGCCAGAATGATTAAAACGGCGATCAGGGAAATTTGGATAATTCGTGATATTTATTCATCTTTACATATGCGGCAAAAACCTTGCGTTTAGCCGCCAACAATGCTATAATTTTTTTAATTAAAATTATCTCGATGGTTATTACAATTTAGACTGTTTGGTTGTCAGCACTGCGGACAAAAAGTGCCTGGCTGTATAAGCTGGGTTTTTATTTGCCTTTGCTTATGGCTTGCCGCGTTTAAGCTTACGCTTAAACGCGTGTGCCGCTTACCGCCAAACAGGTGCGTATAAACGCCCTGCCAGTTTTCTGCCTGCAGGGCGTTTTTGTATTTAAAGCTTACAACAACTAATA
This sequence comes from Desulfarculales bacterium, assembly GCA_031554335.1. Taxonomy (GTDB): domain Bacteria; phylum Desulfobacterota; class Desulfarculia; order Desulfarculales; family Desulfarculaceae; genus JAIRYI01. The sequence continues at coordinate 56,484 of JAVBVK010000009.1, forward strand.
CAAGGAGCTAACTAACATTATGGAAGATATCTCTGAAATTGCCGGCCGCGCGGAGATTCAGTCTGTACTGGCGCGCTTTCCCGACGCCAGTGATGATCAACTGATAACCCTGCTGCAACAAGTGCAGGACGCCTGTGGCTATCTTTCCCGCGATGCTATTCTGTCTATTGCCCGCCACTTTGATATGCCCGCCATACGCATATACGGCGTGGCCACTTTCTACAACCAGTTCCGTTTTTATCCTTTAGGCAAAGTGCATATCCAAATATGCCGAGGCACGGCCTGCCATGTGAAAGGCTCTAAAAGCATACTGGAAGAAATTGAAAAGTATTTAGGCGTGCCGGCGGGTACCACCACCCCGGATGGCATGTTCAGCTTTGAGGTACTGGCCTGCATTGGCGCCTGCGGCCAGGCGCCAGCCATAATGGTAAACGGCGATTTGCGCGCCAAGGTAGACCCCGGCGATATTCCCGCGCTGCTTAAGGAATACCGGGAGAAAGTGGAGGCCGCCCTATGACCGCTCTAACCACTGTTAAATGCTGGCCGCAAGTAAAAGCGCCAGCTCCAGGCTTTATCGCCCGTTTGGGCGATGTGAACCGCATAGCCTTTTTACGCGGGGAAATGGTGGGGCACCCAGTGGTGCGCATTGGCGCCGGCACCTGCGGCTGCGGAGCCGGGGCCGACAAAGCCAAGGCCGTGCTGACCCAACATATAAAAGATAAGAAAATAAATGCCACGGTTATGGAGGTGGGCTGCATTGGCCTGTGCAGCGAAGAGCCCATTGTGGATATCCAATTGCCGGGCAAGGCCCGCATTTATTTTAGCCAGGTAACTAAAGAAAAAATAACCGACTTGCTTGACGAAGTGCTGGCCGGCCGCATACCCGCGGCCATGGTTTTAGGCCAAATGAACAGCGAGGGCCAGGAACCATGGCCTGAGGTGCCCTTTTTAGACACCCTGCCCTTTTTTGCCAAGCAAACCAGGGTGGTGCTTAACAACTGCGGTATCATTAACCCCCATAATTTGGAGGAATACATTGCCCGCGGCGGTTATGCCGGTTTGGTGCGGGCGCTTAGCGAAATGACGCCTGAGGAGGTGTGCAACACCGTGGAGCTTTCCGGCCTGCGCGGCCGGGGCGGCGGGGGATTTTCCACTGGCACCAAGTGGCGCTTTGCCAGACAAACCGAGGCGGATCAGAAATATCTCATCTGCAATGCCGACGAAGGCGACCCTGGCGCCTTTATGGATCGCGCGTTAATCGAAGGCGACCCATTCAGGGTGCTGGAAGGCATGACCATTGCCGCCTATGCCATTGGCTGCTCCCAAGCCTATATATATATTCGCGCCGAATACCCCATGGCCGTAACCCGCCTGCACCAGTCGCTGGCCATAGCCAAACAGTGGGGGCTTCTGGGCCAGAATATTTTGGGCAGCGGTTTTTCTTTAGACATAAAAATCAAAACCGGCGCCGGCGCCTTTGTCTGCGGCGAGGAGACCGCCCTCATCGCCTCCATTGAAGGCCAACGCGGCATGCCGCGCCCACGCCCCCCCTTCCCGGCCGTAAAGGGGCTTTTCGGCAAACCCAGCACCGTAAACAACGTGGAGACCTTTGCCAATGTGCCTGAAGTCATAACCTTGGGCAGCGGGCAGTTCTCATCGCTGGGCACCAACAAAAGCAAGGGCACCAAGATATTCGCCCTGTCGGGTAAAGTGCTGCGCACCGGGCTGGTGGAGGTGGCCATGGGCCGCACCATAAACGACGTGGTCTTTGAAATAGGCGGCGGCGTGGGCACGGAAAAAGAATGCAAGGCCGTGCAGATTGGCGGGCCTTCGGGCGGCTGCGTGCCCATGGCTAAGTTTGGCACGCTCATTGATTATGAAAGCTTAAAAGAAGTTGGCGCCATGATGGGTTCGGGTGGTTTGGTGGTTATGGATGAAGACACCTGCATGGTGGATCTGGCTCGCTTTTTCATGGATTTCTTGAAGAAAGAAAGCTGCGGCAAATGCATACCATGCCGTGAAGGCACCCGCCGCATGTTTGAAACTTTAGATATGCTAACCCGCCCCAGAGGGCGCGAACACGGCGACGACGCGCTCATTCGCTTTCAGGCGGTGGTGGCGCTGGAGCGTTTAAGCCGGGTAGTGCAAGACACATCCCTGTGTGGCCTGGGCATGACCTCGCCCAACCCGGTGTTAAGCACCTTGCGCTGGTTCCGCCAAGAGTATGAGCAGCACGTCTATGCTCGCCGCTGCCCGGCCGGCGCCTGCGGTGAACTGGCCCGTTACAGCATAGAGGCCGGCAAATGCGTGGGCTGCGGGGCCTGCGCCCGGCAATGCCCGGTTATGGCCATTGCCGGCAGCATAAAAAGCGCGCACATCATAAACCAAGATAAATGCATTGGCTGCGGATCGTGCCTGAGCGCATGCAAATTCTCCGCTGTGCTTAAACAGAATTAAGAGCGGAAAATTTACATATGAAAGAAATAAAGAAAGGCAAAACCATGAAAAAGACGTCTGCGGCCGCAACGGCAGCGCCCAAGCCAAAGAGCAAAGAGGCGCAGGCCAAGCCAGCCAATCAAAATATTATGACCATTGACGGACAACAGGTGGAATTCAACCCCGGCGATACCATCTACAGCGCCGCCAGCCGTAGCCACATATACATTCCAACCCTGTGCTACCTGGAAGGCTTTCAGCCCTCTGGCTCGTGCCGCTTTTGCGTGGTGGAGGTGGAAAACCGCGCCAACCTCATTCCCTCCTGCACCTATCCGGCCGAAGCCGGCCTGATTATCCAAACCCACAGCCCGCGGGTTATTGAAGCGCGCCGCACCATAATTGGCCTGCTTTTGGCCGACCATCCGGGCGACTGTTTAGCCTGCGCCCGTTCGGAAGCCTGCCGCCTGCAAGAACTGGCCGCCGAACTGGATGTGCGCCAGCGTCGCTCTTATACCGCCCGCCCCCACCACGAGCTGGATACCTCTAGCCCATCCATTGCCCGCGAAACCGCCAAGTGCGTGCTCTGCGGCAAATGTGTGCGCATTTGCGAAGAAGTGCAGAGCGTGGCGGCCATAGGTTTCATCGGGCGTGGCGCGGAAACCATTGTGGGCACGGTTTTTAACCAGGGCATTAACGTAAGCAGTTGCATCAACTGCGGCCAGTGCACCTTGGTGTGCCCCACCGGAGCCCTGCATGAAAAGCGCCATCTGGCCGCGGTGGTGGAAGCCCTGCGCGATCCTAACAAAGTGGTGGTGGTACAGCATGCGCCTTCGGTTTCTGTAAGCATTGGCGAACTGGCCGGGCTGCCGGCCGGCGTGGACGCCGACGGCGCCATGGTTAGCGCGCTTAGGCGCCTGGGCTTCAACTATGTTTTCGACACCTCTTTTTCCGCCGACCTTACCATCATGGAAGAGGCTTCGGAATTCATTCACCGGGTAAGCCATGGCGGGGTGCTGCCCATGTTCACCAGTTGCTCACCGGCCTGGATACGCTTTGTGGAAACCTTTTATCCCGAATTCATTCCCAACCTCTCCAGTTGTAAAAGCCCCCAGGCTATGATGGGCGCGGTAATCAAAACCTATTGGGCTAAAAATCAGGGGCTTGATCCTTCACGAATTTTCAGCGTTTCCATAATGCCGTGCACCGCCAAAAAGTTTGAAGCCGCCAGGCCGGAAATGGGTCGCCACGGCGTACGCGACGTGGATGCGGTGCTTACCACCCGCGAACTGGCCAGGCTGCTTAAACAGCACAACTTAAACCTGCGCGATATGCCGCCCAGCCAGCCCGACTCGCCCTTTGGCGAGCGCTCCACCGCCGGCAAGATATTCGGCGCTTCCGGCGGGGTGATGGAAGCGGCCTTACGCACCGCCTATTACATGCTTACCGGCGAAAACGCTGGCGAGCTTAACTTTGAGGAAATACGCGGCATAACCGGTATAAAAGAATACAAGGTAAAAGCGGCTGGCTTGGAACTGGGGGTGGCGGTGGCCAACTCGCTGGCCAATGCCCGCAACATACTGCAGCAAATAGAAAACGGCCGCAAAGATATCCACTTTGTGGAAGTAATGAGCTGCCCCGGCGGTTGCGTGGGCGGAGGCGGCCAGCCGTTGGCTCCCAAGCAAACAGATATAAAAACCCGCCTGGAAACCCTTTACACCATAGACCAGGGAGAAAAGCCAAACCGCCGCTTAAGCCACATGAACCAGGAAGTGGCCATGCTTTACGAAAAATTTTTAGGCGCGCCTTTGGGCCCCATGAGCCACGAACTCTTGCATACCCACTATCACATGCGTTCGGTGGCCAGATAACCATAAGCCAGAGGAGGAACAAATGGCCAAAACCATTTTGATTGTTGACCAGGACATGTTGTTTGTGGAGCCCATACGGCAAAAACTGATTACCGCCGGCTATAAAGTGCTTACCGCCCGCAGCCAGGCCGAAGCCGAACGCATTATTGAAAGTACCAGGCCAGATCTGATGATAACCGAGGTAATGCTGGAACATATGGACAGCGGCTTCTGCCTGGCCTGGAAGGCCAAAAATAAATACCCCAATCTGCCGGTAATAATGGTCTCGGCGGTTACCTGGCATACTGGGCTTTACTTCGGCATTTCCACCCCGGAAGACCGCCTGTGGATAAAAGGCGACGTGTTTTTAAATAAGCCCATCCGCACCGAAGAGCTGGATTCCGCTATTGTAAGCGCCTTGCAACTGGCCAAAGCCGCCTAACCCTGCTCCGGCTAAGGGGTTGGCCCCTTAGCCGGCCTTTTTTTATAGGCCGCCCCACAGGCAAAACGCCCCACCTGTAATATCGCGCAAATTATGATATAAAAGCCAAATAAGGGCTTGCCCTTTTTTGGGCAGTAATGCACTAATTTGAAAGCAGAACCATGGTCAAAAGCAAAGCCGTTTTTCTGGTGGTTTTAACCGCCCTATTATGGAGCTCTGGCGGCTTTTTAGTAAAATTCATAGATTGGAGCGGCATTTCCATTGCCGGCTGGCGCAGCCTTATTGCCGCCATCTTTATCTGCCTGTGCCTGCGCCGTCTGCCCCGCCTGCATAAAAACAAGGCCGCCTGGTTTTGTTCTTTTTGCTGCTGCATGCTAATGATATTTTTTGTTACCGCCACCAAGCTAACCACCGCGGCCAACGCCATTTTGCTGCAATATGTGTCTCCGGTTTATGTGGCTATTATTGCCCCGTTTTTTTTAAAAGAACCAACCCGCCGCCGCGACTGGATATTTATAGTAATTGCCATTTGCGGCATGGTAATGTTTTTTATGGACAGCCTGAACGCCGAAGGCTTAGAGGGCAACCTGCTGGCTGTGGCCAGCGGCATATGCTTTGCCTTTTTCTGCATGAGCATACGTATGGTGCCGGCCGGCTTAAGCGCCGATGTTATTGTGTGGGGCAACCTAATGGCTTTTGCCGTATGCCTGCCCTTCAGCGACTTCGCCAACCTGCCCAGCTTGCAAGGGGGGCTTACTTTGGTGGCCATGGGTTGCTTGCAATTGGGCCTTAGCTACTATCTGTTCAGCCAGGCCTCGCCCCATCTAACCGCGTTGGAACTCATTGTCATACCCATTATAGAACCAGTGCTAAACCCCATTATTGTGGCCGTGCTCATTCACGAAATACCGGGCAAGTGGTCTATAATTGGTGGTATAATTGTTTTGTGCACTATCAGCGTGTGGTCTATTATAAAAACCAAAGAAACGCCGCCGCCAGCCCAGGAAGAAGGCTAAGCGAGTAAATTGCTAAGTAAATTTCTATGATCATAACTTCACCCTATTTGCAGCCCCCGCTTATGCCAGAGGCAATCTGCGCGGTTAGCACCCGCTTTAGCGCCCCTGGCAAAAGCCAAGAATTTGACCTGAGCAGCGCCCAGGCGGAACAGGCAAACTTTTTGGCCAATGCCGCCCGCCTGCAAAAAGATTTGGGCCTGAACGCTCTGGCGGGGCTGCGCCAAGTGCATGGGCGACGCATGGTGGAAGTTAACCAGGGCAACCTTGGCCCAGACATGCCTGAAGCCGACGCGCTCTTTACCACCACTGCCGGCGTTGGGTTGATGATCCGCCAGGCCGACTGCCAGGCCATTGTGTTAAGCGCGCCAGGCTTGGTGGCAAATTTGCACGTGGGCTGGCGTGGCAACGTGCAAAACCTGCCCGGCCGGGCTTTGGCCAGGCTGTGCCAAAAGTTCCGCATTTCCCCACGCCACTTCAGGGCTTATATATCGCCATCCCTGGGCCCCTGCTGCGCCGAATTCGTAAACTACCGCCATGAATTTCCCAAAGAGTTCACGGCCTTTATGGTAAGCCCCAACCACTTTAACCTGTGGGCGGTAAGCGCCTGGCAGCTTGTCAGCCAGGGGCTGGCCCGCGGCAATCTCAGCATTAGCGGCATTTGTACCAAATGCAGCCAAAATTTTTACTCTTTCCGACGCGGCGACAGCGGGCGCTTTGCCACCGTGGTGGCCCTTAAATTAAACGAGCAATAATGCAGGCAAAAATAGTAAAACAATATCCCCTAGGCTCGCCCGCTGATGTGTGGGCGCTTGTTATCCACGCCCCCAAACTGGCCGCCCAGGCCAGGCCCGGCCAGTTTGTAATGTTAAAAGAGCCTAACTCGCCCCATATTTTAGCCCGCCCTTTTTCCATTGCCGCGGCCTTTGACGAAAACATAGTTATCATCTATCAGCAAGTGGGCAAGGTAACCAACCACCTTCCCCTGCTGAAAGAAAACCATGAGCTGCTTATGTGGGGGCCTTTGGGCCGGGGTTTTAACCTGAACAGCCGCACGCCCTTACTGCTGGGCGGCGGTGTGGGCCTGGCGCCGGTATTATTTGCCTGGCTTAAGCACGCCAAGGCCACCTTAATGCTGGGCTTCGATAACTGGCAGCGCTTCAGCCTGCTGAGCGCGGTGTTGGCCGAGCTTAAACGCGGCGTAGCCATAAACCAGACCGGCCCCAACAGCAAAATAGTTGCGGGCGGGGTTTATGTAACCAGCCAGCGCCCAGGCCCTGGCTGGCAGGAGGAATGCGCGCTGGTGCTGGACCCGCTTACCCCGGAGAACTTGAAGCCCTTTGACGCCATCATGGCCTGCGGCCCCTGGCCCATGTTAAAAAAGGCGGCCAGTATGGCTACGGTCAGCGAACTGCCCTGCCAGGTGGCGGCGGAAGCGCTTATGGCTTGCGGCGTGGGCGCCTGCCAGGGATGTGCCACGCCTAAGGCTGAAGGCGGCTATTTAAACCTGTGCCAGGCGGGCCCGGTGCTGAGTAGCCTGCAATTAGACTGGGAGCGTATATGAAACCGGATTTAAGCTGCAAAATCGGCGGCCTTGTTTGCAAAAACCCATTAATCGCGGCCAGCGGCACCTTTGGCTTTGGCCAGGAATGGGAAGCCCATATCGACTTGAACCAGATAGGCGGCCTGGTTACCAAGGGTTTAAGCCTGCACCCGCGCGAAGGTAATGTGCCGCCGCGTCTGGTGGAAACCGCAAGCGGCATGCTCAACTCCATTGGCCTGGCCAACCCTGGACTGGAGGCCTTTGCCCGCGACAAGCTGGCTTATTTACAAAAACTGGCTGACGCCGGCTGCCTGGTGGTGGTTAACATGTACGCCGAGTCGCAGGAAGAATTTGTTACTTTGGCCAAAGAGCTCTGCGCGCTTAAAGGCATTCACGCGCTGGAGCTAAACCTCTCCTGCCCCAACGTGCGCGAGGGCGGCATGGCCTTTGGGGTGGAGCCGGATAGCGTGCTGCGCATAACCCAGGCCGTGCGCAAAGCCAGCGGCCTGCCCCTTTGGGTAAAATTATCGCCCAATGTCACCAACATTGTGGCCATAGCAACCGCCGCCGCCCACGGTGGGGCCGATGCGCTCTGCCTTATCAACACCCTTTTGGGCATGGCCATAGACGCGCGCACCCGCAAATTTAAACTGGGCAATGTTATGGGCGGACTTTCCGGCCCGGCCATTAAGCCGGTGGCCTTGCGCATGGTGTATCAGGTGGCCCAGCAGTTAAGCATTCCCATTGTGGGTTTGGGAGGCATTTGCCAGGCCGAAGACGTGGTGGAATTTTTCCTGGCCGGGGCCAGCGCGGTGCAGGTGGGCACCGCCAATTTCATGAATCCGGATACCATGCCCAACATAATGCGCGACCTCGGCGAGTTCTGCCGGCGGGAAGGCATTGAAAATATGAGCGAACTTAAGGGCATGGCCTGCCACGCATGCCCGCTCTGAAAAACGCGGACACCTGGGCGTTTGGGGGCAATTAGTTGTAATAAAAAATAAAAGCATGCACTGTGGCACAAGCCGCGCCATGCTGCTATTTTTGCTTAAACCAAGGGTTTAACTTTTAGTTAGCCCATTTCTTTTTACAGGAGCTTGCCTATGTCCTTTAAAAACAGCCAGCCCTGGTGGCGCACCCAGGTCAACAGTAATGTGGTGCTCTCCGATGACGGGGTGAATGATTTGTTGGCCCAGCTTGCCGGCCGCCAGACACTTTTCATTATTGACCTGGCCCTGTCTTATCAGCCGGTTTTCGCGCCCTTATTTAAACAGCCCAATGTCATCTTGTTCCACGCCGCGGCCTGTGAACCAAAAACTGGCGATGTGGACGATATTGTTGCTAAATATCGCAAAAACCCGCCCCAAGTGGTGGTGGCGGTGGGCGGCGGCGGCACCATGGATCTGGCCAAGGCGGTGGGCATTTGCCTGGGCAATCCCGAGCCAGCGGCTTTTTATCAGGGCTGGGGCAATGAGCTCAACCCCGGAGTGCCGGTGTGGGCCCTGCCCACCTTAAATGGCACCGGCGCCGAGCTTACCCCCATAGCGGTATTGCGCGGCCCGGAAAAGAAGCTGGGCATCAACAGCCCCCTGGTGGCGCCGGAACTGGCGATGGTTGACCCCAATTTGAGCCAGGGCGTGCCCTTCATTAACCGCTTCTACACCATGATGGACTGCTATTACCATCATTATGAAATTACTTTAAGCAAAACCAGCGAGGCCAATGCCATTAAAGACGCCTACGACGGCCTGGAATTGGCCCGCCAGGTGCTGGCCACTGACCTCAAAACCTTTGACTATGAGGTGGCGGTTAAGTCGGCCAAGGCCTCTATTCTAGGCGGCAGCAGCACCATTGGCGGCCGGGTGGGCGCCAGCCACGCCATTTCCTATGGCCTTAGCAATGCCGCCTCCACCCTGCCCCACAGTGTGGCGGTAACCATGGCCATGCTGGGCTTGGGCCAGGTGTACGGTGAAGGCCGCCAGGAAACCATTGACATTCTGGCCGCCCACGGGGTGGCCCAGCCCAAGGCCCGCAGCTATGGTATTGCCATGAGCGATTTGGGCAAGCTTGTAAAAACCGCTTTGGGCATGGACAAGCTGTGGCTCAGCCACTTTGGCGAAGGTTGGGAAAAAGAAGTTACACGCGAATTTTTGGAAAACATCTACAAGGGCATTATTGAAGCCTGACCGCTGCCGCGCTGATTGACATACCCCCCGTTGGCGGCCAGCCAGCGGGGGGCTTTAACCCGGCCGTGCGAATATTGATGCCCCTATCTGGTAAGGTCGTAACTAAGATCAATCAGGCGGTATACGTCCTCTTTGGCAATGGAGCCGCTCAGCAATACTGTGATCCAGTGCTCTTTGTTCATATGATAGGCGGGCAAAATGCCATGTTGGCCGCGCAACGAGCCAATCATCACCGGGTCGCATTTCAAATTGAGCGCATCAACCAGCTTGCCGCCCGTAAGCCCAAGCTTGTCTTCCCTAACATCCACAATGGCGGCAAACCACTTGCGATTATGCACGTGGCGCAAAATGGCATAGTTGGGCGTGCGCGCCCAGGGGTAGTCTGGCTCAACCTTAAATTGCGCCTTGGCGTAAGCCAGAATTTCTTTGCGGCTTATCATGATGCCCACTTTTTCCGTTTATCTTGAATCGACAATTAAAGCTGACAATGGATTGAACAGCGAAAAGGCAAGTTTCAAAAAAGGCAACTGTTAGGAATCACTGTAAAAGACTGGGGTGACTGAGGGGACTTGAACCCCCGGCCTCCAGGGCCACAACCTGGCGCTCTAACCAACTGAGCTACAGTCACCATATAACCGGCAATGCCCAAATTATATAGCAGACAAGGCTAAATATGGCAATAGCTTGCTGTTAATTTTTGCCTGTGATACAGTGCAGGGATTAAGGAGTAAACATGCCACCCTATTTACTATATGCCGATGAGGCAGGCAATATTTTCGATCACCCCGAATTAAGGTTGTTGGGCAGCGCGGCTGGCCTGATTAAGCCCATAGACGAGGTGGACTGCATAGACCTGCCCGAGGGCAGCGAGCTGTTTTTGCTGCCAGGCCGCCTGCCCATGGGCATGGACCGGGCGGGCAACATTGTAACCTTAACCGAAAACCCCCTGGATGGCGGCCCGGTGTGCGCGGTGGCGGCCTTTATGGCCCCAGCTCATACCGCCCTTTACAACCCGGCTTATAGCACCAAGGACGGCGCTCCCACCCTGCCCCTGTTTGCCTATACCGCAGTGGGGCTGGTGCGCGAGCGCATGGTCGTGGCTGGTATCAGGGTAGACTCATCCAATCGCCAGGACAGCGCCAACTTCCCTTCGCAGGAACGCATTGCCGCAAACGCCCGCAAGCTCTTAAAACGCTATGCCCATAACCGCCTGTGGCAGCACTTGGGCACCTGCGCCCTCACTTCCTGCTGCCCGGCGGCGCGCAACCTTATGCTGGGGCGCTTCGAGGCTCCTCTGCCCACCAGCCCTGGCTGCAACGCCGATTGCCTGGGCTGTATTTCCCTGCAGCCCAGCGGCCTTTTCCCGGTTACCCAGGAGCGGCTTAAATTTGTGCCCAGCGCTGAAGAGGTGGCGGAGGTGGCCTGCCACCACCTGGCCAGTGCCCGCGGGGCCATGGTCAGCTTTGGCCAGGGATGCGAGGGCGAGCCCCTTACCCAGGGGCAGCTTCTGGCCGACAGCATAAAGCTGATCCGCCGTAAACATAATAGCGCCACCATCAACCTAAACAGCAACGGCAGCCTGCCCCATGTGGTGGCAGAGCTTATGGCCGCCGGCCTGTCTTCCATAAGGGTAAGTTTGAACAGCCTGCGCGCCCCGCGCCATGCCGCCTACTATCAGCCTAAAGGCTGGGAACTGAAAGACGCCCTGGCCAGCCTAAAAACGGTCAAGGCGGCGGGCGGCTTTACCTCCATCAACCTGCTGTGCCAGCCCGGCCTTACCGACCAGCCCGACGAAATGGAGCCCCTGATCAAAATCATTGAGCAAGGGTTGGTGGATTTCATCCAATGGCGCAACCTGAACATAGACCCGGAAATTTACTTGCGCCGATTGCAGGTAAGCCCGCCGGCCACCCATTTGGGCATGGACAAAGTTATCCGCATGCTGAAAGCGCGCTTCCCCAAGCTGGGCCATGGCTATTACAACCCGGTAGTTTAAAAAAGACCGCTTTGGCCGTCCGTCAACGGCCAAAGCGGCAACTTAGCACAATGCTAAGACAATGCGGGGGTTTTTAAAGTGTGGGCATATATACCTGGCCGATCCCCTCGCGCTTAGGGCGGCGCCTACGCACCGCCAAAACCAGGCAAGCCAACAACTTTTTTAAGGCCCCGCGCGGGAAGTAAACTTCCCTGATTGGTTCTCACCCCAAATAATTGCTTGTTTATGTTTATGCCAGGGTGTGTTAAATTTTATTTTATGCCGCATGGCCACCTCCTTGTGGTTCAGGTCTGAAACATGGCATATTGGGCGGAAATAAAACCATCCTTGGGTTCCGCCGCTGTTTGCCAACTAATCGGAAAAAAAGGGCAAAGGCTTTAAACAAAAATTTTTCAGTGCTAACTCCTGCTATTTATTAATTTTTAAAAGGTTTGGTTTGTGGACATCGACAAAATAACTGAAGAAATAGGCAAAATAGATCAACAGTTGCTGAATTTGCTCAACCGCCGGGCCTTGCAGGTTATGGAGGCCGGGCGCCTTAAACAGGCCAGCGGGCAGGAAATTTTCTCATCCGACCGCCAGGCCTACATATGGCGCAACCTGTTGCCGCAAAACCGCGGACCGCTTTCCGAACAGGCCGTAAAATATTTGTTCGGGGAAATTATGGCCGCCTGCTCCACTATTTTAAACCCGCTAAAGGTCGGCTTTTTGGGCCCGCTGGGCTCTTTCTGCCATCAAGCCTCCCTGCACTATCTTGGGAGTTCCTGCCAGTTTATGGACCTGCCCTCGGTGGTTGACGTATTTGCCGAGGTAAGCCGCGGCCACTGCCAGCTAGGGGTGGTGCCGGTGGAAAACTCCAACGAGACCGACTCCGACGCCACTCTAGATCAGTTTTTTACTACCGACTTGCAAATTTGTGGGGAGATTTACGCCCCCAATAACCTCACCCTGTTTTCCCTTAACTCAGACCTGAACAAAATAACCGACGTTTACGCCAACCCCTTAACCTTAAGCCAATGTAGGGGTTGGCTTAGCCGCAACCTGCCCTATGCCGGCATGCACGAACGCGCCGGGGTAACAGCGGCCATAGACTCCATTACCGACAAACCCAATGCCGCGGCCCTGGGCAGCAAACTGGCCGCCAGTTTATCCAAAATGAATATTCTGGCCGAAGACTTGTCCGACCTGCCGCAAAATACCACCCGTTTTCTGGTGCTGGGCAAGCAAAGCCCGCCCCCCACGGGCCATGACAAAACTTCCATTATGTTCCACATGGCCCATAAGCCGGGCTTTTTGTATAACGCCCTGGGTTATTTCAAAGACCTCAACCTAAGCCGCATAGAGTCTCGCCCCAGCCTGGGCAAACCTTGGGAATATTCGCTTTTTATAGACATGCCGGGCCATGTGGAAGACCAAGAGGTACAAATGGCCCTAAGCGGGCTTAAACAGTATGCCGGAGAATACAAGCTGCTGGGCGCTTACCCCAGAGGCTGATTCCCATGGATATGACATGCACGTTTTAATTTTAGGCGCCGGCGAAGTAGGCTTTTATACGGCATTGCGCCTGTCCAGCGAAGAGCACGAGGTGGTGGTGGTAGACCTGAGCCCCGAGCGCTTGCGTGAAATAAGCGACCAGATGGACGTGCGCACCTTGCCCGGCATCGCCTCCAGCCCGCAGGTGCTTAAAGAGGCTGGCATAAAAGACTGCGATTTATTAATAGCGGTTACCGACAGCGATGAAGTAAATTTACAGGCCTGCCATTTGGCCAAGCTGCTCTCTCCCTCCACCACCCGCCTGGCCAGGGTGCGGGCGGAAGATTATTTGAAATTTATTAATGAGGTGGGTCTAGAAACTTTCAGCATCCACGCCATCATAAACCCGGAATACGAGGTGGCCCAACAGATTGCCAATCTGGTCAAGGTGCCGGCCGCCACTTCGGTGGCCGACTTTGCCGGCGGCAAGGTAAAGCTTTTGGGCTTAAGGTTGCCCGCCACTTCCAAGCTGCTGGGCAAGCGCATGTCCGAGCTACATCCGCCCGGCGCCCCGCCCTTCCTGGTGGCCGCCATAGAACGCGGCGGACGTATGCTTATTCCCAGGGGCGACGACTGGCTGCACCTGGATGACCAGGCCTATGTGGTAATGCGTGAAAGAGAGCTTAACGATGTGTGCCATCACTTCGGTGTGGCCAACGACCCGGTAAAAAACATCATTTTAGTGGGCGGGGGTTCCATTGCCCAGCGCCTTACTTCCATTTGCCGCGAATTCAGCCATGACATTCACGTCACCATTGTTGACCAGAGCGCTGATCGCTGCACCTTTTTAGCCAACACCTCCCAGGCCAACCTGGTATTGTGCGGCAATGGCGCGGATATGAATCTTCTACGGGAAGAGAACCTTGGTTCCTCCGACCTGTTTTGCGCGGTTACCGACAATGAGGAGGACAATGTGCTGATAGCCCTTTTGGGCAAGAAACTGGGCGCAAAGCGCATTGTGGCCAGGGTAGCCAACGCTGGCTACGTGCCTTTGGCCTCATCTTTAGGGGTGGATTTAGTGGTAAGCCCGCGTTCGGCTGCGGCTGGCGCCATTTTACGCTTTTTAAGACGCGGCAAAATATTGAACGTGGCCCCATTTAAAGATGACGCGGCCGAACTGGTGGAACTGGTTGCCCAGGAAACTTCCAAAGTGGTGAACATTCCCCTCAAGGAGCTCAAAATCCCCAGCGGCATTCTGCTGGCCGCGGTGGTGCGGGGTGACGAAACCATAATTCCCAGCGGCTCAACCATAATACAGCCTGGCGACAAACTGGTGTTTTTTATTATGCGCAGCATGATAAAAAAGCTGGAAAAGCTTATTGCTGTAAAACTGGAGTTTTTTTAACCCCCATGGAACTAGCCGGCGTATTAGCGGTTGCGGGCTTTTTGCTTTTGGTAATAGGCACAGCCATGTTGCTGCCTATGGGCATTAGCCTGCTTTACCAGGAGCCGGTGTGGAGCGCCTTTTTGATAGGCGCGGTTATTACCTGGCTTATTGGCGGGGTAATGTTTTTCCTGTTTTACAACAAGGAGCAAAGGCAGCTTAGGCCGCGCGAGGGACTGGCGGTGGTTGGCATAAGCTGGATTGTGGCGGTGCTTATGTGCAGCCTGCCTTTATTTTTTTCCGGAGAATTCCCCTCTTTCGTAGACGCCCTGTTTGAGGCCAGCAGCGGGTTAACCTCCACCGGCGCCACCATTATGCGCGATGTGGAAGCGGCCAGCCATGGGATTTTGTTTTGGCGCTCCATGACCCACTGGCTGGGCGGCATGGGCTTTATTGTGCTGTCGCTGGCGGTCTTTCCTTTTTTGGGCTTGGGCGGCATGCAGCTTTACAAGGCCGAAATTCCCAGCCCCAACCCCGAGCGCCTGCAACCGCGCATTAAAGATACCGCCTCTATGCTGTGGCGTATTTACTTAAGCCTTACTTTGCTGGCCTGGCTTTTGTTCTGGCTGGCCGGCATGAATTCTTTTGATGCAATCTGCCATGCCATGTCCAACCTGGCCTCGGGCGGCTTCAGCACCAAAAACGACAGCATTGGCGCCTTTAACAGCCCGCTTATTGAATGGCTGGCCATACTTTTCATGATGGCTTCAGGGCTGAACTATGCCCTTTACTTTTGGCTGCTGCGCGGAAAACCGGTATGGCGCGACGAGGAAATGCGCTACTACCTGGGCATTATTGTCACTGTTGCCGTTATAATAACCCTTATTTTAACTTTAACTTCAAAACTTGGCTTTAGCGAAGCCTTGCGCCAAAGCTTCTTTCATGTGACAGCATTGATAACCACCACCGGCTTTGCCACCATCGACTATGTGCAATGGCCTAGCGCGGCCGTGGCTTTTTTGCTGCTGGTAATGTTTTTAGGCGGTTCGGCCGGTTCCACCAGCGGCGGGCCCAAGGTGCTGCGCTTGCTCATTTTCATTAAATTTGCCGTGAATGAATTAAGGGTCATTATCCACCCGCGTTCGGTAACGGCTATCAAGATAAACAAACGACCAGTGGAACGCGAGGTTTTCAGCGCGGTGTGCGCCTTTTTGGGGCTTTATTTCCTGTGCATTTTTCTATCTACCCTGGCGCTTAGCCTAACCGGCCTTAACCTGGAAACCGCCTTCTCGGCCAGCCTGGCCTGCCAGGGCAACATAGGCCCCGGCCTGGGCAATGTGGGCCCGGCCACCACCTATGCCGACTTGCCCAGCCTGGCCAAATGCCTTTTAAGCTTTACCATGGTAGCCGGGCGCTTGGAAATTTTCCCTGTTCTGGTTTTGTTCATGCCCTCGCTGTGGCGGCGCTAAACTCAAATTCGCTGATAAATATCATCAAAGCGTTCAATGTCGTCTTCACCTAAATAAGAACCGCTTTGCACCTCGATAATGGTAAGCAGTTCATTGCCCGCATTTTGCAGGCGGTGCTTCTGCTGGGGTGAAATGTAGGTGGATTCGTTAACCCGCACGGTGAAGGTGTCCTCACCTTTGGTAACCGTGGCCACCCCGGCTACCACCACCCAGTGTTCGCTGCGTTTAGCGTGGCGCTGCAAAGACAAACTGGCCCCCGGGTTTACTTCAATGCGCTTTATCTTAAATCCCGGCCCTTCTTCCAGCACGGTATAAGCCCCCCAAGGCCGGCCGGTGCGCCGATGTTGGCAAACACTGTGCTTGGCCTCTTTAAGCCGCATATAAAGGCTTTTAACATCCTGAGCCGCGGATTTGTGCGCCACTAAAAGCGCGTCAGCGGTATCGACAACCAGCAAGTCATCCACGCCCACCGCCCCTACCACCCGGTCTTCCGACCTGATATAGCAATTGTGCACATTATGCAGCACAGCCTGCCCGTGTAACTGGTTGCCGTTATCATCGCTACTGTAAAGACGGCATAAAGACTCCCACGAACCTATATCGTTCCAATCGAAAGCAGCCGCCACCATGGCAATGTCCGAGCTCTTTTCCATAATCGCGTAATCGATGGAAATATCCGGCGCCAGGGCAAAGCTATCGCTGTCTAAGGTAGTGGCTTCAAGCCCCAGCCAGTCGCTGGTGGAGGAGACCTCCAGGCATGCCCGCACCGCCGCCAGCACTTCCGGGCAGTGTTTGGCAAACGCCTCTAAAATGCTACGCGCGCTAAAGCAGAACATGCCTGAGTTCCAGAAAAAGTTACCACTGGCCACATATTGCTGGGCCACGGCTGAATTGGGCTTTTCCACAAAGCGCATCACCCGCTGGCCACTGGCCTCTATATAGCCATAGCCGGTCTCCGGATAGTGGGGCTTTATACCAAAAGTCACCAGGCGCCCTTTTTCCGCCAGCACGCGCGCCTCTTTGCAGGCATGATGAAAGGCCTGTTCGTCATTGATGAGATGGTCGGCGGGCAAAACCAGCATAATTTCTTCGGATGAACCCATGGCCGCAATGCGCAAAGCAGCGGCGACAATGGCCGGGGCGGTATTACGACCAAATGGTTCTAAAATAACCCGCGCGGCGGGAGGGGAAGAAAACAGATTGAGCTCGTCTTTTATTTTAAATAGCAGTTCGTAATTGCTCACCAGCATAAGGCCGCTTAACCCGGGCAAGTCTTTACCCCGCGCCATGGTTTTGTAAAGCAGGCTCTGCCCGTCCGGCATTTTAATAAAGGGCTTGGGATGCTGCTCCCGCGACACTGGCCACAGACGCGAACCAGCTCCGCCACACAGAATCACCGCTGTTACTCCCATATGATTAACCCCACTAATTAATGAATTATGGAACATTATAACACAGCATACCGCGTCATAAGCAAAAAAGGGCCCGCCTTGAAGAAGCGGGCCCCTAACACCTTAAACTATAGGTTTATTGTTTTACTTTAAGTTGATTATTCACACTAGTCACGTCTTTGGCCTTGGCCGCGATGTCAACGGCCAGGTCGGCCTGGGCCTTGGTGTTTACCGTGCCGGTTAAGGTAACCACACGGTCGGTGGTGCTAACTGCAATATCAAAAGCGGCAATGTCTTTTTCCAGCAGAAGCTGACTCTTCACTTCCGCGGTAATAGCCGCGTCATCCAGATATTGCCCGGCAGCCTCCACCGCTTCCGCGGCGCTGTCGGCGGCATCCGCCAGCGGATCTTCCACTTTTACCTGAATTTTGTTATCCACCGACTTTACCCCGGGAATTTTGGCCACCACCCCCACCACAGTTTTAATGGCATCTTCGCTGGGCATGGTGCCTGCCAAAGTAACCACACCATCTTTAACTTCCACCGAGACATCCTGATAGGCGGCCAGTGCTTGTTTGGTCTGCTCCAAAATTTTACTGTCCGGAACCTTGCTGCCGCAAGCCACGGTAAGAAGCAGAGCCATAACCATAACCGTAAGCCCTAACAAGCGTTTTGCAATTAATTTCTGCATCTTGGGATCTCCTTTTGTCACATTGGCCACAATCAGCCATAACTATTACAAAAAACAAAAAACCGCCTTTTCGCAATTTCGTATTTTACCTGCGAATTACCCATAATATAATAAAACTTTTTCCGAACTTGGCAAGCAATATTACCAGGCGGGAAATTTTTTACTTACACCAGTGAACAGATATATCGTGCTATTGCCGGGCAAAATTTGCCGACAGCCAACTTTAGGGCGCAAACCATCTTTTAAAAAATGCAATAAATACTCTGCACTACATATAAGAAGCCATGGCACCATTTTTGCATTTTATTCCGCCGTATATAAACCTTTAACCAACAGGAGCAGATATGCCCGCGTCTTTTGCCCAAACCGCCCCGCTTTCTCAGGCCGCCGCCATTTCAACCCTGGCTTTGCCCAGCCATGCCTTAGTGCGCAAACATTTGCAGAGCCGCCTGCAAGCGGAAACCAGCGGCGGCATTAGCCAAGAAAATCCTGGCCTTAACCGCGTAAGCCGGGCTGCCATGTGGATATACAGCCAACGCCGCCATGTGGACAGCTACCCCCTGCTCTATACCACCCTGGCCCTGGCCCACCCCAACTGAAGAATCATTACCCGCGCCTTGGCCGAACAAGCTCCCAAACCGGCCGAGGCGTGGTTTTATTATTAGCCCTGTAACCGCCTTAGCGGCCATTTGCCATTCTGTGCAGTATTTCATCGAGATGCCTTGGCCTTTGGGCCAGCATCTTTCTGCTCATTTTTAACTCCTGGCCGGGCCGGGCAAACGGGCTGCGCACAAGCAGTATCACCGCCTTGGTTTGGCCCATCTGCCGCATTTGCCGCACTATGCGCCGGCGGCGCCACACCAGGGCCAGGGCGGCCAGCAAGGCAATAAACACCCACAGGCCGCCGCCCGCGCCAAAGGCCAGCCAATAAAAACGACTTTGCATGGCTCCGGCAAAGTTGTGTTCCCACTGGCTTAGTGTTTTGCCGGTGGCCTCAAACAAACAGCGGTTCACGTCGTAACCCCGGCCCAAGCCGCTAATTATTTTCGGCAAAGCCCCGGGGGCCTGTTCCTCCAGAAATTGCGCCATATAATAAGCTTCCGCATAGGCCAGTTCCACCTGCAGCGACGAGGGGAAAAAGTTATCATCCATCAAGCTTAAAGGTAGCAGGCCGTTGTTGAACACCGCCTTGCCCATAGTGTATTGCCGGCCCAGAGAGCTCTCCTTGGCGGCCAGCATGGCCAAGCCTTCGCTAAGCCACCATGGCGCCTTGGCCCCTGCCAGAGCCTGGCTTATATACAAGTGGGCCGCCTCATGCACCAGCAGGCTTTCCATATCTTGCCCGCCATAGAGCAAATGCGGCGGTTTTATTAAAATGAGATGATAGGCCGGCAAGGCCACGCCAGCCGCCCAGGCGGGCGCGCCCAACTGTTGCAGGCGGGCGCTCATGGCACCACCGCTGGCTGGCGCCTCTATGGTTACAGCGGGCAATACCTGCCCGGTTAATTCTTCAAGGCGGGGTTGGTTTTTTCTAAAAATATCTTCCAAATGGACGCGCAATTCCGGGCTTGGGGCCTCAACCCGCAATACCGTGGCGCGCAGTTGGCCAGCGCAAAGCAGAATTAAAGCCGCCAGGCAAAGCCCCAGGCATATGCGTGGGCTGGCAGGCATTGCGCTACCCGCCCTGGGGCGCGGTCAGGCGCACGCGCGCCTGTTCCAACGGCAGGCCATGCACTTTTATAATTTTGCTGCGATTCTTGTGTCCGCTGAGGATGCTGATATTTGATGGGGCAATACCCAGGGTTTTGGCCAAAAATTTTACCAGGGCGGCATTGGCCGCACCTTCTACCGGCGGGGCGTTAAGGTAGACCACCAGTCGCCCTTCCCGCACCTGCCCCAAACTTTGGCGCGAGGCCTTGGGCATAACCTTAACCGCAAAACACAAGCCGTCGGCACTTTCAGTTACAGGCAGTTGCTCGCCGGCCATGACAGCTAGGAGGAAGGCGTGCGCAGAATGCGCACTTTGTCTTCCATTTCCGCCCATTCGCGGTCGCGGTCGCGCTCTAAATCTATAAGCCGCAAATGCGCTTCCACCAACGAGCGCAGGCGCACTTCAAACTGGGTGCGTTGGCGTTTGAGCTCGGCAATGTCTTCATGAATGTTGGCCAGGCGCTGATGGGCCTGGCTTAAAATTTTCTCGCTACGCAGTTCAGCCTCGGCCACCATGAGTTTGGCCTCGCGTTCGGCCTGGGCGGTTATGTCTTCGGCCATTAGCCGGGTTTGGCTAATAGCCTCCTCCAGGTTTTTTTCCCGCTCGCGATATTGCCTAATCTCCGCTTTGGCCTCATCAATTTCTTGGGTAAGCTTCTGGTAGTCACGTTTAAGCTCTTCAAAACGGGCCGCCTGCTGATCCAGGTAGCGTTCCACTTCCTGCGGCCTGAATCCCCTGAAGCTACGGACGAATTGTTTTCTGGCATTTTCCATAGATTAGCTCCGCCAATGTTCTAGCAATAATTATTAAATTATACCAAAAAAAACGGCTGGCGACAGATAATGAAAAAATAGCTGGCAATAAGCCTTTGGGGAATATATGATAGTAACTTATAGTTCCTGTCTATAGTTACAGCCCACAATTTCATACGTGAATCTGGTAGGCGTTTTAATATCGTACATTTGGTTGATTATTCAACCAATAAGACAAAAAACAACCACCGGGACAATATATTAATTTTATTTATAATTATGCTATATAAATAATTTTTTGGTGTTTTTTTTCACCAAAACCGCCGTATGACAGTTATTATTTTTCTGCATTAAAAATAATAATTTCATATATTTACAAACTGGTTGCGTGGTGGCATCAATATTGCTGTAATAGCACTAACAACTTTGTCGGTTACTATCAAAATTATTCAAAGATCCAAATAAGTTCTAAATTCACCATGATCAGGAGGGGGTTGGTTGTGAGACATTATTGCTTAACATATGCAAATTATGTTGCACTTACCTCCATGGTGGCGAAAAAAAACGAGCTTTTTAAAAACGCAATCGCGGTCAATTTTATTTTTAGGGCAATTAGCAAAATAGTTTAAGGGGTAAACAGCGGCATACAAGCTGCTGTTTTTATTTAGTCTGGCTCTACACCGTATTGGGTGGGGGTTTGAGAGTTAACGGTCCCGTTTTTTATAGGAGGAGATATGCAAACGGCGAATAAAAAATTTGGTTATCGTCACGTAATATTGATGATGCTGTGGCTGATCTATATTGTCAACTATTTTGACCGTATCAGCGTTCTAACCTTTTTACCCCTAATCCGTCAAGATTTGGGGCTCGACCACCAGCAAATTGGTTTTGCGGCTTCCATCTTCTTCTTTGCTTATGCTCTGGCGCAAATTTCCGCCGGCTATCTGGCCGACAAATTTGGCCCTAAAAAAGTTATGGGTATTGCGGTGGCGGTCTTCACCGGCGTAACTTTCCTCACCGGCCTTGTGCAAAACTATACCCAGTTTGTGCTTTTGCGCTTGGGTCTGGGTCTGGGCGAAGGCCATCATTTCTCGCCTTCCAACCGCACCATTGCCGACTGGTTCCCCAGGGCGGAAAAAGGCCGCGCCACCGCTTTCTTCTCCTCCACCTGGGCTGTGGCTCCGGCCATCATCCCCATTATCATTACCTCCATTGCCTCGGCCGCCGGCGGCGACTGGCGTTTCTGCTTCTACCTGCTGGCCATTCCCGGTTTTGTGGCTATTTGGCTGTTAGTGCAGTTTGTTGCCGATAAACCCGAACAAATGCTGGCCAAAGGCAAACTAACCCAGGAAGAATATGACTACATTAAAGCCGGCCTGGTGGAAGAAGCAGGCGACGGCACCAATGCCCCCAAGGTAAGCCTGGGGGTTATGTTGAGAGACAAAAACCTGTGGATCTACACCATTCAGTTGTTCATGACGCTGGCCGTGTACTGGGGTTCCACCACCTGGATATCCTCCTTCCTCTATGAACAGCATGGCTTAAGCCTGAAAACCATGGGCTTCCTGGCCTCCCTGCCCTATATTGTGGCTTTCTTCAGCACCATTTTGGGCGGCTTCCTTATGGACAAAGTTTTTCACAAAATTAAGCCCGTGGCCCTTATTTCCTACATCTGCGCCATGCCCATTCTGTTCTACATTGGCCAGGTGGAAAAAGGCAACCACACCATGCTGATCATCATGCTCATCTTAAGCGGCGCCTTTGTTAACATGATTTGGGGCGTTATCTACGCTTATCCGCAAATCCGCTATCCCAAACACATCGTGGGTTCGGCGGTGGGCTTCAGCAACGGCATCGGCCAGATGGGCGCCTTCCTGTCGCCTTTGATGGCTGGCTTCCTGGTTTACAAAAACGAAGCCGGCGTGGCCTTCTATGATCACGTGTTCTTCATGTTTGCCGGCTGCACCCTTATTGCCGCCATTGCCGTGTGCTTCCTGAACGAGAAGACATACAAGCAAGAAGACAAGTCTTAAATACTGGGGGCGGTTCAGCCTTACCCGGCTGAGCCGCCCTTACCATCAATACTGGCCTTGTGCCAGATAGCGGCAATAAGCATATATGCGCCGCTTCTAAAAAATAATAACTACATAAATAAATGAAGGAGGAAGAGTTATGGATTTTTCTCACATTAATCTCAAAGGCAAAACCGCCATTGTAACTGGCGGCAGCAAAGGCATAGGCTATGGCATGGCTTTGGGCCTGGCCACGGTGGGCGCTAATGTGGTTATAGTAAGCCGCAACATTGAAGAAGGCAGGGCCGCGGCCAAAGACTGCGAAGCCAAAGGGGTTAAAGCCCACGCCATTTCTTGTGACGTTACCAATTCGGCCGCGGTTGCCAGCATGGTGGCCGAGGCGGCCAAAACCTTTGGCCAGATAGACATCCTCATCAACAACGCGGGCATGAATATTCGCAAGCCCCTAGTGGACGTGCTGGACAGCGACTGGGACACCGTAATCAACACCAACCTTAAAGGCGTATTTTTGGTTGGCCGCGAAGTGACCAAACAAATGATAGCGCAAGGCAAGGGCGGTAAGATCGTCAACGTGGCCTCAGTGGGCGGCGCCATTGGCATTCCCAACCTCACCTCTTACTGCGCCACCAAAGGCGGCGTGGTGCAGATGACCAAAGTGTGGGCACTGGAACTGGTTGAACACAAAATCTTTGTTAACGCCGTGTGCCCGGCCTACATAAAAACCCCCATGACCGAAGGCTGGCTGACCGACAAAGCCCGCCTTGACTGGATTTTGGGCATGACCCCCATGGGCCGCCTGGGTGAGATTCAGGAAGTGGCCGGACCGGTGGTATTTCTGGCTTCCGAATGGGCCAACTACATTACCGGCACCTGCCTGTTGGTGGACGGCGGCTGGACCGCCAGATAAGCTTTTTTGCAAAACCAAAAAACTCCGTGGGCTGGTAAACTCACGGAGTTTTTATTTTGCTCCCGCCCCAGCGCTCCACAGGCCCAATTAACTCGTTGTTGTAGCCTTGTTCGCCCGCGTTCCTGGCTGCCGCCCGGTTAGTTTTACTCACGCGCGCTTTCATTACACCCAGCTCAAAACAACTGCAAGCATGCAAGCGCTACTTCAGTTTTTGCCCGCCATGGGATTTTTTTGCGCGCAAGGCACCTTGGCCTGGCACAGCCCGCAACCATAACCGCCTTCAATATGCCAGGTGCTTTGTACGTATTTGTCGGTTACGCCGTATAAATACTGGCTGCATTTAACTTTGTCGTGCCCGGCCTCGCTTATGGCTCCCACCGGGCAGCGCTTTATGCAGGCCCGGCAGGCCTGGGCCGCGCTATAAAACAAGCAGTAATCGTTAAAGCCGGAATACCCCCTGGGCGTTGCCGGCATTTTGTGCTTTACAATTAATGACCCCACCCGGTGGGCCTTGCCCTTGGCGGTTATCAGGCCGTCGCACAGGCCAAAGGTGCCTAGGCCGGCCACGTGGGCGGCATGGCGTTCCGACCACTTGGAAGGGCTGTATATCTTTTCTGTTATCTGCCCCCACTGGGGCAGCAGCAAAGGCGCCACCGCCAACAGGCCCTGCGCCCTAAGACCTTCCAACAAAAGCTTGCGCAGGCCGGTATTAGCGCGCACCTCGCCTATCATGCGCGAATAGGCCCAGCGTTCGCTGGGCAGTGCGGTTTCTTTGGCCTGGTCGCGCATGGTGGCTTTGGTTTGCGGCAAAATCCAGCACACCACACTTAAATCCGCAGCCTCAGCTTGCTCATACGGAAAGGCTAATTTGAAGGCCTCCAGGGGCGTCCAGTGAAACTCTCCTATTACCGTGGGGTTCTTAAAACTCTGCCAAAGCGGGTCGTCACCGGCGGCGATTCCAAGCAACGGCTCGGCAAAAGCGGGCTCCAACCCAAAAGAAGGCTCGATAGAGGCCTGGGGGCTGGCAATGAAGTCTTCGGCCCAGCGGCGGATTCGGCTAAAAAGACGGCTGGAATATGGCATAATGTGTGGCCTCCTTCAGGTTTAATTATAGTTTGTTTGTCTGATTATTGAAAGCGGGATTGCCCACTTGCCCACTGTACTATTTGTTCTTACATTTTATTTAAGAGTCCTAGTTATAATAACGAAAGGAGGTAATAATGAAATATTTTATAAATATTTTCATGCTGGCTGCTATTTTGGGTGTGGGTGTGCTGGGATGTGCTTCAGATCGCTATATAGTGATAACTGAAAATTATGCCAGCTATATTGCAGTTGGCAAACCAGAGGTAAGCGGTGATGGCAATACCATTTCCTTTAAGGATGAAACCGGCAAGGAAATAACCGTTCAGCGTAGCGTATTGAAAGAAATGCGGCGCATAGATTAAAAAAATTGAACATTGTACTTTCTTTATCGGGTCGGACAGTTCCGGCCCGATAATTTACATTGACAAACGTGGCCTAAATAGCTATTATTGGCAGGTCATGCTTTTTGTTCCGGCTATATTAAAGGCGGCATAGCCAAGTGGTAAGGCAGCGGACTGCAAATCCGTTATTCTCCGGTTCAAATCCGGATGCCGCCTCCAGTTTTTCTAAATAAAATCAACAAGATAAACATAAAGCGGCGCTACCCAACTTAATCTCCGAAAGGGCTTTTATATCCTTTTTAGGGGGTTGTTTGGCCTTTTGGGGTGCCAACGTGGTAGCAAAACTGTTATGCCCTGCCTATAATTTGTTTCACCCATGCGCGGATTCTCATTTCCACCAGCATAACAGGACGTAATAATTGGTAACTAAAAAGTTTTCTGTGGCGCTGATCTTTATGGTAAAGAGCATGGGATTGTAAAAATAGTGCTTCTAAATTTTTTTGATAACACTCAAGGCGGGCGTGAAAAACAGCCCGCGCCGCCTGAGTTTGTTTTTGCTCACAGCTAAACATCTCAGCGCTACGTGAACGGCTGCGAATACGATAATGGAATAATTCTTCAGGTATCTGCCACACCTCTACCCCCAAATTCAACAGAGCTAGCCAGAGAGCATGGTCTTCCGGGGCATGGTTTATGCTTTCATCGTACCCACCAACTGCTCGCCAATCCTCACGGCGGAACATGGCGCTGGCGAATATCATGTTGCCCAACAGGATCTCGCCTTTAGAAAAAGGCGGTAGACGCCAGGGGCCATGCTTCAGGCCAAACAAGTTAGCCCGACAATAGCAAATGCCGATTTGCGGATTGCCATCTAGCACCGCTGCTGCTTTAGCGGCGTAAGTGGGTTCCATTTTGTCGTCAGCATCCAAGGGTAAAATATAGTGTCCGCTGGCCGCAGCAATTCCAAAATTGCGCGCAGCGGCTACGCCGGAGTGGCCTGTATTGTTAAGCACACATGCTCCCTGGCCACGTAGTTTATCCAGCACCCGCAAAGTGTCTGGTTGATCGGAACCGTCGTTGACAACAATGATTTCCAAGTCAGCGTGTGTCTGAAGGCGGGCCGAGGTATAAGCTTCAGTCAGATACGGACCGTCATTATGGCAAGGAATGATAATAGAGACCCTGGACATACTTGATTTAACCGCTAATTGAAACGTTCACGTAAAAAAGAGCGCATGCGTTTAGCCCATGACATAAGGCCCAAAGCGCGCAATATGTCCTTAGTCAATCTGCCGCAACTGGCATAATCAATGTAGTAGCGCCATCTGCCATGAGGCACCTGTTGATAGATATAATTCAGCAGTGTGCCCAGTTCCGATTGCTTTTGCTGGCAGTACCTGCCCATATTGCAAAAGAAAATAAGCCGGCTGGGTTCCATTCCCAGAATTTCCTCATCACCAAGCTGGCTAAGCAGCCTTATCCATAACCGCTCAGCCTCCTGACGGGCGCTTGCGCTGTGCATGCCTTGCTCTTTATGCTGACGAGAACACAAAAGCACTTCCGGCATATGACACAAAGGGACCATGCGGCTCAGACGAAACCATAAGTCATAATCCTGAGTGGCTGGAAGGTCTTCACGGAAAAGCCCCGCCGCCAGCAAAGCCGCGCGTTGCATAAGGCAAGTGCAGCCGTTGATCATAAACCGAAAAATGGCGTACAAGGGCTTTTGCGCAATGAGTTGGTGATCGCCCTTAAAATCAAACATTTTATTGCTATGCGCATCCATAACCATATAATCGGAAAAAAGCAGTACGTTTTTCTCCGCCCGTCCAGCAAGCCAGGCAACCTGCCTTTCCAGCTTGTTGGGCATGTAAACATCGTCGTGAGAGAGCCAGGAAAAATACTCTCCGCGCATCTCCTGTATGCCCAAGTTAAGCGCCGAAGCCACCCCGCCGTTAGCTTTGGCAAAGTACCTTATCCTCTCGCCATAAGAAAGAGCAATGCGCTCGGTGGCGCCATTGTCATCTGATCCGTCATTTATTACCAGCACTTCAAAATTGTCATAGGTCTGCGCCAGGGCAGAATCTATGGCCTCACGCAAATAGTTGGCGCCATTGTAGACAGGGATGACAATGGATACCAGGGGATGGAACATTATTCACTTCCAGAATTTCAGGCTGCGCCATACCTTGCGCTGCAGGCGGATAGCCGGGTGGTTAAGAATGCTTTGCGCGTTGGCCAGTTCCAGTTGCGCGTTGGCCAGTTCCAGTTGCGTGGAAGCCAGTTCAGCGCGGATGGAGGTCAACTCGGCTTGGGTGGAGAAGAGTTCGGAGCAGGTGGAAGCCAGTTCTGACTTAGCGACGGACAAGTCGGCTTGGGTCTGCACTAGAGCAACTTCTAAATTTATGGGCAGCGGACGACGAAGGTCGACTATTTTGCTGGGGCGGGCAGAAGCTTTGTCGGAAAATGTTTTGATAGCAAAGAAAGCTCCATGAGGGTGCGCAAAGCGTTCACCACGAGAGTCATATTCATGGAAATTTGCACATACATGGAAATCCCAACCATCAGTGAAATCTTCTGGTAACCATCCAGACAGATGTTCCTGAAAGTTACCGCCGGAAAGCCCCCAAGCATCTGTCATATCTTCATTGACATGTTGAGCCATAAACCCCAGAGGAGTAAACACAATCGCTTGTTTACGAGCAATACGCTCTGCGTGCGCTATAAGCTCCAATCCATCAGGCTTCTCAAGGTGTTCAATAACATCAAGAAAAAATATTGTGTCAACTGAGTTATCAGTAAAATGCGGCAGGGCTTCTTGTGCGTTGGCCTGTAAGACAAAAATACTCTTATCACCGGAGTACTTATATAATAATATATCAACATACTCCTTATATGGTTCAAGCATAATGTGAAGAGCCGGCCGGAAAAAATTCATCGGGACAATCCCACAGCCAACATCGAGAACCGTGTCAACCGGTTCAATATGTTTAGCTACCGACGGCCAAAATTCTACGGGCACATCATATCTGATAGTCCGACTACTCAACATAGGGCTCTCCCACAAGAAAACATTGACTGCATTTAGTAGCCAAGAAAGTGCCATCATTGGCCATCGACAAAAAATGTATGCTCATGGCATCATAAATCCAATGGTGCTGGCGATGGGTGTTAAGTGTTCCTTCTGAAACTGCTAAAGTAAGGAGATATTCGGCAGATATAAGATCTGGAAATGTAAACTCGAAAACAGCAGCATACAGTTCTCCCTCTTTACAATTCCAGTTTGTAGTATGATAACGGAACGAGTTGGTTCCATATACAGGGTTGCCTAGGCGGTCTTTTAGCATAAACCCAACTACTGCACATATAATATCTTGTCTGCAATGGAAGTATACTGTCAAACGACACAAATCATCGCAGGTAAATAATGAGGAACCAGTAGTTTTGTTTTCGACGGTGCAACGTAAAATTGTGGCTCCCCCATCACCAAAGCTCTCCTTACCAGCAAAATCGGAGTGCTTGGTTACTGTTAGCTCGGCCAAATTTTTCTCCATAATTGGGTCAATACTATCTGGGAACTCATCAGCCGAAAACGTTACCAAGTCTAATTTTTCGTTTTTGACTGACTCAATTATACTTTTTTTACTGGCGAAATTAGATGTATAGTTAGATGCCATATAGTGTTCGCATACCTCTTTGGCTGGGCCATATTTTCTAACCCTTCCTTCTTCCAGCCACAAAACATTTTCACATAAATCAATAACAGACCCTACATCGTGACTCACAAAAAGAATAGTACCCTGTTCGCGGTAGGCTTTCATGCGTCTAATACATTTTTGTTGGAAAAAGGCATCACCAACGGCAAGAGCTTCATCCACAATGAGAATATCGGGGATAGAAGCTATATTCATGGCAAAAGCCAACCTGGCAAACATGCCGCTTGAATATATTTTAACTGGCTGATCTATAAATTCCCCTAATTCAGCGAATTCAATTATGTCTTCAAAAAAAGAATCAATATTTGCAGAACTAACACCAAGAATGGAAGTTAGGAACGATACATTTTCACGCCCTGTGAGCTCAGGGTTGAAACCAGCCCCAAGTTCAAGTAAGGCGGCCACACGACCTTTTGCTTCAAAGCTTCCACTGCTGGGCGCCAATACACCGGTAATGAGTTGCAGCAAGGTAGACTTTCCTGAGCCGTTAACTCCGATGATTCCTAAATGCTCTCCTTTATACACATCAAAACTCACATCACGTAGAGCATGAAAGAGTGTGTGCCGTTTTTTCCATGGATAAATAACTTCTCTTAACCGGTCAGAGTGCCTGAAGTAGAGTTTATAACTTTTCGTAAGATTACAAACAGAAATTATGGGGTCATTCATATTACAACACATCTGCAAAGTGAGGACGGGTGCGTTTAAAAAATAATAGGCCAACAAGAGCGATGCACAGGGTCAGTGTCCAGAAAACGATTGTTTCCGTTGGCTTATCCCAAAAATATATGCCGTTGAACAGAGAATCGCGATACCCTTGAATTACATAATTAAAAGGTGCCCATAACAACGGGCGAAAACGAGAGCCAGCCACTATGGATGGATCCCAAAAAATTGGCGTAACCCAGAAAAAAATCTGGATAAAGACCCCTACCACATTAACCGTATCACGCACAAATACCGTGCAGGCTGAGGTGATTAAAGCAAGGGCTGTGCAAAAGGTGAAACCACAGAAAAGATAATAGCTAAGCTGCCACCATGAAGATAGATAACCTGTTCCCTCATAGTAAAGGAGCAACATAAAAATAAACATAAGTCCGATATGTACAGGTAGACATGATATGACCTTACTGATCGGCAGTATACGCACAGGAAAGATTATTTTCGTGACCAGATAGCTACTCTCTATAATCGACGTGGTTGCAATGATGATAGATTCACTCATGAAAAACCAGGCCAGCATGCCAGGTACCAACCAGTTAACAAACGAGATGTTGCCCATGGCTCCGGATTTGAGGCCAAAAGTTAACACAAAATAAATCAGTGCGATAGTAATAAGCGGGGAAATAATAGCCCAAGCA
Source organism: Desulfarculales bacterium (assembly GCA_031554335.1). GTDB lineage: Bacteria > Desulfobacterota > Desulfarculia > Desulfarculales > Desulfarculaceae > JAIRYI01. The sequence goes on from JAVBVK010000009.1 coordinate 86,262, forward strand.
CCTCCCAGCACAGTGCCAAGATAACGCCTACGAAAATCCATCACGGCCTGATTAAGTAGAATGCGTAAATATGCTTTCACATGAATTTCCTAATTAATATCCTTATGATACCAATCTTAATCTTTTGACATATTTTTTCTACTACTTTTTTATAAGTTTGCCGAAGGCCATATTTGCGGTTATATTCTTTCAGACGTCGATAGTATGAATGACACGTTCCCTCAACCCCTGATAGTTTATATAACACGCCAAGATTTAAAACTGGCCGTAGATGTTCCTTATTAAAAAAGTCGTAAACTACATTTGTGACGCTAAAACACAACGATTGTCCATAGGCATTTCTCAAGCGTCGTCTGGAATCTCTAGTCGATGGCATGAACAATATCTCAGGAGTCCACCACAGAGGAAGGGGGCAAAGAAATTCCACCGGATATATATAATAATCCGCGTAAACACTTTCTTTCAGGCAACTAGCTAACTGATAACCTCCAAGTTCATCCCAAGCCGGTTGCCGACGGCAAAGTGCGTTATCGTCAAAAAAACTATTGAAGCTATCAATCATCTTCCGGCAGATCAAATCACCGGGCGCAGCTCCCAAGAAACCTATCAACGGAAAAAGCGCCCCTTCTCGGACATAGCCTGTACAAACAAAACCATGTTGGTGCACTTTCTGTACAACCTCAATGATGCTTTTAAACAGCATAGTATCACTATCCAACCATACACCGCCATATTGAAATAAAAGCATGAATCTAAAATAATCGGCTCGGTGGGCGATTTGCGTCAGTTTCCAAACTGTTGGATGTATATTACTCAGAAAAAGCGTGACGGTGAGATCATCAAGAATTATTATTTCGAAGTCTTCCTGGCAATTCCAGGTAATGCTACGCCACGAATCCAAAATCATGCGGGGCGGGAGCGAGTTAGGCTTGTTCTCCCAATAGAGCCATAACATCGGTTTACTGAATTGGCCTGCAGCAAACTGCTTCCACTGTAAGATACCACATAACCTACGTGTGGACTCTGTCAGGCCTCTTGCCAGCAGGGCTTCATATAAATTATTAATTTGATCAGGCCGCATAGCAGATATATCATCAAAAAAACATGCTATATATTTTAAATAAAGAAACTCAAGCTCTTGAATATGTATATCAACTAGCGCCAAGGTACCCATTTGATCGTGTATGCGTCGCACTGTTAAAATGCTGTCTAAAGGAATAAATGTGTATCCTGCCTTTATCAGACGGAAAATTAAATCATAGTCTTGGGTAGTGCGGCACTCTGGGTCAAACAATCCTACTTCATTAAAAGCTCGCCTAGGTATAAGCATGGTTGCCAGATTAACACGTGGCGTAAACATATTACTCAAAATGTCAAAAAGAGAGCCTACATCAAAAAGCACATCGGGCTCAATCATAATATTTTCTGATTGTTTGTAATTGATGCAACGAGAAGTGAAGATAAACTTTCCAGTCCCGCTCCTTGCCGCTTCAGCGGTAAGCTTTGCCAGTTTATTATGTTCCCACCAATCATCATGAGCTAACCAAGCAAAATATTCCCCTCGCATATGGGAAATTGCAAGATTGACAGCCGTCGCGACCCCTCCGTTTTCTTTGGCAAAATACCTAATTTTCCCACCATAGGAAAGCGCAATGGCCTCAGTAGCACCATTGTCATTGGAACCGTCGTTAACAACTATTACTTCTACATTGTCGTAAGTTTGATCCAAGGCCGAATCTATAGCCTGACGCATATAGTCAGCACCGTTATATACCGGGATAACTACAGAAATAAGCGGTCGAAAATGATCAGACATTGCAATTTTCTTCACTAATTTTTACCGAATTTGAAACTCAGTGAAATTAAAACTTGTTTATACAGGCATATCTAGCAAACACATATTCGCATGATAGTTGATTATATTTTTCTTTTTGCGTTCAAATTTTCTTTACAAAAAAGCCCATACCATTGTGTAAATGGTCTGTGGCTTTCACTCAACAGTCTTCTGAACGACATATATAAAGCCGGATTGTCTTCCACGCAAATAATATATTCGCGTAATAATTCAACGTATAGCCTCTTTTTAAATTCATCAGGCAAAGTGCTATCTCGATTGAAAGCTTTCTGGTAAAGCATATCACGTGCCCTGCAGAATTTTAAATAATCTGCTGTCCGGCCATCATGCACTACAGCTGTAACTAAATTTTTACAGATGACAAGTGGTTTGCCAAATCTGAGAACCTTTGTCCAAAGATCAATATCTTCACATAGATCTAATGATTCATCAAACATTCCAGACTGATCAAAAATCAATTTTGGTACAATTACAGAAGGCGTCACTAAAATACTTGCTGGTGACAAACAGTTTGGATAGCTGACGTCTCTAGCCTCAAACTCTAAAGGAACCAATTTATTATCGTGTTTATATAACCACGAAAACCAACATGTGCATAATACGGCATTAGAATCTTGTTGCAGTGCTTCAATTTGAAGCCTGATCTTATCTGCATGAAAAAAATCGTCGCTATCAAGAAAGGCAATATATTCACCCGAAGCCACTTCAATACCGGCATTGCGTGACGCTGACGCACCTGATTGCTTAAAATTCTTTACAATCTTGACACATTTGCCATATCTATTACTGAAATGGTCACACAGCTGCGAGGTCCAATCAGTTGACGCGTCATCTACAATAATAACTTCTATATTAGACCAAGATTGCGCCATAACACTAGCCACCGCAATGGGTAGGCAATAAGCCCTATTATGTGTTGGTATAATAACTGAAACAAGTGGATAATCACTGTCATTTGAGTCACAAGATCTGATGGAGGACGTGAAGTGAAATTCCGCTAAAATACTGTTCGCAGTTGAAGACGAAGTGGTTGCAACTAAAGGATTACTTTTTCCTATCAAATTGAGGTAGCACTTTTTCAAGGCAATATAGCAACTATATATAAGATGATTTTTGCGTAGCGTGACTCGCAACATCATCATATTTTTTCTTAATAGCGATTTGTAGCTATCCGCTGTTCCTCCACTATACTTAAGGTATTGGTTGTACGCATACTCACCAGCTCTGGCGTAGGGCTTGTCGGCAAAGAAAGTGCACATTCCTTGAAAAAACTTCGCATATGAAGACTCTAGCCCCAGGACTTCATACTCAGTAAGCGATGACATTAGACGTATCCAAAGTTGATCTGACTCTTTGACCGCATCTCCAGAGAGAGAGCCCTGTGCCTCATGCAACCTAGAATAGAGCAAGGCTTCCTCAATATGGTAAAAGGAAAATTTGCGCACCAAACGGAACCACATGTCATAATCTTGAGTATGACGTAGATCTGCAAAAAGGCCAACAACATCAAAACATTTTTTGGGGATGAGCATGGTACATCCGTTAAGCATGCCCCGAAACACTGTATATAGCGGCTTTTCGTTGGCTAACTGGTGATCCATATTCACCGTGTATTGAATGTGCAGATCGCCGTCAGTTATATAATAGTTGCTGAAAAGCACGATGTGTTTATCGGAAAGTCCCATAAGTATTTCGATTTGGCGTTCGAGTTTATGCGCTGGCCACACGTCATCATGACTCAGCCAAGCGAAATATTCTCCCTCCATTTTTTTGATACCCATATTCAAGGCAGAGGCGACCCCACCATTTTCCTTAGCAACATAGCGAATTCTATCACCATAGGAAAGAGCTATTCTTTCAGTGGCACCATTATCATTGGATCCGTCATTGACGACTATAACCTCTATGTTGTCGTGAGTTTGCGCCAAAGCCGAATCAATGGCTTCGCGCAAATAGTTGGCACCGTTATATACGGGAATGACTATTGAAACAAGTGGGGTATCATTCATTTTTGTTTATCACCCAATGGTTGGACTACTTTATTATTACACGCGGTATGGTTAGAGATTATAATTTAGCCATCCTATACCTTACTTGCGCCATATCATGGCATTGACTATACTGGTATAACTTTGGATGATTTTAGCCACCTTGATTGACATGCCCTCTTCCACATAATCGGGCACGGGCTCACCAACAAATCCCTTCTCATGCATGGCGATGGCCAGTTCCACCGCCTGCAAAACGGCATCTGCTTTTATAGAACCAATTATAAAGTTACCTTTATCCATGGCTTCAGGGCGTTCAGTACTGGTGCGAATGGAGACTGCGGGAAACTTAAAATAGCTGGCTTCTTCCGGCAAAGTGCCGCTGTCGGAAACCACGCAAATAGCATTTTTTTGCAAACTTATGTAATCACTGAAACCAAAAGGCTCCATAGAGCGCACCAGGGAATGGAATACAAAACTACGCTGGTTGATGAACTTGGCGCTGCGCGGATGAGTGGAGTAGATAATCGGCACTTGATAACGTTCCGCCATGGCATTGATTGAATGCATCAGGGAGAAGAAGTTAGCCTCAATGTCGATATTCTCTTCCCGATGAGCTGAAAGCAGAATATATTTTCCTGGCGCCAGGTTCAGTCGGTCCAGCACATCACTTTTTTCAATTTTATTGATATTGGCTGCGAGCACCTCTGCCATAGGCGAACCCACCACAAAAATATATTCTTTGCGAATGCCTTCAGCTAGAAGATAGCGCCTGGCGTGCTCAGAGTACGGCAAGTTGACATCGCTGATATGGTCTACTATGCGGCGGTTGATTTCTTCAGGCAAATTCTCATCAAAGCAGCGGTTGCCGGCTTCCAAATGAAAAATAGGTATTTTTAAACGCTTGGCGGCAATGGTACATAATGAGGAGTTCGTATCGCCCAATACCAACAAGGCGTCTGGCATGTGTTCCGCCAGCAGGGCATAGGATTTGGCAATAACATTGCCAATTGTTTCGCCTAGGTTATCACCGGCCACCCCCAGATAGAAATCCGGTTCTCGCAAAGCAAGGTCTTTGAAAAAAATCTCATTTAAGGTGTAATCGTAGTTCTGACCAGTATGCACTAACAGATGCTCAAAGTATATATCACACTTTTTAATTATCTCAGAGAGTTTAATGATATCAGGACGGGTGCCGATAATTGTCATAACTTTAAGCTTATGCATTATCAAATCCTTACCGCACCTGTTCTGCATGGTCACTCAAAGCCATCACCATTTCGCGTACGCTAGGCACGTTCAGCTTCATGCACAGCGGTTTTTCCGTAGCCAGGCTGCGGTCGCAGGGCGGGTTGGCTTCAAAGGGGTTGACGGTCATGCCAAGATTAAAAACGTCGTTAAAAATATGCATCATGTCATATTTAGAAACAACATCTTTGGCAAACACGTGAAACAGCCCTGCCTCATAAAGGTTTTGCTCAATTATTTGCTGGCAGCATTTTGCATACTGGTTAGTAGTCACCCCATTCCACAAGTGATTGGTAAAGCCGTTAATGTTCTGTCCCTTTTGCGATTTGGCCCAGGCAATCAAGCTTGCGTCTTTATGAATCTCCTCGCCAATAATACTGGTGCGCAACACCATGCAGTCTTCTACTGGCTCGCCTAGAGACTTAGATTTACCGTAATCATCCAGGGCATCATGCGGGTCGCTTTCCACATAGCTGCCCTTAAACCCTGAATATACGCAGTCTGTAGTGATATGCAGCAATTTAATCGTATGCTCTTTACACCATAAAGCCAGCTTTCTCGGGAACAACGAATTAATAGTGATGGCATTAATAAGGCTTTGCGCCATGAAAGGCTTAATGATGCCAATACAATTTACGATAAAATCTACATCCGTGGGCAAGAGTGAGAAGTCGTCAACCAGCGGATCGAAACCCACGCGTTTATCCGCCGGGCCAAAGGCTACCTGCGCATTGCGGTAGGTCAAGCACACATCATAATCAGGCAAGGCTAAAAAATGCTTACCCACCGCATTGCCCAGCATTCCGGTTGAACCTAAGATCAATATTTTTTTCATGATTATACACCTATCTGAAGTCTTCCTGCCAGATATCCCAGCAGTCGTATGCTTGCCTGATATCATCGCCCAAACTGTCTTCCAATGATGAAGTCGAGAAGAAGAGAATCTTGGTTCCATTCTCTAAATTCATAAAGCCGTTATAATAGCTGGGTGGAATATAGAGCACAGAGGGGCTCTTATCTGAAAGAACAAATTTCTTCAGATTACCTAAGTCCCCTGGATTAGCTTCAATGGGAACTGCGCCCACCAGGGCTGAGCCGGCGGCCACATATACATACTTGCCTTCTTTTTTATGGCCATGCCAGGCCCTAATAAATCCGCGGCGGTGATTTTCGACATGATAGAATCGTTTGACTCCGCTAAAGTCAAATTCATTAACAAAGCGGACAGAACCGCGGTCGTCAACCGCCAGGCCGCCTTTTATTAGGGTTAGCTCATGCATAAAACTCCTCCAGGGTAACGAATTGATCTAAAACTCAGTTGAGGTAATAATAACCCACCGCCAAAATAGTGCGATTAATAAGTTAGAACTGTATGGACTTCAGATAGTCGACATTAGAATAGACTGGATCTTTCACATTTTTTACCCGTCCCGCCTTAAAGACGGTAATCATTTCTTCAAGACCACTATCAAGATTTTCTTTAGGTTGCCACCCAGACGCAAGTATTTTGTCATTTGTAACCCGGTAATTACGCATATCTTCAAACTTGAGATCCGTAAATTCGATCTTAGCTTCTTTGATATGTTCCGCAATGGTTGTGGCAAGTTCAGCAATGGTGACATTGCGTTCAGAAAGGTTAAAAAGGCCATTTACGTTATTTTCAACAGCGAACTTTGTCGCATAAGCAACATCGCGGACATGTAGCAAGGGGCGCCATTGCTCGCCGCCAAAAACAGACAGCTTTTCACCGGTTACCGCCTTTAGGGTCAGAATATTGGCAACAAGATCGAAACGTAGCCTGGAATGTTCATCGGAAAGCCCATATAGGGTCCCCAGGCGGAAAATGGTATAATTATCTGAATTAGCCATGATATATTGTTCAGCCTGAACTTTTGTGTTGGCATAAAGAGAGAGGGGGTTGGGGGTGGCCTTTTCGTCGATCAAATCGTGGTTGATACCATATACAGAGCAAGTGGAAGCGAAAATAATTTTGCCTTTATAATTATCCACTAAGAATTTGGTGGCTCCATAATTACATTCAATCGTATATTCTTGGTTTAGTGCGCATGCTCCATCGCCAACTATGGCGGCCAGCCATACAACCACATCGAAATTGCTCAAAATTGGCAACAGCTTTTTTCTGTCCAGTATATCGCCATTAATAAAATTTACTCTTTTCAAAAAACGCTCTTCATACAGCAGGTTATCATATACTGTTACGTCATAGTCGTGGCTCTGCTGAAATAAGTCAGTCATAAAACCACCAATATAACCAGCCCCGCCGACAATAAGAATTTTTTTCCGCATGAACAACGCCCCCACAAATTTACAGATACTATTATTAGTTGATTACACCTTGTGACAAAAAGTGCAGTCTGTCTGCTCATTAGGTAAAAATGTTGTTACCTCAGCCAACAGCATGCCCATCCAAGCAGGCCTTACGCACCATACTTACAACAGATTGCACATGTTATTTTGTAGGCACACGACCAACACTACAGATTCGGATAGTAGTTGCAATATTCTAGTAATTTACAAATAGATCTAGTGGTTTGGTCTATGCAAGTTTATTTCAACATACAAAATCGTCTCGTATGTATGGTTATGGATTAGCTACCTACGAACAAACCGGCGCAACAGCATGCGCGCACCTGCATAGATGAAACTCACAAACAATACCGGTAGAGCATAGGGGGCATGCCTGCTAATCAGCAATACCCGGCTACGCATCAAAATTTTAATAATATTAACATTAAATTTGCCTTTAGACCAGCCAGTAGTGGCCCCTTCTTTGTGATAAACCATTGCTTGCGGCGCATAGGCCAGCCTGAATTTGTCCTTACCGCGCCAGGCCCAGTCCTGCTCCTCGTTATAAAGGAAAAAACCCTCGTACATAAGCCCAACGCTTTCGATAAAATGTCGGCTGGCCATAATACTGGCACCATGAATATAGGTTATCTGCCCCAGCACCTCGCCGGCTGGTATGGCTAAAGCCTGTTCCACACTTAAGCCCTCGCCACACAAATGGGGAATGGCAGTCCACTTGCTCATGCTGCCGCCGGCCTGGCACTGCACCAGGCCACTGTGGGCATAGAGCAACAAGCATCCACACAAGCCCAAGTCTGGAGCGGCAAATAGCGCCTCACGCATGGCGGCAAAGGCGCTGGGGGTCACAATGGTATCGTTATTTAAAATCCACACCCCATCCATGCCCGCGGCCATGGCCAGCCTAATGCCCAAATTATTGCCAGCGGCATAACCGCGATTGCGCGAAGCCTTGACCAGATAGAGATTGCTATCCAAGCTGTTGGGCAAGTTGGTGTTTTTTAGTTCGTCTTCATCCAGTATGCGCAAATTTGTTTTCGGATGGGATGATTGCCCTGTTTGCCCTAATCTCTCCACCATTGCCGTATTATTTTGAATCCAACGGCTGATTTCAGTAAAATCCGAGCCGCTGGAAGCGTTATCCACCACAATAATTGTCTCTGGAGGAGGGCTTGATTGCAGCACCGACCCCAAACACAACAGCGTGTCCGGCCAATTATTGTAATTAAGAATTATGGCGGCTATGGGGTTAGGCACAAAACTTTCTTTCTGGTCGTATCTATCACAGATGGAAGCTGAAAGTCTTTTAACAGGCGATAAGCCGACAGCCAACACCCTAAAGGAGGATCATTAACGTTAGTTTTTTTTGCTGGGTTGGGGCAACCCAAGAGATGCCACCCCGTTCGGCTGAATATTTTCAACCAGCGGTTCTTGAGACATCATTAGTTAAACTCACTATGCCACAGAATGCCGGCATTAACAAGCAGCAACCCGCTTTCTCCAATCACGTCGAGGCATTGTAGCCCCCCTACGCCTTCACTTTTATGATTATACTGGTGTTGTACACATCATAGCAGGGCTTTCTTTCCATGGCCTGCACCAAGGCGGTGCTGCGCGCGCCCACCTCGTCCAGAGCCGTTACCTTTTCCGTCCAGCTTTTTTTCTCAAGCTGGTTTTCCTCTTTAGCCGCGTGTATCCGTACTTCCCAATCGTGCATAATTCTGTACTCCCCGGCCAATTTTCATGACAGTCCGGGCGGTTGCAGCCCCGTAACCTAGTTTATCACAAAAGGAACATACATCACCATGCATTATCGATCGCGCGCTATTTAAGCGCGAGCCGCACCCTGGTACAATTTAATACACAGTCACTAACTTGCGCTTTAGCTGAAAAAGGGATACCACATGAAAAACTCGGCCCTTTTAGTAATGGATATGCTGCACGACTTCATAGACCCCACCGGCACGCTTTATTGCGGCCCCCAAGGGCGTGAAATCATTCCCCATGTGGCAGCGTTGCTGGCTGAACATCGCGCCCAAAATTCTTTGATAATTTTTGTGCAGGACAGCCATGAGCCGGACGACACTGAATTTGAACGCTTTGCCCCTCATTGCCTGACCGGGCAATTGGGCAGCCAAATCATTCCCGAGCTGGCCCCGTTACCTGGCGAAATTGTGCTGCCCAAGCAAAGGTTCAGCGCTTTTTTCGGTACGGAGTTGGAGTCTATTTTACAGAACGCGCGCGTGGAAGACGTGCATTTATGCGGGGTATGCACTTCCATTTGTGTTATGGACACCTGTAGTGACCTGATTAACCGCAGCTATCAGGTAAATGTGTACGTAAACGCAACTGCCGACTTTGACCAGGCCGCTCATGAGTTTGCCCTTAAGCGCATGGAAGCCACATTGGGTGCGGCGCTCATAAATTAGCCAGGTAATTCCACCACTCCACTCACCCCCTGTAAAGCGTCAGGCCAAAGCTCGGCCACCATTACGTTGGGCAGCAGGCGTTCTTCTATATCCAAATTGCAGCTAAGGCTGTGGTTCATGGCCGACACAAAACCAAAACGCTTGTAATAATTTTTGTCGCCCAGCACAAAAACCAAGCCCGCGCCGGCGGCGGCGCCCATGGCCGCGGCCCGCTCCAGGCCCGCCCGCACCAACGCGGCCCCCACGCCCTGGCTGCGGCGCGCCAAAGCCACTGCCAGCGGGGCCAGCAAAAAAGCCGGCCGTAAGTCGCCCTGCCCGCTTTTAATCCATACCCTGGTGAACATTATATGCCCTATGATAATGGCGTTTTCTTCGGCCACTAACGCCAGCGTTGGTATATAGTTCTGGCTGGCGCGCAGGCGGGCGGCAAAGTTTTGTTCGTCGCCATCGGCTATTGGCGCGGTTTGAAAGGCGACTTTAATTAAATCGTGTATCAAGGCAAACTCGCTGGGCTTTTCCGCTCTTATGAACATAGTTTCCTTCTGCGCCTTGATTGCTCTCATTTAGTGCTTTTTTAAAATTAATAGTGTATTAACAGTAAATTATCTTAAAAAGAGATAATAAGAAATCGCACATGAAATAACTCAAACCCACCTGGCGTGGCCCATCCAACCAAGGGGCGGCTTTACTAGAAGTCATTTCATAACTGACTGCTAACACTGCCTGGACAGGCCTACGCGGCGGCGCCAGCAGCCGGAAGCCCGTCGAAAACCAAGCTTTTCGGCGAGGCAATTTTTCATAAATCACCGGCAAGGGGATTAATGAAATGAACTCTGGACATGCAAGGGGCTATTCAGCTTAAAACCGTGATATCTACGATCTCGACGAAATTTAAGTTATGGTTTTGACAGTGGAGTCAGCAACTGAGCAGTATGCCGAAGCTATTTATCACCTGCCGCCAGGCAGCGGCAGTGAGGGCATGCGGGGCTGGCGCCTAAACGTGCCCCCGCTTGCTCAAGACCGCGTCCAGCACACCGTTAATAAAGGCCGGAGATTCGTCCCCGCCAAACAGTTTGGCCAGTTCAATGGCTTCATTAATAGCCACCTTGGGCGGAATATCGGTATAGACAATTTCGTAGGCGGCCAGGCGCAAGATATTGCGGTCTATGCGCGACATGCGCTCCACCTTCCAGCGCGGGCTGGCCTGGCCTAAGACTTCATCCAAACGGGCTTGGTGCTGGGTTATGCCCAGCACCAAGCCTTTAGCGTAATGCATTAAATGGGCCGGAGCGGCAAAATTACTGCGAAAAAGCATAATGGCCTCTTCCACGCTATCCTGGCCATGTTCCATTTGGTACATAACCTGTAAGGCCAGCTCCCGGCTTAAACGACGTTCTCCCATAATTTACAGCTTGCGCAGCACATCCACCATTTCAATGGCGGTCACCGCGGCGTCGGCGCCCTTGTTGCCGGCTTTGGTGCCAGCCCGTTCCAGGGCCTGCTCTATGCTGTCGGTGGTAAGCACGCCAAAAATAACCGGCACCCCGGTGTTAAGCCCGGCCAAAGCCACGCCTTTGGTTACCTCGGCCGCCACCATGTCAAAATGGGGGGTGGCGCCACGGATCACCGCGCCCAGGGTGATAATGGCGTCGTATTTTTTGCTCTTGGCCAAGGTTTGGGCCATCAAAGGCACTTCAAAGGCTCCGGGTACCCACACCACCGTGCAGTTTTTCTCGTCCGCCCCGTGGCGGCGCAAAGCATCCAAGGCCCCACCCAAAAGTTTAGAGCCAATAAGTTCGTTAAAGCGCCCCACCACCAGGGCAAAACGCATATCTTTAGCCTGTAAATTACCTTCTATTATTTTCACCATGGCATTTTCCTCGGGTTTGATTTTTATCATCTATTTAACGCAGTTCAGCAAATGGCCCATCTTGAAGCACTTGGTTTTCAGATAGGCCTCGTTTTCCGGGCGTGCCGGTACTTCCAGGGGCACCCTTTCCTCCACCGAAAGCCCGTAGCCTTCCAGGGCCACCATTTTAAGCGGGTTGTTAGTCATCAGGCGCATGCGGCGCACCCCTATTTCAGAAAGTATTTGCGCGCCAATGCCATAATCGCGCATGTCCGCGCCAAAGCCCAGGGCCTCGTTGGCCTCCACCGTGTCGCAGCCCTGGTCTTGCAACTGGTAGGCCTTAAGCTTGTTAATAAGGCCAATGCCGCGCCCTTCCTGGTGCATGTAAAGCAGCACACCCCTGCCCTCTTTTTCTATCATGGTTAAGGCTTTGGCCAGTTGCTCGCCGCAGTCGCAGCGTTTGGAATGGAAGAGATCGCCGGTCAGGCATTCCGAATGCACCCGCACCAGTATGGCCTCATCAGGGCTTATGTCGCCCTTAACTATGGCTATATGCTCTTTATTGTCTATTTTGTTAGAAAAAACCATGATGCGGAAATCGCCGAAATCGGTGGGCAGTTTCACTTCCACTTCGCGTTTCACCAGCAGGTCTTTATCGTGGCGCATGCGATAGGCGATTAAATCGGCAATGGAAACAATTTTCATGTCATGCTTCTGGGCAAATTTCTCTAAATCGGGCATGCGCGACATGGTGCCGTCGTCATTCATAATTTCGCAAATAACCCCGGCTTCGCGCAAGCCCGCCAGCCTGGCCAAATCAACCGAGCCTTCGGTCTGGCCGGTGCGCACCAGCACCCCGCCGTCGCGGGCGCGCAAAGGGAAGGTGTGGCCAGGGCTGACCACGTCAACGGGCTTGGCATCCGGGCTTACCGCCACTTTTATAGTGTGGGCGCGGTCATGGGCGGAAATGCCGGTGGTAACACCATTGCGGGCTTCAATGGAAACCGTAAAGGCGGTAGTGTAGGGAGACTGATTGTCCTGTACCATGGGGGCCAGATTTATCTGGTCGGCAATGGAGTTGGACAGGCTAAGGCAAATAAGCCCGCGGCCATGGGTGGCCATAAAGTTGATGGCCTCCGGGGTCACCAGCTCGGCGGCCATAGTTAAGTCGCCCTCGTTTTCGCGATCTTCGTCATCCACCAAAATTATCATCTTGCCAGCCTTTATGTCGGCAATGGCTTCTTCAATAGTCGCTAGAGGCATAGCCCTTTCCTTCCCGCTTCAGCCAGAGCTGAAACCGCATCTTTAATAAATTTTTATACTGGCGCGTAAAACCAGCGTTTTTTATTATCAAAAAGCCAAGCGTCAATAGCCCATGCGGGCCAGGTCTTCAAAGGTAAGGCCCCTGGTTTGCTCGCCCGGCTGCAGCAGCTTTTCTATGTATTTGGCTAGTAAGTCGGTTTCAATATTAACAGAATGGCCTGTTTTTACAAGGTGTAGCGTAGTTTGTCGGGCCGTGTGGGGAATGATGTTGACATTGAAAACATCGCCCATAACTTCGTTCACCGTAAGGCTTACCCCGTTTATGGTTACAGAACCCTTAGGGGCCACATAGCGCATATGGGCAGCCGGCAGGCTTATGCTTATGTGCAACGACCCACCCACCTGGCGCACTTCCCGCACCTGGCCCAAGCAGTCCACATGGCCACTCACCAAATGCCCGCCCAGGCGGTCGGTTAATTTTAAGGCCCTTTCCAAATTAACCTGGCTGCCGCTTTTAAGCGTACCCAGGTTAGTGCGGGAAAGGCTTTCGGCCGAAACATCGGCGGAAAAAGCAACAGTGCCTGTATTGGTTACCGTAAGGCAGGCGCCGTTAACCGCCACCGACTCGCCCAGCACCGCCTCCTCCAAAGGCCAAGCCGGCTTTATCCACAAAATGGCGTCCGGCCCCTTGGGCTCCACGCGCTCTATTTGCCCCAAACACTCCACCAGCCCGGTAAACATAGCTTAATCGTCCTTCTTGCGGGTACAAACCAGTAAAATATCATCATCCAAACGGGTTAATTGCGGGCGGGTAAATTTGGGCGCCTGGCTGAGAGAGGCAAAGCCCTGCCCGCCCACAAAACCGGGTGCGTTTTTACCGCCAATAAGCATGGGCGCCACAAACTGCCACAACTCATCCACCAGGCCGGCGCGCGCCATGGAAAAAGCCAGCTCGCCTCCGCCCTCCAGCATCAGGCTGCCTATGTTCTCACTGCCCAGCAGGGTCAGCAACTGGGCCAGATCAAGCTGGCCGCCAACATCCAGGGCAAGCCGCCAAACCCGCACCCCAGCCTTAAGCAGCGCCTCTTCCCGCGCCCGGCTGGCCTTGGGCCCGCAGGCTATTACGGTGTTTTCAGGATTATGCAGCACCTTGGCCTTTAACGGCACGCTAAGCTTGCTATCCACCACCACCTTCAGCGGCTGGCGCCCCTGGTAGCCGGGCAGGCGGCAGGTAAGGCTGGGGTCGTCGGCCATTAGCGTACCCCGCCCCACCATAATGGCCTGCATTCGGGCACGCAGCCAATGGGTTTTGGCGCGAGCCTTTGCGCCAGTTATCCACTGGCTTTCGCCTGTGGCGGTGGCAATGCGGCCATCCAGGCTGGTGGCGGTTTTTAATATTACATAAGGCCGATGAAAAAGTTTGTGGGTTAAAAACATGCGGTGCTCATGGGCACAGGCGGCCTCTAACACTCCGCCGCTAACCCGCACCCCCTGGCTGGCCAAAAAGGCCGCGCCACCACAGGCCACGGGGTTGGGGTCGGCCAGGCCGTACACCACCCGTTTAATGCCAGCGGCTAAAATGGCGCTGGCGCAGGGCGGGGTGCAGCCGTGGTGATTGCACGGCTCCAGGTTAACATACAGGGTAGCGCCTTTGGTCTGCGCCCCGGCCTCCTGAAGAGCCAAAACTTCGCCATGGGCCTGGCCGGTTTTTTGGTGCACGCCCTGGCCCACAATACGCCCGTTTTTAACCACCAGCGCCCCCACCGCCGGGTTGGGCGAGCTAAGGCCCCAGTATTTGCGGCTTAAGCGCAAGGTATGGGCCATAAATTTTTCATCTAGCATGCTTGGCATTTTTAACAACCTGTAAAAAAAGGAAGTATAACTCTTAAAAATTGCCAGGGCAAGCTTGAGCGGCACCTACGGAGGCAAACTCTCACTCCGTCATCCTTTGCTATGCTCATGATGACGAAATGAGAGGGCTTAGCTCCGCGCCCACAGCGACGATGACTTAACATTCAAAATGACGGGAGATTATCGTGCGAGAGTGGCGGCACTCCTTATTGGTTGTTCCACTTAGGCGGACGCTTTTCCAAAAAGGCGGTCATGCCCTCGTATTTGTCTTTGGTGTCGGAAACCACGCCAAACATAGCGGCCTCGTACTGAACCGCGGTGCGCAGATCGGTTTCCATGCCGTAGTCCACTGTTTTTTTAATGAGGTCCAGGGTAATGTTATTTTTATTAATAAGCTCCACGCAAAACTCATCCACCGCCGCCTTCAGGTCTTTCAGCGGTACAACTTTATTTACCAGGTTAAGGCGCAGGGCCTCCTGAGCGTCCATCATTTTGCCGGTCATAAGAAATTCTTTGGCCTTGCGCGCGCCAATAGCCCTGGGCAGGCGCAAATTGCCACCAAAGCCGCAAATAACCCCTAGCTTAACCTCGGGCGCGCCAAACTTGGCGTTGTCGGAGCAGATGATAAAGTCGCAGGCCATCATTATCTCAAAGCCGCCGCCCAAAGAGTAGCCGTTAACCGCGGCGATAACCGGCTTGGGCGCGGCCTCTATAGAGGCGCACAGTTTGTGCCCGGTCAAGCTCCAGCGGTAGGAAACCAGGCCGTTCATCTTAAGCTCTTCGCCTATGTCGCCGCCGGAAATAAAGGCGCGCTCGCCGGCGCCGGTGATGATGATTACTTTCACCTCATCGTCGGCGACCAGATTGTTGAATTCATCTTGGAAGATGAAGAAGGTGTTCCAATCTATGGCGTTAAGCACTTTGGGGCGGTCTATGGTAATGGTGCCCTTGCCGTTTTCCTTAGTTACAATAACCGGGGTTTCCATATTTGCTCTCTCGCTCAGGCCCAGTGCCTGGTTAAAAATAAATGACGCGCCGTTTAACAATAACGTCACGGAACCATCTTGCAAACCAGCAATGCCGGCCACTTAACAGTAATGTTAAGCAATCATTCTGCAAACCAGCATAGGCCGGCAGCCAACCTCACCTGCGGCCAAATCCGGAGCCTGAGCCCAAGCGCGGATTAAAATAAAAATTGCGGCCAGGGCCTGGCAATCAGCCCTGGCCGCCCATGGCCTTTACTTAAGGAACAAGCCTTCCGGGTCTATGTGGTGGTAGAGCAGGTCCAGTTCTTCACGAGTGGGGGGGGCTGTCTCACCCGTGCAGCGGGTCAAGTCCATGTCAAAGCCTATGTTGTTACGCACATCCTGTATGCTGAAACCAGGATGCACGGTATCCAGATAAATTTCTCCATCCGGTCGGAAGCGGAAAATGGCCATATTGGTAATAATGGCCGAAGGGCCGCCGCGAAAATTGCTGCCAAAACATTCCTGCCGGCTTACATATTCAAAGCTGCCATCTTCTTTATAGCGCTTAACCCGCCAGCCGGGGCTGGTGATATAACTTACGTGTTCGGAAAAGCGCCGGGCCTCCTGGTTCATTATGTAGACCACGCGCTTGGCCAAAGCGTTGATGTCCGGGTTGCCGCCAGGCCCGGGCAGGCGGCTTTGCGGTTTAAAGTAGTCGCCAATGCAGGTGCAGTTTATGTTGCCATAGCGGTCCACCTCGGCCCCGCCCAAAAAGCCCAAATCGGCATAGCCGCGCTGCAGCAGGCCAAAGACGCTGTACATGCCTTCGCAAATGGCGGGGTGGTAGGTAAGCCGGGGGCCGCCCACCGAAGCCGGCAGGGCCATAACCTTGTTGTCCACGGTGCCCGCCTCGTAAACGGAAACGCTGCCCGGGGCATGGGTGCTTTGGGCCAGCATGGTGGCTATCATGGGCAGCCCGGTGCCCGCGAAAATAACTTCAAAGTCTTTCACCTCGCGCGAGGCGGCCAGCACCATCAACGCGTCTATACTGTATTCGCCCGGTTGTAAATAATTTTTCATGTTATCTAACCCCCCTTTTAATAGCGGTGCTGTAGCGCAGGGCGCGATTGGCCTGCAGCTTGCGCAGGCGTTTCACCCCAAGCTTGTCCAGGTATTCCTCAAAGTCGTTCACCCCGAAAATCCACTCGGCGGCCCAGGCGTCGAAATCGCTTTGGGTTTTAGAGCCCTTTTGGTGATAGTTTTTGATAAAGTCCTGGTCGGCATCGTAATAGCCGTGCACGCCCGAGGGGTGGCCGCCCCAGGGGCATTCCACAATGGCATCCACATACAGGCCGGAAAGCGAATTTTCCTCGGCATTGTGGCGCAGATATTCTTCGGGCACGATTTCCTCGGCTATGACAATGAGCTTGTCGGCCGCCTTCATGCCTTCTATGTCGGCCGCCTTCTGGCCCATAAGGCGCACGGTGCCGCGCTCGCCCACCTGCTGCACCAGGGCAATGGCCACATTTGCTCTGGCCGCGGGCAGCAGAACCACATCGCCGCCGCCAAAAAAGGGATCTTGCATCAGCTTGAATTTTTCTTTGGGGATGTAGGGGTTTTGGCCGTCACGCAGGCCGGCCCGGCGAAACATGTCGTAGGCCGGGTTCAGGAGATCGGTGCCCAGGCAGGACAGCGAGGTGATAAAGGGCACGCCAATGGAGCCGGCCTCCAGGCGCAGCACGGTGTGGTAATGGCCCCATTCGTCGTAAATAAGCTTGTTTTCGCGCAGAGCCCGGGCAAAGTTATTGCCTATCTTGCCGTAGATCTCAAAGCCGCAGTAGTTGCCTTCCATGGCTTTAATGCAGCCCGCGCCTATCAGCATGTCCACGTCAAAGGCGCCGTTGCACACTATCACGTGCAAGTCGCGCTTCTTCTGGCGTATCATCTCGTAGATAAGAGCCATGGGCTTACGCCAGATGGTAAAGCCGGTGGCTATTAAGGTGTCGCCGTCATTGATCATGTTAACGGCTTCATGCATGCTGACCTGTTTTTCGCATTTCATCGCCGGTTCCCCTTCTCTTGTGCGTGTAATTTACTTTACTCAATCAGTTGTGAAAATTGCTTCCCCGGGTACTGCCACGGGGTTGGGTTTTTAAATTTTGCGGATTTCGCGGATAGCAAATTGCGCGTGAGACAGCCCTTTAAAAAGCAAAGAGCATGCCAGCGCCATGAAGCGGTTTAGGGGATAGTTGCGGAAAAAAGCGAGGAGCGACGGCTTTGCGGCCCAAGCGGCCAACGCGCGCCGGCGCAAAGGCCGGGGGACGGTTTAGGCCGCTGTTAACTGTTTAGTTGCCAGGTTTGGCTGGCGGGCCGGCCTGGCGCGGTAAGCGCACGAGGCCGGCCAGGCGGTGCGCCAAAGGCGCCAAGGAATGAGTGCCAAGACGGCGGTCAGGTGCCGGCCGCGCAAGCTCCGCGGGATAAGTCACAGCGTCCGGCCTTTGTCCAAAAAGTAGGACATTTTTTAGTCACAGGCAACCGCAAATGCGGGTTTCCTGCCCGTATTTCCTCACTAATTCACAAATGTCCATTTTTTTGGACATTGTCTATTTTTTTGGACTTACAATAACGCTGTGTTTTCATTAATTTTTTTTAATTTAAGGGCAAAAGTGGAGCGCTTCATATTAAGCAGCTTGGCTGCGTCGCGCACATTGCCGGCGGCTTCATAGGCCTTTTGCAAATAGCGCCCCTCCACTTCCCGCAGCACCTCTTTCAAATCCACGCTCCGGCCCAGGGCCAGTAGATCCTCAGCCTGGCCCGCGCCATTGATAAACGGCAGATCTTCCTTGGTAATAAGGCCAGATGCGTTAAGAATCACCAGGCGTTCGATGGTGTTTTTAAGCTCGCGCACATTGCCCGGCCAGGCATGGGCGGCAAGCGCGTTCATGGCATCGTTATTTATGCTAACCTCCACATTATACTGCTTATTAAAGGCGCTTATAAACTGCTTGGTCATGTGCGCAATGTCGGCCGGCCGGTCGCGCAGGGGCGGTATGGTAATGGGGATGACGCTCAGACGGTAATACAGGTCTTCGCGGAATTTGTCCTGTGCCACCAAGGCCTTGAGGTCTTTGTTGGTGGCCGCGATAATGCGGATGTCGACCTTGATGGCGCGCACGCTGCCCACCCGCTTTATCTCGCGCTCCTGCAGCACGCGTAAAAGCTTAACCTGCATATCCATTGGGATTTCGCCTATTTCATCCAAAAAGATAGTGCCCCGATTGGCGGCCTCGAAAAGCCCCATTTTGCCCATGCTGTTAGCCCCGGTAAAGGCGCCTTTTTCATAGCCGAACAGTTCGCTTTCCAAAAGGCTGCTGGAAATGGCCGCGCAGTTTACGCGAATAAAGGGCTCGTTTCTGCGAAGGCTGTTTTCGTGAATAAATTTTGCCACTTCCTCTTTGCCCACCCCGGTCTCGCCCAACAGCAGCACTGTGGTGTCCACTGCGGCCACCTTCTGGGCCTGGCTTAGGGTTTTTATCATGGCCTCGTCGCGGATTATGATGTTGGACTTGGCCAGAAGCTGATCTTTCAGGGCCAGCAAGGCCTCCTGATACTGTTCGGCCAGCTCTTTGGCCTCGGCCACGCTGACCCGCAGCATTTCCACCTCGGTAATGTCGCGCACGTTGGAGACCACCATGGTTATCTCGTTGTTTTCGTTGAACAGGGGGTTGCAGGAAACCAAGGCCTTGCGCTGCGTGCGCAGCAGGAACTGGTCTATGGTAACTGGGCGCTTCTGTTCCAGGGCCAGCAAAGTGGCCGACTTTGATATGTATTTCTTAAACTCAAAATCCGCCAGGTTAAGCCCCAAAATATCTTTGCGCTTTATGCCGGAAATGGCTTCATAGGCCTTGTTAACCCTGATGGTGTTGCCCTGGCCGTCGGCAATAAAAATGCCGTCGATGGAGTTTTCAATAACCGTATCAAAATACAGGCATAACTCTTTCAGCTGCTTTATTACGTTATTTTTTTCTTCATCGCTTTCTATCTTGGCCGGGTCTATTGCCTGGTAAAAGTTAGAAAAATCTTCCATAGTGCGGCTCCCTTCAGCAACGCGCATATGCAGGCGGCATACGGCCAACGCAATTCGCTTTCATAAAGAATGGCACAGCAATTGCTCTTATGCAAATTAGCATCAGCTTTTGTTCATCACACCCGGCTCAAGCAAAATCTATACTATAAAGCCATGGCAAGGCCTGGCGCGTAATTTTCAAAAACCCGACCTCCAGCCATGGGGTAATAATTTTTTAGTATTCACCCAAAATTTTAAGGAGTAAGCAAAATGCCAATGATGACCGCTGAACAATATATCCAGTCCATCCGCGACCTGGGCAAGCGCAATGTTTATGTAATGGGGCAGAAGGTGGACAACATTGT
>JAVBVK010000022.1:0-55126 GCA_031554335.1 Desulfarculales bacterium
GTTGGCCAAATTAAGCCTGAAATACATATCGCCAAAAATATTTATAAACTCTTCCAAACCGCGACGCGCCATATCATTACGCACCTTTTCATTAACCTTGGCCGTGGCCTCGGCATCTAAATACCAAATCTGACCGTCCAGGCTTTCCAGCAAAGGCGCGGAACTGGCAGAGGCGCAGGCGGAAAGCGTAAACAAAAGGCACAGGCTGATGATAATTCTGGGCATATCGATTTTTCCTCGGCATTAATAATATTTTTCTGCGGAGCAATTGGAGATTAACCCCCATGCGGGAGCTTGTACTATTTTAGCATTTCTTGTTGAACTAACAATGTGTTAACTTGCAGTATCGGCGGTCTGCGCGCCATAATCGATTACCCTAGCCTACGAGCTATGCTGGCTTGCCAGCCAGCGGCTTCGGCGGCGGCAGCAGCTTTTGGCGCAGCCTAATGGCTTTGTGCAGTCCGTCCACATGGGCGTAGTCGCCGGTGGTTAGGTAGTTACACAAAAGGCGCAGCTCGGTCTGGGCCAGGATGGTAAGCTCCATCAGTTCCAGGGTAAAGCTTTGCGCTTCGCGGTTGTTGATTTCGCTACTGCTGTAGTAATGCGGGGTGTGGTAGCTGCAAGCCACTAGCGACGATTGCAGGTTGGCCAGAAGATCTAGCAGCCACTGCTTCCATACGGTTTCCAGGCTGGCGCTCCAGCCCCTGGGCTCGTTTAGCTGCAACTGGAGATCGGCCTGGAACATCTCCAGCTGGGATTGATCGGCGCGGCGCATGAATTGGCGCAGGGTACTGTTTTGTTTGCGCAGCATTATGCCCAATTCCAGCAAGGTGTCGTAAAAGGGGCGAAAGATGGGGCTGGACTCGTAGAATTTGCCAGGCGCGCGTATGGCGTGCTCGTCCAATAGCTTCATGGCAATGTCCAAGTCGGCCATAATGCGGCTTACCTGCTGGCGGGTGTCGTTGGCTGTGGCACTGTTAGCTGCCCTATTCTTCTTTATCGCGGCCATAAAAACTCCCATGCATAAAAGGTGTGTGCCGGGAGCCCGCGTGCGCGGGTTTACGGTTCAGGCCTGTCACCAAACAAGCCACAATAAAAAACCCCACGGCATAATAAAAAGGTGTGCTGCGGGAGAGTGATAGGCCATCAGTACCTGTGGCTGGACGTATTCCTCTTGCGAGTATTTTATTCCGCCCTTTCCCGACGCACACGCATAGCATATGCGTGTGGGGGCTGCCATGGCCCGGCCATGGCTCCGTGGTACTGGGGCGCTATCACACGCCCTTTGTAGTTATTTGTTATATCAAACTAATTAAGGTTTAATTTTAGTCTTTTCTCCTGTGTTTGCTCGTTTTCCGCAATATTTTCTCAATAATAGCATATTGCCTTGGCTACGCAAAGTCGGGGCATCACTATTGCACAATGATACTATATGTAATACTATTAATCCATGAGCAAGCAAGATAAAAAATTGGCTCGTATGCTACAAAATTCCCAAGGATGGCGCATTAGCGATTTGCAGGCGCTGGCCGATGCTCATGGGGTGGAATGGGTGCATGATGGCGGCAGTCATGTAATTTTTCGTGACAAAGACGGCTGCCACCTCTCGGTACCAGCGCGGCGCCCCATAAAGCCAATTTATATCAAACAGTTTGTCGCGTTGCTGAAAAGAGGTGCGTAAATGAAAAAAGAACCTATAAATCGTTTTGAAATTCGTCAGCTTAGCCATGAAGAAGGCGACGGTTATCTCATTACTTTCCCCGACCTGCCCGGCTGCATGTCAGACGGCGAAACCATAGCCGAGGCTATTAAAAACGGCGCTGAGGCTGAAGCCGCCTGGCTTAAGGCTTCGGAAAAATGGGACAAGCCCGGCCCCAAGAAGTTAGTTGCAAGACTGCCCCTAAGCCTGCATCACGACTTGACAGTTAAGGCCAATCAGGAAGGAGTTAGCCTGAATACCCTTATTGTGAGTATGTTGAGCAGGGAATTGGGAGCTTCTTCGGTTGATGTTTGATCAACCCCGTCAGATCATTAACACTTTCGCAAAACTGGGGTACCTCCTTGTCAGTAGGCATTGAAACCCGATGATTATCTCAACAGCTTTTTAGGGAGAGACACATGGAAAAATTAACCCTCGTTGACTGTCTCAAGCTTTTCAACCGTAAAGAGCGCTACTGGCTTTTGAGAAACGCCCTTGGTAATGATGAAATGCTGACTCTCCCCATTGCCAAGCATTTTATCGAAAAGATTTGGGACATTTTTGGTTTTCAGGATACTAAGACGCCCAATAATGTTTGGTGGGCAATGGATTATCATTTTGACTGGATTGCTGGCGCCATGCGATTATATGGAACTACTCATTCCTTTTTATCTCCTTCTATCACTACCCCTGATTCGCGCAACATCCACAACAGCACTGATGGCCAGGGTTGTCAGCTTATAACTGGCACTCAAGAAGATGTTGACCTCATTTTAGCATTTGAAGAAACTGTCATTTTAATAGAAGCTAAAGGGGTTACCAGTTGGAGCAAAGAACAATTTGAAAGAAAAGAAAAGCGCCGGAAAATACTTGAAAAATTTGCGTCCACGTGTGGTCTGCAGCATCTTGAACTTAAAATGCTTTTGATGTCACCCAAAGAATCTGAAGAGCTTAAAAAGACTAAACAAGGTGATGACATTAAAAATATGCCGCCTCATCTTGGGTTGCTAATGCCTGGAGACGATATTGTCCCCTCCAACATATGCGACGAGTGGAAAAAAAGATTTTTGAAGCCAACAAGATGTACTGAGAACAAGAATGAAGATGCAAAAGGGGATTTCTGGAAAATAGACCAGACGTTTTGAGGGCAATTTATGGCCATAAGCTATAGTTTGAAATAGTTTCCCAAAACCCTCGGACGCGGATACAATTCCCAAATGGGGAACCGAATTGGATATCTCAATAAAATCATTCAACCCATTAAAAACACACAACTTGTTCAAGCGAAAGAGATTGGGGGTAAAAACGGGGGCATAAAAAAGGCGGAGGAAAAATTTTTGTCTTTAATATTATCTAATTAAGGCATTGATTCAATTCCCCCCGCCATCACTAAACGTCATAAAGCCCTGTTAAATACAGGGCTTTATCGTTTTTATGGGTCACGCTTCATCACGCCAAACTAATGTTGTTCATCTGCGAGCTAGTTGCCCCCTCCAACTCCGCCAGGCTCTCTAGCCCTGTCATACCGGCGAAAAGCACTATTCATGTATTTATTGTGCATATATTATGCATAAAAACCAGCAGCGGGGTAGCGGCTTTCGCCGCTATGACAAACAGGGAACTGCTGAATTCATTCCAAGCTGAAATAACCCAACAGTGTTTAGGTACTTATAGCGGGAAGATAAAAGCACAGCTTATTTTACACACACTAAAAACCGTGATTTAAAAATATTTTTCTTTATTTA
Organism: Desulfarculales bacterium; assembly: GCA_031554335.1. Taxonomy (GTDB): domain Bacteria; phylum Desulfobacterota; class Desulfarculia; order Desulfarculales; family Desulfarculaceae; genus JAIRYI01. The sequence continues at coordinate 3,445 of JAVBVK010000022.1, forward strand.
AATAACTGATAATATTTTCTTAAATTGACGAAAAATAAAATGCGGCATATCGTTTCAATCATATGCCCAATGGGCAATATTGGCGAGTTAAGGATAGATAGCACCAAAATGTCAACAGGTACAGACATTCAAGGAGGTTAACGATGAAGGAGTATTACGATGCCGCCATGGACAGAAGAGACTTTCTTCGTCTCGGCGCCCTGGCGGGTGCGGGGGCCTGCCTTTTGTCCTTCGCTCAGCCTTTGGCCGCCCTCGCCGCTGGCACAGATCCGAAGAGTCCGGCCTTTCTGCCCGCCACGGAGCTGATCAGGATGTTCAAGGCGGGCACGCTCTCGCCGGCGGACGTTCTGCTGGCCCAGATAGAGAGAATCAAGGAATTCAACGGCCCCCTGAATACCACAGGTGACGAGCCCAAAGACCACATGGCGTTCAACGGCAAGGTTAACTGCATAACCTACGAGCATTTCGAGACGGCCATGAAAGCGGCCAACGAATCGGAAAAACGCTACAAAGCCGGCCGGGAACGGCCTCTTGAGGGGCTGACTGTGGCCATCAAAGACGAAAGCGACGTACGGGGCTGGCGAACCACCATGGGTTCGCTCTTGCTGAAAGACAGCCCGCTGGCGGAAGAAAATGCGGCCATCATCGACATGCTGTTGGATGCGGGCGCGGTTCTGCACGTCCAAACCACAGTTCCCGAGTTCTACTCCCATGGCGCCACCTGGTCGCGGCTTTGGGGCGTGACGCGCAACCCCTGGAACCTTCGCTATTCAGTCGGCGGCTCCTCCGGCGGTTCCGGCGCGGCCCTGGCGGCTGGTTTCACCACCCTGGCCACCGGCTCCGACATGGGCGGATCAATCAGGCTGCCCTCCTCCCTGTGCGGCGTTTATGGGTTCAAGCCCCCCTTCGGCCGGGTTCCCACCTCTGAGACAAGCTACGAAACCATGGGGCCCATGGCCCGTAACTTCGGGGATCTGGTGCTCATGCAAAATGCCATTACCGGGCCGCACCCCAAGGTGCTCTCCGCCCTGCGCCCCAAGCTCGAGTATCCGGTAAGCTACAGCCCGGTTAAGGGGGTGAAGGTTGCCCTGGCCTATTTTGAAGAATGGATTCCGGAGGGCATTGAGCCTGCCGTTCGGGACTCGCTAACCAGGGCCGCCCAGGTGCTGCGCGGTCAGGGCGCGGTTGTGAAGGAAGTGAAGCTGGGTTGGACCCATGCCGAAATATTCGACGTCTTTATGAAAGGCTTGTTGGCAACCGAGATAGGCAACTTGGGGCTGCTTTCCAGCACGTTCGACCAGGACAAGCTAACCCCCTATGCCAAGGATTTTTTCAAAGCCGACGCGCAAACCGGGCCGGCCGAGGCCGCACAGGCCAACGCTCTTGCAACAAAACTTCACCGCCTGCTCCAAAGCGCTGTTTTTAACGCGGGCTACAGCGCCATGATAATGCCCACGCTGACCACAACCTACTATACGGCGGATAATGACCCCACAAAGGACGCGGCCATTGTCAACGGCAAATCTGTCACAGGGTTAAAGTTTGCCCTCACCCCGATCTGGAACCTGTTGAGCAGGTACCCCATCGTCAACGTGCCCATCGGTATTGCCCCGAACAACGTGCCTATCGGGATGCAGGTTATCGGCAACACCTTCGACGATCTGGGCGCCTTCCAAGTGGCCGCGGGCTACGCGCAAAGCGGCCTGCACCTGTACCAGGGAGATTTGTTCCCCGCCTACATCAATAAGGCGTAACGAGATGTCCGCAAAGCGCGCTTTGCCCACCCTCGCGCCAGGCATACGGACGACGACAGCGGCGCTAGCTAAGTATCTCAAAATTACGACGCGGATGATACAATCATGGTGATCGCGTCCTCTCTCGCCATTCTGGCCATTTTGCTGTTCCTCCACTTTCTTGCCGGCAAACGCCCGCCGCTTTCCAGCAGCTCCGGAGGGGTTATTGCGGCCGAACACGTTAACACCGGGCGACAATTTGAAATTGATCTTGCAAAAGCTATCTCCGTAATCTGGATGATTCTTGTCCACGTCGACGAGGAATGTTACAAAGGCATTGAGTTCGCGCCAGGGCTGGAAACAGGGATCAACCTGTTCATCGAATTTGCTGGAGGCCCTCTTGCCGCGCCTATTTTCATGATGGCAATGGGAATTGGGCTGGCCTACAGCAACAACCAGACAGCGCCAGCCCATGTCGCGCGCGGAATAAAACTCATCGGGCAGGGGTATCTTCTCAACATCATGCGCGGTGCCCTCCCATGTCTGTTTTTTTCGTTGCTGTATCATTCGGAAAGCCTTCTACATCAGAGCATCAAGGCACTCTTATGCCTGGATATTCTGCATTTCGCCGGGCTTACCTTCTTGTTTTTCGCCTTGATGAAACGCTGTAAATGCAGCAACCTTTTCGTTGCGTTCACCGCACTCGCCATGTTGACTGCCGGTTCTATCACAACGCCAACATATCCGGAGCAGGAATTGCCATCAGTATGGATCGGTTATTTCATATATCAGAATCCTCTGACCCCGTTCCCGTTTTTTGTCTGGCTGATCTATCCCGCCATAGGGTACTTATTCGGAAAGGTTTTGTTGCGGGTCGCGGATAAAACAAGGTTCTACGGCCGCTTGCTGATCGGCGGGGTTGTCCTGTGCGGATGCTTTAGCGCTGTCCTGCTTGCAAACGGCGTTGCCCTGCCGGAATTGTTCATCGACGACAACATGTACGCGCAAAACACTGTGAAAGTTCTTTGGGTGCTGGGCATTGCGGCGCTCTGGTGTGGCTTGCTCTATTTCCTGTCTCTTGTGCTCGTCAAAAAAAAAGCGATAAAAAAATTAGTCGTTTTCATGAGCAAAAAAATAAATGCTGTCTTCATTACGCAATGGATTCTGATCGGCTGGATGGCCGCGGGCGGCTTCTTCAACTGCCCCGTCTACGGCGGAAAATTCCTGTTCTTCTTCGTATCCATCGCGCTTGTTACTGTTGCCCTGGTGTACTTTGAGGAATTTCTGAAAACATGGTGGAGCAATAGAAAGCGGGCTTCCACGCCGCATTGAAATTATGCCTTTAATTCCTCAGGCTGTTTCCGCCTTACGCCGCCCGGGCTACAGTAAAGAAAAGATAACCAACCACGGTTTCCGCAGCACGCACAAAGTTAACAAGGAGACAATATGAGCATAGTTATTCGCACTGCCAATGCCAGTGATATTGAAGCACTTATCGCAACACGCCTGGATTTTTTTGCGGCTATGCGGAGAACGAGGGCGTGTCGCGCGGCAAGGGCGTAACGCCATGCCTCGCTGCTTCAGCCGTAAAAACACAGTATAATGTCAGAGCCACAACTTTCACTGCGCATGGCGTACGCAACTTGATATGGCCAACTTATAGCGGTATTATAGTGAGCACCAACTGGAAAGAAAAACTCCATGAAATTCCGCGGGCTGGGTTTAAACGTTTCTCAGGTGTCGGCAATTGGCCTTGGATGTATGGGAAGGAATATATTCATATGAAAACACTACTCTTATGTTTGGGGATACTGCTAACGGCCGGCCAGGCCTGGGCCGCGCCCTATGATTTAGAATCGCCGCCGGAAAGCTATACCTGGGGTGAGAGCCAGGCCGTGGTTAAAAACATGCTGCCCGAAGCGCAGGTAGTAGACAAACACATCATGTATCTGCCGCCTGATAGCGACCAGGATCCCGCGACTGTTTTCGTTTTCTGGCAAAACCAGTTGCTGAGTATCTCCTCTACCACCGGCCGTTCTTCCGACATGGCAACGGCGCAAACCCAATACCAAATGCTGCGGGAAAAATTAAGCGCCCAGTGGGGCAAACCCAGCGCACCAGCGCCCTGCCTAACCGATGAAACCGACTGCACGGTTGTAACCTGGCAAGTAAGCCCCGCCACCACGCTTAGGCTTGCCATGATGGTGCGCGAAATGCCGGACGGGCAAGCGATATTCATCAGCCATTCTTATAGCAGCAGCCGGCTTTTTTCAGCATTTTTAAAAGAATATAAAGAACTGGGCCCTCTGGAAAGGCTGGAGAATATTATGCCGCGGTTAATAGCGGGCAAAAATACAGACGCGCTTATTGGCAGAAGAATACGCCTTAGCCTGCCGGTGGCGGAATTGAAGCCCCTTACCCTGGATGGGCAGGCATATTCGGTAGTTTGCCAAATGCAGGATGATAAGGCATTAGCCGGCCTGCGCCAGTGGGATGAGGTTACCGTAAGCGGAGTAATAAATGGTGTGAAAAATAAGACACTGTTACTCCTTTCCCAGGTCAAACTGGTTGAGTGGCCGGGACAGGCGGAGCAATAACCGGCTTGTGCCAGTCAAGGCTGCTTTCAGAATGTATTTATGCGCCAGCTCAACGGCTTGAGCCCCTAACAGGCAACTTTTTGCCCATACTTTGTTTATCTGAGCTTTTATTTGTTTGTTGTAAAGCAAGGAGCAACGCGCAGAGCATCTTAAGCTAATTAGTTGGCTATGCCTTGCGCTATTGTAGGAATTTCGCCATCTTTTGCAGCACATCTTTCATCATAAGAGGCTTGCCCACATGGTCGTTCATGCCGGCGGCCAAACAGCGTTCCACATCCTCCTTAAACACGTTGGCGGTCATGGCCATAATAGGAATGCTCTCGCTGCCTGGCAAATTGCTGCTCCGAATGCGCCGGGTGGCCTCGTAGCCATCCATTTCGGGCATGTGGATATCCATGAGAATCATATCGTAACGGGTGGGGTTTTCGCTGAACAGGCGGCAGGCTTCCACCCCGTTTTCCGCTTTATCTATGGCTGCTCCGGTTGGCTTGAGCATGGCTACCACAATCTCGCGGTTTACTCTTATATCCTCCACCAACAAAATGCGCTTACCGGAAAAACGGTTCGCATGCTCCCGCGTTGTGGAAGATGGTTTACGCGGCCTGCCGTTTTGCTGACAATTGTTTATGATATCCGCAATGTTTGCCGAAAACAGCGGCTTGGCCAGGAAACCGGTTACCCCCGTCGCTTTGGCCTCAGCTTCCACCCTGTTCCACTGGGCGGCAGATAACATGATGATGAACGAGCGTGAAACCGCATCATCAGCGGTTATGTGTCTGGCCAACTCCAAACCACCCATGTCCGCCATTTGCCAGCCGGCAAATACAAGAGGAAAATTTTCTTTATCCAGCAATTGCAGAGCCTCTTGGCCGCTGGCGGCAACCTGGCAGTTAAAGTTGAAAAAGTCGGCGCTTTCTAAGAAAAAATCTCGCACCTCGGGCGAGTCGTCCACCACCAGCACTTTAAGCTGCCCGGCGTCAGCCACTAAAGCTTTTGGCAGGCAAGAACCGGCGCATTGCAACTTGACGGTAAAAGAAAAACGCGAACCCTGGCCTTCCTCCGATTCCAGCCAGATACGCCCATGCATCATTTCGATAATTTTTTTAGATATGGCCAGCCCCAACCCGGTACCGCCAAAACGCCTAGAAACGCTGCTTTCCGCCTGAGCGAAAGAGCGAAACAACAAGTCGTGTTTGCTGGGATCAATGCCTATGCCATTATCAATGACTTCCACCTGCAGAGTACAAAGGTTCTCCTTGCGCTCCACCAGCTTTACCACCAGGCTTATAGCGCCACCCTGGGGCGTGAATTTAACCGCGTTGGAAAGCAAATTAATTACAACCTGCAGTAGGCGCTGCTGATCGCCAATAAGGACATGGGGTATGTTTCTATCCACTTTCACCGTAAAGTCAAGTTGCTTTTCATCCACATGGCAATTAATCACATTGGCGGCGTTGATCAGCATTCTTTCAAAATCGAACTCACTTAAGCTCAGCTCAAACTTGCCGGATTCTATTTTTGACATATCCAAAACATCATTTATAACTCCCAGCAAATGGGCGGAGGCAGCAGCTATCTTTTCCAGGCAATATTCTTTGCGCTCAGGATCATTGGTGCTGCGCGCAATACCGGTCATGCCAATGATGGCGTTCATGGGGGTTCGCATTTCATGGCTCATATTGGCCAGGAATTCGCTTTTGGCATTATTTGCTTTTTCCGCGGAATCTTTGGCCTGCATTATTTCGGTAAAATCGTGAAACAACATCATCGCGCCTTCGGCCATGCCAGTGTTATCCAGCATGGGAGTTATGTGTATGGTGTAGCTGCGAGGCTGCTGTTTATATTTAAAGGCCATTCGCTCCTCAATGGTTACGGTGGTTTTCCGCTCCATGGCCAAATGAAAGCATGTGTTTAATTTTTCCAGCAACTCTTCGCCGGCAACGGCTCTGAAAACCTCCGCAAAGTGGCGCCCGTTGATAAGCCCGAAATTGGCAATGTCGGCCGTGGTCAAAAACACGTTGGTGCAATGGGCAAAGCGTCCCTGCTTATCAAACAGCATGATAATATCCGGGCTGTTCTCTAAAAGCAGATTCATGTTTTTTTCAGTTTTTTGCTGCTCAGCCGACAGCATGGAGTGGAGATTTATGCGGGCGGTCAACATAGCTTTAGTGCGCTGCAAAAGGGCTTCCTGGCTACGCAACTGCCTCTTTAGGGCACGGTTTTCTTTTATCAGCTCAGCCTCGGCAGGCGCGTTAAGCAATGTTTCTTCCGCCATGATATTTGCTTATAACCCGCTTAAATAGCGCAGGCAATAAAAGTAAAATTGTGAAAGCGGTTAGAGTAGTTCCCCCCCACCCCATACACCGGGCACACCTCGCCTCCGGAATAGGCCGCATGCCAGGGCAATTTGTTGCCTATTACCTGCTGTATTTTTTCCAGCTCCAGCATGGGCTCCATGCCCAGCACCATATTACGCCCCAGGCAGGGGAACATGATAACACCGTTTATGCTTTCATCAGTTGTGATCTTCTCCAGTGATTGCTGGGCGGTAAGCATTATGTCGGGCACATCCATCCGGCCAATGGATAAGCTGCTGCCTTCCGGCACCATGCCGCCGCACACCGCCGAACCATCTTCGTTAATGCGATAGATGGCTCGGGCCACCGGCTGGCTTCCATCTTGATAATCCACCACAAAAGGCACCGAACTCATCCCCTCAACTCCATCGCCGGCCATAAGCCCCAAGGCATAGAAATACTCCCGGGCGGGCATGTTATTTACTTCCCGCATCACGCTGCCCTGCGAGCGGGTTATAATGGCCTTTTGCTTCTGCAGGTTTTGCTCTGAGGTGGAAGTTACAACAAAACGCGGGGTTACCTGGCCCGCCAACAGCAGAATGGACATACGGTCTCTACTGCAAATTCCATTATGGATAGTAAAACTGTTGGAGTATTGGGCGGTATCATGGTCGCAGGCGGTGGTGCCAAATATCGGAACCTTGGCAACTTTATCCAAGGCAAAGAGAATCAGCTCGCCGCCCAACGAGCTTATAAAGGGAATAAAAGCCAGAGCCATGCTAGGCTCCGCATTTAACTGGGCTCGCGCCTTTTGCCATGCATCCGCAACTAGGCCGTCCAAATCGCCGTTTAAGGGTTCGCTTAAAACCGTACTAAACTGGCAATCGTCGGCGGTTAATACCGAAAGACAAAGCAGCATGGGCCCGGCTTCGCAGTTAACGCCGTTGCTAAGGGTGGTACAGCCCACCACAGGAAAAGGCATGGCCTGACAAATAGCTTCCACCATACCGGTTTCCACGAAGTCATAACTACAGGTTATAAAACCGGCGGCATTTTTTTGCAGTTGCTTGTCCATATCCAACTGGGTTTTTATTTCCGCTATAGCCAATTCTGGTTCATCTGCTTCCAGGGTCCAAGCATTTAGCATACGCATAACATCCACTCCTTGTAGGCGATGTGCGGATTCGACTCTTAATTTCTTAAATTACTCTGTTAGTTAGATGTGTTATTTTTTAACTACTTAATAATATACAATAAAAAACTCTGATTTTCTATCTAATATTTTGCTTATGTCGCTAAATTGCAATAATTTGACAAAAAAATTTTTATCAATAATATACAATAGTTATCTAGCGTCCATTCTCCCCAGCCGGTTACACTTATCATTATTACGCGGTTTACGGCATAGTTTTGCAAGCCAGGGAACAGGTATAATTTCCCCAAGCCCGATGCTGCGCGCAGGCCATTAGACCCGTTATTACATGCGATGTTGGGCATGGCACAATCCACAAGGCAAACGGCGGCAGTGGCCTGGCCGGGGCGCATTGCATTTAAAGGCAGCGGGCTGGGGTTGCGCCAAATGTAACGCGCGGCAACTATGCCGAACAGGTATAATTGTTTTACGCCATTGGCGTTTATTGCCATTCCCGCTTGGTTCCGGCCTTAAAGCCATGGCCAACTCATATTGTTTCCACCGCGCATTTTATGGCATGTAAAAAACGGTGGCAACATTGCCCTGTTGTCTTTCATTAAGGAGTAGCCATGCAAAATTATTTTCAAAATAAAGTTTGTGTTGTAACCGGCGCGGCTTCCGGCATAGGCTTGCAAATGGTCAAAGATTTGCTGGCCGCCGGGGCCACGGTTTTTATGGCCGACATCAATGGCGAAAACCTGGCCAGCGCCAGCGCCCAGCTAGGCACGGACAACGCTTACCCGGTTGCCGCCGATGTAACCCAGGCCGAGCAAGTAGGCGCGCTGATAGAACGCGCGCTAAGCCACAACGGGCGCCTGGACATGCTTTTCAACAACGCCGGTATGGGCGCCACCATGCCCTGGGAGCATATCACTCTGGAATTCTGGCATAAAGTCATGGATATAAACCTATGGGGCGTTATCCACGGCCTGCATTACGCCGTGCCCATAATGCGCAGGCAAGGCCACGGCCATATAGTAAACACCGCCTCCGTGGCCGGGCTTATCAACATTCCCTACCAGGCGGTTTACTGCGGCAGCAAAGCGGCAGTTGCCGCCATTGGCGAAAGCCTGCGTTACGAGCTGGCCGAGGAGAACATTTATGTTACCACCGTTTACCCCGGCAACGTGGCCACCCCCATTTTTGCCGCGGCCGGCGCCATGCCAGACGACGCCATACCAGTAGAGGAGGCAATAAAAATCATTCTTCTGGCGGTAAGCCGCAGGCAAAGCAAAGTGGTCTTTCCCGAACAGGCGCGCCAGTGGGCTGAAGAGGTGTTGCGCAACCCCGAATTCGGGGAAAAGACCATGTTGGAGTTGGCCAGGGAAAGGCGCCACAATTACCAAAGCAAAGGCAGGTATTTTTAGCCTTGCGGAGCGCCACGAAAAAACAAAATCTGAACCTGCCCTACATCGATAACGCCAAGGCTGTTTTTATAACGCTTGCTATTAACCTGGGAGTTGTCTTTGTATTTAACTGGCCACAGGGCGTCAGCTATGCCGAGGTTTTGTGGGACTCGTTTTTTTGCGCGATTATAACCACAGTAGTAAATATATGGATTGTATATAGCAAGCTAAAGAAAATGCGGGCGTTAGGGGCAATGCCCGTACAGGTGCCTGAAAGCCGCTTCATGCAAAGGCTGCCGCAACACCCGTTTGCGCTGGGAATAATTTATGCCATAGGGTTTGCGGCGCTTACCGTTGGCGCCAATGCGCTTTTTTTGTGGTTTTTCAATATGCCAGGCATGGCTTTTACGCAGTGGCTGGCCTACAAATTGCTTTACGCCAGCTTGCTCAGCATTAAAATTGTTGAATGCTGCATTTTCCGCTATGTGCAGCCCGACTGGGCTCTTTGCGCGCAACGCGCAAAGGCCCTGGCAAAACAAGAGCCCGCGGCCCAACCAGTGAAAAACCCTTTGCCCAAAATCGGCGTATTCAAAGCAATGTACAGCAGCGTCATCACCAACATTGCCTTAACCATAATTATAGGCTCCCTCTTAGGTGGCGTAAGGTTGGAGAGTAGCGGCGCGCTGGTAATCTTTCCCGCCACAACGGCAAGCATAGCCATAACCGGGCTGATATTCGGGCTTATTACCGGGGTTATGGTTACCCGCAGCGTGCTTAAAGCCACCAGGGCCATAATAACCGAATATTCTTCCGCCATAGTTGAGAGCGCGGTTGCCGATAAAAGGCTTAGCTGGATGCCCAAAGAAAAAATGGCCCTGACATGCCTCATCAGCACTTGCGTTATGATTTTTTCGGCGCTGGCGCTGCCGGCCATTATGGCCATTTTGGGGCTTACGGTTTTGAATTTCTACCAATTTATCGCTGTCATTACCATATATGCGGCCATGCTAAGCAAGCCACTGGCTTTTATATTGAGCAAACGATGCCTGCAGCCAGACTATGTTCTTTACACGCTGGGCAAGGAGGCATCATAATGGCGCCGCCATTATGCAAACTGTGCACCAGGTGTTAACCACAGCCTATTTCTTTTTGGCGGCATTATCCAAAACAGCGGGGTGATGATCCGGCGGCGTGCAAGGCAATTCATCCAGCGGAATCTGCGCTTTCATTTTTTCCGTGGCTCCGGTTATGGCGTCAAAAATCATAAGCTTGCCCAGACGCTTGCGGGCTTCGGCCATCATGACGCCTATGGGCTCACCATACTCGCCCAATATGGCCACCGGCATGTCCACAGGCACCTTGGCGCCCGGGTGCACCATAATGGCCAACACCACACTGTTGCTGGCCGCGGCCACGGCGGCAATGGTTGTGCCGGTTTTGAAATCAAAGATTGTCTCGCCTTCCGCCACCCGCTCCCCTTCGGTTTTTTTCCAGGCCAGAATCTCGCCAAAAGCCATCTCTTGGTCGCACTTGGGCATAACAACAAAGCTAGCCATATAAACTTTCTCCACTTTCGCGAACAGTTGCACAACATGGGTTTATACCTTTTGTTAAGCTTACCAAGCGCCGCGCCCGAAGCAAACGAAAATACTTTGAATTATGTATATAGAAAGTCTGTAACTAATTTAGCGCTAATACCGCTCACCTGCGAAGCTAGCGCGCCCCTGGCGGTTAAAACAATAGACGCCGCGCATGCTGTTGAGCTTTGACTCCTCAAGGCATCCGCAGCCGTACCGGCGGCGCCCGCCTCTTGCATCTGGCCGCCGGCCGTCATAGTTGCTATAATGTACAGGCATTGCTAACCCATTTTGTAAGGCGATAACCTGACGTGTCCAAGTCTACTTTTTTTTGTCTGGCAGCCATTTTGTGTTTTTTTCTGTTAAGCGCCCAAGCGGCCCAGGCGGGCCAGGCCCCCGCCACACCGCAAACGATAAAGGTGGGGGTTTACATTAACCCGCCTTTTGTCATGGCGGATAAAAACGGCTCTTATTATGGCCTGGCTGTGGACTTGTGGGAACTGACTGGTGAACGGCTTGGCCTGGAAAGCAGGTATATCCCCTACCCTTCTTTTAAGGAGCTTCTGAAAGCGGCCAGGGATGGCAAGGTTGACATCATCATAGGCAACATCAACGCCACCTACGAGCGCACCCAAACCCTTAAATTCAGCTTTCCCTGGTATGACACCGGGTTAAGGGTAATGATCAAAGGCTCGCTCAAAACCTCGGTATGGGAAGAATTAAAACGTAGCGGCCAGCTTACCACCTATTGCTGGATCGCCCTGTTCTTGGTGGTGCTGGCCATTGGACAAACCCTGCTGCGCCGGCGCATGGATCACGAATTTCCCAAGACATGGCGCGAGGGGCTTACCTTCAGCCTCTACGAGCTCATTTTAGCCGCCCGCCTTGGTACCATGCAGCGCAACTTTCTGGGCTGGTTTGGCTATGTTCTCTTAACCGCGTGGATGATTTTTGGCGTGGGTATGGTGGCTTACGTAGTCTCGTCCATAACCAATGCCATGACCATTTCCTCTTTCCGCGCCGAAAGCGTGCATTCGCTTACCTATCTGCCGGGCCAGCGGGTGGGGGTATTGACCGGCAGCGTATCCGAGGACTACTTGCGCAAGCTCAAAATTTCCACCATTGGTTTCGACTCCTTCACCCAGGCGGTGGATGCTTTGGAAAAAAGCCAGTTGGAGGCCATTGTGGACGACGCCCCCGAGCTGGAATACTGGGTTCACAGCCACCCACTGGCCCAGTTGGATGTGGTGGGGCCGCTATTCTACCCGGGCAAATACGCCTTTGCCACCAACAAGCAGCATGCGGCATTTATGGACGGAGTGAGCGCGGAGCTGATAAGGCTGCACGAACTGGGGATGATCGATGTACTCCGAAGCAAATATTTGGGGCCTAACGAATACTAGGCTCAGTATTCATTCCGGATGGCGATGGCTCCGCTTTTTTCGAACACATAAAACCAGCCATTGATTTAATGGCCCCCGCGGCCGCCTGGCAAGCAAAGGAAGGCCTGTATGCAGGGGTGAAAAATGCCAATGTTGCCAATATGGTAAAGCTGCTTGCCGATTCTCCCAAAATGGCGGCGATGTACGTTTTTTTGATAATTGATTAACACTGGCTATAGATATTGATACAACCAACACTAGGAGAGCATCATGGATTTGGCGGCATTGCGGAGTTTTTTGGGGTGGGCCAGCGTTTTAAATTTTCTTTTTCTTAGCCTGTGGTTCCTGTTATTTAGCGGAGCGGGCGGTTTTTTGTTTCGCCTGCACAGCCGCTGGTTTAATCTCACGCGCGAAACCTTTAACGCTATTCACTATGCCGGCATGGCCGCCTGCAAAATAGCCACCTGGATGTTTTTTTTCATTCCATATTTGATCTTGCGCTTCTTGCTGCAATAATACGTCGCCATGCCCGTAGCGAAATGAAGGCTGGAAGCCATTCCATGGTTGCTGTTGCTGGTTGGGCAAAAGGATAAACGGCGTTTTTATAAAATGCTTCTGCCTGGCTCAGGACTCGTTAAACGATATGCTTAATTGCGATAATTAAGTATAAGCATAAACATCTTAACGAGCCATGATAATTGTGGTTTTTGGCGGGCTGCCGGCGGCTACGCCGCCGCATGGCCTGGAACAGGCCATGTTAGAAGCCATTTATGAAATGGCTTCTAGGCTCAGGACTCATTAATTGCTTGCGTGAATAGGCTGCTTAATCAATAGTAAGGTGGCATGTCATGCCGGAAGCCGCTTTGCGGCTATCCGGCATCCAGGCTGTTAGCTTTAAAAGCATGGACCCCGGATAGCGGCTGGCGCCACTTCCGGGGTGACAATAACACAATTATTTGTACAAGTCATTTCATAAATGGCTTGTAACGCCGCCTGTTAAGGCTTACGCGGCGGCGCAAGCCGCCGGGAGCGAAGCAAAAATCACACTTTTTGCTTCGCGGTCCGTCATAAATCCCCCTAAAAGGGGATTTATGAAATAAAATAACTTCTAATTAATGACGATGTGCTGTCTTGGTGCTCTCAACTTAATGAGTCTTGAACCTAACAATTAATGGGTATTAAGCCTAGGGCAAGCCGTCTCGATGTTGCAATTCCAGTTCCAACAACCGCCTTTTCATGCCCAGGCCCGCGGCATAACCCACCAGTGCGCCCCCCGCCCCCACCACCCGATGGCAGGGCACAATGATTAAAAGCGGGTTTTTATTGTTGGCCGCGCCCACCGCCCGGCTGGCCTTGGGGTTGCCCAGGTATGCGGCCACTTGTTTGTAGCTCATGGTATGCCCATAGGGTATGGCTTGCAGGGCTTGCCACACCGCTTTCTGAAAAACGCTGCCCGCGGGATTAAGGGGCAACTCAAAAACTTTGCGGCGTCCGGCAAAATACTCTTCCAACTGGCGCGCGGCCTGGTCTGTCAATTTGTCGGCGGCCCGCACCCCGCTCCACTGGGCCATGCTGGCCAGTTGCGCGGCAATAATGCCCTGGCCGTCTGAGGCAATGGCCATTTTGCCCAAAGGGGTATCATAGGCGTGGGCATGCCGGTAAGTAAAAGCGCCTGCTTGTAAGTAATGCTTGCGAAACTCTTTGGGCGCGGTTTGGGTGTGTTTGTGAAAAAAGGCGTAGAAGGCGGAAAGGCTCTCAAATCCCAGCATAAAGGCAATATCGGCCACGCCTTCCATGCTGTTTTGCAAGTAGTCCTTGGCTGCCTTTATGCGCAAGCTGTCGGCATACTGGCTGGGGGTTTGCCCATATTGCGCCACAAACACCTGGGCCATACGGCGGGGGCTTAGCTTAAGCCTGCCCAGTTGTTCAAGCATGGCGCCGCGCTGCCTGTAAAAGTTATCAATGGTCTCTTTTATTTGCGCGGCCATCCGCACCAGCGGCTGATAGTCTGGCAAATCTGGCCGGCAACGCTTGCAGGGGGCAAAGCCGGCCGCTTCAGCCTCTGCCGCGCTGTTAAAAAAAAGCACATTGTTAACACGCGGCGGCCGCGATTTGCACGAAGGCTTGCAAAAAACGCCGGTGGTCTTTACCGCGTAAAAAAACCGGCCATCAAAATGCGGGTCATTGGCCAGCACGGCCTGCCATTTTTCTTGTTCTTTCATTGCGGCCTCCTTGTGGGCGCATAATCTTTCATGCCTTCTATGGCCCCGCCGGCAATAGCCCACAGATACAGGCTGGCCAGCGAACCATAAGGCGAATAACGCCGCCGGTATTTTTCAAAGAGCTGGCGGGTTATTTTACGGTGATGATAAAGCATGCGCATGCCTCGCAATATAGCCAAATCGCCAAAACTAAGTATGTCCTGGCGCTCCAGCGAAAACAGCATCAGCATTTCCGCGGTCCACATACCCACCCCGTCCAGCCGCAGCAATTCCTGGCACACTTGCGCGTCAGTCATGGCCGGCAGGGCCTCTATATCAAGCCTGCCGTCCAGCGCGCATTGCGCGGCGTTTAATATGTAGCCGGCTTTTTTAAATGTAATGCCATAACCTTGTAGCTTTTCCAACGAACAATTCGCCACTTTATGCGGGGTTATTTCAACCAGCCCCTCCCCCATGCGCCGCCAGATGGTACGCTGGGCTTTACTGGATATTTGCTGCCCCACAATGGATTTGACCAGCGCTGGAAACAACTGGGGGAAAACTTCGCGCTTTATGTGGCCAATGTCATCCATGGCCTGAGCTAACACGCTGTCTCTACTCTTAAGATGCATGACCGCCTGCCGGCTGTATTTGAAGTATCTCATTGCTCCGCCTCCTGTTTGCAATATAACAGGGATGTGTTTTTAGTTCTTTCGATTTATGGATATTCAATTATAAAAACCAGTTAACAGCATCTTGCTTAATCCTTAGCTTATATGCCCAGTCTTCAGCTTATGTGCCATTTCTGTGAAATTTATATGATTAGCTGGTGGATATAATTTTTTCCTTAATTGACCCAATGTGTCAATTAATTGCAATAAAAATGAAAATTTCACAGTTTGGAACTCAAAAAGGGCCCGATCGTTGACCAAACGTGTCAAGCTAACATTATATACTTTAACTAAATTGCGGCATTTGCAATTTTAAAGCTGTCAGGGTAGGCAGATTTCATAAAATAACTAATAGAAATAACAGATTATGTTTTCAAGGGTATTGTTTAAGCCACGAAATTAGAAGATTGCACCTTAATACAGAGAAGTGGGAGGAAACATGGCTGAGTTAAGATTACAGAATATTGCGAAACCAGCGGCTGGTCAACGAGTAGTTATACCGGTTGAGGCTGGACAGAATGTGAAGTTCGATTTTGCGCTGTCAGACGCGGTGCTGGTGGTGGAAAACGGCCAACTGCAAATAACCTTTCCCGATGGCAGCGTTGTTGTGCTGGAAAACGCGGTGGCCGCCGCGGCTGATGGCAATAACGCGCCTTCTTTCATTGATCAAAACGGCAGCGAAATATCCAGCCATGCCCTCTTGTCTTCTTTGGGGGTTAGCGAGCAAGACTTTGAGACCGCGGCTGGCGGCCAGGCGGGTAACGCCAGCCCCAACAGCAGCGGCAGCGGCGAATATGGTGATGATGCCGGCAACATGCTGCAGGGTTTTGACCGTCTGGGGCGCCTGGATGTGGACCCCATTGGCGGCGAGCGCCCCTGGGTTGACGGCGTAAGCGCGGTGGCGGCACCCATTGAGAGCGTCATTGACATCATACCCATTGACACGCCCGAATTTCCAGAGCATCTCATTAGCTCAACGCCCGGCGCTTTAACCTTTAATGAAGCCTTTTTAAGAGACGGCACCCAAGGCGGTCCGGAAGGCCCTTCCACCCTTAGCGGCTATATCTATTTCCAAATCACCTCCAACAACGGCCTGGGCGGCATTGTCATTAACGGCACAACCTATGCTGTGGACGCTGGCGGCAACCTGGTGGGCTTTGAACCCATTCCCGGCAATGACGGCACTTTCACCTCGGCCCAGGTAAGCCCGCAGCCCAATGGCATCTATCTGCTGGTGCTGGGTTACGAGCTGGGCGGCCCCACCACCCATACCGGCGAGGGCCGCGATATGGCGGAAAACGTGGATAGCCTGATGATTGCGGCAGTAACCCAGGACGGCACCCAGAGCGCGCCGGTCACCGCCTCGGTAAACGTGGTGGATGATGTGCCCATGGCTTTCGACGAAAGCGACGCCCTGGGAGACGAACAGAGCTTCGTCACCCTTAACGTGCTGGATAACGACCTGTTTGGCGCCGATGGCCCGGCTGACGCCGCTTCCCTCAGCTGGGGCGAGGTGCGCTTTGATGGCCAGGTGATGATTGTTGGCGACGACGGCAGCCTGACCGGCAGCGTGGACGGCGAGTTCTACGGCACCGTTGGCCGCGAGGAAAACGGCGACCTTACCTACACCAGGCCCCGTGAACTTGAACTTCAGGGCAAACTGGAAGCCGACTACACCATTAAAGACAAAGACAACGATACGGATGATGCCACCGCCACCATTACAGTAACCGGCAACAAGCTCATTCCGGAAATCTACAGCCAGCCCTCAGCGCTTACCGTGCATGAGGACGGCCTTGACCTGGACGGCCAGCCTTTGGGCACCCACCATGGCGAGGAAGACCACCCCACCACGGCCAGCGGCTCGCTTGCCATAACCTCTATTGAAGCGTTGGCCACCATTACCGTGGGCGGCTTAACCTTAAGCAACTTTGTAATAGACCCGGATACCGGCAAGGTAACCTTTGATAGCAACGGCATTGAAAACGTGCCCAATGGCGTCTTTGAAGTTACCGGCCTGGTGAAAAGCGGCGATGTCTATACCTTAAGCTACAAATACACCTTGACCAACGCCAACCAGACCCATGACGATGTCAATGTGGACCACGAGTCCCTGCCCGGCAAACTGCAGGTACCCTTTGTGGCCACCGACACCACCGGCGACTCCACCCAGGCGGGCAACTACATAACCATCGACATCCTGGATGACAACCCGGTGGCCTACGACGAATCCGCCAGCATGGGCGCCACCCAAACCTCGGCCACCCTTAACGTGCTGGCCAATGGCGACGTGTACGGCGCCGACGGCCCGGCTGACGCCGATGCCTTTAGCTGGGGTGAGGTGCGCTTTGACGGCCAGGTGATGGTTGTTGGCGACGACGGCAGCCTGACCGGCAGCGGGGACAGCAAGTTCTACGGCACCTTAGTACGCGAAGCCGACGGCGACCTTACCTACACCAGACCCCGTGACGTTGAGCTGGCCGGCAAGCTGGAAGTGGACTACACCCTGGAAGACAAGGACGGCGATACCGACCCTGCCACCGCCACCATTACCGTAACCGGCAACAAACTCATTCCGGAAATCAGCACCGCCCCCGGCCAGCTTACCGTGCATGAAGACGGCCTGGCCGGCATTGGCACCCATGCCGGCCAAGAGAACCACCCCACGGAGGCCAGCGGCTCGCTTGCCATAACCTCTATTGAAGCGTTGGCCACCATTACCGTGGGCGGCTTAACCTTAAGCAATTTTGTAATAGACCCGGATACCGGCAAGGTAACCTTTGATAGCGACGGCATTGAAAACGTGCCCAATGGCGTCTTTGAAGTTACCGGCCTGGTGAAAAACGGCGATGTCTACACCTTAAGCTACAAATACACCTTGACCAACGCCACCCAGGACCACATCGTGGAAAACGTGGATCACGAATCCCTGCCCAGCAAACTCTTAGTGCCTTTCGTGGCTACCGACACCACCGGCGACTCCACCCCGGCGGGCAACAACATCACTATCGACATCCTGGACGACAACCCGGCGATCAGCGGAGGCAACGCTCAGATATCTGAAGTCTACATCACCAAAGGTGACAGAACCGATGTGTGGTACCAGCCAGGTTCCGGCAGCGATGACGACGCCAGCTTCCCCAACGCTTCTAGAGCGGAAGGCGAAATAGCCTTTAACTTTGGCGCCGATGGCCCGGCCAGCAGCAAGCCCTTTACCTGGTCAGACCCGGACAGTGATGCCGCCTTCCCCAAACTGGAAGCCATGGTAAATGGCAAGTGGGAAAAAGTTAGCTGGGAAGTGTCTGGAGATGGCTTGACCTTGCAGGGCAAGGCCGGCGGTTACGTAGTGGCGGAAGTTACCATGGATGTGGATATAAACGGTACCAAGGGTACTGGCGGCTACA
Organism: Desulfarculales bacterium; assembly: GCA_031554335.1. Lineage (GTDB taxonomy): Bacteria > Desulfobacterota > Desulfarculia > Desulfarculales > Desulfarculaceae > JAIRYI01. The sequence continues at coordinate 21,845 of JAVBVK010000022.1, forward strand.
GCGTGGAGCTCTTCACCGGTATCCGCCATGACGACCCGGACGGTGTTCTGTTTGACTACAACCAGGATATCGAACCCAATAATGTCAACAATGCGGAACCCACCGATCTTAACTTCAAGTACATCATCAAGGATTCCGACGGCGACACCACCACCGGCACCCTGACCGTCAATGTGCAGGACGATGTGCCCAGCGCGGAAGATTCCACTGGCTATCTGGTATGGACCCCGGGCCAGGAAATTCCCAGCGGCCTGTTCGAATACAGCCAGAAGATAAACCTTACCAGCACTACCGCCGGCGAGAAAGGTGAGAGCCTTTCGGTTGGCTCAGACCATGTCAAGATTACGGTTGGTGAAGTGTCGGTGGCCAAGAACACTGAAGGCGGCTACGACATCTCGTTTATCAATTCCAACAATGCCGGCAAAATATTCCAAAGCGGCAACGGCCTGGGTGTGCACGACAAAGACGTGGATGTGAAGGCCGACTACAATGACAACGGCAGCCGCCACCATGAAATCAACTATCTGCCCGGCGCGCAGGCCGGCACCGGCACCTCTGAAGCGGTGGTTATGGACCTGGATGGCCTGGCTTTCGGCTTCCACATGGGCATGGGCAAATTCTACGCCACCGATACGGAAGTGGAAAACGGCGCCATGTACTTCTACCGCTCGGTTAAAGATACCAATGGCAACGTAACCGGCTATGAACTGGTGGGCAGCAGCGACTTCAAGTCGGCCGACCCCGCGGGTAGCGGTAATGTGGATGTGGTGTTTAATGCTGATGAATTCGGCGGCTTTGACAGGGTGGTTATTGTGGCCACGCCTTCCGACAAAGCGGCGGACAATGACGACAGCGACTTCTACATCAAGGATGTCAAGTTCGATACCATCTCCGACGTTATCTTCTACGAACAAGGTTCCGCCGCTGGCGCCGCCAACGCGGTAAGCGCCGACGGTATTGACCCCAACAGCTACCGCTTTGCCGAAGCCCAGGAAGTTATGCTGGCGGACGGCACCAAGATGACCCTGCAAGTAAGCGAGAACAAAATTGTAGGCTACCTGCCCGGCGAAAGCGAAGCGGCCTTTACCATGACCATGAACGCCACCGGCACCTGGGACTTTATGCAGCACAAGGCCTACCAACTGGCCAATGGCGGTCCCCTGGCCCTGGAATACATGGTGAAGGATAATGATGGCGACTACGCGATTGCCAAGGTCATTGTAGACTACGCCGATGCCCAGGTCAACGTAACCGGCGGCAAGGTATACGAAGCCAAGCTGGAAGACGGCAGCGACAAGGTTGATGACGCCAGCGCCTCTGTTGTTACCAGCGGTGAAATCACCATCACCAACCCTACCCAGACCGCGTTCTACCAGATGATAGTAACCATTGACGGCAAGGCTATCACCATAAGCGCCGGCCAGAACACCAACCTTGGCGCGGCCATTCAGACCGACCATGGCAAAGTGGTTATTACCCAGAATACCGATACCAATGGCAAAGCCATTTTCGGCAGCTACAGCTACACCTACACCTTGACCGGCAATTATGACCATGACAGCCAAACCCCCACAACTGGCGAAGGCCTTGAGGCCGACTTGGGCATCAGCGTAGTGGTTAAGGGGCCGGATGGCGGCAGCAGCCCGGCGGCGGAAGCCGACCTGATAGTGGTTGACGATAACCCCTACCTGGATATCGAAGCCGGCGCGGATGTAACGGAAAACGGCGCGGTTGTTATTGGCACCTGGGAACACGAACTGGGCGCCGACCAGGCTGGTGCCGGCACCGCTAAGACGGTTGTGGAAATAAACGTGAATGGCACCTACTATGACGCCACCGTGGTTGCCAATGGCTACCAGGTGGTGGTAAACGGCGACACCATCTTGTTTAACACCACTGACGATAAGGTGTACTTCACCGCCGACCCGACAACCATTGGCGAGCGCAACGAGCAGATGACCATTGGCATTCGCATAACCGACAGCGACAACGACGTGGCTGTTGCCTCTGCCAATATAACCATCGACATTCAGCCCAACAGCCCGCCGGTTGCGGTGGATAACTTCAATACCGTCAATGAAGACGGCCCGCAGGTTGTTACCGGCAATATCTTGGCCAATGACAGCGACCCGGATGGCGACGCGCTTAGCATCACCATGGTCAACGGCGCTGCGGTCAACTTCAGCGGCAGCGACGCCGGCGGCAAGTTTGCCACTTTTGATACCGACTACGGCCAGCTTAAGCTCTATGAAAGCGGCAACTACAGCTTCGAGGTAGACGCCAGCAAGCCTAAGGTGATAGAACTGTACGCCAGCAATACCGCTGGCGACCAGGTGGCCACGGTGAAGTTCCCCTACACCATGACCGACGGCAAAGAAACAGACGATGCCACCTTAAGCATTGACATAGTGCCCAACAAGATCCTTGTCGGCACCCCTGGCAATGACGGGATTAATATCCTGACTGGCGGTTCCGGTAATGATGTGCTGATTGGCGACCCGGGCGGCATGGGCGTGCCCACCACCACCTATACCAACTACAACGTGGCGGTGATGATCGACACTTCCGGCAGTATGGCCGACACCAGCGGCGCGGTTAAAATAACCGCGGCCAAGCTGGCGCTGCTGGGCCTGGTGAAGCAGTACGCCGAATACGACGGCAGTGTTGACCTGCAGGTTATTGGCTTTGCCGCCAACCAGTCTTACAACATTGGTGATTCCGACCTGAACAAGAGCGACCTGCAGACCTGGACCAATGGCAGGCACAACAACAGCTTCACCACCGTGGAAATTCCCTCCGGCGGCACTGTGGTTAAGGTTATGGTTGCGGTCAACAACAACGGCAGCCTGATAGATGACAACAACACCTATAACTTCCAGTTCTCAGGCACTGGTGATAATGCCGTGCTGCAGTACCGCGCCGGCAGCAGCGGCAGCTGGACCAGCCTTCAGAACGTAAGCTGGGTGGGAGACTCCGCCGGCAACACCACCATTAAGGACATCCTGGCTATTAGCGCCACCGGCGGCACCAACTACGAGGCCGGCCTTAACAGCGCTAACGCCTGGTTTGAAGATAATGCCAGCAACGGTTACACCAATGTGGCCTACTTTGTAACCGACGGCGCGCCCACTTACTATTACCAGGACCAGTTTACTGTGATAGATAGCTGGGCTGGCGCCAACACCAACAACGCCAATAATATCGAAGATGGCGCCACTTTTGCCTTCACTTATAACATCAATGGCACCAACCGTTCGGGAACCGCCACCTATGACGAGGATAGCGACACCATTTCCTCCGACAATGCCCGGGTGCGCTTCCAGGTTCTGGATAACGGCACTATCCAGTACCAAACCCGTACCAGCACCACCGGCAACTGGGGCAACACCTGGAACAACGTGAGCAGCACCGCCAGATGGGTTTGGGTGGATGAAACCACTACCATCGTGATACCCGATACCTACGTAGTGGGCAGCACTCTCTACTTCGATGCCGAAGGTAATGTGGTTAGCAACGCAAGCAATGCCACTTATCGCCTGCAAACCAATACCGATGGCGACAATGCCACCTTGCAGGTAAAGGGCGGTGGCGGCAATTGGAGCAACGTGAGCAGCGAAGACATCGTGGAAGGCTACAACACGGTGCGCGGCGGCAACGGCAGCAGCACCAACGATATCGAGCGCAATCAGTCTGAAGCGGCCTATGACGCCCTGGTGGCATCTTTGAACGGCAATATTGCGGTCAATGCCATTGGCATCAATCTGGGTACAGAAGCCCAAGCCTTCCTGGACAACCTGGATAACACCGGTGGCGCCCAGCCCATAACCTCGGCGGCGCAACTGCTGGCCGCATTACAGGCTGGCTCCACCATCCCCAACCCCACCGCGGTTGGCGACGATGTGGTCTTTGCCGGTGAAGGCGGCAGCCTGCTGTTTGGCGACGCCATCAATGCCGACTACCTGCTGCAGGACAACAGTTGGAACCATGACAGCCTGGCCAAGGGTGATTCCCTGAACATAGTGTTCGCTTACCTTAAGGCCCAGAACGGCGGAATTGACCCAAGTTACGACCAGGTGCGTCACTTCATTGTTGACAATGCCGAAAAGCTGGGCGCTGACGACACCGTACTGGGTAAGGACGGCAACCTCCGTGGCGGCGACGATATAATGATCGGCGGCGCTGGTGACGACATCATGTTCGGCCAGGGCGGCAATGACATCCTGGCTGGCGGCGGCGGCAACGATTCTCTGCATGCCGGCGGCGCCGCGGACACCCACAACGTGCTCAGCGGCGGTCAGGGCAGCGACCACCTCTATGGCGGCGCTGGTCACGACACCTTCGTCTGGGGTAAGGAAGATATCCAGAATGGCGATAAGGATACCGTACACAACTTTGAACTTGGCAAGGACACCATTGATATCAGCGGCCTGTTGAATGAACTGGGCGCGGCTTATGAATTGCACGCCACTGGCGCAAGCAATGAAAGCACCTTGATCAAGATCATCAGCGGAACCGGCGCTAACCAACACACCCAGGAAATCATTGTTGAAAACGTAAAAGCCGATGAGTTGTATGGATCGGACAGCTTTATCACCGGCGGTGTGGAACACAGTAACGACGCTATGAATCACCTGCTGGATGGCATCCTTGGGCCGCCTCCCGCTCAAGAGCCCAGCACTATTAGCCAGGCTGGCGTAACCCAAGAGGCTCTCGACAAGGTAAACGCCACTATGAATAGTCTGGATGCCAATAGCACCCCGCTCACCTTGGATGACCCGGTTGACAACCTGGCCAACCAACTTAACAGCATCAACGATATCTTGATGAGCAACAACTAGCGGAATAACACCTAACCCCAAGCCCCCGCTCAATATGAGCGGGGGCTTTTTTATGCCCATCGTCCCTATTTTGTGTGTGTAAAACAAACTGTGATTTTGCCTTCCCCGCTAGAGCAATTTTCATTTGACGTAGTCAAGATGAAATTCTTTAGCAGGCGTCGTTAGATGCCCGCCTCCGCCTTAAGCGGCGTAAGCAAGGCAAAAATCATACTTTCTGCCGAAGTGATCTTAAACTTGAGATAATATCTTTTGATATCATCTCAAACGGAATTTGCTATGGAAGCAACTAAGCGCTATTGGGTTATTTCAGCTTGGAATTAGTTCAACTGGCCCCGTTTGCCGCACAATAAATAATGTCGGCGCATTTATCCGCTACTTTGCTTCTTTGACCAAATATGTCAATCAAGCGCCTCAAAAACAATAATTTCACAGTTAGAAAGCCAAAAAAAAATTTTTCTTTGACCAAATATGGTAATCAAAGTTTGTATATTTAATACAGTTACATTTAATACAATTCATATTGCGCATAATGTAACTAAACAACCAAATGCGACAGCGGCAACCAGGTGAAGCGGCATGAGCGGTGGTTGAGCCATACAACAGCATACTTTGATTAACAACTAATGAAGCTTTATCAACCAGAACCAATAAGCAACTCAAACACGCCGATCTCGGCGTGTTTGAGTTATGCGTTTAGCGGGCGGGTGGACTGCAAGTCAACCAGGCTCAGGACTCATTAACCGATATGTTTAGTTAAGGAAAGGAGAAAATTTACACTTAAGAATAGCAACTCCATTTGTTTTCCAACAATGTAATCACATTATTATGTACAACTTGAGGTGTCAATATGTCAGATCTATCATTAATCACTATCGCAAAACCCACAGCTAAAAAGCGTATAATTATTCCCACTAAATCCAAACAAGATGTGGCCTTTGGCTTCGAGCTGTCAGACGTGCGGCTTATGGCCATAAACGGCAATCTCAGCATAGCCTTTTCCGATGGAGGGGTTATTGTGCTGCAAGGGCTTATGGCGGCCGCCGCCAAGGCGGAGCGCGCGCCCCTTCTCACCGATGCAAGCGGTGAAATCATTTCCAGCTACGACCTTCTGGCTTTTTTAGGGGTTAGCGAACAAGAGCTTGCGGCCGCCGCCAGCCTTGACACAGCCCCGCGCTTTGGCGCCACCGCTTTGCGGGAGCAACAGTCGGCCGAGGCGCGCGCGGAAGAGCTGGATATGTACGTCAAAGGCCTGCTGGGCGTATTGGAGCAAAACCCTCTCTCAGCCCCGACAAAGGGCATGGCGCATTTTTCAGATTATAAGGCAAGGCAGAGCGTTGTCCGCGACAAGGCCGACAAGGACGAGCTGGGCGCGCGCAGTTATCTTATCATTGATGCCAACGGCGCTCCATCCGGTTTAATGTCGGAGAAAAAAGTGGCGTAATTTCAGTGTAACCACGTTAAGTTATCGTAAAAGGCCATGGTGGTGGCGCGCGGGCGCGCCAACACCATGGATATCCTCTTTTTTCACAAAAAATAGTGTTGCCGGACATTAATTGTAATTTTTATATTTGTAATGGTTACAATAATTTTTAGCACAAGCCCCACAATCGCCTTTCCTTGCAACAGCCGCGTAAGCAGAGATATTACATTAATTTTATTAATTATATAATAGAAGCAAGCCATCCCTCATTACATTCGCCCAACGGTGCCGTCTAAAAATTTTCTTGACTTAAGTCAAAAAATTATTTATTAAATAACTATACTCAAGAATAATTATTTACAACCGTTTTTTCTAAATTACAAATACTTATCAAAGTATTATATCTTAAATTGGCTCGAATTAACTTGTACCAGTATATGCACGCAGCCAGCTTGTCTGGCCGGTTGGCAGATAGCTTGCAAAATTAAGGATAGTCTAATGAAAAGCGTTATCACAATAAAAAAGGAGGGGAACAGATAAAAAGCAATACCACGTTGTGGGTTTACATGCTTCCCCAAAGCCGCCGCGCGTTGGACGGGCGCTATGGGAGGCAACTAACCCAGAAACCTAACCTTGTAAAGTTTGAGGAGTAATTAATGCAAACCAACCCAACTGCCAAAGAAATTTTGGATAAGTACTTGGCCGCCCACTACGATGACGCCTTTCGCGCTAAAAAGGAAGGCAAACCGGTGTGTTGGGCCACCGCGGTAATACCGCAGGAGCTTATGGAGGTTATGGACATAACCACCGTGTATCCGGAAAACCACGCGGCCGCTTGCGGCGCGCGCCGCTTGGGGCCCGAACTGCTTACCGTGGCGGAAAATGCCGGTTTTTCCATGGATGTGTGCTCCTATGCCAGAATAAACATTGCCTATACCGACAAGCAGGAACTGCCCACCGGCAATATGCCCCAACCCGATCTATTGTTCTGCTGCGCCAACTCCTGCCACGTGGTTATCAAGTGGTATGAAAACCTTTCGCGCAAGCTCAACATACCATTAATATTGATAGACACCCCCTTCAACCTGGGAGACAGCCCCACCAAGCAAAGCGTAACCTATGTAAAAAAGCAAATACAAAGCGCCATTACCAAACTGGAGGGCATAACCGGCCGCAAGTTCGACTATGACAAGTTCCATGAGGTTATGAAGGTATCCAACGAAGTGGCGCAATGGTGGGAAAAGGGCTATTCCATGACCAAGATTAAGCCTTCCCCCTTAAACGGCTTTGAGATGTTTAACTACATGGCTTTAATGCTGTGCGCGCGCGGCAAGCAGGCAACCGCGGACCTGTACAAGCTGTGGGTTAAGGAAACTGAAGCCAAGGCCGAAGCCGGCCAAGGCCCCTGGAAAGACCAGGAGGAAAAGTTTCGCATTCTGTGGGACGGCATTATCTGCTGGCCCTATATTGGCGATATTTTGAAGCTTTTAAAAAAACTTGGAATCAACTTGGTGGCCTCGCCCTACCCGCGTATTTGGAACATACAATACGAGCCCGGCAACCTGGACAGCATGGCCGCGGCCTATGCCGGCATATCACTCAACAACAACCTGCGCGGCAATACAGAACCCCTGCTCGATATGGCGCGCGAGCACAAAGTGGACGGTATCATCTACCATTCCAACCGCAGTTGCAAGCCCATGAGCTTTAAACAATTGGAACTGGAACGGCGCATGGTGCAAAACCTGGGCCTGCCCACCGTATTTTTCGACGGCGATCAGACCGACCCGCGTCTGTTTTCGCCGGCGCAATTTGAAACCAGGATACAGGCTCTCTGTGAAATGATGGAAGGGGGAAAATAGCCATGAAACCGTTAGAAACCAATTTGAATGAACTGGTGGAACTGGCGCGCCACCCTCGCCGCACCATTTTAAGCCAAATGCAGGCCACCGGCAAAAAATCCATAGGCTGCCTGCCGGTTAACGTGCCTGAAGAAATCATCTATGCCGCCGGCTTTTTGCCAGTGGGCCTGTGGGGCGGGCAAATACCCATCCAAAAGGCCGACAGCTTTATGCAGAGCTATTGCTGCGCCATAATAAGGGCGGATTTGGAGTACGCCATTAACGGCAACTACAATCTGCTCTCCGGGCTGGTGCAAACCGGCTTTTGCGATACCCTGAAGTGCGCCTCCCTGGACTTTGAAGTTATTTTACCAAACATGCCCATGCTGCCCATGATCTATCCCCACAACCGCGCCCTGCCGGAAGCCATGGAATATATGATGGAGGAGATGGAAGCCTTTAAGCGGCGCCTGGAGGAGTTGGCGGGGCATAAAGTAAGCGAGGCGGACCTTGAGGCCGCTTTAGCGGTGTATGACGACTACCGGGCCGCCATGGGCGAATTTGTGCAGGCCGCACGCGACTACCCCATTACCATTAACGCCAAGGTAAGGCATTTGGTTATAAAAGCCGCCTGGTTTATGGATAAGAAGCTGTACACGGAAAAAATTAAAGAAATAACCAAACAGCTTAAGGCCATGCCCAAGGAAGAATTCAAAGGCATTAGGGCCGTGGTAACCGGCATTATGGTGGAGCCCGAGGGCTTGCTGGATATTTTTGTGGATAACAATATTGCCTTTGTGGCCGATGATCTGGCCCAGGAATCGCGCCAGTTCAGAACCGCGACCAGCGGAACTGGCCCGGTAATTAAGCGCCTGGCCCAACGCGTTATGGATATGCAGGGCGGCTGCCTGCTCTTTGACTGCGGACGCTCCAAAGGTGAATTTTTAGCCAAGCTAATGGACAGCAGCAAAGCCGATGCCCTTATTGTATGCATGACTAAATTCTGCGATCCCGAGGGCATGGACTACCCAAGATATAAGGCGGAGCTTGAGGCTAAGGGAGTAAAGTTGATCTATTTGGAAACTGAACAGCAGATGGACAGCATGGAGAACTTACGTACCCGCATTCAAAGCTTTGCCGAAATGTTTTAACCCGTAGCCTTGTTGCCTAACAAAGCCGCCCTGGGCGCAATGCACCGCGCGCCGGGCGGCTTTTATTCAAGGCCGCAAGCCCCAGCTATCTTGCTATGTGATGTTATTACTTGAATTTATAACGAACGATGCTAGACTATAAAAATTGTCCGGTATCCTTGTGGAGCAAGCTGTAGCTTATGCCGCCCAGCAGCAAAATTTCCCGGCGCTATATCAATTCGCTGGAAACTAAAAATAAAATCTTTACCACCGCGCTTATGCTCTTTACCAAGCATGGCTACGAAAACGTAAAGATAGATGACATAGCCAGGTATGCCGGCATTTCCCGGGCAACCTTCTACGCCTATTTTAAGACCAAAGACGCGGTCATTGTGGAACAGTTTCGCAAGATAGACGAACACTACACCATGGTGTTCAAGTCACTGCCGCCGGGTAAATCCGCCTTCGACAAACTCTTGCTCCTGGGCAAGGCGGTGGGCGAATATTGCGCTGACATTTGCGGCATAACGGTAATGAAGGTGGCCTATATAAGCCAGATAGGGCTTGGCAAAAACGCCATCATCCTCAGCAAAGACAGGGTGTTTTTCAGTATAATAAGAGAGATCGTGCAACAAGCCAAAGCTGAGGGAATTATACCGCCCGACATGGAAGAAGAAGAATTGGCCGAAATGGTGGCCCGGTTTTTGCGCGCCCCGGTTTTTGACTGGTGCCTGCACGACGGCGCCTTTAACCTGCACCAGGCTATTGTGTGCCAACTTAATATGATAAAAAAGTTTATGAGAATTGATGATAGGCCAAACCAGGCCATGGTTGGCCTGCATCTGGCCAAAGGAAGCAGAAAATGAACGCACGCACGCCGCTGCCCAGAGTAAATATTTATGGGCTTTCCAGCAACTTCGAAATTATTGTGGGCAGCATTTGTATGGGCATTGCCATGTACATTCTATACAACAACTACACCAATGTGGATGCCGATGTGGGCCGTAACAACATGTTCCTCATGATAAACACCATAGCCGGCCTGTTTTTGCTTAAGGGCGGTATCCGCCGTTTTAAAATGATGAAAAAATTCAACCGCTATGCCGATATTTTAGACAAAGACCCCAACTATTCCCTAGCCAATTTAGCGCAGGCGGTAAACCTGCCGGTAGCTACTATTGTTGCGGAATTTGAGTCCATAATCCGCATGAAAATTTTAAAAGAGGCGCGGGTGGATAAGCAAGACCAACGCCTGGTGCTTTCCGGCTGGACCGCGGCTGGCCCGCCATCGAGCAAAAAGCTTAACATGGTGGATGTTGATTGCGCCAACTGCGGAAGCAGCAATAAGGTGGAAGAAGGCTTTATGGGCCAGTGCAAATCTTGCGGGCGCACCATTATTGACGAATAAACTTTGTTACAATGGAAAAGGCGCCTGTTGCATGAGCGGCAGGCGCCTTTTTTATGGCTAAGTTAGCCTAAGGGCACAAGTATGCGCTGGCCGCGCTCAACATGGCTTTAACCCCGGGCACCAGGCTGGCGTTTAAATCTGGCGCAAAAAACGGCGAATGGCTGCCCGGCAGTTCAGCCAGCTTATTGCGGTCTTGGGCCTGATCGTAAATGACCGGGTTGGTTACGCCCATCAGCCACAGGGAATAGGGAATGTGCCAGGTCATGCCAAAATTGGCAAAATCTTCACTGGCAAAAGTATTGTCAAAAATGCGCAGGTCTTCCTGATCAAAATCGCTCAGCCAGGAATCAAGCACCCGGCCCACCACCTCTCTGTCGTTAATGGTGGGCGGGAAATTGCTTATGCTGGTAAATTCCGGCGGCCGCGGGGCATTGGAAGCCTGGGCCTCGGCCATACAAATGCGTTTTACCGACTCTATCAGCTGCTCGCGCACCGCCTGGCTGGTAGAGCGCAGGTTAACCTTGATAATGGCCTCGTCGGGTATAATGTTTTCCTGATTACCGGCCTGCAGCGCGCCAACGCTTACCACCGCCGGGTTAATGGGATCCAGCTCGCGGCCCACAATGGTTTGCAGGCGCACCACGGCATGGGCGGCCATTACCACCGGGTCCACGCTTTTGTGCGGCTGGGAACCATGGGCCCCCTTGCCGAAAAAACGCACCAAAAGGCTGTCCGCCGCATACATAAGCGGGCCGCTGCGGTACAGAATGCTGCCCGCCCGGTTGGGGTAGGTGTGTTGGCTTAAGGCCACATGGGGCTTGGGCACTAAATGGATAAGCCCATCGTCTATCATGGCTTTAGCGCCCTTGCCTATTTCCTCGGCGGGCTGAAACAGGAAAATGGCCGTACCTTGCCAACTGTCCTTATTTTCCGCCATAACATTGGCCACGCCCAAAAGCCAGGTCATGTGCATATCGTGCCCGCAAGCGTGGGACACGGGCAGTATCTCGCCGCCCGGGCTGGCAAAGGTGGCCTTGCTGGCATAGGGCAGCTCGGTTTTTTCCAGAATGGGCAGCCCGTCCAGGTCGGCGCGCATAAGCACCACCGGCCCCTGGCCGTTTTCCATAACCCCCACCACCCCGGTATTGCCCACTTTTTCGTGCACGGTCATTTGCAGTTTTTTCAGCTCTTCGGCAATGGTGCGGCTGGTGGCGTACTCATGGGTGGAAAGCTCGGGGTTGGCATGCAGATGTTTGTAAATACCCTCCAGCTTGGCAATAAGCGCGTCTGTGATAGGGGTTTGGCCCAATTTACTCATGTAAACCTCCTTGGGGTGTGCGTAGCGGAGCCGCTATTCATAGCGCTGGCGCCACAGCGGCTCTAAAAATTTTTATGCTGAATTTATGAATATACATGAATAAATTGATGATAGCAAGCAAATGCCAGGGTTATATTTTACCAGCCCAAGCCGCCCGACACAGACAAAAAACATATGCAAAAGCGCCCAAGCTTTTGGCAGCTTGGGCGCTTTTGTGCTCTAATCTAAAGACTAAAGCCGGCGGCTATTGCAGGGAAATGCGCTTGACGTCAACTTTTATCCTGGTGAAATCCTTGTCCAGTTCGCCATAAATGGTAACAGTTTTTTGCGGATTAACATCCATCCCCTGCCAAACTTTGTGGTCTATTTCCACAGTTACGGTGCCGGTTTTATCTTTAAATTCGTATTTGTCATCACCCAGTTGGCGTATAATTTGGCCAGTCAGGGTTACCATGGCATCGTCTTGCAAATTAGACAACTGTGATACCGTAACCGACTGCCCGCCCGCGCCCGGGCCGGAAAACGCGGCCCAGGTTACGGCCGGGCCAAGCAACAAGGCCACAACTAAGGCGGTCAATATCGTTTTTTTCATGCTGGTATTCCTTTCTATAATCAATTTCAACAATAGCATGGGCCTGTTAAAGCCCCATGTCGCGCAGCGCCGGCGCCTTGCGCTCAGCCTGCTTACCATCCACTTTATATTATTCTATATTCAATTGGGCTTTTACGCTAATGCGCGCGGTGCGGGCCGGTTTTGACAAATAAAGCCGCCGCGCCATAATTAAAGAAAGAACATAAAAGAACATATATGATAAACCGCTTGCACAGGCGACAACACTCTGGAAGGACATTATGGATCTGCGCTGCTATATAGATGGGCAATGGCTTAAGCCGGCAAACAGCAAAAGCTTTGCTCTTATCAACCCCGCCACCGAAAAAGAGTTTGCCAGCTTAAGCCTGGCGGGAAGCAGGGAGGTGGAACTGGCGGTTAAAGCCGCGCGCCAGGCCCTTGCCGTTTATGCGCAAAGCACGCGGGAAGAGCGCCTTGAGCTTCTGCAAAACATTGCCCAAGCCCTGCGCGCCCGCCAACAGGAGCTGGCCGAGGCTATTACTCAGGAAATGGGAGCACCAGCCTGGTTCAGCAAAAACGCCCAAGCCGCCCTGCCCTTTAAGCATGTGGAAGCCACCATTGAGGCTTTGAAGAACTACGAATTCGACACCATAATGGGCGGCAGTTTGGTGCGGCGCACCCCGGTGGGCGTGTGCGGCATGATAACCCCCTGGAACTGGCCGGCCGGGCAAATTATGGCTAAGGTGGCACCCGCCTTGGCCTGCGGCTGCACCATGGTGCTGAAACCTTCGGAATATACCCCGCTTTCCGCCTCAATACTGGCCAGGGCGCTGCACCAGGCCGGCACGCCGCAAGGGGTATTCAACATGGTCTTTGGCGACGGCGCCACCGTGGGCTTTGCTTTAGCCAGCCACCCGGACATTGACTGCATATCCATTACCGGTTCCACTCGCTCAGGCGTAGAGGTGGCGCGGAGCGCCGCGCCCACGGTGAAAAGAGTATTGCAGGAATTGGGCGGCAAAAGCCCCAACATTGTGCTGCCGGACGCCAATTTGGAGCTAGCCGTAAGCAAGGGGGTAAAAGGCCTAATGGCCAATGCCGGGCAAAGCTGTTCCGCGCCTTCGCGCCTTTTGCTTCCAAAAGAAAGCATAGCCCAAGCCAAAAAACTTATGCTGGCCATGGCAGGGCAAGTTCAGCCCGGCCCGCCTGCCAATAACGCCTATATGGGGCCTTTGGCCAATGCCAACCAGTGGGCGCGGGTGCAGGAATATATTGCCTGGGGCCTGCAAGAAGGGGCGCAAGCCATTTTGGGCGGGCTGGGCAAGCCGGCGGGGTTGGAAACTGGCTATTACGCAAAACCCACCATCTTTGTCAACACCAGGCCTAATATGAAGATTGTGCGCGAGGAAATATTCGGCCCGGTGCTGGTGGTGCAGGAATACGGCAGTGTGGAAGAGGCCATTAATTTAGCCAACGACAGCGAATACGGCCTGGCCGCTTATGTGCAGGGCGGCGACCTTGAACAGATGCGCGCGGTGGCCAACCGCTTGTTAGCCGGCCAGGTGTATTTAAATAGCGCGGGTATGGAGGTGGATTTGGCCGTACCCTTCGGCGGCTACAAAAAGTCTGGCAATGGCCGCGAATGGGGCGGCCTGGCCTTCAGCGACTATTTGGAGCTAAAATCTTTGCTGGGCTATTTTCCCACTTAACCTTGGCCAGCTTAAGGCTTCTGTATCTTTCGACATATAGCGGAAAGCCAAGAACTCTCTCCCCAAAGTGAGGGTGGCATGTTATTATATAATTATTAGACTGCGACAACTATGATTGTAACAAGGTAAATGCAGCTATGATTCATATTTTGACATATTTTAAAAAACTTTTTTTACTGGACGCCAACGGCTTCCCAACTAACCACGTCCATAGTTCCAGATTTCACCACGTAAGCGCAATAATCATGAGCATGGCCAGCCTGCTTGTGTTATTAATAGCGCTTGTTGTTAACTGGTACCAGCATAACTATGAAATTATGCCGCCTTTAATCTTCACCACCCTGCTGGTGCTGGCTGGCATTATTTGGCAAAGCCGCCAACCCTACCGCTACCTGCCTTTGTGCGTAGCCAGCGCGGCCTTTTTATTTTTGGGCTTTTATCTGCTTTTTTATTATGGCGAACTAAGCCAACTGAGCATATTGTGTTTTCTGCTCTCCCCGCCCATAATCATGTTTTGCCTGGGGCTACGCTGGGGCACCGCGCTTTTTATTGTTTGCTACTTACTTTTGATGATGTTTTTTTTCGCGCCCTTGTGCCTGCGCGCCTCTGCCGCCCATGGCACCTCCACTTTCTTTTTAGCCATACTGGGTACTTTCTTTGTTTCCTGGGTGGCGGAATTTGTGCGCCACCGCATGGCTTGCGCCTTAAACAGCGCCATTGCCCGCCTGGAAAAAGACGCCATAACCGATGCCTTGACCGGCCTGGGCAACCGCCGCGATTTCACTGACCATTTCCATTGGCTGCAAGCGCAGAGCAAACGTAGCGACCAGCCCTTTGCCATTATTATGGCCGACATCGATCACTTTAAGTTTATAAATGACGAATATGGCCATCAAATAGGCGATATGATGATCAAGCATATTGCCACGCTTCTGCACGACAACCTACGCGATGCCGACCGGGTTTTTCGCTGGGGGGGGGAGGAATTTATTATATTGCTGCCGGGGGCCAATTTGGTGGACGGCGCCCTCATTGCGGAACGGCTGCGCATTACGGTAGCCGCCAGTATATTTTCATATGAAAATTTAAAAATACGCTGCACT
Source organism: Desulfarculales bacterium (assembly GCA_031554335.1). GTDB lineage: Bacteria > Desulfobacterota > Desulfarculia > Desulfarculales > Desulfarculaceae > JAIRYI01. The sequence continues at coordinate 37,183 of JAVBVK010000022.1, forward strand.
ATAAGCTTGGGCGTTTACTGTGGCCTTGCCAACGAAAGCCTGGATGAGCAGGTAAAAAAGGCGGACGACCGCCTGTACCGCGCCAAAAACCGCGGGCGCAACCAAACCACAGCCTACTGAAAAACGCGCTACTGCCTGGGCAGGTTGAACGCGCAGTTCAAGCCCTGCTGGGCGTTTATAATAAAACATTTGTCGCAGGAAACGCAGCGGGCTTTTGGACTTTTACCCGCCATCCACAAAAGCGCCAAGTCGGGCTGGGAAATAAGAGGCCTGCTCATAGCAATGGCGTCCACCTGCTCAAGCGCCTCTTCCACCCGCGCCTTACTGCGCCATCCGCCCACGCTTATCACCGGGCAGGTCATTTCTTTTTTTATGCGCACGGCATTGGCGAAAAAGTAGCCTTCTTCCTCCGGCTTGGTCACCCGGCGCGAAGGCGAAAGCTGGGAATCCGCAAAGCTTGTGCCCCAGCGCAGACCGCCGCTTACCTCCACCGCGTCCAGGCCTTCAAGCTCAGCCAAGAGCGGCAGCACGTGCTCTATAGTCTGCATGCCCTCATGGCTGTCCTCGGAATTGATTTTGGCAAATACAGGGAAGCCCGCGCCCAGCTCCTGACGCACTTGCTTATACACGTTAAGGGCAAATAAATGGCGGTTGCCATATGCATCGGCGCGCTTATTGAGCGCGGGGTTTAGAAACTGGTTGGACAAATAGCCGTGGGCCATGTGTAATTGCACGGCATCAAAGCCACAGGCTTTGGCACGGCGGGCAGCCTGGCCAAAATCAGCAATAATATCTTCTATCTGAGCGAGGCTAAGCTCTTCCACCTGTTCTTGATGCAATGGGTTAAAAAAGGCCGAGGGCCCGCGCGGCGGCGTATTGCCAATAAAGGCGCTTTTGGTATGCCCGCCGCCATGGGCCAGCTGGGCGGCAATTACCCCTTTGTGCTTGTGCACGGCCTCGCACATGCTGCTTAAGCCCGGCACCATGGCCTGGCTGTAAATGCCAGCCTGCTTAACTTGGGCCTTGCCGTTTTCAGAAACATATAAATTGCTGCTTATAATAAGCCCTACCCTGTTTTGCGCCAGGGTGGCCATGGCCTCAATCAGGCGCGCGGTGGTCTGCCCGTTCTCTTCAGCCAGGCCCTCCCAGGTGGCGCTGCGCACCAGGCGGTTATTGATTTTGACATCCCCTAAATTCCATGCGCTATAAATCTCGGCCATAACTTACACTTCCTTAAACCTTAATAATTTTACTGTGTTAACCCAAGCAGACGCGCAAATCGGCCCCACTTGCCACCTCTTGGCTGCTAGCAGGCGGTTTTTATGGTAAATATATGGTTCAAATTTTATATTTGCCAGTCATTATTGGCGGGCGCGAAATCTAAAATATCCTTTTCGCAAACCAAACAAAAGGGCTTTTCGCCTTAGTAGGGGGAATTATGACTAAAATTATTTTTATCTGCGCGTTTATGGCTGTCATCGGCTTTGGTTTTACCGGTATGGCTAACGCGCAAAACCAACAAAGGAGCAACCCTGTGGTTAAACTTGAAACAAGTATGGGCGATATATACCTGGAGCTTTTTGCCCAACAAGCCCCTAATACCGTGGAAAACTTTCTTAACTATGTCAATGCCGGCTACTATAGCGGCACCATTTTCCACCGGGTTATCAATGGTTTTATGATTCAGGGCGGCGGCATGGATAAAAACATGAGCCCGCGCCCCACCAATGACCCCATTGAAAACGAAGCCGCCAACGGCCTTAAAAACGAAGCCTATACCGTGGCCATGGCCCGCACCGGAGACCCCCACAGCGCCACCAGCCAGTTTTTCATTAACGTGAAAAATAACGACTTCCTCAATTATACCGCCTCCAACCCCCAGGGCTATGGCTACTGCGTGTTTGGCAAGGTTGTTAAGGGCCATGGCGTGGTCAACAAGATAAAGGCCGTGCCCACCACTTCCCAGCGCGGCCACGACGATGTGCCGGTAACCCCGGTGGAAATTATAAAAGCAACTGTGGTGGATGGGGTTGAATAGCAAAGATGTGGCCAAGCTGTTAAAGCGGCTGGGCCAATTATATCCGGACGCCCGCTGCTCCCTGGAGTTTGCAACCCCCTGGCAGCTTTTGGCGGCCACTATTTTGTCGGCCCAATGCACCGACGAGCGGGTAAACCAGGTTGGTAAAGCTCTGTTCGCCAAGCTGCCCACCCCGGCGGCAACGGCCCAAGCCGGCTTGGCGGAATTGGAAGAGCTTATCCGCCCCACCGGTTTTTTTCGCAACAAGGCCAAGGCAATACAGGGCGCGGCGCTGGTTATTGTGGAAAAATATAAGGGCCAGGTGCCGGCCACGCTGGCAGAACTCATTAAACTACCGGGCGTGGGCCGCAAAACCGCCAACGTGGTTTTGGGCAACGCCTTTGGCATACCCGGCATAACGGTGGATACCCATGTGGGCAGGCTAAGCCGGCGTTTGGGCTTAAGCGGGGAGGAAGACCCGGAAAAGCTGGAAAGAGACCTGATGGCCATTGTGCCAGAAAAAGACTGGACCATCTTTTCCCACCGGCTCATTGCCCACGGCCGCGCCGTTTGCCAGGCGCGTAAGCCCAAATGCGGCCAATGCGCTTTGGCGCCCTATTGCGAGTATGTAAAAACTAACCCTCTTAACGCGTGAAAGCTATGGATAAAATTATTGTGGTGGTGGTGGGCTCGGACAAAAAAGGCATTATTGCCCGGTTTAGCAATTACCTGTTTGAGCAAAATATTAACATTGAAGACGTGCAGCAAAAAATTATGGACGGCATTTTTGTTATGACCCTTTTAGCCGACATCAGCCAAAGCAATCTGGCCGCGCAGGATTTGCGCCAGGGATTGGAAAACTTGGGGCGCGGCATGGAGCTTAAAGTAATGGTGCATAACGAGGCTGTCTTAAAAGCCATGCACAGGGTGTAACTATGGCCATAGGTGTAGAAGAGGCCTTTGAAACGGCCAGCATGATCCTGTTCCACAATTTTGATATCCGTACTGTAACCCTGGGCGTTAACTTAAAAGACCTGGTAAATCCAGATGCCCGCAAAATGGCCGACGCGGTGGAGGAACGCCTTACCCGCATGGGTAACGAACTGGTGCGCCACGCGGGCGAGGTTAGCGACTCGCTGGGCCTGCCCATTATCAACAAACGCATCTCCATTACCCCGGCATCCTGGCTGCTGGAAGCCTGCGGGGACGAAAAAGCCCCGCTTATTTTGGGCCAGGCCCTGGACAGGGCGGCATTAGCCGCGGGCATAGACTTTATTGGCGGCTATGGCGCGCTGGTGCATAAGGCGGCCACCAAGGCCGACATGCGCCTGATAAACGCGCTGCCCGAGGTGTTGTGCCAAACCCAGCGCCTGTGCGGCTTTGTCAATTTAGCCAGCACCAAGGCGGGCATGAATATGGATGCCATAGCCCGCATGGGGCAGGTGCTCAAAGACATGGCGGCGGGCGCGCCCAAAGGCATTGCCTGCGCCAAGCTGGTGTGCTTTGCCAACGCCCCGGAAGACAACCCCTTTATGGCCGGCGCCTTCCATGGCGCGGGCGAGGCCGACGCCTGCATTAACGTGGGCATAAGCGGGCCCGGGGTGGTGCGCGCGGTGGTGGAAAAGCACCCCACCTGCGACCTTACCATGCTAAGCGAAATTATACGCCGCACGGTCTTTAAAATAACCAGAGCGGGCGAAATGGTGGGCCGGCAAATGGCCGAACGCCTGGGCGTTAATTTTGGGGTGGTGGATATAAGCCTGGCCCCCACTACCATGATAGGTGATTCGGTGGGCCGCATTTTAGAGGGCATGGGCCTGGAACGGGTGGGCGCGCCCGGCACCACCGCCGCTTTGGCGCTTTTGATAGACGCGGTTAAACGCGGCGGCGCTTTTGCCAGTGGGCATGTGGGCGGCCTTTCCGGCACTTTTATTCCGGTAAGCGAAGACATGGCTATGATAGAGGCCGTGGAATGCGGCGCCTTAAGCCTGGAAAAGCTGGAGGCCATGACCGCCGTGTGCTCGGTGGGTTTGGACATGTTTGCCGTGCCCGGCGACACCCCGGCCTATGCTCTGGCCGGTTTGATTGCCGACGAGTTGGCCATTGGCATGGCCAACAACAAAACCACCGGCGTACGGGTTATTCCCGCGCCTGGTTTGCAAGCTGGCGATTCGGTAGACTTTGGCGGGCTTTTGGGCCGGGCTCCGGTTATGTCGCTAAGTACCTTCAGCGGGCAAAAATTTGTGGAGCGCGGCGGCAGGCTGCCCGCCCCTATTGCCGCCCTGCGCAATTAACAATTTTTGCTTTTTAGCAAACAGGATACTATGAAATATATTTTCCTGCTTTTACTGGGAACGCTGCTTATGCTGCCAACGTCTGCCAAGGCTAAAATTCTTTACGAGACAGATTCCCTGTATCATCACATTGTGGTCAGAGAAAATTCCGAGGGCAAACGCTTTTTGTCCTTTAACCGGGTGCGCGGCGACCAAAGCGCGGTACTGCCCGGCCACCCCGAGGTTTTAACCTACGGCTACACCAAAACCGCCTTTGTGGCCTTGTGCTTTCTGGAAAAAGAGCCAAAACAAATTCTGTACATAGGCGTGGGCGCGGGCACCATGCCCGCCTACACCCGCCTTGTTTACCCCAGGGTACAGATGGATCTGGTGGAAATAGACCCGGAAGTTACCAGGGTGGCCAAAGAGTATTTTGATTTTAAGCTGGATGCCAACATGCGTGAGAGCGCGGCCGATGGCCGGGTTTTTTTGCGGGGCAACACCCGCAAGTATGACTTTATTTTTTTAGACGCCTACAACGACAGTTCCGTACCATTTCATTTGACAACTAAAGAATTTCTGCAACTGTGCAAAGAACATTTGGCTCCCAACGGGGTGCTGGCCAGCAATGTGTGGAGCCAGGAGATGAACCGCTATTTCAACGCCCAGGTAAATACTTACAAAGAGGTATTCGGCGATCTGCATCTTTTCCAGAGCAAAGGTTCGGGTAACTATATCTTTGTGGTTACCAACCACAACGCCCCCTTCAGCAAAGAAATACTGGAACGCCGGGCCAAAACCCTCAACATACCGGCGGGCAGCCTTAACCTCAATGCCATTATCCAGCAAGAATATATGCCGCCGCCTAAAGTTAACGAAGAAGTGCTTACCGACGACTTTGCCCCGGTAAATATTCTGCGCTATGCCGACTAAGCAAAACGGCCTGGTGCTTTATACGCTGGCGTTTTTTTGCGGGGCCTTTGTCATGGGCTTTGAGCTTTTGGGCTCGCGCATGCTGTCGCCCTTTTTCGGCGACAGCATTTTTGTGTGGGGCAGTTTAATCAGCGTATTTATGCTGGGTTTAGCCGCGGGCTATTTTGGCGGCGGGCAGCTTGCCGACCGCCACAGCACCTTTAACGGCTTAAGTCTTATCATCTTGCTTCCCGCTCTGTTCATACTGGCCTGCCCTTGGTTTTACAAAGAGCTTTTCAATTTTATTTTCGAGCTTAACTTAGGGCCGCGCGGCGGCCCGCTGTTGGCCTGTTTGGCCCTGTTTACCCTGCCCTCCATGTTCTTAGGCGCGGTGTCGCCTTATTTGGTGCAGCTTTTGGTAAAGCAGGCCAAACATGCCGGTAAAGGCGCGGGCATGCTGTATGCCATGTCCACCTGCGGCAGTGTGCTGGGCACTTTAGCCACTTCGTTTTTTCTTATTTTATGGTTGGGCACCAAAAATTGCCTGCTGTGCATGGGCCTTGGGCTTTTGCTGTTAAGCGCGTTAGCCTTTTTTTGGGGTAGAAAAAATAAAACGGAAAAGGCGTAACAGGTTATCTAGGCTTGAGACTCATTAATTGCTAATTATGAGTTATAATTGCCCATCATCTTGCATCCGCGCTAATTGTTTTTGTTGTCGCCCGTAAGCCGCCACCGGTGGCTATCCGCGGTTCATGTATTTTACAACAGCCTGTATTCCGGATAGCGGCTAAGGCCGCTTCCGCACAATGAACAAGGCTTTTAACTTGCTTATGCTTATTACCTGATTACCGCAACTAAGCGTATCGTTTAATGAGTGCTTAGCCTAAATAATATAATTGATAGCAGTCCTGTAGCCATTCCAAACCTCTACAAAAGCCTGGAATTCTTCAGCCGGCATAGGCTCGGCGAACACATTGCCCTGCACCGCCTCGCATCCCATGGCTCTTAGTTGCTTCACCATAGACTCGGCGTGCACGCCTTCGGCCACGGTTTTCATACCCAAAGATTTAGCCATGCTAACAATATTTTCCACCAGCTTGCAACCCCGCTCTTCCTCATCATCCACCTGAAAAAATAAGCCGTCCAGCTTGAGCACGTCGACATGAATAGAGCGCAGCAAATTGAGCGCGGAATAGCCCGCCCCGAAATCGTCTAGCGAACACAGAAAACCACTGTGCTGGCATTCTCTGACAATGCTGCGGAACAATGCGTGGTTCTCAAACACCAGGCTTTCAGTAAATTCCAGCTCCAGGCACTTATCAGGAATGGAATAGCGTTCTTTAATATTTTGATAGATTCTGACAAAATCTGGCTGCATGAGGCTTAAGCGCGACACATTGACCGACAGCACATAAGGAGGCAGACCGCATTTAATCACGCTGTCGTTGTAATAGCGGCAGGCGGCCTCAAACACAAAGCGGTCCAGCTTTACAATAAAGCCGTTATGCTCGAACAGTTTGATAAAATCTTTGGGCGCAATAACCCCTTTTTCTGGCGAAACCCAACGCACCAGCGCCTCGGCGCCCATAATGCGGTCGTCGTGCTGAATATCGATTTTGGGCTGAAGGTAAATATTAAATTCGTTGTGTTCCAGGGCGGCTTCCATCTTGGCTTCCACCTCCGCCTCCCATAACTTTTGCACGCCCATTTCATGGGAATAAAAACGAAGCCTGTCCCCGTTGTCCTGGGCTTTGGCCATTTTGTGCGCGCTGATGGCCCTGTCCAGCATGGCGCTTAAACTCAAGCCTTCATCGCTGTCGTCTATAACATAAATGCCGGAGTAAGCTTCCACCTTGTAGCCACGGGCCAAGGTTTCAGGAAATACGGCCAAACGGCTGCTTGCGCCGGCAACGCGCGCCTCAATTTCCTGGCGGGTGCGATATTTACGCAAGGACACAAAAACATCAGCGCCCATTCGCCCGAACACCTCACCAGGATAGGTTATTTCATCAAGAAAATCCGCCCAGTAGCAAAGCAGATGGTCACCTACCGCCCGCCCGAACAAGCCGTTAATGTATCTAAAACCTTTTATGTCGCTATAGCAAAGCGCGTAGCGTGTGCCTTTATTAACGCGCAGCAGCTCTGTGCCCTCCAGCAAAAATTTCTGATAATTGCGTTTTTGGGTTAGCGGGTCAACAAAAGCCAGGGTTTCCAGAGACTGGCGGCTTTGGTTGTTGGCCTGGCGAATGAGCACAATGAAAAGTATAAACAGGGCTACCGCCACGCTGATAATAACCACCGCGCCAATGGTAAGGCTTTTCAAGCCGGCGCTCACCATATTTTCCGGCACCGCGTAAAACACATACCAGTCGTTTATCTTGAGCGGGGCATAGGCTATCAGCCGGTTTTGCCCGTAAAAGTCCTTTTCCACCCGCCCGCTGCGCCCGTTGGCCAAATCATCGCGAATACGCTTTTCCATGGCCGTATCCCACGGAATACGCAGATTGAAAATGCCGCCCCCCAGCGTCACCATTGTGGCCAGACTGCTTTTAGACTCTATCACATAATCGCCGTTACGGTTTATAATATGAGCCAACCCCAGGCCGGCATAAAGCGAGTGTTCCACTATATTGCGCAGTTTGTCCTCCTGGTCGGCAACAAACAACGCGCCTTTTATCTTGTCGCTGCCGGTCAGGTAAATCGGCACCGCGTAGTAGTTAACCTCAAGGCCGCTCACCGTGTCCAGCCGGGGAGAGGTGAGTGTGTTTTTGCCAGTCAGCGCTTGTTGAATAAAATCCTCGCCGCTCATATCGCTGTGGTGCTGGCGTCCATAAATGTCCCGCCACAGGGCTTGGCCGCTGCTGTCAGCCAGGCCTATGGCCACATAGCTATTGTATTCGCCCATACCTTTTATCAAATTACGTATGGTCGCGCTCTCGGCCAGCGGGTTTTCATCTTCAGCCGCGGTGGCCGAAGCCATCAGCGTCTGAAACTCGTCTTTCACATGCTGTTCCAGGGCAAAAGTTATCTGCTGGGTGGCACCCTGAATATAACCTACGGTATCCTCTTTGCTAACTTCGCTACAGTAAAGAATAAAGGCCAACCCCAGGCCCATAAAAACCAGAATGACCGCCAAGGCCAGATAATAGATACGGTTTACTTTTGAAGAGGCGTGGGACAGCGGCCAACCAGAGTTGCTTTTTTTGCCGCCGCCATTATGCGCAACGCCGTCCTCGCTTGAAAATTGATTGCCGCTACCGTCGAAAACCGCGTGGCGTTTGATATTGTCAATCATATTATCTATCTCTGTTATAAAAATATAATTATACAAAATAAAATTTATGATTGAAACCATAATATTTCAAATCATGATTAATTTGGCGGCGGGCCATGGCCCGCGCGGCAACGCGCCGGGTATTTTAGTGCCTGGTTATTTGCTTAATTTTGAGGCTGGGTGTTCAAGATTTGCCCGCTATCACGGGGTTGAGGCTGCTTTTGTCAAACGCTTGGGCCCTTGGGTGGAGAGAAAGGGGCGCGGCTAAATGGTATAATCAACCACCGCGCCGTTGCCATCCCAGGCTTGCGCGAAAGCGGTAAATTCCTCGGCAGGCATGGGTTTGGCAAAGACGTAGCCTTGCACCATGTCGCAGCCCATGTGTCTTAGCTGTTCAAGTAAAAATCTGCTATCAACGCCCTCAGCCACTGTTTTCATATCCAGCGCCTTGGCCATATTAACAATATTTTCCACCAACCTGCAGCCGCGTTCCGCCTCGTCGTCATGCATGAAAAAAGACCTGTCCAATTTTAACACATCCACATGAATGGAACGCAACAGGTTAAGCGCGGAGTAGCCTGAACCGAAATCGTCTAATGAACATAAAAAGCCGCTATGCTTGCATTCGCTGACAATGCTGCTGAAAAGCGCATGGTTTTCAAACACCAGGCTTTCGGTAAATTCCAGTTCCAGACAGTTGTCGGGAATGCCGTGCTCTTCCTTTATCAATTTATAGGTTTGCACAAAACCGGGCTGCATAAGGCTTAAGCGCGACACATTCACCGACAATATCAAAGGGAGCCCTTCTTTGAGCACAACGTTCTGATAGTAGTCGCAGGCGGCGGCAAACATAAAGCGGTCCAGCTTGACAATAAAGCCGTTTTGTTCAAAGATATGGATAAATTTTTGCGGTGAAATTATCCCCTTTTCCGGTGAAACCCAGCGCACCAGCGCCTCGGCGCCCATAATGCGATCATGATGCTGGATATCGATTTTAGGCTGCAGGTACATCTGAAATTCGTTGTGCTCCAGCGCGGCCTCCATTTTGGCCTCCACTTCGGTTTCCCATAGTTTTTGGGCGCCCATTTCGTGGGAATAAAAGCAGGGCTGGTCGCACGTGTTCTGGGTTTTGGCTATTTTTTGCGCGCTAATAGCCAGATCCAACATGGCGCTTAAACTCAAGTTTTCATCGTCGTCTTCGATAACATAAATCCCCGCATACACTTCCACCTTGTAGCCATGCCCCAAAAATTCTGGAAAGACGGCCAGGCGGCTTTTTATGCTCGCAAAGCGCGCTTCCATTTCCTGACGGGTATGATATTTGCGCAATTCCACAAAAACGTCCGCGCCCACGCGGCCAAAAATTTCTCCCGGTTGAGTCATTTCATCGAGGAAATCCGCCCAGTAGCGAAGCAGGTGGTCGCCCACAGTACGCCCGAATAGATTGTTTATGTATCTAAAGTCTTTAATATCGCTATAGCAAAGCGCATAGCGCTCGCCTTTGTTGCCATTAAGCGCCTCGCTGGCGTCCAGCAAAAACTTTTGATAGTTGCGCTTTCCCGTAAGCTGATCAGTAAAAGCCAGCGTTTCCAAAGAACGACGGCTATGGTTATTGATTTGGCGAATGAAAACAATAAAGAGGATATACACGGCCAGCGCTATGCTGATAACCGCCACCGCGCAAATCGTCATATTTTTGAGCCCCGCGCTCACCATCTCTTCCGGTATCGCATAAAACACGAACCAGTCGTTTATATCAAGCGGCGCATAGGCTGTCAGCCGCTCCTGGCCATAAAAGCTTTTTTCCAAGTGCCCGCTGCGCCCGGCCGCCAGGTTTTCGCGTATCTGCCGCACTATGGCCGCGTCTAGCGGCATGGCCAGGTTGAAAATATTGCCGCCCAGGCTGATGACCAGGTCGCTATCAGACATTACCACATATTCGCCGTTGCTGTTGATGATATGGGCCAGACCTTTGCCGATATAGAGTGAGTGCTCGGTAATTGTGCGCAATTCGTCTTCCCGGTCGGCGGCAAACAGCACTCCCTTTATTCTACCATTGCCGATGCTGTAAACAGGCACCGCGTAATAATTAACCGCAATACCGCTTATAGCGTCGCGGCGGGTGTCGGTAAGCACGTTTTTACCTGTCAGCGCCTGGCTGATAAAATCGTCCCCGCTTCTGTCGCCACGATGGTGGCGGCCGTAATTATCCCGCCATTGGGCTTGCCCGCTGCTATCGGCCAGGCCAATGACCACATAGCGGTTATATTCACCCAAACCCTTTATCAGGCTGTGAATGGTAATATCTTCAGATAACAGGTTTTCGCTTTCAGCCACAGTGGCCGCCGCCATTAGATTTTGAAATTCTTTTCTTATATGCTCATCAACCGCATAGGTTATCTGCCGCGTGGCATGCTCAATATAGCCCACCGTCTCCTGCCGGCTTAACTTACTGGAATAAAGAATGAAAATCAGGCCCAAAGCCAAAAAGGCCAGGCAAATTGCCAATGATAGCAAGTAAACCCGGTTTATTTGTCGGGAAGTGTAAGGCAGCAGCCAACGGGCGCCATTTTTTTTGTCGCCTGCCGTTTTGTTCTTGTACGCGGTGCCGCCTTGGGCGCCTAGCGCTGTGGTGGAGGTTTCAGATGATGCCGTATTGCCAGCCATGTTGTCTATCTTTGCGTAATCATTGATGCGTTATTTATAAAAGCTGACTATAAACCCATATATTTTGAAATTCTTATAACTATATGTTAAAACGCGTTTATCGCTGGTCAAGGCTTCAGCCTGGCCGGCAGTGCGATTTTATGCATTTTATAGCTGGGGGAATATTTATTGGCGGCTGCCCGCTACCCGACGCCTATCATTACCAAACCTTCACCGCAAAGCTCCTGGCCATTAATAGTTTACCCGCTCGTTAGTTGCGGCTTAACTTCTTTAGTTGCAAGCTTCAATAGGTAATGTTGAATGGAGGTGGACGCGGTTGAATTAATTTTTCAATTAAAATAAATTTTTTACTGTTAAAAACTTTAATTAACTAGGCGATAATACTAAAAATTAATATGAAATCATTTATTGCAAGAGCACAGTTCCCGGCTAACGCGGTTGCGCGGTAATAATGATGTATTAATTTAAAAACACTAATAATGAAGATTGTTAAATTTAAGTTTATTGTCCGAAGAAAGTATCAGCGAGTTTAATAACATTATAAGGACATGGAATTGCGGACGCATCCAATATATTATTTTTGCAGAATAAAAAAATTGCATAATAGCCGCCGCAATTGCTTTGACAAGAATTAATGTCATCATCGTGTTATGTCAGAAATTACCGTTTGACCAACCATCTGGTTTTTTGCCGTGCCAATTATTACGGCGATCTTGCCCCACCCCCCAACCCGCCGCGCTCTTCCGCCGAACAACGAAATAGTTGTGGGATTGCGTGGCGGGGAACAAAATGCGGACAAGCTGAAACTTTCCACCTGGCCAGCCCGCTCCGCGGCGTTGGCGCCATTTTCCATAAATACCCAATAAGCGGGCATCAGCCTTGCCAGCCCAGGCAGGCCGGCAAATTATTGCGCCTTGCTCTCGCCCGGCTTGCCATTGCGGAGGCTGCGTATATGCTTGCGCGCTTTTTTACAGGCACCCCCAAAGAACGCCTAATGGCCTGCTTGGCCAGGCTGCTGGCTTCGTGGATAAGATACAAAGGCCGCATACGGGCGGCCTGAGGACGACATTTTCAGAGTAACATTACATTTGCATATTTTTACAAGCGGGAAATTTTATTATGCGGCTAAGATTCAACCAAAAAATCATCAAGTTCCTGAGTTTGTTTTTCTTGTTGGCCGACCCGGTGGTGGCGGCCCCGGCGCCGCTGGTTGTAAACAACGGCGCCGATGGCGGCCCCGGCAGCCTGCGCGCGATTATCCTCTCTTCAGCCGCCGGCGACAACATAACCTTTGCCGGCCACGTAACCAACATAGCCCTGTTAACCCCCATCGATATCCGCAATAAACACATAATTCTCGACAGCCCCCATGTCGTTACCATAGATGGCGGGCAGGCAAATCGAGCGTTTATAGCCACCGGCCCGGCCACCTTAAGCCTGGGCTCCAATCTAACCATAAAAGATTGCCAACATTCCACCGCCACAGCCGCCGCCGCTTACGGGGGCGCGGTACATATAGCTGGCTCACTCAACGGCGACATAGCCAGCAACTTTACTGGCAACAAAACCAGCGTCGTCATTCAAGGCATGCCCCCCAGCGCCCTAGGCGGCGCGGTGTATGTGTTTGGCTCGTATACCGGCAACGTTAGCGGCGCCTTCGACAGTAACAGCGCGGCCGCTACCGGCCAGGGGCAAACCGCTACCGGAGGCGGTAGCGGCATATATGTGGGCGGTGCTTTTACCGGCAATATCAGCGCCTCATTCACCAACAACAGTGTGAACGCCAGCAGCCAAGCCGCTAGCGCCTACGGCCATGGCGCCGCCCGCCTGCATACTTTCACTGGCAACATAAGCGGAGCCTTCAGCGCCAACCGCGCGCAGGCCAGCAGCCAAACCGGCCAAGCCGTCGCCAGCGGCGGCGGTATCTACGCCAGCTCTATTACCGGTAATGTTACCAGCGCCTTCACGGGCAACAGTATTGCAACCGCCACCAACAATAGCGGCACTCGCTGGTCTTACGCCCGTGGCGGCGGTTTATATGCCGAAGCTGTTCGGGGCAATATCAGCGGGGGCTTTAACGATAACCGTGCGCAGGCCAGCAGCCAGAGCAGCAGTGCCCAGGTCCGCGGCGGCGCTCTATATGCCACCTCCATTCAGGGCGGCCTATATAGCGCCTTTAACAACAATAGTGTTGAGGGCACAGTAAACAATGGAGACGCAACCACCAGCGCCCAGGCTTATGGCGGCGGGGCATATGTCACGACAATTGTCGCGGCCGACGGGGAGATTACCAGCAACTTCAATGGTAACACGGCGAGCGCCAGCGGTAATGCGGGCGTTGTTGTCAGCCATGGCGGCGGAATGTACGCGGGCGCTGTTACCGGTAACGTTACCGGCGTCTATACCAATAACACGGCAAGCGCCAGCAGCCAGATAGGCGACGTTTATAACAGCGGCGGCGGGCTATTTGTAAACGACGAACTCACCGGCGATGTAAGCGCCATCTTTACTAATAACACGGCAAGCGCCAGCAGCCAAAGCGGGCAAACCGGAGCTCACGGCGGCGGCATGAATGTGGGCAACAACACCCCCAATGCTCTTAACGGCAACCTAAACGCTACTTTTACCAACAACAGCGCTAGCGCCAGCAGCCAAAGCGGGCAAGCCAACGCCAGCGGCGGCGGGGCTAACGCGCGGAACCTAAACGGCATAGTGGAAGGCTCTTTTATTGGTAACAGCGCACGGGCCGAAAGCCAAAGCGGCCAGGCCAATGCCTATGGCGGCGGGCTTTTTGTTAGTTCTCCCGGCGCCAACGACACCACCTTAACCTTGAAAAACGCCCTGTTCACCAATAACACAGCCAGCGCCCACGGCGTGGCGGGCGCCGCCTTGGGCGGAGGCATGGCTCTTAACACCACCGACAGCAACTCCATTACCGTTAACCTGCTGGCTGAAGCCGGCAAAAGCCTGTTATTCAGCGGTAACACCGCCAGCCTTAACGGGGTAAGCCAGCCAAGCGGCATAGCCATGGTGCGCTATGACAACTTAGATTCTGAGGCCAATGCCTTGCTAAATGTGCAAGGCGACGGGCAGGTGCTTTTGCATGACCCCATGACGGTTGATATGAACAACAGCAAAACCTTTGCCTTCCATAAGGCCAACGCCGGGCTCTTGCACATGAGTGGAGACAACAACTGGAACGCCGAAGGCGGCGCCACCTTTGCCGCCAGCGCCGGCACGGTGGTTCTGGACAAAAGCTTTACCCTGCGCAGCAGCCTTAACAACCCCTTAGTTGTGCAACTGGGCGCGGCTACCTTAATTCCGCAACTTCACGGACGCGAGCGGCAATTGGCCATGTTCAGCAATCCAAGCGGCATGACCGCCAACGGCACCACAATTACCGCCAGCTATATAGGCTTTGCCGATATCAACGACGCCTGGCTGGTGGCCAGCGGAACCAATACACCGGCCATTGGCGACTTTACCGTGCTTAACCCGTCGGATAACTTTTTGCGCCTGGGGCTAGTGGGCGGCAGCGGCACGGACCTGTATTTACAGGCAAACAACGCCGGACTTGCTAATTGGCTTAATAACTACCCCAACATCTTGAGCGACCGCAAGGGCCTGAACCAGGTGTTCCAAAGCACCCTGGCCTCGCTGCCCGCGGAGCAACACACGCCCTACTACCAGGCGATTAAGAACAACATTGTGGTTTACAGCCAGGAAGCCAACTTAACCCAGGGACAGGTGGCGCTGGACACCTCGTCCGGCATAGCCAGCCAGGCCTGGAACATGTTCCAGATAAGCCGGCGCGATAACGCCTGCCTGGTGGCGGTGGACGGGCTGGAGGCCCTTGCCGTCAAAGCCAAGCCGCTGCATGTATTTGCCGGCTATCTGGGCAACTCCTCCCATCAGGGTGATGTGGATAACTACCAGGGCTACAACAGCCGCCTGAGCGGATTGGTGGTGGGCGCTGGCTACGACTTCAACCCCAACCTCTCCGCCGGCGCATACCTGGCTTTTGGCACGGGTAAAACCGTGTATGACAGCCTGCATGCCGATGTGGAAAGCCAGACCTGGCAGGGTGGCCTGTTTGGCCAGTACCTGTTTGAAAGCGGCTTTGACCTGCGCGCCGACTTAAGCTATGCCAGCACAAGTAACGACAGCACCCGCAACACCCCGGTGCCGGGCGGCTGGGCTTCCAACAGCGGCGACTACAACCAGCAGGTATTCGGGGTGGGCGCGGCTCTGGGCTATGATTTCACGCCCTGGCAAAACGGCACCTTAACCCCTTATCTGGAGTTGCGCTACCAGCACTTGCAGCAAGACGAGTTCAGCGAAAGCGGCAGCGTATGGGCCATGAAGCTGGACAGCACGGATGCCGACAGCTTTACCAGCGTTTTAGGCGTGGAAGTTAAGCATGAAATAGTGGGCGGCAATTGCATAACTTTTACCCCCAGCCTGAATGTGGCCTGGGTGCATGAATTTGCCGACAATAGCATAAGCGGCCGCAACGCCTTTGTTAACGCGCCCGGCTGGTACGACGCGGTTTCTGTAAGCAGCGACCGCGACAGGGCCAGGGTGGGAGCCATGCTAAGCCTGGGCATGCTGGACTACAACTGGCTGAGCTTCAAGCTGGGCTATGAGGGCGAATTTGGCGCCAATAGCCAAAGCCACAGCCTTTTCGGCGGCCTGGAAATGAAATTCTAAAACATCCCGCATCCCCTCAAAAAACGGCGGCGGCAATGTATCAATTGCCGCCGCCGTTTTTTCTATAGTTGACTAACTCAGGAATACTAACAGTGTTAGTATTCCTGAGTTCAAGGTCGTTTCGCCTTGCAAGCGTGGTTTATGGCGAAACCATACGCCGCTACCATCTGTAAATTATGCCAAGCCTGGCATCCCAGCCTTTACGGCTGCTGTCGCCTTCCAACGAATTGAGATAACCGCCTGTGACAAACAGGCTTAGGTTTTCGCTCACCTGTCCTGAAACGCCAAGGCCAATCTCACCCCACAGGCTGTCAGCGCCAGAGGTCACGTCAATGGGGTTGTGGCCGCGCAGGGTGGATACGGTGGTTGTGCTGTCGCCCAGAAACTCCTTCCACACATTGGCCCTCAGCCAGATGGATAAATCGCGCGGCGCTTTCTCATCCCCCATGTTCCACAGCTTGGCCAGGCGCAGGCCCAGCCGGCCGCGCAAAGAGGTGCCGTCGTCAAAGGAAAAAGCTCCATAGCTGTCGCTGGTATCGTCGAAAAACACGTTTTGCACCGCAAGCTGGGCCTGCGGCTCCAGGGTAAGGCCATCGCCAAGATCAAAGGCATAGCCGGTTTCCGCCGAGGCCAGCAAACCACAGCCGTTGTTGCTTACCAGCTCGTTTAGGTTGGAGTTGGCGCGCACATAATATAGGGAGCCCTGCAAAACCAAGTCGGTATACCAGCCTTTGCCGTCGGCCTCATTGTAGCGGGTCCAGTAGGCGCCCAGAGAATAACCGTCCATGTCGGCGTCGCCGGCCTCGCCCTGGTAAACATTGCCCACGCTGGCGGCCATACGGCCGTAGCCTATGTAGGCGCCCACATGGTTGCGGGAACCGTTCGGGTTCTGGTTGCTATATATGTCCATGCCCGCTTGCAGGCCGCCCATGCTGTAGTCGTAGTCCACGCCATAGTCCATAAACCTGCCGCCCGCCCCGTGAAAAAGGCGGTTGCCCAGAGCCCGGCCCCAGGTGCTGGCAAACCATTTTTCGCTTTCCGGCGCCTGAGGCGATTCTTCCCGCGCGGCTTCAGGCTGCTTTAGCGCCATGCTGCCAGTGCGGCTTTCGCCCACCCGCTGGTGCAGGGTATCCAGCATGCTGTAGCCGTATTCCCGGCCCAGGGGAATAAAGGTGGTGACCAGGGGCGCTTCCGGCCGGATGTTGGGCGGAGGGTCGGGATTGGGCGGAACCGGCGGGCTGGGCGGAACCGGGGGTTCGGGCGGGGTGGGCGGATATTCGCTGTGCAAGTACCAGTTGCCGTCCGCCCCGCCCCGGCGCAGGCTGTATTCGTAAAGCCCGGCCGCGGCCCGGCCCAGCAGGCGGAAGGAGCCGGCGGTGTCTCCCTGTACCAAAATTACCGGGATGCCGTCGCCCTCGGTCAGGGCGCCGTGGCCGTCGGTATTGCGTACGCGCAGCAGGCTGGTGCCTGATGTGTTACCCAAAACCACCAACTGGTCGCTGGGCGAATTGCTGCCGCCAAGGCTGGTGTTAAGGCCCACCACCCCTTCCGCGCCGCTGTAGTCGCCGCGCACGGTAAGGGTGCGGTAGTCGGTGTCGCCATGGGGGGCAAAGCTGGCCCCGCCCTGGCTAAGGCTGAGCGACTGCACATCGGAATTGCCGGTTATATCCCACAGCGCGCCGCCCGCCACCGACATGGCTCCTATGTTGCGGCCCGCGCCGCTCCACAGCGCGCCGTTAGTCAAAAATACATCCACGCTGTTCTGCACCATTGCCTGTATGTCGCCGCTTAGCACCGCGCCACGCTCGGCCCGCAGCACACCCCGGCCGGAAGCGCCGGCGTTTAACAGAATATCGGGCCCGCCGGGAACCATGGGCCCGCCGCTCACCCGCGCGTTGTCCGTGAAATTTAGCTGGTGCACGCTGCTTGCCGGGTTGGAACTCATAAGGTCTATGGCCTGGGCGGTGCTGCTGAGCGATCCGCCTGACATGTTGAAAACAGCGCTGACGCTGTTGGCGGCGCTGGCGACAATGCCTATGGTATTGGCCCCATGGGCGGTTAAGTTGCTGTTGCTGAGGTTGACCACCGCGC
>JAVBVK010000031.1:0-12683 GCA_031554335.1 Desulfarculales bacterium
CAGGGTGGGGGCAAAGGCGCTTACATCCAGGCTGGCGGCCAAAGGCGCGCGTATGGTAAGGGCGTTAATCTGGGCCGGGCTAAGGCCGCTGGCCGCGGGCAGGCTTATGCTGGCCGCGCTTTCGTCGTGTATGATGAGGCTTCTTAGCCCGGGCAGCAGGCTGAAGTTTTCATCGGCCAGTTGCCCCATATCCATGGCCGCGCCGCTAAGCGCGGCCAGGCGGCCGGTCGGCAGGCCCAGGCTGGCATCAAAGTGCAGGCCGGTGCCGGCCAGGCCAAGGCTGGTAAGGCTGTTTTGGCCGGCCAGGTTAAGCCCGCTTAGCGGGTTGTAGCTTAGGTCAAGGGTTAGCAGGTTGGGGTTTTGGCTTACATCCAGGCTGGTCAGCGCGTTGCTGTAGGCGTAAAGGGTTCGCAGGTTGGGGTTTTGGCTGACATCCAGGCTGCTAAGCGCGTTGTAGCTGGCGTCAAGGGTTTCCAGGTTGGGGTTTTGGCTGACATTCAGGCTGGTCAGCGCGTTGCTGTTGGCGTCAAGCGTTAGCAGGTTGGGGTTGTGGCTGACATTCAGGCTGGTCAGCGCGTTGTAGCTGGCGTAAAGGATTAGCAGGTTGGGGTTTTGGCTGACATTCAGGCTGGTCAGCGCGTTGAAGCCGGCGCTAAGGGTTTCCAGGTTGGGGTTTTGGCTTACATCCAGGCTGCTAAGCTCGTTGTAGTTGGCGTAAAGCTCTACCAGGTTGGGGTTTTGGCTGACATTCAGGCTGGTCAGCGCGTTGTTGCTGGCGTAAAGGATTAGCAGGTTGGGGTTTTGGCTGACATTCAGGCTGGTCAGCGCGTTGTTGTGGGCGTAAAGGGTTTTCAGGTTGGGGTTGTTGCTGACATCCAGGCTGGTCAGCGCGTTGTTGTGGGCCAGAAGGGATGTCAGGTTGGTGTTGTTGCTGACATCCAGGCTGGTCAGTGCGTTGTTGTAGGCGTAAAGGGTTTCCAGGTTGGGGTTTTGGCTCACATTCAGGCTGGTAAGCGCGTTGTTGCTGGCGTAAAGGGTGGTCAAAGCGCCCATGCCGCTGGCGCTAAGGCCGCCGCTCAGCCGCTTGAAGCTAACATCCAGCGCGGTAACCTGGGCGCCAGGGCCGGCGTTGCTCCAGGTTACCCCGTTTACGCCAAAAGTATCGGTGCTGTAATTGCTGTTGTCCCAGTTAGCGCCGTTAAGCTGGTTGTTGGCGTCGTTGGTTTGTTTTATGTTCCACAGGGCACTGGCGTCGGAAGCATTGGGGTTTACCGGGGTGGGGGCGGCAGCAACCGGGGCGGCCAGGGCCAGTAAAAGGGCCAGGCCCGCAAGGGGCGTAAATAGTTTGGGCATAAACAACTCCTGTTTTAATATATGGTAATAATGCTAAGACATTAATAAAAATACAATAAAGCTTAACAAGTTAACCGTTAGGGCGCCGCCGCGCGCCTAGCGCGGGGAGGGGCCTGGCCATAGATAACTAACTAATTTAACAATTGGAACGGCAAGCGTTGATGGCGGGCAGGGTGGTTGAAGCGGGCGGCTTGCCTTGTTTTTTAGCTTACACTATTATTGAGTGCTATGGCAAGCAAATAAGGGCAATGGATGAAAAAACTGACAGTTTGCTTCCATTAAGGCTTTAGAGGTTCCCGCGCTCCGTGTAGGGGAAAGACCGTTATAGTCACCGAACTTAAAAATCCTGACAGGATTGGCGTTTTTAAGTTCAAGAACATTTCGCCTGAAAACGCCATTTTAGGCTAGGGTCAGGGCTCATGAAACATTTGCTATTAGCAATAAGATGATTTGTCATCCCCGCGCAAACGCCAAGGCGGGCCGCCGGCTAACAGCACGCGATATAACGCCCGCAAGCCATTTAAGGCATGGCTTGTAACGCCGCCGGTTCTTGGCCGTGCTGGAAGCCATTTATGAAATTATGCGCGATTGCTTCCAAATGAAATGATAAAAGCGCGGCTTATTTTACCCACCCCAGACAGACCTTTGGCAAACAGCATGTAATGTGAAATGTAGGGCAAAGCCATAAAGGGCGCCGGGAGCAAACCCCGGCGCCCTTTGCAAAAGCTGGTTTAAATTATTCTGGCACCCGCACCTTTACCGGCACGCCGTACTCATCTAAAATGGTGGAATGTATGCCCATGAGCTGTATCCACTTGCGGAAGGCGCCCACAAAAACAATGAGCATCAGCGCCAGCACCACCACCGCCAGCACCGCCAGCAAGTATTGGTTATTGGGCAGGTAGCTGGTGGTAATTTGCAAATAGCCGGCCCAGAAAGTTACAACCGCCATGAAAATGCCGGGTATGGCCGTGCACAGGCAGTAAACGCCCTTGTTCATGCGCAACAGCATGGTGGTACACACAATAAGCGCGCAGGCGGCCAGCAATTGGTTGCTTAAGCCAAACAAAGGCCAGATGCTGCTTATGTTGCCGGTGTAAACCAGATACCCCCACATGAAAGTAAAAACACCACTGCTGATTATTATGCCGGGCAGCCAGTTCTTATCGTTAAAGCGCTTAATTCCCTTGCCCGCAAGCTCCTGCAGGAAGAAGCGGCCCACCCGGGTGCCGGCATCTATGGCGGTAAGGATAAAGACCGCCTCGAACATTACCGCGTAGTTGTACCAATAGGCCACCAGCTCATCCATGTAAGGTATGGCTCGGAAGATGTGCGCCATACCCACGGCCAGCGACACCGCGCCGCCGGTACGCCCATGCAGATCAATGCCAATGGCGGCTTCGTAATAGGGCAGATCATGCACCGCAAAATTGGGATGAGCGGCCACCAATGTGCCATAGGCTTCCTTGGCGGTGTTAATGGCAAAGTAGTCGCCCGGCATAAGGGTACAGGCGGCAATAAGCGCCATCATGGCCACAAAGCCTTCCACAACCATAGCCCCGTAGCCAACAAACAAAATTTCTTTTTCGTTGGATATCATTTTGGGGGTGGTGCCGGTGGCAATAATGGCGTGGAAGCCGGAAATGGCGCCACAGGCTATGGTGATAAAGACAAAAGGCAACACCGGCCCGCCAATGATAGGCCCGCCGCCGGAAGTAAAAGGGGTTAAGGCCGGCATGGCCAGGTCTGGCCGCACAAATACTATGCCAATCGCCAGCAGGGCAATGGTGCCAATCTTCAAATAAGTGGAAAGATAGTCACGCGGGACCAAAAGCAGCCATACCGGCAGCACTGAAGCTATAAAACCATAAATGGGAATGGCCAAAGAAATTGTGGATAAATCCAGGTTGAAAAAACCACCCAAGGCTTCGGGCTTAGTGATGAAGTGCCCGCCTAAAACCGCAAACAGCAAAAGGGCAACCCCTATTATACTGGCCCAGGCAACCGCCCTTGCGTTGCCGCCCACTTTCATGATAACGCCCATTAATACGGCAATGGGCAGGGTCATGAATACCACAAAAAGCGACCATGGGGCATTATGCATGGCGCTTACGCAGGCCAGCGACAGGCCGGCCAGAGTAAGAATTAAAATAAACAGAATGGCAATGGCCGCCACCACCCCGGTGGTGGGGTCTATTTCCCTTTCGGCAATGGTGGCCAAACTTTGCGCTTTGTGGCGCACCGAGGCGAAAAGCACCACCAAATCATGCACCGCCCCGCCCAATACGCAGCCAATAAGGATCCACAGCGCGCCTGGCAGAAAGCCGAACTGGGCGGCCAACACCGGCCCCACCAAGGGGCCGGCCGCGGCAATGGCGGCAAAATGGTGGCCAAAAAGTACGTTTTTGTTGGTAGCCACATAATCGTGGCCATCGGCAAAACGGGCGGCGGGTGTTTGCCTGTTTTCATCCAGGCGCAGCACACGGTAGGCCAAAAAAACGCCATAGACCCTATAGGCTATAGCGAAGATGCAGAGTGTGGCGAAAATCAGAGTTAAGGCATTCATTCCATTCAAAAAATCCATAGTTGCATCTCCTAATGCCCCTACCCGGACTACCACTCCGTTATTTATTTTTAAGCATTGTTTGGCGCCCGCACAAGAAGCAAGGCGAAAAAATTAATTTTTTCGCCGCCCTTTGTCCGAAAAGTTGAAGGGGCCGCCCGGCATAACCATTAGAGGCTGAGCCAGGCCAGGGGCCGGGCTTTTACGGCCCCTTCACTCGCCAATGGCGCGAACCTTGCCGTCGGGCCAGTAGTCCACGCTTTGCCCGCCAATGGCGCGCGCCTTGCCGTCGGGCCAGTAGTTCACGCTTTGTCCGCCAATGGCGCGAACCTTGCCGTCGGGCCAGTAGTCCACACTTTGCCCGCCAATGGCGCGCGCCTTGCCGTCGGGCCAGTAGTCCACGCTTTGCCCGCCAATGGCGCGAACCTTGCCGTCGGGCCAGTAGTCCACGCTTTGCCCGCCAATGGCGCGAACCTTGCCGTCGGGCCAGTAGTCCACATTAGCGGCCAGGGCCGCGCCCGCGCCAATAAGCAAAAACGCGCAGGCCGCCAAAACTATTGCTTTCATTTGCGCCTTTCCTTGAAATGTAAAAAGCAGGGGAGCCTTAGGCTCAGTGCTGATTAAGCGATATGCTTAGCTACAGTAATTACAAGCCATTTCATAAATGGCTTGTAACGCCGCCTGGAACAGGCTTACGCGGCGGCGCAAGCCGCCGGGAGTTAAGCAAAAATCATACTTTTTGCTTCGCGCTCCGTCATAAATCCCCCTTTAAGGGGGATTTATGAAATAACTTCCAGAAGCCATTAGCAACTAATAAGGCCTGAGCCTAAAGCGCCCCTGCTTGGGTTAATGTTAGCTAGCGCCGGAAGCCGCCGCCGCCAAAGCCGCCGCCGTGGAAGCCGCCGCCGCCAAAGCCGCCCCCGCCAAAACCGCCCCCGCCACGGAAGCCGCCGCCCCCAAAACCGCCGCCGCCGCCACGGAAGCCGCCCCCGCCAAAACCGCCGTGCGACTGGAAGGCCTGGCTGCGCTGCTGGCCTATTTGCCTGGCCTGCATGTCCTGGTTTAAGCGGTCGCGGTTAAAGTCGCGCTGTTCATACTGCCGGCCCTGCAAGCCGGCGCCCTGGTTTAAGGGCTGCCAATGATCGGGGTTGTCGGGATTGTAGCGGTAGACATGGCCGTCGCGGGTGCCGTATACGTCGTTATTAACATGGAACACGCTGCCGTCCTGGGTGCGCACCGAACCGGTACGCACAACATCGCCGTCAGCCGTGCGTACATTGTGCTGGCCCACCACCGCATGGCCGTCCGGCCCGCCCACCAGCGCCCGGCCGCCGGCCGCGGCCGCGCCGCTGGTGGGGTTGTAGGCCGCGCCGGCATGGCCCGCCGCATAGCGGCCGCTATATACGTTTTGCACGGCCCCGCGTCCCCCCACCGCCACTGTGCCGGTGCGCGAGTTGTAGGCCCGGCCATAACTGCCGGCAAAGCGGTTGCCGCTAACCGCATCAAAACCGGCGTTGGCGCGGCTTACCACCTGGGTGCTGCCCCAGTTGTGGTACACATTGCCGGTGGTGGCGGCCCAGCCGTTGGGGCCCCAGGCCGCGTGGTCGCCCTGGTAATAGGGCGGTATATAATAGTAGGGCCCCCACCAGGGCGTGGGCGGATACCAGTAGTCGTAGTCGTCGTACCACATGTCGGACATTATAAGGCCGAAGCCAAAACCGAAAGCCCAGCCCATGAAAGGCGTCCAGCACATATCGGCCCCGCAGCCATAGGTGGGCGGGTAGCCGTACCAGTTGTTTTGCGTCCAGGAGCTGTAGGTGTAGCCAGAGCCATACACCACCTGCCCGTCCTGATTAACCACGGCCCCGTAATAGCCGGGGGTGTAGCCCTCTTCCACGTATTCGTCGGTAACATTGTAAATTTTCACATAGGTGGCGTAGTGCAGGGGCGAAGACGCCGGTATGGTGTAAATTACCGGCGGAACGCTGGTGGCCACCGTCCAGGGGCCTTCTATTTTAGAGGCGGTAAACCACACGGCATTGTGCAGGGCATAAAGGGTGGTGCCCACTTTAATGATGGGGTCGGGGCTGTTGCGCACATACTGCATTATGGTGCCGGTAATGGGGGCATAAGCCGGCGGGCCGTCCAGAGTGGGTTTAAAAGTGGTGGTTCTGCGGTTTATCTGCGCGGTTTGGGGAATTTGGCTGGCAATAAGCGCCTCGCGCGCTTGCGGCGTGCCGGCCACCGAGGCCTTTACGTTTTCTTTTACCGAATTGTCGGGAATGTTTTTAAAGTCGGCCGGCAAGTCCAGGGAAGAGACGTAAGCCCAGGGGCCGTTTAAGCTATTGGCCGCGAACCAGCGGCCGGAAAGGAGCACATAGTTTTTCTGGGTGTCCATGGATTTGAAAACATTGGCCGAGGTGTTGGTGACATACAGCAGGTTGGTGCCTTCCAACGTGGCGTAATTGGGCTGGCCGTTCATTACAATGAGCTCGGTGGGCTGGGTGGCCACATACACCACCGGCAGTTGCTTAAGCTTGGCAATGGTGGACTTGCCGTCGCCGCTGAGCATATCCACCTTGCCCGCCACTTCCCTTTCCACATGGTTGGCCCAGCCGGGTTTGGCCACCGCCTGGTAGGCGCCGTTTAAACTGCTGGCGGCAAGGTAGCCGTCTAAAAAATGCAGATAATAAAAGCCGCCATCTTGCACCAGCAGCACCCGGGTGTTTAACAGGCGCTTAATGCCGCTGGGCATGGTTTGCCAGTGGGGCTCTCCGTCCACATTCACCAACAGCGCGGGCTGGTAGGCAAAAATAATGCGCGGCGGGTTGTTGCGCACCTGTATCTTCAGGGCGTCATCCCGCACTTCCAAAATAGCGGCCGCGGCCTGCAAATGGTCTAGCGACATGTACTCCACGCCTTGCAGCATGGGCTGGCGCATGGCCGCCACAAAGGCGGCTTCGCGCTCCGGCGCCGAAGGGAAAACCACGTCAAAACCAGTGATGCCGCTTAGGCTTACCGTGCGGGTGTCTTTGTTAACCTGGGTGAAGCCGCTTAGGTTAACCACCCCGTAGAGGGGCTGGGGCAAATCCGCAAACTGCGCGGCAATGGCGGCGTGGCCCTGTAAATTGCGGCCGTCCCAGGCATCAAGCTGGGGCTGGTAAATAGTGACTTTAATGCCTTGGCTCTCCAGGGTGCGAGGCCACAGGGTGGCGTTTTCGGCTAGTTGTTGGGGTGGCTCTTGTTGCGGCGCCCGCGCGCCTTCCTGGCTTTGGGCGCAGGCAATGGCGCCCCAAACCAACATGGCCGTAATCAGGCCATAACGCAGCAAAAATGACATAGGTATCTCCTTCTAAACATGTTGCAATATATAATTCCGCTAAAACTTATGCGCGTATGTTCTTTTAAGTTTACCAGCCGGGGCGTTGAGGTAAATATTTAAATGATTGGCGGGTTTTCAGCGCAAAGCCCCGGCTGGCGCGCCCTGGCCCGCCCCGCACCGCCCTTCCATTATATTATAGGCAAAAGCGTAAAAAATTAGGTTTAGCAAGCCTGCTTGACATTTGTTCCAGGCCGAACTATAGTTGAACCAAAATTGTTCCACCTAGAACAAAAATGGAGCGCCATGCCCCCCGCCTGTAACGAAAACCTCATCTTCCATTTAGCCGCCAGCCTGCGCGCGCAGGCTAACGCGCTGATAAGCGAGCTGCTGGCCCAACAGGGCGTGCACGATATTTTGCCCGCCCACGGCGCGGTGCTGGCCGCGCTGTTTGCTTACGGGCCTTTACCCATGGGCAAAATTGCCGAACATATAGACCGCAAAAAGAACACGGTAACCAGCCTGATAAAAACTCTGGAAGAGCGCGGCTACTGCCAGCGCCAGCCCAGCCCCGCCGATGCCAGGGTGCAACTGGTGGCGCTTACCGCCAAGGGCATGGGCCTGCGGCCCCTGCAAGAGGCAATTTCCCGCCAATTGGTGGCGCGGGCCTGGGCCGGCATAGCGGTGAAGGAAAGGCAGGCGTGCGTGCGCGCGCTTAACCGGGCGCTTAAAAACATGCAAGACGACGATTGATAGCGGAGCAATATTTTAGAAAAAAGGAAAAACCATGCGCAAACCAATGCCAGTTATATTAATGCCAGTTATATTATTGATGGGAATTTTGTTAGTGTTAAGCGCGCCCGCTCTTGCCGCGCCCGCCGCGCCCACGGAAAAAGCGCTGGGCCAGGGGGTGGTGCAAATACAGCTTTGCCAAACTTAAGCTGCACGTATACCTAACCGCCGACCCCATGAACGACGCCTGCTTTGCGTTGGAGACAGACAAAAACCTGGTGGCCATAGAGTCGCCGCCTTTTAGCGAAAACATTGTCCTTTGGCAGCAATACCTGAAAAGCCTTAACAAGCCTTTAAGCGATGTGCTGCTTTCCTACCACCCCAACGGCGGCCAATGGTACGGCCAGGCCAGAAGCCACGCCACCTTGCATGCCGAAACCGCCATGCGCGAAGGCAGCACCAAAGACCTCACCCTGCGGCTTAGCCAGAGCTTCGGGCCGTCTTTCAGCACCGATATCGCGGGCATAAATTCGGTAATGCGCGAAGGGGCCAACACCATTGGCGGCATTGATTTCATTATTGCCGACGCTGAAAACGGCTATACCGTGGCCATTCCCGCCATTAACGCCATTTACATCCACATGCTGGGAGCGGACAGCCATTCCATACTGGCCGGGGCCGAACGCGCCCAGGGCTACCTTAAGCTTTTGCAGGGCATTAAGGCCAAGGGCTACAGCCTTATTTTAAGCAGCCACCACCGGCCAGAGGGCAAGGCCAGCCTGACAACTAAAATTGCCTACGTAAAGCGGGCGCTTAAAATAGCGGGGGCCAGCAAAAACAAAGAAGAATTCACAGCCAAAATGAAGGCCGCCTTCCCCAACTACCTTGGCCTAAACTACCTGGACATGACCGCGGGCTACATGTTTCCCGCTAAATAAACAGCCAACGCCCCGGCGGCATAACCCGCCGGGGCTAACCTTGGGCCGCATTGCAAGCGCCCCTGGCCCGCGTTATGCCAAGGCGGCAGCAAAAAACCTTTTCCCCAAACCTGTTTTTATTAAAGGTGCGTTATGGTCAAAATAGAATATCCCTACCCTGTCACCATAGAGACCGCCCGGGCGCTAATGGCGCAAAACCCTTTGGCCGCCTGGCTTAACGTGGATATTGTGGAAGTGGCCCCCGGCCTGGCCAGGGGCAGCCTCATGGTTGAGGCAAAGCACCTGGCGCCCAACGGCTTTTTGCATGCCGCGGTGGTGCTGGGCTTTGCCGACCTTATGTTTGGCGTGGGCACGGCCATGCTGCTGCCCAGTAATGACTACATCTTTACCACCATAGAGCTGGGCAGCACTTTTGTAAGCACCGCGCAAAGCGGCCAGATAGTGTGCCTGGCCTCCAACCGCCACGCCGGGAGCAAAACCCAGGTGTGGGAAGCCGAGGTAAGCGCGGCCGAAACCGGCAAGCTGATGGCCGTGGTGCGCTGCATCCAGGTTATATTGGAAAACCGCTAAACAGCACCAACAAAGGAAACCCATGGCGGGCCCCAGCGACACCTTTAACGGCTTCACTCCCCAGGCGTTGCGCTTCTTCCGCAATTTGGCCGCCAACAACAATAAAGAGTGGTTTGAGGCCCACCGCCGGCAATACCAGAGCGCCGTGCTGCT
Organism: Desulfarculales bacterium; assembly: GCA_031554335.1. Taxonomy (GTDB): domain Bacteria; phylum Desulfobacterota; class Desulfarculia; order Desulfarculales; family Desulfarculaceae; genus JAIRYI01. The sequence goes on from JAVBVK010000031.1 coordinate 9,629, forward strand.
GCCCATGCGCGCGTGCGCGCTTAGCCTCTCCGCCTTTATGTTCAAGCTAGACCCTGGCATAGAGTTTCACCCCACCAGGGCGGTGGCGCGCATTAACCGCGACACCCGCTTCAGCCGCGACAAAACCCCCTATCGCACCAACCTGTGGTTTTCCTTCAAGCGCTTCAGCCAAAACTGGCAGGGTTATCCCACCTGGTTTTTCGAGCTTGACGCAAGCTGCTACCGCTATGGCATGGGCTTTTACAGCGCGCCCAAAAGCACCATGGACGCGCTTAGGCAAGAGCTGGCCTACCGGCCGGCGGCCTTTAAAAAAGCCATTGCCCCTTTTTACCACCTGGGCAAGTTTGTGGTGGATGGCGCAAGCTACGCGCGCCCGCAAAAACCGGAGGTGGCGGCCGACCTGGCGCTTTTTCGCCAATTCAAAAGCTTTTATGTAGCCCACACCGCCCCGCCGGACGCCCTGCTGTTCAGCCCCCGGCTGGTAAATGAAATAAAGGCGGGGTTTAAGAGCTTAAGCCCGTTTTATAATTATTTATGGAAAATGATTGAGGGGCGGGAGCAAGAGAGCCGGTTGGCGGCTGGTGCTTAAAACTTTGGCCGCCCAACGCCAGGGCAAGGTTTAAGCCCCGAGCCTGGCGTTGGGCGTATTTTACTTCATCTCTCCACTTTGGGAATCAAAAATTCAATATTGTCGGCCGCCGCGTTAAGGCTGGCCCGCACAACCGCGGGAAACCAGGTTAGCTGTTCGTCGCATGTATTATAAATATGCGGCTGAATAAAACGCCTTATCATCTGCTCTAAATCAGACAGCAACTCGCATGTGTTCCTCAATTCGCAACTGAGCTGACGCAGACTGATGTTTACCCCTCCGCACTCGGCTGTATAACTTGTTATAATTTCGTTACCCATCTCAAGTCATCCCTTATTAAACTTGTTAGTTTATTGTCCGGCCCTTATGTTCCACATTACAAGTCATTTCATAAATGGCTTATAACGCCGCCTGTTCCAGGCGGCGCGGCAGCGCAAGCCGCCGGGAGCGAAGCAAAAATCACATTTTTTGCTTCGCGGTCCGTCATAAATCCCCCTAAAGGGGGATTTATGAAATAACTTCTAGTTTACCGGCATAAGAAAATAAACCGCGCTTACGCCAGCCTGCCCGGCTACCGGCCCGCCGCCTTAAAACAAAAGCCAGGCGGCGGGTTTTGCAAAAGTTGCCATTTGCTAGTTAGCCATGCAATTTCCGTTATGCGGCCAAGCATAATACCATCCCTCCTATATTTCAGATTACGGTTGGGCCTAAACAATACCAGCGGTATTGGCGGGCCGGCTTTTTCTGAGGTTATGGCAAACGCGCTTAGATGGTTAAGCAAGGCTTAATAACAACGATGAGCAAGCCGCTTCAGCAAACAGGCGCAGCGCAAGGCATACGCCATGCGGCTGGCCCGTAATGGTTTGGCACCCCAAACCGGGTGGCGGCTTACCGTTACATAATAGTGGTAGCTTCTGTTGTAGTGCTAGTGTTCACTAACACAGTAGCAGCGAACATTATCCATGTCAATCATTTTCTGTTGCGGGTTTACATACAATTTGCGGTATAATAGTTTTATGACAACGATTGACTACAGCCCTCTGGTTGTGGGCATAAAAAATTTTGCCAAAGAGCACTCCTACTTGGAATTGGGGCGGCGTAGCGGCATATGCGCCCCGGCCATAAATCGCATAGCCCGCAAAGTAACCAAAAAACCATATCTTGCCACCTGGCTGGCTTTACACAACGCCGCGCCCGAATTTATTCCCTCACCATTAATAAGCGCCTGCCCCCAGTTTGGCAATGAGGACAACATAAACCCCGACGCCCACGCCTTTACGCTTGGCAACAAGCGGCACAAAGCGGAGCTGGCGCCGCGCTTAAGGCATATGCTGGACCAGCTTAATTTGCTGGACGATCCCGGCCTGCGCGCCATTGAAGCCATGCTTAACGCTTTAGTGAAAATCTAGCATTCCTTCTTCCCAGCAACCACGCCTTTGCGCTTAGCGCGCCGCTAACGGCGCGCTGGCATAAATATTGCCTTATAACTATATGCAGGTTATAAAAAACGGGCTGTAGGGTTTGTGTTCGCCTAAGATTTAGCCTAGTGTTTAACAAAGTTTTTCTCGAATGCTGTTTGTGTCGCGCGCTTTAACCGCGGGCTCTCTTGCCTAACATCGGCATTTTAAAATGCCGATGTTAGGCAATATTGCCGTTTGCATTGCAGGAAATATAAGTTACAAGTCATTTCATAAATGGCTTGTAACGCCGCCTGGAACAGGCTTACGCGGCGGCGCAAGCCGCCGGGAGCGAAGCAAAAATCTAACTTTTTGCTTCGCGGTCCGTTATAAATCCCCCTAAAGGGGAATTTATGAAATAACTTCTATGTAACTATAGCTCATTTCATAAATGATGTTGATGCATCACGGGCGCATAGCCGGCACGGCTTGTCCCCTGTCATTTTCGACATCCCCGAGGCGGTTCACTATCCAGGCTGCTAATCGCGTGGGTAAGGCGCGTATTCTTTGCCACGCGCGAAATAACGGGGCGGTTGCCAACCGGCTATCGTGTTATTTATGAAATAACCGCCAATGCCGCTCCATCCAGACAGCGCGGCAACGCAAGCCGCCGGCAGCCCGCAAAGCTACTCTTTTCGGCCAGGCCACTTTCATAATCGCTCGGCAAGGGGTTGATGAAATGAATTTGTTATTGCCACGCCGCGCCAACCAAACTAAAGCAGCCAGCTGGCACAGCACGCTGACGCAGGCACTCGCGCCTTGTCCATATGCCCCGCCTTTGGCTGGCTGGCCGCAAAAACGCGCCGCCCACCCTGTGCCATTTAAAAAATAAAACAATGCCATTGCTTTTAGCTAAAACTTGGCATAAAATTTTGTTACGTTGTTTGCTGTTGGGCCTTGTTTATTACTATGTTTTCAAGAATAGCCTTTTGCCGATGTTCGGCATTTTTGCCAGCCTAACTTGGGCAAAGCTGAAACCAGTTAGCCGTAAAGAGGGAACCATGAAAAA
>JAVBVK010000016.1:0-72827 GCA_031554335.1 Desulfarculales bacterium
GCTTCCGGAATGACTATAAAGCAGCATGTCACCCCGGAAGCCGCCACAAGCGGCTATCCGGGGTCCATGCCTTTAGCTTTAAATCCAACAGCCTGGATTCCGGATAGCGGCTGGCGCCGCTTCCGGAATGACTATGGCGAAATAAGTTCAGGTTTATTACAGTAGTTACCGCAACCCAGCATTTTATTTAATGAGCCCTGACCCTTGGTTGTGTCAGCCGTCATAGGCCGCCTTGCCTGTCATTGCACCAGGGGCGTTTAAGCCTGCCCAGCTTAAACGCCCCCTAACTTTTTCAGCAAATACCAGCGCTGAAAACGCCAGTCCATAAGCGGCTATTTATTGCCCAGATGCTCTTTCAATATTTTAACAACGCCCTCTGGCACCGGGTAGCCGGCGCCACCGGCCAATTCTATCTGCTCGGCCGCCTTTTCCCACTTTTGCTGTTCCATGTAAACCAGGCCCAGGTTAAAATTGGCCGCGGGCATTATCACCGGCATGCCCACCGCCTTTTCCAACTGTAGCTGCGCCTTGCCCCACTGTTTTTGCTGGGCGTAGAGTATACCCAGGTTAACCATGGCCGGCACCAGGCCGGGGTTTATTTCCAGGGCCTTGTCAAAGTATTGCTCCGCCTCGGGGTAGCGATTGGCATAGAGATAGATAGTGCCCAAATCGTTATAGGCGTCATACAGGGCCGGGTTTATCTCTATGGCCCGCTTGTATTCCTGCTCGGCAAATTCCACCTCGCCATAGCCCATGTAAAGGCGGCCTAAGAAATAATGCCCATCGGCCAAAGTGGTGTCTAAATTTACCGCCTTCACGTAGGCGGCTTCGGCGTCCTGGCCCTTAAGCTGGTAATAATAGATGTTACCTATCAACAGATAAGCGCGGGCGTATTTGGGATTTAACTTAACCACCTCCTGCATTACGCTTAAGGCCTTATCCAACTGCTGGACTTCCAGCAAAATGGTGGCTTCCATAAGCTTTGCCTGCCACAGAGAGGGGTTTTGCTGACCAATAGCCGCGAATTTATCATAAGCGGCCTTGGTTTCGCCCTGCAGCATGGCGGTAAAAGCGTCGGCCACCGCAACCATAACCTTGGGGTGGTATTTACCGCTCAGGCTCTCCTGCACCATGCCCAAAAGCAACTGGCTGCTGTCGTCATGGGGATCCATGCCGCTGGCCTTGCGGAAGGCGGCCTCGGCCCGCTTCAGATCGCTTTTCTGCATGAATTCCAGGCCGTCTAAAATCTCGGTGAGCAAAGCCACATTTACCGCTTCAGCGGTAGTGGGCTCAACCATGAAGCGCACTTTGCCATCGCTGGCCACAGGCGCGCCCTGGGCCGCTGGCCGGCCAGCGGGGGAGGCAGGCGCCGCCGAAGGGCGAGCGCCCGGCGCGCCGGGTGTGGTGGCGGTAATTGCCGGGGCCGCCGCCGGGGCGGCGGCTCGTTCAACCGGGAATAAGGTGAGCAGGGCATAGCCCTCTTCCACCATAATAACCTTGCTTACCTGGCCAGGGCTAAGGGCCGCCAAAGCCTGGCGGTATTCATCGCGCAGCTTGCCGGCCGGCACCAGCCCCAGGCGTCCGCCCATGCGGGCGTTGGGTCCAACCGAGTTGGCCCGGGCCAGCTCTTCAAAGCTTTCGCCCTTGGCAATGCGCTGGCGCAGGGTTTCGGCCAGAGGTTTTTGTTTAACCACAATAATGCCCACATTGTACTGGGCTTCGCCCGCCAGACAGTTGGGAGCAAAAGCCAGGCAGAGCACGAAAGCCAGGCAAATAACAGTAATGCGGCGCATGCCGGAATGTCCTCCTTAACCTAAGAGCGTAAAAGATGCATTACGAATATCAAACACTACTAAGCCGAATTAGCTTTATTGCCCCAGCTCCGCCGGGCGGCGTTGGTCTTACTCTTAGCGTCTGGGGCAGGGCTGCATCCATTTTGCTTATTTTAACACCTACCCGGCCTCTTTGCTCTTATGAAAAAATGTCCAGATGAATGTGTTCTTTGCTTAAAAATAAAGTGGTGGGTTTTACTTTGTCCGGGCGCTGGCTAAAGGTGACATAAATTTTATGAGGGCATTCCACCCATTCCAACGCCCGCACGCGCGGCAGCTCTACTAAAGGATCGGCCATCAAGGCCAGGCTCAAACAAGGCAGGCCGTTAGCCAGGTCTGGCTCCGCAGCAACCAGGTCGATGCTCTCGCGGGTGGATCGCGGCGGCTTCCAGGCAGGCAGGGCAACTAGGCCCATTTGCTCCGCGGCATGAAAAAAACAGTTTATTATTATCTGGCGGTTGCTGGCTTCCTGGCGCAAAGGCTCAGGCACCTTTTCCAGCTTCTGCCTGATAAGCAGGCGTAACTTGTCTAACTGCCGGTTCACTGAAGCCTCGTTAAAAAAAGCCGTGTCCGCCCAGGGGAAGCCTTAGTTGATAAATTTGGCCAGTTCCTGGTTAATGGTGTTGTAAATTTCTTCGTCCGTGCCGTAAATGTCCACTACCGAGCGGTGATCTATAAGCTTTTCTCCAATAAAAGCTGTTAGATAAAGGGCAATACGATTGGGACGCTCCACCAGGGAGCGCAAGGGCGCCACGGCGTACTGAATTTCGAAATCCTCGGCTTGAAGCAGCTGGTTAATGCAGTTAAGCAGCTGTTCTTCAATGTCTTTTTGGCTGGTAGTTTCCAGCAGATGGTTTTCGATAAGCCTTATTGCCAACTTTTTGGCCAGATCAAAGCGGCAGTCATCCAACTGCATGAGCTGACGGCCCCAGGCCGACTGACGCGAATTCTCCAAGCGTGAAATCAAGGTTTCTTCACGGTAATTTACATGAAAATCACTCGCCATATCCTTACAAACCTTCCTGCCCGCGCCGTTAAGGTAAGGTGTTGTAACCCGCCTTAAGCGCCGGCTTAATTTATTTTATACAAGCTAACACATTTACCATAGTTTGCCAGGCATAACCAACTTTTTTTATAAAAAAGTTAAATAAACTGCCAATTTGGGCAGTTATAGGCCTGGACGCGCCGGCTGCCGTTGAAGGCGCCAGGGGCTAATACGGATAACTATCAACTAATATTATATTTTTTCATTTTATAGGCCAAATTGGTTTTAGACAGCCCCAAGGCGGCGGCCGCATGGGCGGCCACGCCTCCCGCTTTGGCCAGGGCCGTGATAATCATACGCCGTTCCAACTCCTCCACCGCCTGGTTCAAATCGCCCGCGGGCGCGGATTCAGCAGCGCCGGCGGTTTCACCTTCCGGCATGTGCAGAGCCAGATGGGCGGGCAAAATAGCGCTATCGGCCATAATGACCGCGCGCTCAATGGCGTTTTCCAGCTCGCGCACATTGCCCGGCCAGGGGTAGTCGTAGATTTTTTGCATGGCCGCTGGCGCCATTGTGGGGGCGGCGCGCCCCATCTCAGCGGCAAGTTTTTGGATGAAATGGGCCGTCAAAAGCGGCAGGTCCTCCTTGCGCTCCCGCAGGGAAGGCAGCTTTATCTGCATTACATTGAGGCGATAGTACAGGTCTTCGCGAAAATGCCCGTTTGCCACCGCGTTTTCCAGGTCGCGGTTGGTGGCCGCCACCACCCGCACATCCACCTGCAGGGTTTCGTTGCCGCCCACCCGCTCGAAGCTGCGTTCCTGCAACACGCGTAAAAGCTTAACCTGCAGATTGAGGCTAATCTCCCCCACCTCGTCTAAAAAAATAGTGCCCTCCTGAGCCATTTCAAAACGCCCCTTGCGCCGGGCGCTGGCCCCGGTGAAGGCGCCCTTTTCATGGCCAAACAGCTCGCTTTCCAGAAGCGATTCGGATAGCGCCATGCAATGCACAGCCACAAAGGGGGCATGCACCCGGTTAGACGCCTGATGAATGGCCCTGGCCACCAGTTCTTTACCTGTGCCCGACTCGCCGGTAATAAGCACCGTGGCCTTGGTGGCCGCCACCTTGTTTATTACCGTGTACACCTCGCGCATGGCGGGCGAACTGCCCACCAAAGCCCCCAGCCCCTGGCTAAGGTCTTCGCGCAAAAGACGGTTTTGGGTAAGCAGGCGCCTAAGCTTTAGGCAGCGCTCTACCGTAAGCAAAAGAGTTTGGTTTTCGAAAGGCTTCAAAATATAATCGCTGGCGCCCTGTTTCATGGCATCCACCGCGTTTTCCACGGTGCCAAAGGCGGTCATTATAATTAGCGGCAGTTCCGGATAAGCGGCATGGGCCTTTTCCACCAGTTGCAAGCCGCTCATGCCCGGCATGCGCATGTCTGTAATCAACAGGTCTGGTTCAAATTCCTGCAGCAACGTTAGCGCCGCCTCCGCGCTGGGGGCCGTGCTTATCTTATAGCCTTCATCTTCCAATAAAGCGCCCAGCACCAAAAGGTAGTTTTTTTCGTCATCCACAACTAAGATATGTTCCACGCTCTGCTCTCCAAAGGCCGTTCGGCCCTAAATGCCATCTACCGGGCGCAGGCTGATGCAGACCTGGCCGCCGCCATAAGGGCTTTTACCAAGCCGTATGCGCCCGCCATGAGCTTCCACCACGGTCTTCACAATAGACAAGCCCAACCCGGTGCCGTTTTCTTTGGTAGTGTAAAAAGGCTCGAACATGCGCATGGTGTAACTCTCGGGAAAACCGGGGCCACTGTCGTCAAACACCACGCTAAGCCAAAGCCGCTCATCAAAGCTCTCTTTTTTTATGGTGATATCAAGCCGCTTGTCTTGCTGGCCGGCCATAGCCTGCACGGCGTTAGTTGCAATATTCAAAAACACCCTGTACATCTGCTCCACGTCCTGCAGAGCTTTGTCCGGCCTTGGGGTAAAGCTAACTTGCACCTGTTCATTAATAAGGCTGTTTTCCATAAAGGCCAGCAAACGCCGCACCAGTTCATCCAGCCTGGCTGCTTTCAAATCCGCCTTTTGCGGCCGGGCAAAATCCAAAAACTCGCTGACCACCCCGTTTAGGCGCGTGCTCTCCTCCACAATAACTTGAGCCAGCTTCTTTTGCCCGCCCTCACTGCGGCTGCTTAAAAGCTCGGCGGTAGAACGCACAATGCCCAACGGATTACGTATTTCGTGCGCCACCCCGGCCACCATGCGCCCCAATGCGGCCAGGCGCTCCGACTGGTTGAGCTGCTCTTCAAGCAGGCGGCGCTCCACAGCCCTTTTATCCATAATACGGTAGCCGCGGTTAACAATGGAACGCAAAATAAAAAACAAAAAGGCCATTAACATAAGAAGCGCCACCGCCAGCATAAGCTGGCTTGACCACACCTCTTTAAAATCGTCGTAAATATCCAAGGTTATTTCAAAAACCGCCTTGGGTTCGCCCAACTCGGAGGTGGCCATACGCTCGTCGCGCATGGGGCTTAGAGTTTTAAACACCCTTTTTTGATCCGGGCCAAAGTCATAAAAGCCGCGTGGCGGCTCTAAGTAGCTGGCGTTATGCCCGGCCGCCGCCCGTTGAAAGGCCTCACTGTCTTTGGCCACCCGGCCTATGTATTCCGGCGAAGTGCTGTAGATGATGTTGCCATGCAGATCTAAAATGTTAACTCTTTTCACTTGAAAGGAATGGATGGTGTTGCGCACCACCGAATCCAAAAGCGCCGCCTGCTGCGGCTGGCCAGCGGCAATGGCGCCAAAGGTGCGGGTTACCGGCAGCACAAAACGCACCATTACCTGGTGGTTGAGGTTTTCGGCTAATAACAGCGCGTATTGTTCTTTGCGGTGCAGCACCAGTTCGCTGGTGCGCATGCCCACCAGGCTTGAAATAACCAGGGTAAACAATAAAATGACCACCAAGCTGGTTACTGTAAAATAACGCACCAACTCGAAAGGCCGGCGGCCTTGGTTATCTAGGGCAATGGCCGCCACGCTTAAACCAAAGTAGACTCGGCTGGCTGTTTTTTATCCAGCATTTGCTTGTATTCGTCAAAACCATTGCGCCCCATCAGGCCGTAGGTAAGCTTTTTGCCCAACTCCACTCCGGGCTGGTCCAGCGGGTCTATGTTTAAAAAACCACCCGCAACCACCGTGGCCGCCTGCAGCAAAAACAGCACCTGGCCAATGGTATGGGCGTTTAAGGCAGGCAAACGCAAGCTTAAACTGGGCCGGCCGGCTATGGCCAAAGCGGCCGCCGTAGCCGTGGCCTCGGCCTGAATAAGCTCGGACATGCTGCGGCCCCCCAGGTAGGAAAGGGAGGGCATGTCTTTATACATGGAAGGTATTTCCAAATCGCGGCCATAGTTAGCCAGCGTAATAAAGCAGATAAGCTTGTCTTGCGGACCTTCCATGTAAAGCTGCAACTGGCTGTGCTGGTCGGTGGCGCCGGTGGCCGCCACCGGGGTTTGCCCCACATTAACCTGCTGGCCGTTGAGGTTCAGGCTTTTACCCAAAGACTCTCCCCACAATTGGCCAAACCACTGGGCCAGCGCGAACAGGTCGGTAACATAGGGCATCATCACTAAAATATTGCGCCCGCGGCGCATGGCGGCCACGGTAAGCGCGGCAAACATATAGGCGGGGTTTTGCATAAGCCCCGGCGCGGCGCAACGTTCTCGCATGGCCGCGCCTCCGGCCAACAGGGCTTTTATATCGTGCCCGGCCACCGCCAAAGGCAACAGGCCCACCGGGCTTAAAACCGAATAGCGCCCCCCCACATTGGCCGGCACTTCCAGGCAGGTGTAACCTTCGCGGGTAGCCAATTGGCGCAGCGCCCCCTCTTTGGGATCGGTGGTGAAAATAATGCGCTCTTTAGCTTTAGCGCGGCCCAACTTCAAATTAAGGCGATCCAGCACAACCAAAAACTGCGACATGGTTTCCGCGGTGCTGCCGCTTTTGCTAATGACATTGAAGGCGGTGCGGGCCGGGTCTAGACGGTTCAGCAGGTTAAAGAACGTGCGCGGGTCAGAGTTGTCGGCCACCCAAATTTTAACCCTGCCGGCCTCGGGCAAGGCCAGGCGCCAGATGCCGCTCAGCGCCGCATCCACCGCGCTGGCGCCTAAGGCGCTGCCGCCAATGCCCAGCACCACCAGGTTATCTATGCTCCCCTTAAGCTTTTCGCTAAGTGCCAAAATCGGGGCCAGTTCGCTTTCTCCCTGGCCGGGCAACCGCCAGAAGCCAAAAGCGCCTTCAGCCAGCTTGGCCTCCATGCCGGCGTGTACGCCAGCCAGTTCTTTTTCCAGCTCCGCCATATCAGACGCGGACAGCCCGCTTGCCCCCACATTTTTGGCCAGGCAGTAGCCATAGTCCAAAAGCACGGTTTGTTCCGGCATAAAACGCTCCTTTGTTGTTTAATAAACCAAGCTTATAGCTTGTATTATACCAGCCCCGGATATGTTTTTTCACATTTTTCGGATTAAGGCAAAGACAGGCAAGCGGCGACACAGACCAACATAAAGGTTAACTAGCGATAATTACACTTTTTACCCCAAAACCACACCTAATATATGCCAGGCCTATTGCCTGGACGGTTTCTGGCCATTAGCTTGTCCGCTTTCATGCAATTTGGCCCGGCGGCGGCGTATTTCTTTAAGTTTTTCGCCTATCAGCTTTTCCCGGCCGCGGTCGCTGGGGCGGTAATACACCTTTTTTATCAAGGGCTCTGGCAGGTATTGTTCACCCACCATGGCATCCGCAAAATTATGCGGGTACTGATAGCCTTGGGCATAGCCCAGCTCGCGCATGAGCTTGGTGGGCGCATTGCGGATGGAAAGCGGCACTGGCAGGGGTCCGTGCTCCACCGCATCCCGCCTGGCCTGGTTATGAGCCAAATAAATGGCATTGGACTTGGGCGCCAGGGCCAGGTAAACCGCCAGTTGGCTTAAGACCAGTTCCCCTTCGGGCCGGCCTAAAAGCTCGAAAGCGGCCAGGGCGTCCACCCCCTGGGTTAGGGCGTAGGGATCGGCCATGCCCACGTCTTCGCTGGCAAAACGGATCATGCGGCGCAACAGGTAACGGGGTTCCTCGCCCGCTTCCAGCATGCGGTTAAGCCAGTACAGGGAGGCATCAGGGTCGGAGCCGCGCAGGCTTTTATGCAAGGCGCTGATGAGGTTGTAGTGTTCCTCGCCGTCTTTGTCATAGCGCAGGGCGCGTTTGCCGATGGCGTCTTCGGCTATGCTTAAATTTATGTGGCGGCCGGCCTGGGTTAAAGGAGCCATGCGCGCTGCCGCCTCCAGGCTTCCTAAAAGCCTGCGGGCATCGCCAAAACTGGCGGCCAGCAAATGCCCAACCGCGTCTTCATCTATGCTAATCTGCAAATCGCCCAGGCCTTTTTCTTTATCGATAAGCGCCCGCTCTAAAATTTGGCGCAACTCTTCGCTGTTAAAAGGGGTAAGCACCAACACCCGCACCCGGGAAAGCAAAGCCGGAATGACCTCAAAACTGGGATTTTCGGTGGTGGCGCCTAAAAGGTGAATGGCGCCAGATTCCACATGAGGCAGAAAGGCGTCTTGCTGGGCCTTATTAAAACGATGGATTTCATCCACAAAAAGCAGGGTCTGGCGGCCATGGGCTAAGTTAGCGCGCGCCTGCTCCACCACTTTGCGAATATCGGCCACCCCGCTAAGCACGGCGGAAAACTCCACAAAGTTGGCCTGCCAGTGCTTGGCCAAAATGCGCGCCAGGGTGGTTTTGCCCACCCCCGGCGGCCCCCAAAAAATAATGGAGGTGGGCGCATGACCGCGCAAAAGGCGATACAGCGGCTTGTCTTCGCCCAACAACTGATGCTGGCCCACAAACTCTTCCAAAGTGGCGGGGCGCATGCGCTGGGCCAAAGGAGCGTGGGGCGAAGCGGGAGCGTTGTAAGCGCCTGGTTGATTTTTGCTGAAAAGATCCATAGTTGAAAAGATAAAAAATTTCTTTACAGTGCCATAGTTTGTGGGTATATTATGACATTTTACGCTGCTACCCGCCACTGTCCGGCAAGCGGGAGGCGCGACGATATTAAAAGGAAAGTAGGTGAAGTTTTTATGCAGATAATTGTGCAGGACAACAACGTGGAAAAGGCCATTAAGCTGCTTAAGCGCAAGCTTACTAAAGAGGGCGTTTTCCGCCAGTTGAAAGACAGGCGCTGGTTCGAGAAGCCATCGGACAGCAAGCGCCGCAAGCAGCGCCAGGCCAGGCGCCGTATGCGCCGCCTGAACGTGCGCTCGTTTAATTAGCTGTTTTTTGTGTTAGCGCAAGGCCTTCCCGTTTACGCGGGAAGGCCTTTTTCGTTGTGTTTTTAGAAGCCATTTATAACATGGCTTCTAACCCCGCCCAACCAGGCTTACGCGGCAGCGCAAGCCGCCGGCGGCCCGCCGCAAGCCATGCTTTTCGGCCAGGGGCCATCTTTCATAAACCCAGGCAAGGAAATGTATGAAATGAACTCTGCCAAGGTCGCGGCCGCGAAGATAATATATGTATATAGGCGCCCGCAACTGAATGCTTACAGGGCCAAAATGGGTTCGGCCACTGGCCCCAGCCGCCCCTCCAATGCCTTAAACAGCGCGGGTTCGGGATTAACCCGGTATTGCGGTAAATTAAGAGTTACCAGCGCTTTTTCCGGCAGTTCCATGCACAGCACCACCCGGCAATTTCCAGGGTGGGCGGCCAGAATTTGGCGTAGCTCAATGAGCTTTTCATCGCCCGCCTCACGCAGGTTTATTTTTACCCCGGCGGTCAGGGCCGCCGCCGCCTGTTCTAGGGGCAAGGCCTTATTTACCCGTATTTTTTGGTTGCGCTCATCGCGCTCCAACACCCCTTCCAGCCAGAGGGGCTCGTCGCTTTGCAAGTGGGGGGCCGCGGCGGCATAACTGTCTGGAAAAAGAATCAACTCCACCGAGCCGGTTAAGTCCTCCAGTTGCACAAAGGCCATGCGATCGCCCTTTTTAGTGAACTGCTCTTTTATTTTTACCGGCAGGCCAATAAGCCGCACCTTGGCTTTATCGGGCATATCGCCCAAGCTCTCCACACCGCGCGCGCCCAGGCGCGCCATGTGCCCGGCAAACCTGCTTAAAGGGTGGCCGGTTATATAAAAGCCCAGGGCCTCTTTCTCAAAGGCCAGAGTGTCCTTTTCCGACCACGGCTTCAGGCTGGGCAAGCTTGGCTCTGGGGTAACAAAGCCCGCCCCGCCAAACATGTTGATCTGCCCGCTGTCTTTTTCCCGCTTTACCTTTTGCCCGTATTCCAAGGCATCGTCGGCGGCGGCCAGAAGGCGCGCGCGATTGTTGTCCAAAGAATCGAAAGCTCCGCATTTTATCAGGCTTTCCAAAACTTTGCGGTTAAGCTTGTTTTGCTCCACGCGCACGCAAAAATCAAAAAGGCTGGCAAAAGGCGCCCCCCCCCTGGCGGTGGCAATGGCCTCAATAGAGGCGTCGCCCACGTTTTTTACCGCGCTCAGGCCAAAACGAATGGCATCGCCATCCACGGTGAAGGCGCGCTCGGAAAGATTGACATCGGGCGGCAACACTTTGAGCTGATGTTCGCGGCACTCGCCAATGAGTTTCATTACCGTGTCCTGGCTGGCCGAGCGGCAGGTAAGCACCGCGGCCATAAACTCCAGCGGGTAGTTGGCCTTAAGGTATGCGGTTTGATAGGCGATTAATGCATAGGCCGCCGAGTGAGACTTGTTGAAACCATAGCCCGCGAATTTGTCTATCAGGTCGAACAGGGCGCCGGCTTTGTCCGGGTCTATGCCTTTAGTTTTGGCGCCTTCCATAAAGCGGCTGCGCTCGGCGGCCATTACCTTGGCATCTTTTTTGCCCATGGCGCGGCGTAAATTGTCGCCCTCGCCCAACGAATATCCGGCTATAACCCTGGCAATTTCCAGCACCTGCTCCTGGTAAACCAAAACTCCGTAGGTCTCTTTTAATATAGGTTCCAACTGGGGTAAAAAATACTTAACTTCCTTGCGGCCGTGCTTGCAGGCCACAAAGTCATCCACCATGCCGCTTTCCAAAGGCCCGGGCCGGTACAGGGCCACCAGGGCAATGATGTCTTCCAGACAACTGGGCCGCATTTTCATTAAAAGCGCCTTCATGCCCGCCGATTCCACCTGAAAAACGCCGGTGCTGTCGCCGCGGCAGAGTAGATCGTAGCTTTTGGGGTCGTCTAGGGGTATTTCTTCCAATTGGAAGCTTGGGTCGTGATGCCCGCGAATAAGGCGCACCGCCTCGTTTACTTCGGTTAAGGTGTTAAGCCCCAAAAAGTCGAACTTGATGAGGCCGGCCTTTTCCACGCCCTTCATGTCAAACTGGGTTACAATGGTGTCTTCCGCGCCCTTTTTGTCCACCGCCTTATAAAGAGGCACTATCTCGTTAAGCGGCGTATCGCCTATTACCACCCCGGCGGCATGCACCGAGGCATGGCGGGGCATGCCTTCTAGAATTTTGGCTATTTGCATAAGCTTGTTAACTTTGGGTTCGGTCCGCATGCGCTCGCTTAAGCGCGGTTCTAAGCGTATGGCCGCATCCAAGGTAATGCCCAGGGTTTCGGGTATAAGCTTGGCAATGGTGTCTACTTCACCGTAAGGCATGTTCATAACCCGCCCCACGTCACGCACCGCCGCGCGTGCCTTCATGGTGCCAAAAGTTATTATCTGCGCCACCTTGTCTTTGCCATAACGCCTGGTAACGTAGTCTATAACCTCGGCTCTGCGGATACCGCAGAAGTCCACATCAATATCTGGCATGCTTTTGCGCTCTATGTTAAGGAAGCGCTCAAAAATGAGCCCATAGCGTATGGGGTCCAGGTCGGTAATGCCCATGGCGTAAGCCACCAAAGAGCCGGCGGCCGAGCCGCGTCCCGGCCCTACCGGAATATTTTCGCGCTTGGCCCAGTTGATAAAATCGGCCACCACCAAAAAATAGTCGGCATAGCCCATTTGTTTCAGCACATCAAGCTCGCCTTCCAAACGCGCCTTATAGGCGGCTTCATCCACCGCATAGCCTTTTATAGCGGCCATGCGCGCCTCAAGGCCGGCGCGCGCCATTTGCGCCAGAAGCTCGTCGGCTTCGTTATTTTTTTGCGCGGGGTCGAATTTGGGAAAGCGGAAGTTGTCCAGTTTCAAGGTTACATCGCATTTGCCAGCGATAAGCACGCTGTTGCTTATGGCTTCGGGGTAGGCGGCAAATAGCTCGGCCATTAGCCGGGGCGGCTTATACCAAGCCTCCACCGGTAAAGCCAGCCTGGTTTCATCATCTAGAGTGCGGCCGGTTTGGATGGCCACCAACGCGTCCTGGGCTTCAAAGTCCTCGCGGTTTAAGAAGTGGCAATCATTGGTGGCAACCAAGCCCAAGCCCAGTCTGTCGGCCACCTCTTTCAGGCCTGGGTTTATCTTGCGTTGCTCGGGAATACCCAAATCCTGCAGCTCTATAAAAAAGCTTTCCGGCTCAAAAATGGCGGCATGGCGTTTGGCCGCCTCCAGGGCTTTGTCCATTTGCCCCATAAGCAGCATTTGCGGCACCTCGCCCTGCAAACAGGCGGAAAGGCCGATAAGCCCTTGATGGTGCTTTTGCAAAAGGCCCAGATCAATGCGGGGACGGTAGTAGAAACCTTCGGTATAGCCCGCCGAAACCAACGCCACCAGGTTTTGATAGCCCTGTTCGTTTTTGGCTAGCAGCACCAAGTGGTAATAGCGGGGTACGCCCGGACGCTCGGTTTTGTCGAAACGGCTGTGGGGCGCCACATATACCTCGCAGCCAATAACCGGTTTTATGCCCTGGCGCAAGGCCTCCTGATAAAAATTGAGCGCGGCGAACAGGTTGCCATGGTCGCTAATGGCCACAGCGGGCATGTCCATGCTTTTGGCCGCGGCTACCAGTTTGTCTAAAGCAATGGCGCCGTCCAGCAAACTGTAGCAACTATGGGTATGCAAATGCACAAAGGACATTATGTACCTACTTATATTTTTTAAAATATGCAAAAGGCCTTCATATGAAAGCCTTGATAAAATTAAGGCTCGGGTGCCGGTAAAGCGGCTTGGCTCTTTATTCCAGGCGGTAGTTGGGCGCTTCTTTGGTAATGGTTACATCGTGCACATGGCTTTCTTTAAGCCCGGCCGAGGTTATTTGCACAAACTGGGCTTTTTCCTGCAGCTCAATTAAACTGGCCGCGCCCACATAGCCCATGCCAGCCTGCAGCCCACCCATAAGTTGGTAAATAGATTCCGACAGGGTTCCGCGATAAGGAACCCGGCCCACCACGCCCTCTGGCACCAGTTTCAAATCTTCCAGTTCATCGGCTTTTTGGCTGTAGCGGTCGGCCGAGCCCATTTTCATGGCATCAATGGAGCCCATGCCGCGGTACACCTTATAACGCCTGCCCTGGAAGAGAACCGTCTCCCCTGGCGACTCCTCAGTGCCGGCAAACAGGGAGCCAATCATTACCGTTTGCGCGCCGGCGGCCAAAGCTTTGGTTATGTCGCCGCTGTATTTAATGCCGCCGTCGGCTATCATGGGCACGTTGTATTTTTGGGTTACCTTGGCCACTTCGAAAATGGCGCTCATCTGGGGCACGCCAATACCGGCCACCACCCGTGTGGTGCAGATGGAACCAGGCCCCACCCCCACCTTTACCGCGTCCGCGCCGGCGCGGATAAGGGCCTCCGCGCCCTCGGCGGTGGCAATATTGCCGGCCACCAACTGGCACTGGGGAAAATATTTTTTTATTTCTTTGGCGGTTTCCAGCACCCCGGCCGAATGCCCATGGGCCGAGTCCAGGCACAGCACATCGGCCCCGGCTTCCAAAAGCGCGGAGGCGCGAACAATTGCGTCTTCCCCCACCCCAATGGCCGCGCCCACCCGCAAACGCCCCAGTTCGTCTTTGGCCGACAGCGGATATTTCTGGATTTTCTCAATATCTTTAATAGTAATAAGGCCTTTCAAGTTGCCTTGGCCATCCACCACCAAAAGCTTTTCAATGCGGTACTTGTGCAAAATGGCCTTACACTCTTCCAGGGTAACGCCTTCGCGGGCCGTAACCAACTTGTCTTTGGTCATAACGTCGCCCACTTTTTGATCCAGCCTGGTTTCAAAACGCATGTCGCGGTTGGTGATAATGCCCACCAGCTTTTTGCCCTCCACCACCGGCACCCCGCTCACTTTGTAGCGGCTCATCAATTCGGTAACTGTACGCAAGCTGACATCGGGGGTTACCGTGATAGGGTCCACCACCATGCCCGACTCCGATTTTTTCACCTTAACCACTTCCAGCACCTGGTCTTCGATGGACATGTTTTTATGGATAAAGCCCATGCCCCCGTTACGGGCGATGGTGATGGCGGTTTCCGCCTCGGTCACGGTATCCATGGCCGCGCTTACCAGGGGGATGTTGAGCCGGATACTGCGGGTGAGCTGGGTAGCGGTATTCACCTCCCTGGGCAGCACCTGGCTGTAGCCCGGCTTCAGCAAAAGGTCATCAAAGGTTAAGCCCAACACTGCCTGGTTCATACTCAAAAATCTCCTCGCAATGGTTTTTAAAAGCCAAAAGCGCGCCCTCCAGCAGCCCCGCATCCATGGTGGTTAGCTGGCTAAGCCGCAAGTTAGTCATTATTTCCTGCAACAATAGAAGCCCGGTTATTATAATGTCGGCCCGGCCCTGATCCATACCGGGAAGAGCGGCCCGTTCTTCAAAGCTTAAACGGCATAAGGCGGCCAGCAGCGCCTGCAAGCGCGGCCGTTTGATAATGTGGTTGTTTATTCTTTCCGGCTCATAAGTTGTTAAGCCCATATCCAGCGCGGCCAGGCTGGCGGCTGTGCCCGAACTGGCCACCAAGCGCCCAACCTTGGGCCAGGCCGGCATATGTTTGCGCAGGTAAACGCGTATGCGGCTAAGCTCTTGCACCCTGGGCGGATTATGGCGAATGAATTTCTCATTTAAGTTGAGCGCGCCAAAGGGCAAAAACACGCCAGCCGCGCCAGCTTGGCTGACAGGCGCCAGTTCAGTGGAGCCAGCCCCTATGTCCAGCACCCAGACGCCCCTAGTTTCACCCTTAAGCTTACTTTGCACGCCCAAGGCAACCAAGGCGCTTTCCTGCCGCGGGCTTAACACCTGCGCCTGGCTAAGGCCTAATTCGCGCGCCATGGTTTCCACAAAGGCGGGGCCATCGGCCGCCCGGCGGCAGGCATGGGTAGCCAAAAGCAGCACCACCCGTGCGCCACTGGCTTTGGCCGAATCCACCATAGTGTGCAGGGCAATGCGGGCACGCTCTTTGGCGGCGCCGGTCAGGCAAGTTTTCATGCCCAGGCCCAAACGCACCACTTCCCGAGCGCGCAACACCGGCACAATACCGTCCGGCGCGCAGTCGGCCACCAGCAACCGCAACGCATTGCTGCCCAAGTCCAGAGCGGCTAAACGTTTATGATTTATGGGGAGCGGCAAAAGTCACGAGTCCTTGCTTGCAGTGAGGTCACAACCAGGTCTTGGTTGCACTTTTATGTATCACAATAAAGGGGTTTTGACAAGCCAAGGCCCCTGGCCGGCACCTGCCATTGGCAGCATATGTGCAATAATTTTAATATATTATTTAAATAAGGAAAAGCCGCCCCGTGGGCCGGGCAAGGCCAAGAGCAGCCTATCCGGCAAGCAACCAGCTAGAAATACAAACAAAAAAACAAGCCGGCTTAGCTCAAAGGCGCGCTTTAAGCACCGCGCTCATTTCCCGCCATGCTTCATATACTTGCGCAAGCAGTTCGCGATCGAACTCGTTCCAGTGCATGCCGGCTATAACCACCACCCGGCGGCCAAGCTCCCGGCTAAGCTCTTCCGCCAATGGCGCGCACAGTTCCCGCTCGCGGTGGCCGGCAAAACTAAAGCTTTGCGTGTCGCCCTCTCCCGCGCAGGACACAGCCCCCACATGGGGCGCGTCTCCACCGGTTACCACCACCACCAAGTCCTGGCCCGCCAGCAGCAACCGGGCGCACAGCCTAACCCTACCCCTATCTATTGTTACAGCGTTAACCATAGCCCGCCTTAAGCTAAAAACCGCGATTGAGCGCGCACGCTTATGATATACTATCTAAGTTTGCCATGTAAAGCGAAGGAATTTTAAACTCATGGCCTTTACCATAACTTTTAAACCCAGCGGGCGCGCGCTTAAAGTGGGTGCCGGGGTTAGTGTGCTTAAGGCCGCGCGGGTAGCGGGGCTTACACTCAGCGCCCCCTGCGCCGGGCTGGGGGTGTGCGGCCGTTGCCAGGTTTTAATGCATGAGGGCAGCTTGCAAAATCTCGGCCCGGTTGTTCCCGGCCAGCTCTATCTGGCATGCCAGGCCTACCCAGCCTCTAATTTAGTCGTGGAACTGCCGCCAGCCCCTGCCTGGCAAGCCCCGCGCCTGGCCGCCCGCCTGCCCGACTTTGACTTTGCCCCCAGCCTGCAGGCCGTAAAACTCAAACTTGAGGATACGCGGCCAAACGACAATTTAAGCGACGCCGAGCGCCTGAGCGCCGCTTTTAAGGGTAAAGGCTTTAATAAAGTTAATTTTGGCCTGCCGGTGCTGGCCAGCCTGCCCCGGCTGGCGCGCGCGGGCAGGCTTACCGCCTGGCTTTTGCTACCCGAAGAAACAGTACTGGCCCTAACCCCCTGGGAGGCGCGGCCCCCCTTGCTGCTGGCTGTGGATTTAGGCACTACCAGCATCTGGCTGCAAATTTTAGATGCGGCCAGCGGAGAAATGCTGGCTGAAAGCAGCGAGCTTAACCCGCAAAGCGGAGAAGACGTAATAACCCGCATGCTGGCAGCCCAGAACCAAGATGGCAGGCGCTATCAGCAACTGGCGGCGGCCGGCGCCATCAATGAGCTGGCTGCCTCCCTGCTGGCCAGGCTGGACGCGGATGCCGAGCGCATAGCCCTGGTGGCCTTAAGCGCCAACAGTGTAATGACCCAGTTGCTGTTAGGCATAGACTGCACGCCCTTGCGCCTGGCCCCTTATGTGCCGGCCGCGCGCCACTATCCGCTTATTAAGGCGCGTGAAGTTGGCCTGGCCGCCGCGCCGAACGCGCCGCTAATGCTTATGCCAACCCCAGGCGCCTATGTGGGGGGCGATGTGGTCAGCGGCCTCTTGGCCACTGGCCTGGGGCAAAGCGAGGACGTTTTTTTATTTATAGATTTGGGCACCAATGGCGAGGTGGCGCTGGGCAATAACCAGTGGCTGCTGGCCGCGGCCGCCTCGGCCGGGCCGGCCTTTGAAGGCGGCGGCATAAGCTGCGGCATGAGCTACGGCCCTGGCGCGGTTTACGATGTAAGGCTTGGTAGCGACCTTATGCCGCAATTGGCGGTAGTGGGCAATGTTGCGCCGCGGGGCTTGTGCGGCTCCGGCCTTTTGGCCCTGGCCGCCGAACTGTTGTTACATGGCGTAATTACGCCAAACGGCCGCTTCAACCGCCAATTGGGCGCGAAAAGCCTGGCAAAAAGTGAGCATGGCTTAAGCTATGTTATAAGCCGTGAGACCGGCATTGCCCTGACCGAGCCTGATCTGCAAAACCTTATGATGGCTAAAGCCGCCGTTTACGCGGCCTGCGCCTGCCTGATGGAATTGGCCGGGGTATGCAAAGAAGGGCTGGGCAGGGTGGTGCTGGCCGGCAGCTTCGGCGCATCCTTAAACCTGGAACAGGCGATAAGCCTTGGCCTTCTGCCCGAATTACCCCAAGAGCGCTTCAGCTACGCGGGCAACAGCTCTTTGGCCGGCGCTAAGGCCCTGATGTTAAACCGCCATTGCCGCGAGCAAGTCTTTGAGCTGGCTAACCGCATTACCAATGTGGAACTTTCCACCCAGCCAAGCTACATGCGGCAATACACCGCAGCCCTGTTCTTCCCCCACACCCAGGCGGAAAGCCTGTTTCCTTGCGCGCTTAAGCGCCTGCGGGGCACAACAAGGCCTGAATAGGCCTTTTGCCGGCAACAAATTTGCCTGCTGTGAGCGCCTGCAAAAAAAATTCGGCCCCACCCCTAAAGTTTACCGCCGCCCACGCCGATAAAGTATGTGGATACAATTAATCTGGAGATGGGCGCATGGATATAAATAACTTACGCACAATGGCCATGTTTACCGACATCATGACCGATGGGGCCACCCAGTCCACCAAAATGGTAAACCGCCTGCAAAACGCGCAAATGGCGTTAACTCTGTCCGGCTCCATCCAGCAGGAGGCCTCCAATCTGCAGGCTCAGGCCGTGGCAACCTTAATGGGCATAGGCGGCAAAGTGGACGTTTTCGTTTAAGCCTTACGCCACCCACGCAAAAAACGAGTCTGTCAATAATTTCGTGCTAAGGTTGTTCATCGCGGGGTTAGTCGCTCCCTCCAGTTCCGCCAGCCCTGTCATACCGACGCAAGAAGGTAAAAGCACAGTTTATTTTACACACCCCAAAAAACCGCCCTTTATAAGAGCGGTTTTTTTATGTCCATAAAAAAGCCGCCCTCTTATTAAGAGGGCGGCTTTTTTAGCATACAAGCTATAAAACTACTTAGTGGGATTAAGCATGTCTTTTACTTGGCTGGAAGGCTTGAAGGCCATGCGCTTTTTAGCGGCGATTTTGATAGCCTCGCCAGTCTTGGGGTTCATACCTTTGCGCGCCTTGGTCTTTTTCAACGAGAAAGTACCCAGGCCGGCCACTCTCATGCTGCGGCCCGCTTTGATTTCTTTGGTGCACATATTCACAAAAGAATCTAGGGCAGCCCTGGCCGCGGTTTTGGCAATATTAGCTTCTTTAGCAATCTGATCGATCATTTCAACCTTGGTCAACGCTTTTTTAACCGCCTGTTTCATACTTTTCCCCTCTCTTGAAGTAAAAAAAATAAATCCAAACTACCTCATGGTTCGCGAAATCTATCTCAGGACAGACAGATTACTACTAAGTAAAACAAAAAACTCCCAATATTCAATAGCATTCATCGGTTTTTTTGCATATTCGCAAAAAAAATGCCATAAACCCCATGAAAAAGCCCCCGCCAGCATGACGGCAGCGCTTCCCGCCTCTATTTCATGCGCCCTTGGCAAAAAAGTATGGCGCGTTAAAATTACAAACCATGCAAACCCTACCGCCCAAACTTGAGCAAATAGCCGGCATTCTGGAAAAGGCCTTAAGCGCGCGCCCGGCGCGTTTGGATATAACCAGCCACTCCAGCCGCCCGGCCTCGGTTTTCATGCCCCTTTGCTGGCACCGGCATGAAGCCCATGTGCTGTTTACCAAACGCACCGACAAGCTCTATCATCACGGCGGACAGATATCCTTTCCCGGAGGCAGCCAAGACCCCGGCGACCCCAACCCGGCCTACGCGGCCATGCGCGAAACTTTCGAGGAGCTTGGTGTCACCTTTGAGCGCATGCGCATCATCATGCGCATGGATCAGCAGTCCACCATCACCGGCTTTCGTATCACCCCTTTTTTGGGCCTTCTCCATCCGGCCGAGGATTTCAAACTCAACCATCACGAAGTGGAACGCCTGATAATGGTGCCGCTGGCTAAGGTGCTTAATATCAACTGCTACCGGGAGGAAGAAATAATTTGGCAGGGCGCGCCCACTTACTGGACGGCCCTCAACCATGAAGGGGATATTATTTGGGGGGCTACCGCGCGAATTTTATTAACTTTTATTTCAGCATTAAAAGAAGTTGGGTTGGATTACAAAATTGCTCTGGACAGCGACGCTTCAGACGTGTATTAGTTGTTATCTTACGGGACGTGGCTCAGTATGGTAGAGCACTGCGTTCGGGACGCAGGGGTCGCTGGTTCAAATCCAGTCGTCCCGACCATAAAAACTCCGGGCCATGGCGCAACACGCCGTGGCCCGCTTGTTTTGCGGCCAAGGCCGGCATTGCGTTTTACCACTTTGCCCCTTGCCAATGCGCCATTAATCTTTATATTTAGTAATGATTAACTCATATCCAAATATGCTCCTTTAACAGAAAGGCCCATTTTTATGCTTAACGTAACCGAACAGGCCGGCAAGGCCATCAAAGACTATCTGGCTGGCCAGGAGATACAAGGCGATGTCCTGCGCATCTTCCTAAGCAGCGGCTGTGGCGGCGGATCTTTGCGCATTGCTTTGGATCAGCCTGGCGAAGGCGACAATATCTACGAACTGGACGGGTTGAAATACGCCATAGACAAAACCCTGGAAACAGAGCTGGGCGACGTGTTTGTGGCTATTATCAATGAAGAGGGCGAAGACTACTTTCACATAACCACAACCAATCCAGTGCCTTTTGAAATGGGCTGCGGCGGCTGCACCAGCTGCGGCTAGCCAGGCCATGGGCGTTTATTATGCCCGGCAAAAATTCGCCAGAAATTTCTTTTTTAGCCCCTGATAAAGGGGCTAAAATTCGTATAGCCCTGCTCTACCCCAACACCTTACGCACAGGCGGCGCCTACCTGGGCCTTGCCGCCCTCTACCGCATCGTAAATACCTTGCCCGGCTTCAGCGCCGAACGTTTTTTCCTGCCCGAGGCGAATCAGCCCTTTTTGAGCCAGGAAAGCAAACGCGAGCTTAAAAACTTCGACCTCATTTTGGCAAGCATTGCCTTTGAAAATGACGCCCCCAACTTGCTTACCATGCTGCGTTTGGCTAAAATGCCTATCCTTTCCGCGCAACGCGTAAGCGAGCCGCTGCTGGTTGTGGGTGGTATTGTGCCCATGCTCAACCCCGAACCCTTGGCCCAGGTGGCCGACGCCTTTTTGTTGGGCGAAGCGGAAGTGGTGCTGGAACCGTTCCTGCGCGTCTGGGAGGAAAACTTGAGCCTGCCACGCGAAAAATTTTTATTAAAGCTGGCCCAAAATTTGCCTTATCTCTATGCTCCACGCTTTTACCGGGCCAGCTTTGATGAAAACGGCCGCCCCCGGCCCCTCGAGCTTTTGGCCCAGGTGCCAACGCGCATACAGGCCCCCAAGTATGCGGGCGGCGAGCTGGCCGCTTCCATGTTCGTAAACCCGGCTATGGAAATGGGCGACATGTATTTGCAGGAGTTGGGCCGGGGCTGCCCCCATGGCTGCCGTTTCTGCGCGGCCGGCCACATTTACCGCCCGCCGCGCCTGCTACCCGCCTCAACCTTTGCCCCGCATTTGCTCAACATGGCCCAGCGGGGCTTTAAGCTGGGCCTGGTTTCCGCCGCTATTAACGACATAGAGGGCATGGACGAGCTGGCCACCGGTATTGTCGCGGCGGGCGGCAAGTTCTCCGTCTCCAGCCTGCGCGCCGACACCCTGTCCCCCGCCCTGCTAAACGCGCTAGCGGCTTGCGGGCAGAAAACCATAGCCTTGGCGCCCGAAGCGGGCAGCCCGCGTTTGCGCGGCGTTATAAACAAACATATAAATGAGGAACAACTGGCGCGGGCGGTAAGCAATGCCATAGAGGCGGGCATGTTGAACCTGCGCCTTTATTTTATGATAGGCCTGCCTTCTGAGGAAGACAGCGACCTGCGCGAACTGGCCGCTTTGGTCGACTCTTTGCGTCAAACCATGCTGGCCGCCGCCCGCGCCAAAGGCCGTCTGGGCAGCCTGGTGGTAAGCCTAAACCCTTTCATACCCAAACCTTTTACCCCATTTCAGTGGCAACCCATGCTGCCGCTAAAAGAGATCAAAAAACGCTATGCCTTGGTGCAGAAGGCTTTAAGGCCCATGCCCAATGTGCGCCTTATTCACGAATCGCCGCGCCTAAGCCTGCTGCAGGCCGCTTTGAGCCGGGGCGATCGCCGCCTGATTCCCCACCTGCTGGCCTTAAGCCAGGGGCAAAGGCCGCCGGCCGCGCCGCCTTACGAATTTTTTGCCTGCCGGGAACGCGGCATGGATGAATATCTGCCCTGGAACATTGTGGACCATGGCATTAAAATAAGTTATCTTAAACAAGAGGCCGCCCTTGCGGGGAACGCGTTGCTTACCGCGCCCTGCCCAACCAACGGGTGCCATAAGTGTGGAATGTGTGCATAAATGAATAAAACCCCCAAACAGCCGCCAGCCGCCCATACAAGCTGGCTGGCCCTTTCCGCTACCGAAAAAATCAAAACCGTGCTGCATACGGCTGACGCTAAAGATAAGCTCAAGCTTATTCTGCAAGATAACGACAGCCACGCGCTCACCCAAGCCCTTTCCTGCGACAACTTTGCCCGCCTGGTGTTTGACCTGGGCGCGGAAGACGCAACCGAGCTTATAGAGATGAGCAGCGATGAGCAATTGACCCATTTGCTGGACCTGGCCGGCTGGGATGCCGAGGAGTTTTCACCGGCCCGCTATGAGGCCTGGCTGCCCATGCTGCTGGAAGCCGGGCCGGAAAAGATGGTTGATTGGCTGCAAAGCACGGATATGGAGGTGCTAACCCTGCTGGGCCGTCACTGGTTCAGCACCTATAAATACGTACCCAGTCAGGACATGCAGGAACCGCCCGACGATTTGCCAGAATTTACTTTAGATGGCGTGTATTTTCTGGAATTCAACAACCCCAATTTGTCCGCGGTGGTGGCTCAGGTGCTGGTGGTGCTTAAAAGCGAGCTGCCCGGGCGCTATCTGGATTTAATGGAAGCCATGCGCTGGGAAGTGGAAAGCGAACTTTTGGAATATGCCAGGCGCTGGCGCCAGGGCCGCCTGCAAGACCAGGGCTTCCCCCTGCGCGAAGAGGCGCTGGCCCTGTGGGCCCTGCCCAGGCCAGAGGAACACCGCTGGCAGGATCTGCCGCCCAAGTACTCCTCGCTTGCCGCCGGCGCTGGCCAGGAAGGCTACTGGCGCAACTGGCTGCCCGAAGACCAACTGCTGCCGCAAAGCGTGCACGGACTTTCCCGCCAGGATTTGGAAGCCCTTACCCAGGAAATGGCCTATATTGCCAACTGCGGCATTGTGGGGCTGAATGCCGATCCTTCCGACAGCCGCCTTACCTGGCAGGCCGGGCGCGAGGCGCTGGCCATGGTAAATTTGGGGCTTTCGGTTTTGAGTGCGGGCGATAAGGCCAACGCCGCGGCCATGGTAACCAGGCTTAGCCTGGCCGCGCTGGCCCGCCATGGCGCCAGCGCGGTGCGCGCGCTTAACAACAAGGCCTGGACACTAATGCAGGAAGGCTGGATGAAAGACCTGCCGGCCGGGCTTAATCTGCTGGACGCGCCCCTGGATCACTGGCTGGCCGGGCTTTTGTTCAAACTTCCCCGCTATTACGATGAGGGGCAAAAGCCGGAATACCGGCCTTTTATGAGCGTTGCTGAAATAAACCAGGCCGATCACATGCTGGATCAAGCCGCTTTCTGGGGAAGGCTGATGTTTGAACTGCTCGCCTGGAACCGCCTGGATTTTCTGGCGCTCATCACCGGGCCGGCCTGGCCCTTAGACCCCGGCGAGCGCAAGCTTTCCCAAGTGCTGGGCACCTGGCTGGCCCGACGCGCGTTAAAGCTGAGCCCGGAGTTGGCCCCCATACCGCAGGAACATTTGCGCGCGGCCATTGCCGCCCTGCAAGAGGGCTTTAAGGGCCAATGGCTGAGCCAGGCGCTTGCCTCCGGCCATGGATTGGCCGACCGGCAAGAGGCTTCCCTGGCCAGCCGCCTGTTAAGCGAAACCATAGAAAACTTACGCCGCCAGTTAGGGCATGTAAACCTGCGGGCTGAGCTCAACCCGGCCTTTATCGGCGGCTTTATCATAGCCTCATGAGCAAGCTTTACCCCACCCTGCCCGGCCAGGAGCTGGATTTGTTCTTCAGCCACCTGGCGCCAGCCTATGAATGGCAGACCCACGCCTTGACCATGCTCTCCGACCAGCGCTGGCGGCGCTTTACCGTGGCCTGCATACGCCTGGCACCGGGTGATTGGGTGCTGGACATGGCCACCGGCACCGGCCAGTTGGCCCGCCTGGCCGCCCGGCACAGAATGCGCCCTAAGGTTGTGGCCATAGACAGCAACCAGGATATGCTGGAACTGGCCCAAAGCAAAAGCACGGGCCTTGACATAAACTATCTCAATGCCGACGCCCGCCATACCCCTTTTGCCCCAAATACCTTTACCGCCATAACCATGGGCTTTGGCCTGCGTATTTTGCCGGAGCGGGAAAAGCTTCTGGCCGAATGCTTGCGCCTGTTAAAGCCGGGCGGCCGCATTTATTTTTTAGAAACCGCTCCGCTTTACGGCTGGCGCAGGCGCGCGCTTGCCCTTTTGCGCCCTTGGCTGCCCGGCCTGTTAAAGCGCCTGGATCGCCGCCTGTTAGGTTACTCCCACCTGCTGGAATCCATGCTGGATTTTCCCAGCCTGGAGCAACTTCATAAATTATTTGTTAGCGCGGGTTTTGTGGCGCCCTTGTCTTACCGCATGCGCCCCAGCCTTGCCCATCTACACATAGCGGAAAAGCCTTGAAGAAAATTTTTACCATCGCCTTAGCCATGATACTGTGCGCGCTAGTTACGCCCGCACTGGCCCAAGAATCTGGCCGTCATGGCTGGTTTCTGGGCCGGGTGGAAATAGAAGGCAACCAGCACTTGCGCGCAAACCAAATACAAGAAGTTATGGAAAACCAGCCCCCCGCCCTGCTCTCCCTGCAAAGCGCACCCCGTTTTGACCGCACCTCGGTGGAGCGCGACCAGGAACGCATACGCCAGCTCTATCAGGAAGAGGGCTTTTTCCAAGCCAAAGTCGCCATTGTTTTAAGCGAACGCGCGGAGGCGCGCCTGGCTGATCTTAAAGTTACGGTGGAGGAGGGGCAACGTTTCCACTTTGGCAAAACAGAGCTTGTTTTTGTTGACGAAAAAGACGAAGTATGGCGAGAGAGCCTGCTTAGCGCCATGGGCATAACTGAAGGCCAGCCGGTTACCATGGATGCCTATGGACGGGCCAAGGAAAACGCACGCGCCTTTCTGGCCAACCACGCCCGCCCCCTGTGCCAGATAAAAGGCCAGCTTTTGCTGTATACCGACACCATGGAGGCAATACCGCGCCTTTTGGTGCAGGCTGGGCCCAGCGTTAAATTTGGCCGGGCCGAACTGATGGGGCAAGGCCAGGTAGACCGCCAGTTTATAGAGCGGCGCATAGGCTTTTTGGAAGGCCAGCCCTTTTCCGAAGAGGCGCTTAAACAAACCCAGCAAAGCATCTTTGCCGGCAACCTGTTCAGCAATGTAACCTTAACCCCGCTTTTCGAGCAAATGCAAGAAGACCAGGTGCCCATTGCCATAGACTGGCAGGAAGCGCCGCCCCACGCGCTATCTTTAGGTTTGGGCTGGGGTACGGAAGACCAGTTCAGGCTGCAAATTTACCAGGTAAACCGCAACCTGTTCAAGCTAAACGACACCTTAACCTTTGAAGGCAAATACAGCTCCATTTACACCGGCCTCACCGGCCGCTGGCAGGTTCCCTTTGGCCGGTCTTTCTTCGAACTGCAGGGCGGGGCAAGGCAAACCGACAACGAAGCCTATAACGACAAAAGCCTTTTCATTAACCCCAGCTTCAGCTTTGAGCTGTATGATAAATGGAATTTGAGCATCGGCTTTTTGGCCAGCCTTTATTCCATGCGCGAGCTTAAAGCCAGCGTGCCCGACCCCGGCTACTATGACAGCGATACCCTGGTAAGCGGCTTTCCCCTTGCTTTAAGCTATGACAGCCGCGACTCCATCTTAAACCCCACCCGCGGCACCCTTGTCAGCCTGTCTTTGCAACTGACCTCTCAGGCCTTTGGCTCAGATGTCAGCTTCATAGAGCCCAAGGCTGGCATCAGCCAGATAATACCCCTAAGCTTAAAGAACTGGGCCTTTGCCTGGCGGGCAAACGGGGGGCTTATTCTGCCCACCGAGGATAAAGAGCGCATTCCCCTCTACTGCCGCTATTTCCCCGGCGGCAGCATGAGCGTGCGCGGCTACCGTTATCAAAACCTGGGGCCCATGGATGAAAACAGCCGCCCTTTAGGCGGCGAGGCCTATGTGGAAGGCTCGCTGGAACTGCGCTTCCCTTTAATTGGTGATTTGGGCGGGGTATTGTTTGTGGACTTGGGTAATGCCTATGAAAGCTATCACGACTTAAGCGGCGGCCTGCGCTACACCTGCGGGGCCGGCCTACGCTACAACACGCCCTTAGGACCGGTGCGGCTGGACTTCGGCTACATTTTAAACGCCCCCGAAAACTACGACTATGCCGACTATCAAGTTTACCTAAGCGTGGGGCAGGCCTTCTAATGCGGCGCGTAGCAATTGCCAGCAAAATACTTTTATGGATTACCGGTGTTTTCAGCGTATTACTGCTGGGCCTGGTAATAGCCAGCGGCTCTAGCCCAGTGCTTAACTGGGCGTTTGGCAAGGCGCAACAGGCCTTGCGGGAAGAACTGGCCCTTAATTTGCAAATGGAGCGGTTCAGCGGCAACCCCTTCTGGCGCTTAACTCTTAACGAACTTGAACTCAGCCAAAACGGCCAACTAATCGCCCACATGCCTGAGGCCAGTTTTAATATAAGCCTGTGGGGGCTTATGCGCGGCGAGCTAGTTATCAACAACCTTAAGCTAGAGACGCCAGTCCTTAATTTGCAGCAAACGCTTATAGACAAGCTAAATGGCGACGCGGGCGCGCAGCCCTCTTCACCCCCCGCGTTACGCTTTAACAACTTCAGCATAAGCCGGGGCGCGCTCAATCTAACCGGCGTGGGTTTAAGCCGCTATAGCTTAAAAGAAATAAATTTGAGCGGCGATTTCCGGCTGCGCCCGCGGGAGCTGCTCCTTAACCTAAGCCAGGGAGAGGCGCTATGGCAACAGGACGATTTACCGGCTTTTGCGCTTAGCGGAGGCCTTAGCCTAAGCCAAAACGAAATTAATTTTGCCGGCTTTAACCTTGCGCTTAACGGCAACCAATTAAGCGCCCAGGGCCGGCTGAACTGGCGCGCGCAAAACGCTGATTTAAATTTTACCGCTAGTTTAAACGCGCCTCTGCCAGGCATTGCTTTTTTAGGCGCGCCGGATAAACCCGTGCAGATGACCGCAAGCGTGCAAGGAACGGCCGAGAACTGGGAAACCAAGTTGGCCATAAACCAGGCCGATAGCGCGCTGGAACTGGCCGGCAGCCTTAACCCCAAAGCCCCGCAGATAAGGCTGAAGGGCACAGCCAGCCATTTTTATCCCGAACGCTTGGGCCTTACCCTGCCAGTTTCTCTGCGGGGGCTGAACTTAAACGGCGCGCTCGCTCTGGAAGGCGGGCTGGAAAACTTGAGCTTCAGCTTGGCGGAAGCGAGGCTGGAACAAAACTTGTTAGGCAGCCTGCGGGCCGGGCTTAGCTGGCAGGCGCACCTATGCCAGATAAACCACCTGGAATTAACCCAGGAGAGCGGCGGCAGCTTAAGGCTGAGCGCCAGCCTGCCCCGGCCATGGTTTAGCCAGAAAAGCAGTGCAAATTTAAAATTCGCCAACTTCACCCTGCCCCGGCGCCTGCCCATGCCCGAGCAGTTGCAGCACGTGGTGCTAAATGGCCAGGCACTATTGGAAGGCAGCGCGCAAGACGGCTTTTTCAGTATGGAGCTGGATAAAATCATCCTGGACGCCAAGCTTCAGCCGGGCACGCTGTTGCTTAAAGGTAACTGGCGCGAGCGGGCGCTTTTTATCAGCCAGGGCGAATTCAGCGCCCCTTGGGCCAAGCTAAATTTGAACGGCCAGACCAACATGAATGAAATGGATGTTAGCCTTGATTTCAAGCTCTCCCAGATAAGGCCTCTTTTGCATTTGCTGCCCGCCTGGAGCAAGGCCGGGCCCCAAGAAGGCGGTATTAGCGGCAACCTGAAAGCAAAAGGCCCCTTAACCGCCCTTAAGTTAAGTTTCGAAGTTAATGGCAGTTCCATTAAGGGCGATGACTTTAGCGCGGCCTCCCTGAAGCTTAACGGCAGCTTGCTGCTCGATACTCCCCCCAGCGGGGAGGCCAGCCTGAATGCGGGCCAGCTCAACTTGGGCGGTTTCAAATTAAACCATCTGGCCCTGGAGGGAAAGTTGCACGATGGCCAGGGCCTTATAAAGTTGAAGGCGGCTGGCCCAAGCTGGCAGGCGGCTTTAGAGGCCAGCCCGCTCAGTCCGGAGTTGAGCGCCTGGCGGCTTGGCAACATAAGCTTTAGCGCCAAGCAGGCCTGGCAGCAGCGCGGAGTGGCCGAACTTAACTTCAACGCAAGCGGCGCCGGGCTTACCGGGCTTAACCTCACCAGCCATGGCGGGCAATTGGAACTATCTCTTCTTAACCAAAATGGACAACTGCAAGGCAGCGCGCGCCTAAGCGAGTTTGATTTAAGCCAGCTTTTGGCCGGCAACGGCGCATCCACCCACCCGCGCCTTAACTTACAGGCCAGTTTAAGCGGCACAAGCGCCAAGCCGCTTGTGGAGGCCAACGGCTATATAAAAGCCAGCCGCAACCAGGAGGAAATCAGGCTCAACTTCAATGGCGCCCTGCGCGACGAGCAGGCTTTGTTAAATGGCCAGGCCCAAGTCGACGGGCATAACGTCTTTACCATAACCGCCGGCGCCCATTTACCCATGGCCGGGCCGGTGGAAAAAGTTTATGTGCGCGCCCTGGCCGACAACCTGGAGCTCAACAAGCTGCAGCCCCTGTTACCGGGTATGGGTAATTTAAAAGGCACGCTCAACATCAACTTAAACCTAAGCGGCAACTGGCCCGTCATGGATGCCAGCGGTTTTATCAGGCTTAGAGATGCCAGTTTCAGCATTAACCCCATTAACATGAATGTTTATAAGTTCAACCTGTGGCTGGAGTGCGCCCCTGAAGGGCTTTTGCTGCAGGAGCTGGGTTTCCGCAGCGGGCCGGGTAAAGTTAGGGCGGGCGGGCGGATACCCTGGCCCTGGCTGCGCGAGGCCGCGCTTAGCCTTGACTTGACGGCTGAAGACTTCCCGGTAAAGCTGCCGCCCTGGGGTCAGCTCATTATTGACGCCAACCTGGGGCTAAGCGGCACCTGGGCCATGCCGGCCCTTAAGGGCGGCATTACAAACAAAAGCGCTTATGCCACTATTTTCAAAACCTCGCACAGCGATTTGGACGAGGTGGTGGAAATGCAAAGCGAGCACGCCCCGCCACCCTTAAGCTTTACCGAGCCTGAAGGCCTTAGCCTGAGCATGCCCGCTTTTTTAGATGGCTGGCGTATTGACTTGAGCTCTTCCATGGCCCCGGATTTCAGGCTCAGCGCGCCCCATGGCTGGCTGGCGGTAAGCGGCCAATCCAGCGTCAGCAAAGAACCCTGGCAAGCGCCGCATTTCAGCGGCGGCTACAAAATTGACGGCGGGGTACTTATAATCTTCGGCACCAGGGTCGAATCCATAGGCGGGGACATGGTTTTTAAAAACCCTGAGAGCATGTTCCCCGAGCTTGACCTTCAAGCCAGCGTACACAAGGGCTTTACCACCATCACCGCCAAAATAAAAGGCAGCGCGTTCAACCCAGTTCTTTCGGTAAGCTCGGAACCCCCCATGAACCAGGGCGATATTTTGAGCATGCTGGCCTTTGGCAAGCCAGTGGCAGAGCTCAACCAGCAAGAAGGGGCCAACCTTTCCAACCAGGCCATGGCCTTGGCCCTTATTGGCGAAAAGAGCCGGCAGGAGCTGCAAAATATTTTGGGTTCCACCATAACCCCGGATGTGATTACCGTGCACAACGAAATACAGTACGGCGCGTCTTTGGAGGCGGGCAAATATTTAACTAAAGACCTGTACCTGCGTTACCGCCAGGGTACCGACAACACCGACAGCCGCAGCCTGGGCCTGGAGTGGCGCCTGACCCCCAAAATTTCTTTACAAGGGCAGGTGGGCACCGAGCGTGACACCGGGGTGGATGTCATTTTCCATTTTGTCTTCCATGGCGATGAAGAAGAGAAAGAAGCAAGCCCTTAAGCGCGCAGCCCTTTACAGCATGGCCCTATTTTATGTGGTAATATATGGCATACATAATTTTAGCTACGGAATTTTAGCTACGGAATTTTAGCTATGGAGATGGCTATGAAAGACGAAACCAAATGCATACAGGCCGGCTATACCCCTAAAAACACCGAGCCACGGGTAATGCCCATTGTACAAAGCACCACCTATGTGTTCGACTCCACCGAACAGGTGGCCGCGGTGTTCGACGACCCCACTAAGAACCTCATTTACTCGCGCTTTGCCAACCCCACGGTAATGGCGGTGGAAGACAAAATCGCGGCTTTGGAAGGCGGAATTGGCGCCATGTGCACCAGCTCCGGCCAGGCCGCCTCTTTGCTCTCCATCTTAAATTTGTGTAACGCGGGCGACAGCTTCATCAGCACCATCCAAATTTACGGCGGCACCACCAACCTGTTTGCCTTTACCTTAAAAAAGCTGGGCATTGAGTGCATTTTTGTGGACAGCGACGCAAGCCCTGAAGAAATAAACAAAGCCTTTAAGCCCAACACCAAAGCCGTGTTCGGCGAAACTATTGCCAACCCGGCCCTGAGCGTGCTGGATATAGAAAAGTTTGCCCAGGCCGCCCACAGCCACGGGGTGCCGCTGATTATGGACAACACCTTTGCCACCCCTGTGTTGTGCAAGCCTTTTGAGTTTGGCGCGGACATTGTCATCCACTCCACCACCAAATACATGGACGGCCACGCCCTGCAGGTGGGCGGGGTTATTGTTGATGGCGGCGGCTTTAATTGGGCGAACGGCAAATTCCCCGAATTTACCGAGCCCGACCCATCTTACCACGGCATTTCCTATGTACAAACCTATGGCAAACTGGCTTATATAATTAAAGCGCGCATGCAGCTTATGCGCGACTTTGGCGTCTACCCGGCCGCCCACTCGGCCTTTTTGCTCAACCTGGGGTTGGACACCTTGAGCTTACGCATGGAGCGCTATTGCAGCAACGCCCTTAAAGTAGCCAGCTATTTGCAGGCGTCCGGCAAAATAGAGTCCGTGTCTTATCCCGGTTTGCCGGGCGACAGGTATCACACCTTAGCCCAAAAATACTTAAAGGGCTGCAGCGGGGTTATAAGCTTTGTCATTAAAGGCGGCAGGGAAACCGCCATACAGTTTATGGACAGCTTGAAACTGGCCTCCATTGAAGTGCATGTGGCCGACATCCACACCTGCGTGCTGCATCCGGCCAGCGCCACCCATCGCCAGCTTAGCGACGAGCAATTGGTGCAGGCCGGCATAAGCCCCGGCACAATTCGTTTTTCGGTGGGTTTGGAACATGTGGACGACATCATTGCCGACCTGGAGCAGGCATTGAAGGCCATCTAGGCGGAGGCCGCGGCCCTCTCAAATGTTATTATTGATTTTGCGCGGTGGCGCACAGCCTGGCAAGCTTGCGCGCCACCGCGCATTTCTTATTTAATGAGCGACCGCCAGGCTGTTTCAATTAGCGCCATGCCCCCGCCGCCGGCATGTTTGTTGTCATATACTAGCTCCGCGGCGCCATTTTGGGTTGCGTTCCCGCTCATTCGTCATCCCCACTGCCGCGCGCCCTGCTTGCAAAGATGACAAGATAAGAGCCCAACCGAAAAATGGCGCAGGCTATTACATGCCGCTAAAGCGCAAAAGTAAGCATGCAGCCGCCCGCGCAAATGTCGCTACTTAACCCAACCAGCGCGCACCGGCAGCACGCTGCCCTCGGCCGCCATTTTAAGTATTTCTTCAGCGCTAAGCCCCTTTATTGTGCTTTTAAGGCTGGCCAAAACCCGCTCACAGGCGCCTTCGTTGGTCATGTCGTGCTCGGCGGCATAATCCAGCACCTCGCCCTCAAAGTCGTACAAGGCCAGCACCTCCACCAGCGCATCGTCCAGAGTTTTAGCCTCAAGCGCCTCCAGGCTGCCGTCCACACAGGTCTTTACATAATAGTAGCGGGGGGTTTCGTCGCTCAACTGATAACTGTTAGCCATTTTTAACATTTCCACCAAGTTTGGGTTTTATTGTATAACGTTAGGCCGTAGCCAACCGGCAAGCCAAGCGCCAACACCAGGTACGGCCATTGCTTAAAACAAATTTTTTCTTGCCATCACTTTATATAATAATTATCTTATTGGCAAGCAAGCGCTTACAGTTATTTCAAGCGGTTAAAGAGTTGACACAGGTTTTTCTTGACAAATTCGCACTTAACGCCTAAAAAGCATAGGGATGTATAAAAGATAAACTAGCATAGTTAGCCCCGCAACTAAATTCCGCTTCTATGAATGGCAAACCGGTGTATGGGACAATATGCTAAAATCATTTTTAAAAGATAGTAAATTTTATGATAAGGAGAACTTCATGATAGCCGTACGTATCCATGGTCGCGGAGGCCAGGGGGCGGTTACTTCCAGCGAGCTGATGGCGCTAGCCGCCATTAGTGAAGGTAAGTATGCTCAGGCCTTCCCTTCCTTTGGGCCGGAAAGGCGTGGCGCCCCGCTGCAAGCCTACCTGCGCATTGATAGTGAACCAATCTACCGCCGCGAAGAAATATACCATCCTGATATAGTTGTGGTTATAGACCCAGCCCTCTTAACCAGCCCGGCCATTACGGTGGGCCTGCCGGCCACCGGCATCTTAGTGATGAATACCGCCCGCAGCTTTGAGGAAATAACCGCCGACTGCGGCTTTGCCGGCCGCATAGCCAAAGTGGATGCCAACACCATTGCCGAGCAGGAACTGGGGGTTACCATAACCAACACCACCATGTTGGGCGCGCTTTTGAAAGCCAGCTCTCTGGTTAAGCTGGAATCTATGAAGGATCCCATAGATCACCGCTTTGGCCCCCTTGCTGAAAAAAACATGAAGGCGCTGATGCGCGCTTTCAATGAAACAATTATTAAGGAGTAAGTATCATGGCAAAAGAAGGACTGCATTCCTGGGAAAAATTGCCCCTAGGATGCGCTGTGCCTGAAGCCGGGTCTACCAAGGCCTATAACACCGGCGACTGGCGCAGCCATCAGCGGCCCGACACCGATTTTAACGCCTGCATAAAATGCGGGCTGTGCTACATTATGTGCCCGGACATCTGCTATCAGCCTCACCCCGAAAAGGAAGGCATGTACAAGTGGAATAGTTTTTACTGCAAAGGCTGCGGCATTTGCATTCACGAATGCCCTAAAAAAGCCATTGCCTGGAAGGCGGAAAAAGAGGAGGATAAATATGGCCCAGCGTGTGGGAATTGAGGTATCTCTGGCCTGCGCCGAGGCCGTAAAACTGGCCAGGGCCGACGTGGTGTCGGCTTATCCCATTACCCCCCAAACCCACATTGTGGAGCACTTGGCGGAATTGGTGGCAAGTGGCGAACTCAACGCCAGCTTTATTCCGGTGGAGTCGGAACACAGCGCCATGAGCGCCTGCCTGGGCTCGGTGGCGGCCGGCGCCCGCACCTTTACCAGCTCTAGCGCCCAGGGTCTGGCACTGATGCATGAAATTCTTTTCATTGCCTCGGCCATGCGCCTGCCGCTGGTTATGGCCGTGGCCAACCGCGCGCTTTCCGGCCCCCTTAACATATGGAACGACCACAGCGATATAATGGCCGAGCGCGACATAGGCTGGATTCAGACCTTTGCCGAAAACGGCCAGGAAGTAGTGGACTTAACCCTGCACGCCTTTAAGGTGGCCGAAGACCCACGGGTAAGCCTGCCGGTGGCGGTAAACATGGACGGCTTTGTGCTCACCCATGTTATTGAGCCCATAGAACTGCCCAGCCAGGCCGAGGCCGATGCCTACCTGCCGCCCTTTAAGCCGCTGCAAATTTTGGACCCCAAACATCCCATCAGCATGGGCGTGGTTGGCGGCCCGGACATCTACTCTGAATCGCGCATGGCCCAAAGCGTGGCCCTCGAAAAGTCTTACAGCGTAATTGTGGAGCATTTTGAAGGTCTTAACAAGCAGTTTGGCCGCAAGTACCTGCCCATTGAAACCTATTTGGCCAATGATGCCGAGGTGCTGTTTGTGAGCATGGGCAGCCTTAACCAAACCTGCAAGGTGGCGGTGGATGAACTGCGCGCGGAAGGCATAAAAGCGGGCATGATCCGCATCCGCTTGTGGCGGCCCTTCCCGGTGGCTGACTTTATAAAGGCCATGGGCGGCGCTAATCAACTTATCGTTATGGACCGCGCCCTAACTCCCGGCGGCATTGCCGCGCCGGTGGGCGGCGAGGTGCGGTCCTTGCTCTATACCAATAAAATTAATAACGTGCATGTGTCCAACTATGTGGTGGGCCTGGGCGGACGCGACGTCACCCGCCAGATGTATAAGGACATGTATGCTAAAGCGGTGGCGGAGGCCAAAACCGGCGCGCCCATGACTACCGAGATATGGGGGGTGAAATAATGAGTAACGCCAACATTGCCGTGGAAAAAATAACCCCCAAGAGCATGCCCATGTTTGAGGGCATCGCCCCTGGCCACCGCGCCTGCCAGGGCTGCGGTGAAATAGCCGCTTTACGCATGGCCATAAAAGCGGCCGGGCCCAACACCATTGCCGTAAGCGCCACTGGCTGTATGGAAGTGGTAAGCAGCCCCTACCCGCAGACCGCCTGGGAAACCCCCTGGATACACGTGGCTTTTGAAAACGCCGCGGCCGTGGCCTCGGGCGTGGAAGCCGCCCAGAAAACTCTGTACGACAAGGGCAAGATAAAAGAAAAGGCCAATATCCTTGTTTTCGCCGGCGACGGCGGCACGGCCGACATTGGCCTGCAGGCGCTTTCCGGCGCCCTGGAGCGCGGGCACAACCTTACCTATATCTGCCTGGATAATGAAGCCTACATGAACACCGGTATCCAGCGCTCCAGTTCCACCCCCTTTGGCGCCACCACCACCACCAGCCCGGCCGGCAAAAAATCCATAGGGCAGGTTACCTGGAAGAAAAACGTGGCCGCCATTGCCGCGGCCCACAATATTCCCTATGTGGCCACCGCGGCGCCGGCCTTTCATTTAGACCTTATGAACAAGGTACGGCGCTCTTTCGCCATACCCGGCCCGGCCTATATCCAAATTTTCTCGCCCTGCCCCACGGGCTGGCGCTGCGCGCCCGAGCTTTCCATCGAAACCTCGCGCATGGCGGTCAACAGCCGGGTGTTCCCCTTGTATGAAGTGGTGGATGGTGTCTACACCCTCTCCCGCGACGTGCCCAAGCCCGTGCCAGTGGCCGACTACTTAAAACAGCAGCGCCGCTTCAGCCATTTGGGTGAAAAGGAAATAGCCTATATTCAGGCGCGGGTGGATAAAGACTGGAACCACCTGAAGGCGTTGGTGGAGTTTACCAACCGCGCCTAACGAAATTTGTCTTAACATCTAACAAAAAAGAGGAAGGCGCTTCGCCTTCCTCTTTTTTGTTATGGCCTCTTTAACCCGCCTATTGAATGCGCACTAATTGCGAGGCCGGAACCAGTTCCAAGCTCTGGCCTAAGCGCGCCTGCATCTGCTTTAGCGCGGCGATAGTGGCCGGGTGGGGGTGACAGATGGCAATGGCAAAACCCTTGGCCTTGGCTAAGTTGATGAGCTTTTCTATCTGCCGCGCAATTGCTTCTTCTCTAACCTCATGGTCCAAAAAAATGTCGCGGCGGCCGCTCATTATGCCCGTCTCTTTAGCCACCGCCTCCGCAACCGACTTGGGCGAGGTAACGCTGTCGATAAACAGCAGATTGTGGCTTTTTATAACCTGCATGGGGCCAGCCAGGGCTAGCGCGTTTTGGGTGAGCTTGGACCCCATGTGATTGTTAACCCCCACCGCCCCAGGCACCCGGGCAATGGCCTCAGCGGTCAGGCGCTCCAACTCGTTTCTGCTCATGCTTACCAAAAGCGCGTCCGGCCCGGGGCTTATGCCCCCCAAGGGCTCCATAGGCAAATGCAGCCACAGTTCGTGATTCTGGCCTAGAATCTTACGCGCGACCTGGCTGGCCCCCGGCGCATAGGGCAGCACCGAAAAGGTGAGTTCCATCTTAAGAGCCAAAAGCTGGTTTAAGGCCGCCTGATTGAGACCCACATCATCCACAATAATGGCGGCCCGGGGTTTCACGCCCGGCGGGGGCGGGGGCGGCGGCGCTTTTTTACGTAAGTTAACCTGGTGGGTAAGCGCCCCATCCACAAAAACTTCCAAATGCCAGAAATTTTCCTGTTTCTGCCATACAAAGCGGGCTTTGGTGGCATGCAGGGCCCGCTCCAGGGCGGCGGCCACCTGGGTTATCTCCTGGCTGGGGCTTAAGTTCACCTCCAGGCGCGAGGTTTCGCCCTGAGGAGTTAAATCCATCCACAGCTTGCTTTGCTGGTGGCTTATCCCGGCCTTGGCCAGGCCGTTATAGATGGCTGAATCCACCAGAAGAAGCTCGTGGCTGACCGGCTCTTCATAGGCCTGACCATTGCCCGGCGCCTGGTTTGCGGGAGCGCCCTGGCTGTTGGCCGCCACATTGGCCGGCTGGCTGGCGGGCGCCGGCGCCTGGGCTGGCCGGGGCGCCTGAGCCGGCCCCCACAGCCACAGCAGCAAGGCGCCCAATGCTAAGCCAAAGGCGAAGCACACGCCAAGCAGCAACAGGTTTATGGGCTTTTTATTTTTTTTACGCGGCTTGCGCGCTGGCGTTTTTTTGGCCGGTGCTGTTTTGGGCTTAGCCGCCCCGGCGGCGCTTTTGCGCCGCCGGGGGGCAGGCGGGCTGGTTTTGGGAGGCATCCTACTGGTTGGCTACCGCCGGAGAGGGGAAGTAAGAGCCGAAATAAGCGTTCCACACCTTAAGCTGGTCCAGGGCGCGCTGCAACTGGTTATCTACCGCAAACTTATCGGCCGGATACTGCAGCTTGTTGGCCTCCTGGTTGCGCACCGGCTTAGGCTGATTCTGGTTCTGGTTGGGCATGGCGCCGCGGAAGTCGCGTTCGCGCACCTCATGACCGGCCTCCAC
Source organism: Desulfarculales bacterium (assembly GCA_031554335.1). Classification (GTDB taxonomy): domain Bacteria; phylum Desulfobacterota; class Desulfarculia; order Desulfarculales; family Desulfarculaceae; genus JAIRYI01. The sequence goes on from JAVBVK010000016.1 coordinate 36,732, forward strand.
CGTGTCCTTGGGTACTTCCAAGGGCACAACCATATCGGGCTCTATACCCTCGGCCTGAATGGAACGGCCGCTGGGAGTGTAATAGCGGGCGGTGGTAAGCTTTAATGCCCCCTTGTCCTCCAAAGGTATCACGGTTTGCACCGAACCTTTGCCAAAAGTGGTGGTGCCCATAATAATGGCGCGTTTATGGTCTTGCAAAGCCCCGGCCACAATTTCGCTGGCGCTGGCCGAGCCGTTATTGACCAGGCAGACGATGGGGTAATTGTTGGCCGCGGTTAGCCTGGATGCGCGGAAGACCATCTGCTGGTCGGGGGTGCGGCCCGAAGTGGTGACAATAATGCCTTCGTTGATGAACTGGTCGGCCACGCGCACCGCCTCCTGTAAAAGGCCGCCCGGGTCGTTGCGCAGATCCAGCACCAGGCCCTTTATGGGAGTGGGCTGGCTTTGCAGGGTTTGCAGGGCCTTTATCAGGTCTTTGCTGGTATTTTCCTGAAAGCTCACAATGCGGATATAGCCGTACTCATCTTCCAGCAGGTTAAAACGCACACTGTGGATGGGGATGACATCGCGCACAATGGCTACCTCAATAAGGTCGCCCTCGCCCTGGCGCTGCAGCGACAGGGTAACCTTGGTGCCGCGCTCGCCGCGAATGGACTTAACCGCCTCGGTCAGGCTCATGTTGCGGGTGAGATTGCCGTTTATTTTGATTATCTTATCGCCAGCCTGCACACCGGCCAGATCGGCGGGCGTGCCTTCGATGGGAGCCACCACGGTAAGCACCCCGTCTTTAGGGGTTATTTCAATGCCAATACCGGAAAAAGTGCCTTTGGTATCTTCTTTGAGCTCGTTGAACTCTTCAGGTGTCAAATAAGACGAGTGGGGATCCAGGCTGCTAACCATGCCCTTCAGGGCGTCGGTCATAAGCTGGTCTAAGGACTTTTCCTCCACATATTTGGTTTGCACCTCGGCCAGCACCTCGGTGAACAGGCGCATTTTCTGGTAGTCGGCATCTGAGGCAGCCTGGGCCCAAGGCAAAGCAATGTGAGAGGACAGCGCTCCGGCCCAAAAAGCCAGGATAACAAGTACCGGCAGGACAAATTTTAAAAATTTAATTTGGCGCATCCGACAACTTTCATTAAATGTTGGTAGTTACGGCCGGATAACTTCAAGTACCGGACTCAAGCTAGTATTATAACATCAATAGGTAAAAACTGGCAGCCCCAAATTAGCTTAAAACTGAAACCTGGGCGGATGATATGGATGCCTTTTTGACAACGGGCCGCTTGATGATAATAGTTAATCTATAGCCTTTTTTCACAATAATAATTACGCTTGCGCAAAAGTAAACCGCAAGAACAGCAACAAGAGGTAAGGAAAATGAAAGCCAGAAGCTCGCTAAAAAAAAAGTTCCTTATTGCTTTGGCCGCGGTTATTGTTGTATTGGCAATAGGTTTAGCGGTTTTCAACAGCCTGCTCGGCTCTGAGAGCTTTAAGGGCAAAATTACGGCCATGCTGGCAGCCAATGTAAAACAATACACCGGCATGAACCTGATAATAAAAGGCCCTTTCACCGTCAGCGTTTTTCCCTCCTTGGGAATCAGCGTAAGCGGGCTTAGCCTGCAAAGCCAGCCCGGCCTACAGCCTTCTATTCCCCTGAAAAGCCTGGCGGTGGACGAAGCGCGGATAACTGTGGGCCCGCTTTCCCTGCTGGGCGGCGATGTGCAGATAAAAATGCTTGACTTGCACACAGTTAACGCCCAGCTGCCCGCCCCCCAAGGTCAACATAAGGATATAATGCTCAGCTTTACCCGCATTGCCCTAAGCGACTTAAGCCGTAACCGCGTGGGTGAGGCCAAGGTGACGGGCAAGGTGGATGGCCCTTACGGCCAGTTTGATATCGACGCTGATTTGGAAGGCGGCCTGGATGGAGAGAAACTCTTTAATCTGAAAATTGCCCAGGCCAGGCTAACGGTTTCATTGCCTGGTTGGCAGCCCTTGGAACTGAACGCCAGAGGCGGCTTGAGCCTGGAGGCCGCGGTGCCGCTCTCCCAACTAGAAAATCCCGGCCAAATAAGCCGGCTCCGCTGCCGCCAGCTTGGCCTAAGCCTGGCCGGGCTTAAGCTCACCGCTGACGGCGATTTCAACCCTAAAAGCTATGAAGGCCAGTTCAGCCTGAATGCCAAGGGCAATCCATTGCCTATTCTAAAACTGGCGGGCTATGAGCCCTCTGACGCCAGCGCCGCGCAAGAGCTTGAGCTTAGCTTAAAACTCAAAGGCCATGGACAAAAAATAGACATCGACGAGCTTGTCGCCAAGCTGGACGGCATGGCCTTAACCCTAAGCCAGGGCAGCCTGAATAAAGATGGCCTGCTCGTCTTAAACGGCACGTTGGCCTTGGGCGAACTCAACCTGGATGGCTACCTGCCCAAGCCCGGCCATGCCGCCCCCGCCCAACCAAACATCAGCGGCAGCCAGAACCATCCAGCTGAACCTTCGCGGACTTTGGCCATACTGGCCGGGGCTGACGCCAAGCTGGAGATAAGCGCGGATAAGCTCGGCATGGCCGGCCACAATCTAAGTCAGCTTAAAGGCACGCTTACCGGGCACAAGCAAAAATGGCATCTGGATCCTTTTACCGCCCTTTACGGCGGAGGCACCTTAAACCTTGTTGCCAGCGCCGACCTGAGCGCCAGCCCACCCCTATTGACGCTTAACGGCCGGGCGGAAAACGTGGAGCTTAACCAGGTAACCGCAACGGTAAACGGCAAATTAACTAACGCCAAAGCGGATATTACCGCACAGGCCACGGATAAGCCGCTGCACACTATGAATGGCAGCGCCAGCTTTTTAGCTGGCGGCATAACCAGAACCGCTTTCAACCTGCCCGCCCCCTTAAGCTCGGCCTCACCCGGCACCACCGTGGAAACGGTGAAAGGCAGCTTCAAAATACATAATGGCCTGGCCCACACTTCCGACCTGCACGCGGTGGGTAACATGTTCGAGGGCAGTGGCGGCGGGGTTGTGGACTTGCCGGCCCAGCGGCTGGCCCTGGATGTAGTAGTGCAAATGGGCGGCCTGGCCATTAACGGCATTACCAAAATTCCGCTCAAGGTAAGCGGGCCCATTGCTAACCCCGGCATCGCTGTGGATGCGGCCCAAATAGCCGAAAATGCGGCCCGGGGAATTATTGAGACGCCCGCCAATGTGGGCTCTGGTGTGGGTAACGTTATCCGCGGCCTGCCCGGCATGCGCTAAACCGGCACCGCGGCATTTTGCTCTTGACGTTTGCGGTTTTATGTTATAAATAATTAACGTTTTTCACTGGGGAATCGTCTAACGGCAGGACTGCAGACTCTGGATCTGCCTATCGGGGTTCAAATCCCTGTTCCCCAGCCAACTAAAAGCAACAGGTTATGGCGCGTCCATAACCTGTTTTTTATTTGCCCGGCCTTGCAAGCCGCGCCACCCGCCGCCTTTAAACTGTTTAATTGCCGTAGTCTTAAGCAGTAGTTGACATAATTGCAAATACGAACTATCTTATTGAGAAAGCGCGCCTTGAGCGCCCCTTGAAAACTTTTATTCTGGGCGGGGAATATGCCGGAACTGAAAATTTTACGCCAATACATTCAAGACCATAACATGCGCAACACCCCCGAACGGGAGGCCATTGTGGGTGAAATTTTCTCCCGGCACGACCACTTCAGCGCCGAAGACCTGTACCAGCGCCTGCGCGGCTCCAGCCTCTCCATCTCCCGGGCTTCGGTATACCGCGCCATTCCCGTGCTCATTGGCGCCGGGCTGATCAGCCGGGTTTTTACCAAAAACGGCCAGGCCTTTTACGAGCACATTTATGGTCACGAACCTCACTTTCACCTGCGCTGCACCTCCTGCGGCCACATTGAAGAGTTTATGGAACCGCTTTTAGAAGACCTGCCGGCCCGTTTGAGCAAAAGCACCAGCTTTGCCGTGGATCGCTATCGCCTGGAGGCCCTGGGGCGTTGCCCCAAGTGCCAGAAAAAAGCCGCTAAAAGCCGTACAGCCAAGCGGGAGTAACTCCAGCCTGAGACCCCGGACGCGCCCAGGCCTTTTGCTCCATCATGCCTTTCCGCCATGGCCTAAAGTTCGGCCAGAGCAAGGCTTTATGCAAATAAACCTTGACTACTCAACTGTTTTTACCTTATAACTTAAATGAGCGGGTAGTTGCACACGTCCTGACTACGGATAGCTACGCACGTGGCCGCTTTTACACTTACAAATTAATTTTCGGGTCCCTGCGCGGCGAAATGAAACAGCTTTGGCGCGGCCCCAGTTAACGTTAGGATATAAAAGGCATGTCCACGCAAAACGCCACCGCAGTATTTGTCTGCTCCACCAGCGGCGAGCTCATTTACGCCTCAGAGGCGCCCGACGGGCTTTCCCGTCAGGTAATGCAGGCGGTAGATGAATTCATAAGCCAAGGTCTGCGCGAGCGCCTGGCCGTGCAGCGCCTGGACAAAGGCACGCTGGAACTGCGCCTTATCTCTGAAGATGCCCAAGCCTGGGTGCTGGCGGTTTATTCCTGGCAAACCAGCGAAGAAGAGCACTGGCGCATTGTGGAGCTTAAAAAGCTGGCCATGGAACTGGAGGGCATTTTCGAAACCTCCCACGACGGCATAGTGGTGGCCGATGGCGATGGCACTTATATAAATGTGAACACCAACTACGAACGCATAAGCGGGCTTAACCGCCACAAAATTGTGGGACGCAGCGGTTGGGACGTTATGCGCCAGGGGCTCATCTCCCAATCGGCCACGGTTATGGTGCTGGAATGCGGCCAGCCGGTGAGCATTAACCAGGTATTTGAAAACGGGCGCAAAAGCTACATTACCGCCAACCCGCTTTTTGACGAAAATGGAAAGATATTTCGCGTAGTTACCAACGTGCGCGACATCACCGAAATTCAAAACCTGCGCGATCGCCTGGTGCAGAGCCAGTCGCGACTCAACCAATATTCGCAAATAGTAAAAACTCTGACCCAAGACAAAGAAGACCTGGTGTTCCGCAGCCAGAAAATGCGCCAGGTGAAAGACAATGCGGTGAAATTTGCCCAGGTGGATGCCCCGCTGCTTATTATCGGCGAAACCGGGGTTGGCAAGGAAGTGGTGGCCGACTATGTGCACAAGCACAGCCTGCGCGCCACCGAACCCTTTTTGAAAATAAACTGCGCCGCCATTCCCGAGCATCTTTTGGAGGCCGAGCTGTTTGGCTATGAGGAAGGCGCATTTACCGGCGCCAGCAAGCGCGGCAAGCCGGGCCTTTTGGAAATGGCCAACAACGGCATGGTGCTGTTGGATGAGGTGGGTGAGCTGCCGCCCATTCTGCAGGCCAAGCTGTTGCGCTTTGTGGAGCATCAGGAATTCTACCGGGTGGGCGGCAAAAAACCGCGCAAAGTAAATGTGCGCCTTTTGGCGGCCACCAACCGCGACCTGGAAGACATGGTGGAACAAAAAACTTTTAGGGTGGATTTGTTCTACCGCTTGAACGTGTTGCGCATAAACATACCGGGCTTACGCGAACGCACTGAGGATATTTTAGTGCTGGCCGAGTATTTTTTGCATAAGGCCAACCAGCGCTACAGCCAGGACAAAATTTTTGATCCTGATATTTATCGTTACCTTATGAGCTATAACTGGCCGGGCAACGTGCGCGAGTTGGAGCACATGGTGGAACGCCTGGTCATCATGAGCGATAGTAAAGTAATAGAGTCGCGGCTGCTGCCCGCCCACATGCTTCTTTGTCAACTTGGTGATTTACCTATTGATATTGGTCTCAGCTATCGCGAAGCCAGGGACAATTTTGAGCGCAGCTTCTGGCGCCGGGTGCAGAGCCTGTACCCCTCCTACCGTCAGGCGGCGCGGGCGCTTAAAGTCAACCATTCCACAGTAATCAAAAAACTTTCGCGCTATGCCGGCAAAGGAGCGAGCAAAGAGGCTCAACTCAGCGACTGAGCTTGACTTGATCTGCCGCCGGCATTATTTTCTCTTACCAGCGCAATGTGGGCGATGGCTGTGGGGATCATGCTTTGGTGCTTTTTTCAACCGGAAACACAAAAATAACCACCAAGCTAATTAGTAAATTTTATTAATAAAATTATCTAAAAAAGCCCATTCATTGGTGCTTTTATCAACCAGAAAAACACCGCACAGGCACCAACGCCATGCTGTTGCACAGTTAAATCAGCAAGTTGTCTATAGACCGCCGCTGGCATTAAAGTTGCTTTACTAATATAGACGCACCTAGTTATCCACAACAATATAAAGCAGCGGCATTGCGGCTGCGGGCAATAGTTATGCCTGTTACGCTTTAAGCGCCTCAGGGTGAATTAAAAAAATTTCATGATAAGGAGTAGCCATGAAAACCGGAAAAGAATATATCGAAAGTTTGCGCAACAGAGATATTAAAGTGTATTTGCGAGGCGAACTGCTAGACCCCAAAACCCTGTCAGAGCATCCTTTCCTGGCCGGGCATTTCAACTCTGCCGCTATGACCTATGATATGGCCTTTGAACCCGAAGCCGAAGACCTGATGACCACCACCTCGCACCTCACCGGCAAAAAAATCAACCGCTTCACCCACATCCATCACAGCGTGGACGATCTCTTGAAAAAAGTGAAAATGCTGCGCATGATCTCTTTACGCACCGGCACCTGCTACCAGCGCTGCGTGGGCTTTGACGCCATGAACGCCCTGTACAGCACCACCTTCGAAATGGATCAGAAACTGGGTACCAAGTATCATGAGCGCTTCAAAAACTTCCTCACCAAAGTGCAAGAAAACGACTGGATGGTAGCTGGCGCCATGACCGACCCCAAAGGCGACCGCTCCCTGCCCCCCAGCAAACAGGTTGATCCCGATATGTTCATGCATATCGTGAAGCAGGACGACAAAGGCATTACCGTGCGCGGCGCCAAAATGCACATGACCGGCATGATCAACTCTCACTGGATGATCGTGATGCCCACCACTGGCATGCGCGAAGAAGACAAAGACTATGCGGTGTGCGCCGCCATTCCGGTAGACGCCCCCGGCGTGCTGCACATTTTCGGACGCCAGACCAACGACGGCCGCAAGGAGGAAGGCGAAATCGATCAGGGTAACGCCAAATACGCCATCGTGGGCGGCGAGGCCCTAACCGTGCTGGAAGACGTATTCGTGCCTTGGGAAAACGTGTTTATGGCTGGTGAATACCAGTTTGCCGGCATGCTGGTGGAACGCTTTGCCAGCTATCATCGCCAGAACTACGGCGGCTGCAAGGGCGGCGTGTCCGACATCGTAATCGGCGCGGCCGCGCTCTTGGCCGACATGAGCGGCTACGGCAACGTGGGCCATATTAAAGACAAGCTTAGCTCCATGGTGCACATGGCCGAAACCCTGTACGCCTGCTCTATCGCCTGTTCGGCCGAAGGCCGCAAAACCGCGGCCGGCAGCTACTACGTAGACCCGCTTCTGGCCAACGTGGGCAAGCACAACGTAACCAGCCTTATTTATGAAATAGACCGCCTGGCCCAGGATATTGGCGGCGGCTTCATGGCCACCCTGCCCTCCGAGGCCGACCTCAGGAGCCCGGTTATCGGCAAATACGTGGACAAATACCTGCGCGGCGTGGCTTCCGTACCCACTGAAGACCGCTTCCGCATGGCCCGCCTGCTCGAAAACATGACCGGCGGCGTGGCGCTTATTGAGTCCATGCACGGCGCTGGCTCGCCCCAGGCCCAGAAGCTGACTTACCCGCGCCAGGCCAATATAGAGGCCAAAAAGGTGGCCGCGGCCAAGCTGGCCGGGGTAAAGCAAATGCCCAACATCCCCAAGAAGTAAACGCTTAAAGTAAGAAACGGCGCCGGTTCTGGCTGGTGCCGTTTCTTAATACTCCTGTTAACAGGCGGCCGGCTGTTACAAGCCCGGCCATTCCAAGCAAGCCCGGTTACTTTAATATTTGAGAACAAAGCCGGCAGGAGGAACTATGTTTGAAATTATAAACAAACAGGTGCTGGCCGAAGGCACGGTGGTGGTAAACGAAATTCACGCCCCACGTATTGCCGCTAAAGCCAAACCCGGACAGTTTGTTATGCTGCGCGCTGGTGAAACCGGCGAGCGCATTCCGCTTACCATGGCTGATGTCAATCCCGAGCGCGGCTCCATCACTATCCTTTACCAGGTTGTGGGCAAATCCACCGCGCTCCTGGCCTCGCTAGAGCAAGGCCAGAACATTCAAGATGTGGTGGGTCCATTGGGCACGCCCACGCCTATTGAAAAAGTAGGCACCGTGGTGTGCGTGGGCGGTGGCACCGGAGTGGCCGTGCTGCACCCCATTGCGCGCGGGTTTAGCCAGGCCGGTAACAAAGTTATTTCCATCATTGGCGCGCGCACCAAGTCGCTTTTAGTTATGGAAGAGAACATGCGCGCCATTAGTGACGAGCTTAAGGTATGCACCGATGACGGCTCTTATGGCCACCATGGTTTTGTCACCGACATGCTCAAGCAAACTCTGGAAAGCTTGGGTGGCGAGGTCAAGCTTGCCGTATGCATTGGCCCCATCCCCATGATGCGCGCCTGCTGCCAGGTGACCGATGCCTTCAACCTGCACACCCTGGTAAGCCTAAACGCGCTTATGGTGGACGGCACCGGCATGTGCGGCTGCTGCCGGGTGACAGTGGATGGCAAGGTAAAATTCGCCTGCGTGGATGGCCCGGAATTTGACGGCCACAAGGTGGATTTCGACGGCCTCAACACCAGGCTGTGGGCTTACCGCGAGCCGGAGGCGGTTTCTTACGACAAATTCAGACAAGAGCACGCCTGTTGCCAGGGAGGTAAATAACCATGAGCCATGGAAAAGGTATACGCCAGGAAATGGCGGAACAAGCAGCCGCTGAGCGCCGGCACAACTTTGGCGAAGTGCCCTTGGGCTATACCGAGGAACAGGCGCGGGCCGAGGCCGCCCGTTGTCTGCAGTGCAAAAAGCCCAAGTGCGTGGCCGCCTGCCCGGTGGCCGTGCCCATCCCCGAATTTATAAAAGCGGTAAAAGAAGGCGACATCAAAGAAGCCGCCTACACCATATGGACCCGCAACGCGCTGCCCGCAGTGTGCGGCCGGGTATGCCCGCAAGAAAGCCAGTGCGAAGGCGACTGCATACTGGGCATTAAGAGCGAACCCATTGCCATTGGCGCGCTGGAGCGCTATGTGGGCGACTGGGTGCGCGGTCGCCCCGGCTTGGGCAAACCCGAGATAGCCCAACCCACCGGTAAAAAGGTGGCGGTGGTGGGCTCTGGCCCGGGCGGGCTTATTGTGGCTGGCGACCTCATTCGCCTAGGCCACCAGGTCACTATTTTCGAGGCCCTGCATCAGCCGGGCGGCGTGCTGGTATATGGCATTCCCGAATTCCGCCTGCCCAAGGTGGTGGTGGCCAACGATGTGGGCTATCTGCAGAACCTGGGCGTTAAAATAGAATGCAACGTGGTGGTGGGCAGAACGCTGACCATAGATGAACTGCTTGGCAAAGAAGGCTTCCACGCTGTTTATATTGGCGTGGGCGCGGGCCTGCCCTCTTTCCTTAATATAGCCGGGGAAAACCTTATAGGCGTTTATAGCGCCAACGAATACTTAACCCGCAGCAACCTGATGAAGGCCTACAAGTTCCCCGAATATGACACCCCGCTGCCTCCGGGCAAAAACGTGTGCGTGTTTGGCGGCGGCAACGTGGCCATGGACGCGGCCCGCACCGCCTTGCGCATGGGCGCGGACAAAGTCTACTGCGTGTATCGCCGCTCGCGTCAGGAACTTCCCGCGCGCCTGGAAGAAGTGCGTCATGCCGAGGAAGAAGGTGTGGAATTTGTATTCTTGTCGGCGCCCTTGCATTTTGTGGGTGCCAACGGCAAACTAAGCGCGGTGGAAGTGGAAGCCATGGAATTAGGCGAACCGGATGCCAGCGGCCGCCGCAGCCCCAGGCCGACCGGCAAAACCCAAACCATTGCCTGCGACCAGGCCATTATCGCGGTGGGGGCCAATGCCAACCCGCTGATAACCGCCACCACCCCGGACCTGAAAACCAACAAGTGGGGTTACATAGAAGCGGATGAACACGGCCGCACCAGCAAGCCCGGGGTTTGGGCCGGCGGCGACATTGTTACCGGCGCGGCCACGGTTATTCTGGCCGCTGGCGCCGGCCGGCTAGCCGCCGACAGCATGCACGAATACCTGCAAAGCCTGTAGATATCAAGGTCTCGCGATTTTCAGGAAGGCATTAGGCCGTAAAAAACGGCCGGGAAGATATGGACTTTAAGGTTGGTTTAAAATATTGCGGGCACTGCCAGCCCCACATGCCCATGACCGAATTTGCCCGTGACCTGGCCAAGCTTACCCCTGGCCTAAGCTATACCCGCTGGGACGACTTTGGCAACTATCAGGCCCTGTTGGTGTTAAATGCCTGCACCGCCCAATGCGCCAGCGTGCCCGAGGTGGATGTGCCCAAAGTTATAGTGAGCAGCCACACCCTGGACTATAGCGAATATAGATCGCGCGAAGAACTCTTAGAAGCCACGGCCCAAACGCTGCGCGGCCTGGCTGGCGATAATAAAAAAATAGACCCAACCCATAATTAAGGAGACTTGATATGCGTAACGTAGTAATTGTAGGCGCCAAGCGTACCCCCATTGGCGATTTTTTAGGTTCCATGAAAGATGTAGGCGTAGTGGAACTGGGCCGCATAGCCACTGAGGCGGCGCTTGCCCAGGCCGGCATTAAGCCCGAACAGGTGGAAGAGCTGGCCGCCGGCATGATCTACAAACATGGCCACAAGGGCAACCCGGCCCGCCAAATACAGGTGGCCTGTAAAATGCCCTGGTCGGGCTGGGCCTACACCTTAGACCAGCAGTGCGCCTCGGGCATGCGCGCCACCGAGGCCGTGTTCCAGTCCATCCAACTGGGCAAGTCCGACATTGGCGTGGCCGTGGGTGCGGAGAGCATGAGCACCTCTCCCTATATGATGCTGAAAGCCCGTGAAGGCTACCGCATGGGCGATGGCAAAGTGGTGGATTCCATGCTGCACGATGGCCTGGTTTGCGCCATTATGGGCTACCACATGGGCCTCACCGCGGAAAATGTGGCCGCCCGTTACAATGTAACCCGCCAGGAGCAGGACGAACTGGCCTACCTTAGCCATAGCCGCGCGGTAAAGGCCATTAAAGACGGCGTATTCAAATCGCAGATTGTGCCAGTGGAGATCAAAAGCAAAAAAGGGGTTAAGGTGGTTGACACCGACGAGCATCCCCGCGCCGACATCTCTGTTGAAAAGCTGGCGGCCATGGCCCCGGCCTTCAAAAAAGACGGCACCGTAACCGCGGGCAACGCGTCCGGGGTTAACGACGGCGCCACCGCGCTGGTGCTGATGGCCGAAGAAAAGGCCAAAGCCCTGGGGATTAAGCCTCTGGCTCGCATTGTGGCCACCGCCAATGCCGGGGTGGAAGCCGAGGTAATGGGCTTGGGCCCCATTGTGGCCGTACCCAAGGCGCTTAAAATCGCTGGCCTCAAAGACGCCGACATTGACTATTATGAAATTAACGAGGCTTTTGCCGCCCAGTACATTGGCTGCGAGCGCGAACTCAAGATCGACCGCTCGCGGGTGAACCACAATGGCTCGGGCATTGGCCTGGGGCATCCGGTGGGCTGCACCGCCGCGCGTATTATTTTGGCCACTATTTATGAACTGGAGCGCATTGGCGGCCGCTACGGCCTGGCCTCATTGTGCGTGGGTGGCGGCCCGGCCATGGCCACCATTGTGGAAAAACTGTAGGCTTAAAACCATAAGCGGCTATAATTGAGAGAGGTTACGGCTTGGAATAAAAGGCCCCTCCGCCGCTTGGGGGCCTTTGCCTTGGCTTGAAAAAAGGCCGCACATTTTTAAGTGCGGCCTTTACTTTTGCAGCGCAAGTTACGGTGCAAAAAAACCCGCCAGGCGGCGGGACTTATAATGATAAAAAAGAAACAGGCGCTAGCGCAGCCTTATGCCATCTGGATAGACATTGAGGCCCTGCCCTGCCGGAGTTTCGAAGGTGTAGGCCGGATGGTCTTCTTTCTCGCCATTTAAGAAAAGGCGGTAGATGCCGTCAGTATACATCTCGTATTCGTCATTGTCGCATTCCGACTCATCAATAAGCTTTTTTAAAGTCCAATTAACCATGCCGTCATTGAACACAATATGGCTGGCCTGCGGATTGTTGTTGCGCAGACGAAGTAAAATATCTTTTAACGTTGCCATATAGCTACCTCTATATATTACCAAACACACCGACTTGCCTTGTGCCCAAAAATAGTACGGAAATAATATATCATAATTTATCTGCCCATGCTTTTTTTTTTGGCCCCGCAAGCGGCAAAGCAAGCGCCCCAACCGCGCCTTATAGACGCGGTTGGGCCAGCACGGCATTTAATTTTTGTTAATTGCGCGCTTTGCATTATAATAAAACCCTATGTTGCTGGAAATAAAAAATCTGCACGTGGCCTATGGCAGCGTGGAAGCCCTGCACGGCATCAACCTTACCGTGCGCGAGGGCGAAACCGTGGCCATATTGGGCGCCAACGGCGCGGGCAAGTCCACCACTTTGCGCGCCATCAGCGGCCTTATCCAACCGCGCCAGGGCGAAATACTCTTTAACGGCAAGCCGCTTCACACCATGCCCAGCCATTCCATTGTGGCCTGTGGGGTGGTGCATGCGCCCGAAGGGCGCCGGGTGTTCTCCACCCTCACGGTGCTGGAGAATCTCTATATGGGCGCCTTTATTTGCAAGGACAAGAAGCTCACGGAAAAGCGCCTGACCCAGGTGCTGGAGCTGTTCCCCCGCCTGGCCGAGCGGGAAGGACAACTGGCTGGCACGCTCTCCGGCGGCGAGCAGCAAATGCTGGCCATTGGCCGCGCATTGATGAGCGGGCCCAAACTGCTGTTGTTAGACGAGCCCTCCCTAGGCCTGGCCCCCATCATGATCCGCCCCATTTTCAGCACCATCAAGGCCATTAACCAGGCCGGGGTTACGGTGCTTTTGGTTGAACAAAGCGCCTATGCCGCGCTTAAGGTGGCTACGCGCGGCTATGTGCTGGATGTGGGCCGGGTGGTAATGAGCGGCCCGGCCGCTCATCTGCTCAACAACCCAGAGGTGCAAAGCGCCTACCTTGGCGGTAGGCAAAAAGCCGGCCAAAACACTTAAAAGCCACTTTTCCCGCCCACCGCCATGGCCGGGTTAACCCACCATTATCAATAGATATCCTACCTGTTTCACTTTTTCACGCCGCGTCCTAAAAAATTAACGCTGTTTATCCTTGACATTTTTATTATATGTAGTATTTTAGATAAACAATACCTAAATAAGAGATAAGTTTATGACAAAATTTCTAAATATGACAGAAGCCATGTCGCTGGCCCTACACACCGCGGTGGTATTGGCCAGCCATCCCAACAAGCGCATGTCAGCGAAAGAAATAGCCGCGGGGCTGCACGCCTCGGAGTTTCACTTGGCTAAGGTGCTGCAACGCTTGGTAAACGCCGGCCTGTTACTTTCACGCCGCGGCCCCAGTGGCGGTTTCAGCCTTAGCCCCAAGGGGCTAAACGCGGTTTTGCTGGATTTTTTACGGGCGGTGAGCACCCTGCCAGAGGGGCATATGTGCCTGTTTGAACAACCAGTATGCAGCGGCGACTGTATTTTGGGCGACCTGCTGGACCAGGTGGATAAATTAGTGCTGGAGCGCCTGGCGGGCAGCAAGATAAGCGACTTTGCCCCGGACAAAATGGATCCTGGCCAGGTGATGGCCTTAGGTGTAAGCGAAGAAAGAGGGTGACACTATGGAAAAAATGCGGGATATTATTGAGATAGACGAAAATTTGTGCAACGGCTGCGGCCAGTGCATATTAGACTGTGCCGAGGGCGCGCTTAAGCTGGTGGACGGCAAGGCCAAGCTGGTGGGCGAATTTTTGTGCGACGGCCTGGGCGCCTGTTTGGGTGGCTGCCCCACCGGCGCTCTGAAAATCATTAAGCGCCCGGCCGCGGCCTTTGATGAGGAGGCGGTGGCACGCCACCTGGAGGCCGCGGGCGGCGCGCCGGCGCCTCAGCAGCATGCCTGCCCCGGCAAAGCGGCCATGAGTTTTACCCCGGCCGCCCACGCCACTTGCCCTGGTTCAGCGGCCATGAGTTTCCAGGCCTCCCCGCCGCTTCAGACAGACCAGCTAGCTTGCGGCTGCGCGGGTTCGGCGGCCGGCAGCTTTAAGCCGGAAGCCCCCGCCGCAAGCGGCTCTTATGCCAGCACGCTGGGTCATTGGCCAATAAAGCTGGCGCTGCTGCCGCCTCACGCGCCTTTTATGCAGGGTGCCGATTTGGCTCTGGTGGCCGACTGCGCCGGGCTGGCCTGGCCAGACATTCACAACAAACTTTTGCCCGGCCGCGCTGTGGCCATAGCCTGCCCCAAGCTGGACGACGCGCAGGCCCACATACAAAAGCTGGCCGAACTGCTTAAGGCCGCCCGCCCGGCTTCGCTGACGGTGGCGCGCATGGAGGTGCCATGCTGCCAGGGCCTTATGCGTATAGCCCAAGAGGCGGTAAGATTGGCCGGGCTTAACTTGCCGGTGCGCGAAATAGTGGTAAGCCGCCAGGGTAAGGCCATGGCCGAATTATAACACAAGGTAATTCCAGGCAAAAAATAGGATATTTCATCACATCCAAACGCCCCCTTTCAAAAGCCCTCAAGTATGGCCAGTTATGGCCAGCTTGGGGGCTCTTTCTTACCTGCGCGGTAAGGTGCTTAGGAATGATAAACCAGGCATGCCCAAAAAAATTAATTTATTGGCCACTTATGCTATATGTGCTATATAATAATGCGAGTTGGGCTGAAAAATGCCGGCCAAATTTTTCAACACCTTAGGAGATAGTTCGTGGTAAGCCGTTCATCCTTGTTCCTTATTTTGCTATTATACCTTTTTGCCGCCGCCTGCTCTGACAGTAGCTCCGCCAACAAACCCGCCCATGCCATTCCCGTTAAGGCTTTTACCGTGACCAGCGGCGATCAGCCTTTGGTAAACCAGTTTACCGGCCAAAGCGCTGGCTTTCGCGAAATACAGGTACGGGCCCAGGTAAGCGGCATTCTACTTAAACGCTATTATCAGGAGGGTGACAAGGTAACCCAGGGGCAAAGCCTGTTTTTAATAGACCCAGCGCCTTATCAGGCTGATCTGTCCCGGGCTGAAGGAGCGCTGGCCCAGGCAAAAGCGGCGCTTAAAAACGCCCAGTTGGAATATAACCGGGTAGAGCCCCTGTACCGGCAAAACGCGGTAAGCCAAAAGGTGCGCGATGAAGCTTTGGCCTCATTGGAAACAGCCAAAGCCGATGTGCAGGCCGCGGAAGCCGAGGTGCGCATAGCCAAAATAAACCTGGGCTACACTAAAGTGTATGCTCCCATAACCGGCATAAGCAGCAAAGAGGCCTTAAGCGAAGGCAGCCTTATTACCGCTGGCGATCCCAACAGTAGCCTGCTCACCACCATTACCCAGTACGATCCCATCTATGTAAATTTCTCGCCCCCCAACTCCGCTGTCTTCAATTTCCACCAGCTAAGCCATCTGGGCAAGCTGATTATGCCTGAAGGCGGCATGACGGTTTCCATCCATATGCCAAATGGCAAAGAATACGAGCAACGGGGCCGGGTGGATTTCATGGACTCCATGGTGGACCCCAACACCGGCACGGTGCGCATGCGCGCCATTTTCCCCAACCCCCACAACCTTATTTACCCAGGCCAATATGTAAAGCTTGTTTTGAGCGGAAGCTACCTAAAGCAGGTTATTGCCATTCCCCATCGCGCCATTTTGCAAACCCAACAGGGGCCTATGGTCTGGGTGATTGGCCAGGATAATAAAGTAAGCCTGGCCAAAGTTAAACTGGGCATGGGCCTGCAGAACAACGTGGTGGTGGAAAGCGGCCTGGAGCATGGCCAGGCCATTGTGCTGGAGGGCATTAACAAAATGACGCCCGGCGCGCTGGTGACCATTCTGCCCGACCAGCCGCCAGCGGGGGGCAATGAGGCCTCACCCAACCAAGCTACAACCAAACCTTAGGTTTTCACATGATATCCCATTTTTTTATCCCTCGGCCCATTTTCGCCTGCGTTGTCTCCATTGTAATTATTTTAATTGGCGTTATTTCCATTTTAACCCTGCCCACCGCCCAATATCCGGAAATGACTCCGCCCCAGGTATCGGTAACCACCAGCTACCCCGGAGCCAGCCCTGAGGTTATTGCCGACACGGTGGCTTCCGTGCTGGAAAACCAGATAAACGGCGTGGACAACATGATTTACATGAGTTCCATCGCCTCGGGCAACGGCTCTCTAACCATCAACGTTTACTTTGAGGTGGGCACCGACCCTGACCAAAACACCACCAACGTCAACAACCGCGTGCAGAACGTTGTCTCCACCCTGCCCGCCACAGTGCAGAAATTGGGGGTGCAGGTAACCAAGCAGTCTTCAGCCATTTTGAAGATACTGATTCTTTACTCGCCCGACTCGCGCTATGACACCCTTTTTATGAGCAACTACGCGCTGGTCAACATTATAGACGACCTTAAACGCCTGCCCGGCGTGGGTAACGCCACCATTTTGGGTGAAAAACAGTACAGCATGCGCATTTGGCTCATGCCGGACAAAATGGCCCAACTCAAAGTGACCATTAACGATATAAGCGACGTGCTCAATGAACAGAACATGCAGTACGCCGCCGGCCGCCTGGGCCAGCCACCTTATACCAGCCCGGCTGATCTCAACTTTTTACTGGTGCCCGATGGCAGGCTAGCCACCGCTGAGGAGTTTGGCGAGATTATCATCAGGGTAAACGGCGACAGCTCCATTGTGCGCTTGCGCGACGTGGCCAAGGTTGAACTGGCGGCCTACGACTACAGTTCCTCGGCCACCTATAACGGCCGGCCGGCCATAGCCATTGGCACCTACGCCACCCCGGGCGCCAACGCCCTGGACGCGGCCGCCCTGATAGACGGCACCATGGAGCGCTTGAGCAAAAACTTTCCCGATGGCGTAACCTACGCCACCCCCTACGATACCACTGTCTTTGTGCGCATTTCGCTGGAAGAGGTGGTGCATACATTATTTGAGGCCATTATCCTGGTGTTTTTGGTGGTGTTTGTCTTCCTGCAAAACTGGCGGGCCACCCTTATTCCCTGCCTGGCGGTGCCGGTTTCCATTATTGGCACCTTTGGCGGCATGGCCGCCTTTGGCTTTTCCATTAACACCCTTACCATGTTCGGTATGGTGCTGGCCATTGGCATAGTGGTAGACGACGCCATTATTGTACTGGAGGCGGTGGAACGCATTATGGAAGAGGAGAAGCTGCCCCCCCGCGAGGCCACCTTCAAGGCCATGGAGGAGATGCAAAGCCCCATTATCGCCATTGTGCTGGTGCTGTGCTCGGTGTTCCTGCCCGTGTCTTTCCTGGGCGGCATGACCGGCGAAATGTACCGCCAATTCGCGGTCACCATCTCTATTTCCGTGTTTTTATCGGGCGTGGTGGCCTTAACCCTAACCCCTGCCCTGTGCGCGCTTATTTTAAAACCCGGCCGCAAGGCGCCTGCCAGGCCCTTCCAGCTTTTCAACATATATTTTGACAAGGTAATTCACCATTACACGGCGGCGGTGGCGCTTTTAATAAAGCATAAATTTATTGGCATAATGGCCTTTGTGGGTTTATGCGCGCTGGTGCTTTTCTTATTTAAATTTGTGCCCGCCGGTTTAGTGCCCGATGAAGACCAGGGCATGGTGCTGGCGGCCAGCCAGCTGCCCGACGGCGCCAGCCTGAGCCGCACCCAGGAGCTGATGACGGCCAGCACTAAAATTATACGCGACTTCCCCTATGTGGAACACGTGGTGGCCATTGCCGGCATAGACCTGCTGTCCGACTTCAGTGCCAAAAACAATTCCGGCACCAGCTTTATTGTCACCAAACCCTGGGACGAGCGCGGCCCGGGCCAAGACGCCTTTACTTTAGCCCGCCAGATAATAATGAAAGGCTTTACCCTGCCTGAAGCCATGACCATTGCCTTTACCCCGCCAGCCATTATAGGCATGAGCAACACCGGCGGCTTTGAAATGTATTTGCAAAGCAAAGGCGGCGGCAGCAGCGCGGAACTGGCGCACATGGCGCAAAAATTGGTAACCGCGGCCCATAACAGGCCGGAGCTTACCGGGGTTAGCAACTCTTTTACGGTAAACTACCCCCAGCTTAAAGTGGAACTGGACCGCAACCGCGCCAAAGCTTTGCAGGTAAGCATTAGCGATGTATTAAACACCATGGGCGCCACCTTTGGCTCCACCTACGTCAACGACTTCACGCTGTTTAACCGCAACTTCAAAGTGGTTATGCAGGCCTGGGGAGACTACCGCGCCAAAGCCGATGATTTAGATAACATCTATGTGCGCTCCCAAAACGGGGACATGATACCCCTTTCCGCGCTGGTTAACTTAAAGCCTTATTTGGGAGCCGAAATTATCCAACGCTTCAACCTGTTCCCGGCCGCTAAAATAATGGGCAACCCCGCGCCCGGCTATTCTCTGGGCCAGGCCATGGATGCCATGGAAGAGCTGGTGGCCAGCGAGCTAACCCCCGAATACGCGCCCGCCTGGACAGGCAGCGCCTATCAGCAAAAACAAGTGGGCGCCTCCAGCACCATTGCCTTTGCCATGGGGCTTACCATGGTATTTCTGATTCTGGCCGCCCAGTATGAAAAATGGTCGCTACCCATCGCCGTAATAATGGCTATTCCCTTTGCGGTGTTTGGCGCGCTTTTGGCGGTGCTTTTACGCGGCCTGGCCAACGACGTCTATTTCCAGATAGCGCTGGTCATGCTTATTGGCCTGTCGGCCAAAAATGCCATTTTGATTGTGGAGTTTGCCACCATGCAGCGTGAGCAGGGCTTAAGCCTGCTCGATAGCGCCACCGAAGCGGCCAGGTTACGCTTCCGCCCCATTTTAATGACCTCCTTTGCTTTCATCTTCGGTTGCCTGCCACTAGCGATAAGCAGCGGCGCGGGTGCGGCCAGCCGCCATTCCATTGGTACCGGCGTTGTGGGCGGCATGACCTCGGCCACCCTGCTGGCGGTATTTTTCATTCCGATGTTCTACTACATAATTATGAGCATAAGCGAGCGCTTAAGCGGCAAAAAGGCCCCCCCGCAGCTTGATAAGGCGGAGCAGCCAGGCACGGAGGCCCCCCATGAAAGCTAAATTTACAGCCGCGCTCTTATTATGCCTTAGCTTATGCGCCTGCAGCGTGGGCCCAGACTACGAACGGCCAGATGTTGCCTTGCCAGACGCCTGGCGCATAGGCACCAGCGACCAGGGCTCCATTATTGGCGACGGCTGGTGGCGCACTTTTAACGATGAGACGCTTAACATTTTGGTGGACGAAGCGCTTGCCTACAACCAAAACCTGGCCATGGCCATAGCCAACGTGGATATAGCCCGCGCCCAGTTGGGCATGGCCCGTTCCGACCAGCTTCCCACTATAGATGTGGGCGGAGCCGCCTCGCGCACCAGCCAGTCTCCCAACTCGCCTTCTTATGTGGTGGGCAGCCCGCGCGAAGTGGATTTGTGGCAGTTTAACGGTTTGCTTTCTTTTGAAATAGATTTGTGGGGCAAATATCGCAGAGCCTCTGAAGCGGCCCTGGCCAGCCTGCTGGCCACCCAGGCCGCGCAAGACACTGTGCGCTTAAGCGTAATAAGCCAGGTGGTTAACACCTATTTTGCTTTGCGCGCGCTTGATATGCAGGTGCTGGTTGCCGAAACCACCTTGAAAAACCGCCAGCAAAGCGAAGAAATTATTGGCCTGCGCTATACTGTGGGCGAGGCGGACGAGCTGGACTACCAAAGGGCCAAGGCCGAAACCAACTCCACCGCCTTAAACTTACGCCAGTACCAAAACGCGCAGGCCGGCACCGAAAATTCGCTGGCCGTGCTTTTGGGGCGCAGCCCGCGCGATATAGTGCAAAAGCCGGTGGCCCGTGGCCAGGCCATAGATAAAACCTATGTGCCGGCTTATGTACCGGCGGGCTTAGGTTTAAACCTCTTAAGCCGCCGGCCCGACATCTGGCAGGCGGAGCAGGAACTGGTGGCGGCCAACGCCAACATTGGCGTGGCCAAGGCGGCGCTGTTTCCCTCCATTTCCCTGACCGGCCTGTTGGGTTTTGAAAGCGCTTCTTTTGGCCAGTTGTTTAACCGCAACTCATCCACCTGGGCTTTCGGCGGCTCTTTAAGCATGCCGCTGTTAAACCTAAGCGTATGGTACAGCTATAGCGCCAGCCAGGCCCAGGCCCGCTATGCGCTGGCCAACTACATAAACGTGCTGCAAACCGCCTATGCCGAAACCCAAAGCGCGCTTATCAATAACCAAAAAATGCGCGAAGTGCTTGTTTTCCGCCAAGCCCAGGTACAGGCCCTGCGCCGCGCCCTTGCCCTGGCCACCCTGCGTTACGACAATGGCTACAGCGATTACCTGGAAGTGCTGGATGCCGAACGCAGCTTGTTTTCCGCGGAAACCTCGCTGGCCGGCGACTATCAAAACCAGCTTACAGCGGTAAGCAACCTATGCCGCGCCTTAGGCGGCGGCTGGATGGAGCCCGGCGCGCACAGCGATGACAGGCAGAATGACCAGGAGAACCCAGCCGCCGATTAATAACGGGCGCGACAGGGCTTAAGCGCCTGCGTAAAACGGCGCGGCAATACAAACAACCAGGCGTAAGCTCGGCTTTTGCTTAGGCGGGAGAGACCAGCTTAATTTGGGCGCGCGGCCATCTTGCAATTAAGCAAGCTAAAACAGAAATACCCGCTTAGAGCAGCGGGTATTTAGCTAACAGTAGTTGCCCAGCACAATGGTGGCGTTGCGCTCGGGGCTAACGCTTATAAGGCCCAAGGGCGCGCCCACATAGGCGGCTATGGCTTCCAAGTAACGGCGGCAGTTTGCGGGCAGGTCCTCATAGCGTTTAACCTCGCTTAGGTCTTCCTGCCACCCCTCAAATTCCTGATATATCGGCTTGCACCTGGCCTGTATGTCTAAAGATGTGGGCAGCGCGTTAAGCTTGTGCCCGTCTGGCAATTCATAACCCACGCACATTTTCACCACCTTAAGCCCGGTCAGTACGTCCAGCTTGGTAATGGCCAAAGAGGTAATGCCGGAGAGCCGTACCGAATGACGCACGCTCACCCCGTCCAGCCAGCCGGTGCGGCGGGGGCGCCCGGTGGTAGAGCCGTATTCAAAACCTTTTTCGCGCAGGAAGTGCCCCACTTCATCATGCAGTTCGCAAATAAAAGGCCCTTCGCCCACCCGGCTGGTATAGGCTTTTACCAGGCCTATTACCTGGCTAAAACACCGGGGCGGCAGCCCCGCGCCCACGCTGGCCGCGCCGGCATGGGGGTTGGAAGAAGTCACGTAGGGATAGGTTCCGTGGTCGATATCCAGGTGCACGGCCTGGGCCCCTTCAAAAAGCAGGTTATGCCCGGCGCTCAGGGCTTCATGCAGCTCCAGCGGCACGTCGCTAATGTAGGGAGCCAGGCGACGGCCGTACAACACATATTCCTCATATACTTTGGCCGGGGAAATAGCGTCTTCGCCATACATGCTCTCTAAAAGCACGTTCTTTTCCACAAAGGCCTTTTCCAGCTTGGCGCGCAGGGTGGTGGCATCCAACAAATCTATCATGCGTATGCCCACCCGGGCCGCCTTGTCCTCATAGCAGGGACCAATGCCGCGTCCGGTGGTGCCAATGGCCGCATCGCCCAGGGCCTTTTCCCTGGCTTTATCTATGGCTATGTGGGTGGGCAAAATAACATGGGCGCGGTCGCTAATGCGCAGGCGCTCGGGGTTTATATCTATGCCCCGGGCCATGAAGCCGTCCATTTCCGTAAGCAGCACTTTGGGGTCTACCACCACCCCGTTGCCAATGTAGCACACCTTGCCGGGGTGCAAAATGCCTGAAGGGATTAAATGCAGAATAAACTTTTCGCCATTTACCACCAGCGTGTGACCGGCGTTATTACCGCCCTGAAAGCGCACAATACCGTCCATTCTTTCGGTAAGCAAATCAACTATCTTGCCCTTGCCCTCGTCGCCCCATTGGGAACCCACCACCACCAAACAAGCCATAACTAAAAGCCTTTCCTGCTAGATTAGCGTGAGGCGCGCCTTATTTTTGCGCGCCGCGCGCTGTCGTGCTATAATGCATGCTACTCGTGCGGGAGTAGCTCAGTTGGCCAGAGCGTCAGCCTTCCAAGCTGAGGGTCGCGGGTTCGATTCCCGTCTCCCGCTCCACTTTTCCCTTTTCCCCCAAAGCCCATACATACCAGATTTAAAGCGCGCAAAATCCCAGCCGGCCAAAACCCGCAGCCGGCATATGTTAACAATTTTTTGTAAATTCAGCCAGGTGCCGCATAATTAAACGGCCGGCTTCAGCCTGCGCCCGCACGCCACAAACCCGGACGCACCGGAGTTAAGTATAGCCGCAAGCCGGGCAAAGGGCAATGTTACATGGCTTGTACCCACATAATACTCTGTTAGCACGCCCATAAATTTGCGGATACGGCCTGGGGAGACGCGCCCTGGCCTATAAGCGCCATGGCCCGCTTTCTGGCGCTTGCAACACCACGATGTTACTTATTCATACCAACCTCTTTGGCCCGCGCTGGCAGGATGGCGGCATCGGGATTTCCACAGTTTTTTATCGCGCAAAACACAACAAATTCATTCTTCAAAACTTAAAGCAATCACTTCACAAACTAATTGTGCGCAATTGGGGATTATTCACTTTGCCACAGATTTATTCACAGTTAAACAATAAAAATTCCTCATATAACTAGCGATTAAAATTAAATTATTTTTAATACTTCACTAAGAATTCCATGGTATTTTGCGTATTTTTATGATAATTTGAAATGAAATTTTGCGGGCCTTTTATCCCTGTTTGATCTTAAAGTGCCAGCTACAGAAAGGCGGGAGCCTTCTATCAACACCGAATGGCACCTTGTATTACCATCTTTGTGCACCTTATGCCGTATATGGCTGTTTAACGGCCGGCTGGTGCTTCAGGTATCATCCTTCCTCTTTTCTAAAAAAATTGGTTGGCGGTGGTAACCGCTGACAAGGGCGGCTTGAAGTTTAGCCCGCCTGGGAGCGGCGGATGCGAGCCCTGGCTTGGGCTCGCAAAGCCCAGCTTGGCGGGCATATATGCGAATGCGTGGTTATTGGATGTTTGTTTTTTACAACAAAATTTTGTTGCGTTGTTTGTTAACCATAATATAAGGAGTTTTTTATGAATCTAAAACGTTTAATTGTCATAGCCGGTTGCTCGCTGGCCTTAGCCGTGGGGGCTGTGCCCTTTGCGGCCAGCCAGGTCGAAGCGGGCGACCTCTACGTGGAAGGCGGCGGCGGCGGCGGCGGCGCGGGCAACAGCGGCACCATGGCCACTGGCGGCGGCGGCAGCGGCGCCTATATTGGCGCCTCGGGCTCCAACCTGCCTGGCGGCGCGGGCCAAAACTCCGGCTCCTCCAGCGGCGGCACCGGCGGCGCCGGTGGTACCGGCGGTCAGGCGGGCGGCGCGGGCGGCACGGGCAACAACGCCCTGTCCTCCGGCGGCACAGCCACTAACGGCGCCAACCAGAACGCCGGCAACGGCGGGGCCGGCGGCAGCGCCGCGGCCGGCGCCAGCGACATGGCCGCCACCGGCGTTACCACCAGCACAACCATCCGCATTCATGGCGGCAACGGCGGCAACGGCGGGCAAGGCTTGGATACTGGCTTTAACAGCGGTTTTGTGGGCGGCAGCGGCGGGGCCGGCGGCAGCGCCAGCCTTAACTGGCTAACCGGCGGCGCGGCCCAAAGCATTGGCATCCTGGATGTTCTGGCCGGCACCAACGGCACGGGCGCGCTGGGCTGGACCGATAACAGCACCACTCCCCCCACCTTACACGGCAGCGGCGGCGGCCATGGTGGCCATGCCAGCTTCTTTTTGGATGCCGACCTTACCGTCAGTAGCCTGGTTAGCGTGCGGGCCCGGGACAACTATGCCACCTATGAATCCAACAGCCTTACCGCCAACAGCGTCACGGTTATGGCCAGCGACTACCTGGCCAGCATGAAAGTGCACGGCAACGCCGACCTTGGTACCTTAGATGTGGTCAGTGGCGGCGCGGGCGAGGCCAGCTTCAAAGCCGACCAAAGCGGCATTGTAACTACCAGCGGCAACGTCTTGGTGCGCACCAACAGCACCGGCAACGCCACCTTTAATTCCGTACAGTATTTCGGCGGCGGCACCACTGATGTTCTGGCCACGGGCGCCGGCAGCGCCAGCATGAACGTAAGCACCGCGGGCAGCAACCTGGTAAACAGCGTTAACACCATGACCATCGACTCCATCAGCTCCGGCAATGCCAGCTTCAGCGCCCCCTTGGCCGGCACAGTTAAAATTACCGGCGCCAACCAGGACCTCAACGTGACTACCAGCGGCGGCGGCGGCGGCAAAGCCAGCTTCAGCGCGCCCATGGCCACCGTGTCTGTGGCCTCTGGCAACCTGACAGTCGACTCTGGCGGCACCACCAACGCTAACGGCACGGCCAACTTCCTGGCCCGCAACTTGAACATTGGCGCTACCACTCTGGTGCGCTCTGGCGTGGCTGCGGCCAGCGCGGAGATTACCGGCACCCAGGTAACCCTGGCCGACCTTACAGTTACCGCCGGCAACGGCAATGCCGGCTTTAGCGCCAATACCACCAATCTGCTTCACACCAACGCTATTAATGTTAACGGCACTGGCGGCACCAGCGGTAACGCCAGCATCAGCGCCGTAAACGCCATGATAGACACCAGCAACGACAACGTCACCATCAGCACCGCCGGCACCGCTGGCGGAACCAAGGGCATTTACGCCAGCCGCCTGGAAACCGGTAACGAACAAACTATCCAAATCAACAACGGCATAGTAACTATGACCGGCACCGGCACCGGCAACTCCTCGGCCCAACTGGTACTCAGCGACAGCCTGCAGACCAGGGAGCTCAACCTTAGCGGCAACGGCACCGCAAATTCCGTTATCACCAACATCAACAACGTGGACGTCACCGTTATTGACACCACCTTTAACTTCACCAACACCGTGGCCAGCAGCGATTCCGGCGCCAGCGGCGTGTACTTCAAAACCATCGAACTGGGCGACCGCGCCAATGTGGACGTGCGCACCCTTACCGCCAACGCGGGTCTGGGCACCTACTGGGCCGATAACTTGGATGTCAATGTCACCAGCACCCCTGGCGCGGGCCAGAACTGGGTGGGCAATATCTGGCTGGGCGGACAGCCGGGCACCCCTCTCACCGCTAGCGGTTCTGTGGGCACGGTTAACATGCTGCTGCCGGCCAACGTAAACCTTAACGACTATGTGGGCAACGGCAGCGGCGCCAACCCCAACTACATGCTGGCGGTTGACGGCCAGATAACCCTGGAAGACGGCGCGGCCATAAACCTGCGCGCCGCCCAGGGCAACCCCTTCAAAGGGCTTGACAACAATGCCCAGTTGCAGATGATAAGCTCTGACCAGGCCGTGATAGACAACACCACCGCCGGCGTGCCGGTGGAAGGCTATGCCGCCCAGGGCGCCAAAGTCTACCTGTTTGATATGGCGCTTTCCGCCGACGGCCAGAGCCTGCTGGCCGAATATATGGGCACGGCAAACATCGCCAAAGCCTATCTGGAAGCCGGGGTGGCGGCCTTTACCACCATTAACCAGGGCTTTGATCTTGAGGTGCGCACCATGAACAACACCTTTAACCCCTACATCAACAAAGGCCAGTTTAAGGACGGTGTGGGCGCGGGCGTAATGTTTGGCGCCGAATACAGCCACACCAGCTATGATTCGGGCAGCGAAGTAACCACCGACAACTTCAACGTGGTGCTGGGCCCGGCCTATCGCACCAAAGGCGCTTTGGGCATGCTGGGCGTAACCGCCTTCTTTGAAGGCGGCTATGGCGATTTTGACACCACTAACAACTTCAGCGGCATAGACGTGCTGGGCGGCGGCAATGTGCGCTACTTTGGCGGCGGCGTGGGCGCCCGCAACGACTTTAGCTGCGGTTTCTACATGGACGCCTCCATGCGTATGGGCATGGTGGACTTCGACCAAACCATCAACACCTTTGGCAGCGACACCGGCAACTACGATGTAAGCACCGCCTACTATGGCGCACACCTGGGCATTGGCAAAGTGTTTGAACTTACCGAAGCCGGACGCCTGGACATCTATGCCCGCGGTTTGTTCCTGCAAATTAGCGGCAAAGACACCGACACCAGCGCCGGCGAGCTGCTTTCCATTGACAACATAACCTCCATGCGCAGCCAGTTGGGCGCACGTTACAACCACAAACTCACCGACAGCGTAAGCGGTTACGTAGGCGCCATTTGGGATTATGAGTTTGACGGCGAAGTGAGCGGCAAGCTGGATGGCGACGCCATTGACGAACCCAGCCTGAAAGGCTCTACCGGCATTGCCGAACTGGGTATTCAGCTTACCCCCAGCGACCGCTTCACCCTCGACTTAGGCGTGCAGGGTTCGGTGGGCAAACGCGAAGGCATTGGCGGCACCGCCATGCTTACCTTATCTTTCTAAAAAGAAGAGCGGAGACGGCAAACGGCCACCCCTTTGGGGTGGCCGTCTTTTTGTACTCTTGACATAAAAAAATAGTAAGATATATCTTACTAATGAATACAAGCAATACAACCGGCATATTGGCGAGCGGCCTGCATCGCGCCCTGCTGGAGCTTGGCCGCGCCTTGCGCGGACAGGCCGCCCCCCAGGGCTTGAGCGCTGGGACCTGGCTGGCTTTAGGGGTGGTATACCGCCACAGACAGGCCAGTTCAGCGCTACTGGCCAGAGAGCTTAAGATAAAGCCTCAGTCTCTCACCAAGCTCTTAGCGCAACTTGAGGAAAAAGAACTAATCGCCCGCCAGGCCAACGCCCGCGACAAACGCCGCCAGGATATAACCCTTACCGCAGCCGGCCGAAAAGTATTTACGGGCTATCTCAAAAGCCGCCGCCTGCATCTGCAGGAACTAATAGAGGCCAGGCTGAGCGCCGAAGAACAACAGAGAATGCTAGGCGTCATGCCACTTTTGGACAAGCTTATACCAGCGAGAGACTAGTTATGGCCATACCCAAATGCCTGAGCCATGCCACCCGGCGCGCGCTGCTTACCGGCCTGCGCACCGCCCTGGCCGCCTGCCTGGCTTACGCGCTGGCGCTTACCATTTCTCTGCCCGAACCATTTTGGGCCGCCCTAAGCGCTCTTATTGTGGCGCGCGCCCAGCCCGGCGCCGCGCTTATGGCCGGGCGCAACCGCGCCTATGGCACTTTGGCCGGAGTGCTTTGGGCGCTTTTTGTAATTTTCTTAAACCAAGGCAAATTGCCCGCATTAGCGCTTATGGCGCTTTGCCTGACACCTCTGGCTATTTTGGCGGCCCGCTATGCACAGTTTCGCGCCGGGCTGGTGGCCGCGCTGATTGTGCTGGCGCCTTCAGTGCACAGCCCTGTAGGCGCCGCGCTGATGCGGGTGGCGGCACTGGCTATAGGCGCCGGCATGGCTTTAGTTTTGGTTTGGCTGGCCTTTCCCTACCCTGCCCGGCGCGCCGCCTTTTTACTGGCCTGCAGGCTGCGAGCCGCCTTTTTACATACCATGGCACAGCTGTATGGCAAAAATAAACCAGCCTTCGACCGGCTTGAGCGGCAGATGGCCGAAGACATGTTTAATCTAAATAAACTTAGGCAAGTAGCGCCGTTGGAAAAGGACGAACTTACCCCGCGCATATACGCCCAGATCGAGCGCACCCATACTTCGCACGCGCTCTTATTAAGAACTCTGGCCGAACTTATAAACAACGCGGGAAAAAACCAGCTAACCCCGGAGGCCAGGCAAAATTTGGCAGGGCTCTTTAGCTTAAGCCGTCATGGCAGCGCCGGCTTCCAATACGGGGTGTGGCTGGAGCGGCTGGCCGAGCAAAAACCGGAGCAAGCTTATGCCTTCAAACTTTTCTTGCAAGATTTAAAAACCTTGGACAGGCTGCTTAACAAAATTAAGCCCGCCGCCGCGTTAGATGAAGCCGGACAAACTTAAGACTTTGCAGATGACTGTGGTATAATTTTAAACAATTTACAGTGGAATTTAGACCGCCAGCATTACCTGGTCAAGCTTGTAGGAAGACCCATGCATCTTAACATACTTCGCATAACTGTTTTGGTTGCCGCGCTGTTGCTTTGCCCGTCGCTTATTATGGCCGAGCCGGTAACCGACGGCAAAGGCGCCTGCGCCCGCCAGCTTAACGAAATGTTCGATCGCATCGACAGCCTGGAGCAAAGCTACCTGTCCCAGGCGGCATCAACTAAATCCATATTCAAGATAGACCACTCCGGCACCATGGTTTCCCGCTATATTAACGAAGTGTTCACCATTGACTTTGGCATACGCGCCTTACCCTGCAAACCGGTGCTCATCCACAATCTGCGTCAGGCCTTTTCCCCTCCGCATCTTGTCCTGAAAGAAATAGCCGATGCCATGCAGCACTGCAGAAACAGTTCAACCGACAGCCGCATGCAATACGCCCTGGATATAGCCGGCGCCATTTATCCCAAGCTATACAGCACGATTGACGATGTGCCTTATTTCAGACTTTCCGACCTTATGCCGGATGGCGAGGAGGATGATCTGCGAACCTGCCTGCGGGCCGTGGCCACCACGGATGTTTATTCTCAGGAAGAATTGTTTGCCAGGCTGCAGGAAATTTGCTCTACCGCGCCGCGAGCCATGCACCTTTTACAGCAAATGCGCGAACTGGTTTTGAGTGTGGAAGCCGCCAGGCTGGAAACCCTGAAAGCCGCGATTGGCAATGAAAGCCTAAGCACTGAAACCGTGCTGCTTCCTTCGCCCCTAGGGCCTATCAAGCCCTAACACTTGCCTTCACCCTAAAATAAACCTCTCCGGCCAGCGCTTGCGGTGTGGGGCTTTGCGGATCAATATGACTCATGGGGGTGGCGGGCATGGCGGCTACTTTTATAAGCCGCTTTTGTATCATGTGGTAAATGGCCTCTTCCATGGCAGGCACGTTTTCCTCGCCCACCAAGGCGCGCAGGGCGCTAAAAGGCAAAACAGGGTCGGCATTAAAGGCCCGCAGCAGGGTTTCCTCTATTTCTTGCAGCTTTTGTTGGCTAATGGGTGCGCTCATGCCGCTTCCTTTGCTGGTATAGCAGCCCAGCTATACGCTTGAATATTACGCCAGCCTCTTCAGTTTTTACTATTGGCCGTGGCCAACTCGTGCAACAGCGCGGCCCACCAGGCTATTAGCGGCTTAACGTTTTTTTTGGCTAAGTCGTCCGGGTTAAATAAAAAATCGTGGGTATTGTTACGCTCATCAACCAGGCGCATTTCCACAATGCGCGGGGCGCGCAAACTCTGGGCCAGCGTGGAAAGGTCTACCGGCTCATGGTCGGCAGTCAGAACAAACGACTTTATTCCCGCGTAAGGCAGTTCCGCTATGGCAGACTCTGGCCTGGTTTCCTTAAGGTAATTGGTTCCACGGGCCAGCAGTATCCTTTCGCCGGCCGGGTCGTTTAGTAAAATAGCCTCGGGCATAATCAGCCTGCTGCCATCCTCAAAATTAAACCCGCATTCACGCAGGCGGGCAATGAGCAAATTCTTGCTTCTTTTGTTATGAAAAACAAGCCAGACGCCAAAGGCCACAAGAGCTATGGCCAATATTACAAAAAGCTGCACAATCACTCCTTACGCGGGTTCGGGCCAAATGGAAGAATACTTTGTTTTTACCGCATCCGCATAAAAAAGCAAGCGCGCCGGGCAAAGCCCCGGCCGGCGCATGGTGCGCTTCATGTTAAGCCATTGCCCGCAAAAACGCCGCGAGGGCGGTGTGGCGCGCGCCAAAAATGGCGGAGGCCCGTTTTCGCCTCCGCCAAATTAACTATCCGCCTGGCCACGCCATTTCAGGCCTTGCTAAATACTATTTTGCCCTCGCTGATACCGGCCCTCACTTTGTCGCCTTCCACAAATTTACCTTCTAAAATCATCATAGCCAGCGGGTCTTGCAAGTTTTGCTGCAAGGCGCGTTTTAAGGGGCGCGCCCCATAAATCGGGTCAAAGCCGGCCAGGGCTAAAAAGTCCAAAACCTCCTGGCTAAGCTCTAAACTAATGCCACGGGCGTTTAGCAACTTATTGAGTGAAGCCATCTGAATAACCACAATGCGGCTTATTTCCTCCATGGTAAGGGCGTGGAAGATAACCGTGTTGTCCACCCGATTCAAGAATTCGGGCCTGAAGTGGGCGCGCAACGCCCCCATAACCGCCGCTTCCATCTGCGGGCGCTGCTCTGGAGAAGCCATTTCTTGTATATACTGGCTGCCCAGGTTGCTGGTCATGATGATAATGGTATTTTTGAAATCCACGGTGCGGCCCTGGCCGTCGGTAAGGCGGCCGTCGTCCAAAATTTGCAATAACGCATTAAACACGTCGGCATGGGCTTTTTCCACTTCGTCGAAAAGCACCACGCTGTAGGGCTTGCGGCGCACCGCCTCGGTAAGGTAGCCGCCCTCCTCATAGCCCACATAGCCGGGAGGCGCGCCGATCAGGCGGCTGACCGCGTGCTTCTCCATAAACTCGCTCATGTCCAGGCGTATCATGGCGTTTTGATCATCAAACATAAATTCGGCCAGGGCCCGGGCCAGCTCGGTTTTCCCCACCCCGGTGGGGCCCAAAAATATAAAGCTGCCAATGGGGCGGTTGGGGTCTTGCAGGCCGGCACGGGCACGGCGCACCGCATTGCTTACCGCAATAAGCGCTTCTTTCTGCCCAACCACCCGCGCGCCCAAACGCTCTTCCATGTGGATAAGCTTTTCCCGTTCGCCCTCCAAAAGCTTGGCCACGGGTATGTTGGTCCACTTGGCCACCACCTGGGCAATGTCCTCGGCATCCACTTCCTCTTTCAGCATCAGCCTGCCCGCCTGGGCGGAAGTGTTAAGCTCTTCCTGCAAAGCCTGTTGCTTGGCCTCCATGGCGGGCAGCTTGCCATACTGCAGTTCCGCGGCCTTTTCCAGATCGCCCTGGCGGCTGGCAATCTCCAACTCGGCTTTTAAGCGATCCACCTCTTCTTTGCTGGCCCGCAAATTTTCCACCCGCTCTTTGTCGGCCAGCCAGTGGGCGCGACAGGCGTCGCGGGAGGTTTCAATCTCTTTAATTTCATCTTGCACCTTGCCAAGGCGCCGGTGCGATGCCTGATCGCTTTCTTTCTTCAAAGCTTCAGCTTCTATGGAAAGCTGGGTAAGCCGGCGCTCCAGGCTATCCAGCTCGCTGGGCAGCGAGTCTATGTCTATCTTAAGCTTGCTGGCCGCCTCATCCATCAGGTCTATGGCTTTGTCCGGCAAAAAGCGGTCGGTAATATAACGATGGCTTAAGGTGGCGGCGGCCACCAGGGCCGCGTCTTTAATGCGCACCCCATGGTGCACCTCGTATTTTTCTTTAAGCCCGCGCAAAATGGCGATGGTATCCTCCACGCTGGGCTCGTTCACCACAACCGGGGCAAAACGGCGTTCCAGCGCCGCGTCTTTTTCTATGTTTTGCCGGTACTCTTTTGTGGTGGTGGCGCCCACGCAGCGCAGTTCGCCACGGGCTAAAGCCGGCTTAAGCATGTTGCCGGCATCCATGGCGCCTTCGCTTTTGCCAGCGCCCACCAAGGTGTGCATTTCATCTATAAACAAAATTATCTGGCCGGCGGCCTCGCTAACCTCTTTAAGCACCGCTTTCAAGCGGTCTTCAAATTCGCCGCGGTACTTGGCCCCGGCTATCAATGCGCCCAGGTCCAGGCTTACCACCCGCTTGTTTTTAAGCCCCTCGGGCACGTCGCCGGCCACCACGCGTAAAGCCAGCCCCTCCACAATGGCGGTTTTGCCCACCCCTGGCTCGCCAATAAGCACCGGGTTGTTTTTAGTGCGGCGGCTCAAAATTTGAATAGTGCGCCGTATCTCCTCGTCGCGCCCTATCACCGGGTCTAGCTTGCCTTTGGCCGCCAGTTCGGTAAGATCGCGGGAAAAGCGCTTCAGCGCCTGGTATTTGTCTTCCGGATTCTGGTCTGTCACCCGCTGGCTGCCGCGAATGTCTTTAAGCGCGCTCATTATGGTGTCCGGAGTTACCCCCATGGCGCGCAACATCTCGCCGCACTTGCCCTTTTCCTGAGCAAGGGCCAGCACCAAATGCTCAATGGAAACGTACTCGTCCTTCATGGCCCCGGCCGACATCTCCGCCAGGCTAAGGGTCTCGGCCAAGCTGGCGCTCATGCTTACCTGCAGGCCAGCGCCGCTTACCTGCGGTATTTTATCTAATAATTCTTGAATTTTGGCGGCCAAAAAGTCGGCATTGGCCCCCAATTTGGCAAACAGCGGCTTACCCACTTCAGGGCTGTTTTCCAAAACAGCTTTCAGCAAATGTTCGGGCCGCACTTCCTGGTGATGGCGGCCTTCGGCCGTGCTGATGGCCTGTTGCAGGCATTCCTGGGCTTTAAGAGTTAATTTGTCAAAACGCATATTTCCGCACCTCGTTAATTTTTTATTTATCAAAAGTTGGTAATGCATAAGGCAATTGTCAATTACAAAGCCTAAAAAAATAAATAAAAGCAAAGCACAAGCCGCGCAACCGCGGCCGCCCTGGCCCAAGTGCCGCGGCGGCTAATTTTTGGTTTTTGTAACCACCGGTTAATAGTGTATTAATGATGCCCAGGCTCTCTTTGCCTTGCGAAAATGCGGCCTTTTAGGGTATATTAAGTAAAATCCGCCTTCACAGGGCGATAGGCTAAACTTCAGGCGCTTGGCACATATGGCAATTAAAATCTGCGTAATAGACGGCCAGGGGGGCGGCATTGGCAGCCTTTTAATAAGGCGGTTAAAAGAGGAATATTGGGAGCGAGTGGAGATAATTGCCCTGGGCACCAATGCCATTGCCACCGCCCAGATGATGAAGGCCAACGCCAACCGCGGCGCCACCGGCGAAAACGCCATTGTTTGGAGCGTGCGCCAGGCCGATGTGATAATAGGCCCTTTAAGCATTGTGCTGGCCAACGCCATGATGGGTGAGGTAAGCCCGGCCATTGCCGCGGCCGTGGCATCGGCCAGCGCTCCCAAAATTTTGCTGCCCATGAACCAGGAGGGCGTGCTGGTGGCGGGCTTTACCCCAACCCCACTGCCGCCTTTGGTGGAGCAGATTGTGACGGTTCAGGTGAAGGAGTTTTTGCAAGATGTGTGAAGCAAACGCCTATTGGCTGCATGAAGACGGCCGGGAAGAACTCTTTTTAAGTAATGTTGACCTGATAGAGCCCTGCGGCGCGCGCGGGCTTAAGCTCACCTCCATCTACGGTGAGCAGAAATTGTTCGACGGCCGCATTGCCCGCATGTCTTTGGTTAACCATAAAATTTTATTAGTGCAAAACGCTTAAGGAGAAATAACATGGAAATTGAAGCCAAAATAGCCAAAGCGCTTGACGAGCTGCACTGGCTGGGGCATGCATCTTTCCGCATAGATTCCAGTCAGGGCGCTATCTACATAGACCCTTTTCAGCTTAAAGGCGCGCCGCCAAAGGCCGCCCTGCTGCTGATAACCCACGACCATTTTGACCACTACTCGCCCGAAGACATAGCTAAAATAACATCCCCCTCCACCAAGGTGTGCGCCCCCTTAAGCGCGGCCCAACAAATGAACCGTGAGGACGTTATTGTAATGGAACCGGGCATGGCGGTGGAGCCTTTGCCCGGCATTAAAGTGCGGGCAACCGCTTCTTACAATTTGAACAAGGCCTTTCACCCCAAGTTGAGCGGCTGGGTGGGCTATATTGTGGAGGTGGACGGGGTAAGCTTCTTCCACTGCGGCGACAGCGACTTCATACCTGAACTGATAGGGCTTCAGGTGGATATTGCCATGCTGCCGGTTTCCGGCACCTATGTAATGACGGCCGAAGAGGCGGCCGAGGCCGCTTTGGCCATGAAGCCCAAAGTAGTGGTGCCCATGCACTATGGCGCCATTGTGGGAAACGCGGCCGACGCCGAAGAACTGGCCGGCTCGCTGGCTGGCATGGTAAACGTGAAAGTTTTAGCCCAAGAGTAAAGTTTTATGTCGCATTTGCTTATTATTGGTGGTGGCCCCGGCGGCTATACCGCGGCCTTGCAGGCCGCCCAGGAGGGCATGGAAGTTACGCTGGTGGAGGAAACCCTGCTGGGGGGCACCTGCCTGCAGCGCGGCTGCATTCCCAGTAAAGCCATTCGCACCTCGGCGCTGGCCTTGGAAACCACCATGCGCCTGGCCGATTTCGGCCTTTCCGGCAGCCCGGCCCGGGTGGAATGGGACAAGCTTATCGAGCGCAAAAACCAGGTGGTGGAGCTTTTGACCTCTTCCCTGGAAAATATGTTTAAAGCCCGCAAAATTAAGGTGCTGCAAGACAAGGCCACCATTGTGGGAGAGCGCCGGGTTAAGCTTGCCCACAGCGGGCAAACCATAAATGCCGACAATATCATAATTGCCTCTGGCGCCCGGCCAGTGGAAGCTTTAGCTGGGAATATAATCCATAATGGTATTGAAGTTATCGACTCCACCGACCTTATGAACTTAAAAGAACCGCCTCGCTCCATGTGCATTGTGGGCGGCGGGGCGGTGGGTTGCGAATGGGCCTTTATTCTCTCCATGCTTGGGGTTAAGGTAACCCTGGTGGAATACATGCCCCGGCTGCTGCCTTTCCCCAATCTGGATGAGCAGATATCGCGGCTTTTAGCACGCGAATTCAGACGCCGCAAAATAGGCCTGGTTTTAGACGCGCGCCTGGAAAGCTATGAAAAAAACGGCCCCTTGCTTGACATAACCTTAAGCGACGGGCGGCGAATCGAGGCTGAAAAAATTCTTATCTCGGTGGGGCGTGTGCCCAACACCCAAAGCCTGGGTCTGGAGGTGCTGGGTCTCACCACCATGGGCGGTGCGGTGCGGGTTGATGCCTGCCTGAATGCGGGCTTAAGCTGGTTGTGGGCTATTGGCGATGTTTTGGGTTCCAAAGGCCGCCCCATGCTGGCCCACACCGCCAGCTACGAGGCCAAGGTGGTGGTAGCCAACATTATGGGCATAAAAAGCGAAGTGGACTACAACCTGGTGCCCTCGGTAGTGTTTACCGTGCCGGAAGTGGCCTGGGTGGGCATGAGCCACCAGCAGAACCCGGAAAGCACCCTGCACACCTGGCCGGTGCGGCAAATTGGCCTGGCCCAGGCCCTGGGCGAGGTAAACGGACAGATAAACCTGGTGAGCCTCAATGACAAGCTGGTGGGCGCCCATATTATGGCCCCCCATGCCGCCGAACTCATCCACGAATGCGTATTGGCCATAAAATACGGCATAGACCTGGCTGAACTGGCCGACACCATCCACGCCCACCCCACCATGAGCGAAGGCCTGGTGGAAGCTCTTATCAACTAGGCTCAAAACTCATTAATTGCTTGTGTGAACAGGCTGCCTAATCAACAGTAATGTGGCATGTCATGCCGGAAGCCGCTTTGCGGCTATCCGGCATCCAGGCTGTTGGATTTAAAAGCCAGACCCCGGATAGCCGCTGGCGCCACTTCCGGGGTGACAATAACGCAATTATTTGTACAAGCCATTTCATAAATGGCTTGTAGCGCCGCCTGTTAAGGCTTACGCCGCCGCGCCGGCCGCCCCCGGCGGCTATCCTTAGCTTCATGTATTTAAAACCGCAGCGGCCACCGCCACGCAACAACGGCGCTCCCCCCACGCTTATGGCCATGGCTCTTAACACGCTTATTGCCAATTATTTGCTTGCCATAGCACTCAATAATAGTGTAAGCTAAAAAACAAGGCAAGCCGCCCGCTTCAACCACCCTGCCCGCCATCAACGCTTGCCGTTCCAATTGTTAAATTAGTTAGTTATCTATGGCCAGGCCCCTCCCC
>JAVBVK010000042.1:0-32041 GCA_031554335.1 Desulfarculales bacterium
AATGACTATAAAGCAGCATGTCACCCCGGAAGCCGCCACAAGCGGCTATCCGGGGTCCATGCCTTTAGCTTTAAATCCAACAGCCTGGATGCCGGATAACGGCTGACGCCGCTGCCGGAATGACTATAGCGAAATATGAAATGCATTCTGGCAAAATTTTTAGCAAAGCCAAACAAGTAATGCATTTAAGATTAAAGCCGAAAGCGCACTAATGGTTTGGCGCAGATAAAAAGCACTTGCGTCCATCTATATGAATTTATTATAATTAATAGTTAATACTTTATAAGAAAGGAACTCCATGAAAAAACTAATTACACTTGCGGCAATTTTAGGGATGGCGCTTTTAATGGCCGCCAGCGCCTGGGCGGAAGCGGAACCGGCTTTGCCTATTTATTATCCCAGCATTATCGCCAGTTCCACCCAGCCCTCGCCGGGCCGGACTAACTATCTGGATAACAAGGGCGCGCTGGTTGGCTATACCAAGACCAACTCATCAGGCGGGGTTGACTTCTTCGACGGCGGCGGCAACAAGCTTGGTTATTCCAAAGTGCACGCCTCCGGCATGGTTGAGTATTTCGATGGCAAGGGCGGACGCATAGGGGTGCGCCAGCCCAAATAAGCGGGGCGGCCATTATAAGCAGGGCCACAGCCGTACACGGCCAAGCCGGGTGCGGCTGGCAGCTTTTTATTGCATGCAGTACGCGCGGAGAAGCGGCTTGCAGACAAGCAACCTGGCCAACCGGTCAGCAAAGCTGCTGCTCGGCCCTTAACCGCAAATGACGAAAGTGGCCGGGAAGTTGTGCTCGGCCTTTTATCTTTACGTGGGCGAAGCTTTGATCTGCCTGGCCTCAACAAACATTTTTGCCGCCTCATCCATCAGTGCTTTGCCATTGTTGATGCTGTTAGTGTAATAGCTTATTAATTCGAGCTGGCTTTTGCTATTGGAAGCTTTTAAGCGCTGCAAATAGGCGTTGCACAATTCTTGGTTAATATCGAGAAAGGTGTAAATTGCGGCTAACCAGGCGGAAAATTTCTCCCCTCGGTATTCATTGCCAATGGCCTCCTGGCAATCTATAATGGCGCGTTCAAAGCTGCCAATGGCGCAGAACAAAGGCACGCTGATATCAAAATATTTAAATGCCAAAACTGTCTCCGGATTTTTCTGCCAGATGGCAGATGATTCCGCATATGTGTTGGATTCAATATGCCATACCCTGCCATCATCGCTCAGGGCTTGATCCACGTAATGGCTGAAGGCTTTGGCATGCTGATTTATATCGTGATACTCTTCCACATATTCGCGCCCCAGTTTGCCAAGTTGGGCTGCCCGCTGCGGGTTTTCAATGCATTCGGCGATGCGGGCGTAAAGCTCTCTGACGTTATTGAACGACAATAGCGGAGCCTCTTCATTGCTGGCCAACTGTCTGGCGTAATGAAAGCTGGTAACCACGGGCAGGCCCAGCGCCATCATTTCCAGCGCCAACACCCCAAACCCAATGGTAGCCTGCTCTACGCCTAAATCCGCCCGCGCATATAATGCCGGCACTTCATGGTGCGGCGTGTTTTGAACGCAAAAACTATTGACATTGGGATGGGTAATACGCAATGAGTTAAGGCATGCCTGGATAAGTTCATAATTTTTTTTGCGCAAACTGGTGGGGGCGGTAAGAATTTTAGATATTTTGCTGCTGCTTGTTTTTTTATATTTCCATAAATCGAGATCAATGCCCGCATTCCAAAAAGGTATGGTTTTAGGTAAAACGATATTAAAGTAAGCGGGGGCAATAATGGCGTCAGCCAGCTGCTCAATAGCCTTTATATTCCTGTATTGATGTTTGGTCTGGTAGGGAGGAGGGGGCAGCTCATCAAAACCGAGGTATTTCAAAAAAAAGTAATGAAGCATGGATTGGCTGTAGCAGTCTGAACCCCAAAAAGTGAAAAACAGTTTTTTGCCCTTTTCTTTCAAAGGCAAGAGATCGGCATATGGCTGTTGGCCATTAGCCGGCACGTTAAAAACCGAATTCAAACCTGTGTTGGGATGGTACTTGAACGAAGAGGCAAACTCCAAACATATAATATCAAATTTGTTTGCCAGCTCTAAGGAGTAATTGGCAAAATCAATAACCTCCCGCGCGGTGTTGGCATGCAGCGTATAATCTGCCTGATAGCCTAAATAGTTTGGCGTGAAGTCGATAGTTTCTACCTTGGCCCCGTAATTTTTCAGCCGTTTGGCCAGCTCGGGTACAACGCCGGCAATTATCATAGGGGCGAATAAAATGGAACGCCCTTTGAGATCCGCGGCCTCTTTGGGGCCATGCAGTAAAGATGACCTGGGCGCCCTTGCCTGCTCTAAAGGCAAGTTAGCGGCATTGGCCGGATCTTGCAAATTGCCTAAGAGCGAGGCTATATGCAGGGCGGAATAATCTTCCGCAAAGTTGCTTTGCAATGACACTTGTTTGTAACCGCCTGCTATTTCAATGGCCTTGTCTTGCATGTCCTTGGCGAGCGAAGGCCATTGCGAAGCCAGCTCCCGCTGATTGCGGCTTTTATTAAGCTGATTATATAAAGCGCTGATTCTCTTGTCGCCAGGGAAGCTGATTACAGCATTTGACAGCAAATCTCTTGCCGCATCATAGTCCCGCAAATCAATATATCTTTCCACAGCAAACTCTATAACATCCACGTTATCGCAATCAGTGGCCAGCATTTGCCTCAGGGTGTCCCCGACATCGCTCCATTTTTTTTGCCGCAGATAAACATGGACTTTGTTGATCTGGGCGGATGTTAAACCCGGCTCAGACGCTAACGCTTTATTGAAATAAGTAAGGGAGCGATCAAAGCTGCCGCGAGTATAGGCAATAATCCCTAAGCCGTTAAGGGCTTCCGCGCAAGTAGCATCTATTGCCAGCGCATCTTGAAAACGCGCCTCCGCTTCATTTAACTGCCCGCTGTCGAATAATTTTTTGGCATGCCTGATTAAGTCTTGCATTGCGTACGATTTTATCCTCATATCAATTGGTGTTTATTGATAACGTGATGCCCCAAAATTTTTAATGGCAACAATGGCAGCTAGACGGATGGCAATTATCTGCGCATTAACTCTGGTAATGCGTTGTCACGTTACCATCAGCGTCAACATCAACTCGGCCAATTACTTGCGCCGGATTACCAGCGACAATTGAAAAAGAAGGTATATCTTCCCTAACCAGGCTGTTAGCCGCAAGCAGGCAGTGGCGGCCTATGCTACACCCTTTTAGTACAACTGTCTGTGCCCCGATAAAACAGCAGTCGCCAATCGCCACTGGGGCATATTCATATGGATGTTTGCCTCCGCTCAAGGTCCACTTGACAGTATCATGCGTGTAGATATGCACTCCGGTGGAAATGGTGCAATAATCGCCAATTTTCAATGAACCGCTGCCGTCAAGCATGCTAAAAGGCCCCACCCAAGCATGTTCTCCCAGTTCAACCTTGCCTATTATAGTGGCGGAATCATAAACCGTACTGTTTTTGTAACCGAGAAATTCGCTTTTTTCTTGCCAACTGAACAAATTTTCATTAAAGGGGTTTATACGATTGTAGGATGCTTTCGTATGCTCTCTTAGCTTGAAATGCAATTTTTGCAGTTTACTCCATAACTCATACAGATCGGCATCTATGCCCAACAATCTATTTTGCATGGCGTCGGGTTCTCCTCAATATTGCTTTTGAATTGCCGCAATAAGGGTTTCCGCAACATTTCTTACATCCCGTTCACTCATATCATTGTGCAGCGGCAGCGCCAAAGAGCGCTCCGACAGCGCGTCGGTGACCGGGAAATCTCCGGGTTTGAACCCGTATTTATTGCGGTAATAACTGGTTAAAGGAATGTGGTAGGTCCCTATATTAGAGGCAATGCCGCTAGTTGCCAGTTGTTCGATAATGCTATTGCGGTGGCATCCATTCGGCAGCAAAACCACATAACTTTGATAATTGGAAAGGCTTTCAGCCAGGCACTGTTGCGGTGTTACCGGCGTGGCGGCAAAAAGGCTATTATATAATTCCGCCAGTTGCCGACGACGGCTGATAAGCCCGGCCAGACGTTTGAGTTGTGTTATACCCAGCGCGGCCTGAAAGTCTGTCATGCGGTAATTGAAGCCAGCCATTATAAAATCTGGCGTGTTGGCTTCAGGGTCCAAACCATGATTGCGCAGCGCCCGCAGCCTGCGCGCTATTTCGCTGTTGGTGCTGGCCACCAGGCCACCTTCACCCGTGGTAATAACTTTGCGCGGGTGCAAGGAAAAGCAGCCGATATGGCCTATGGTACCGGCGGCCTGCCCCCGCCAGGCAGAACCCAGGGCACAGGCGGCATCTTCAATGACCAATAAATTGTGAGCAGCCGCTACCTTAGTTATGGCCTCCATTTCCGCCATAAAGCCGAAAGCGTGCACCACCATAACCGCTTTTAAATTTTTGCGGTCTCGGCAATTTTCAATTCTATAAGACAGATCGTTAGGGCACAAATTATAGGTGCGCGAATCGATATCCACAAAAACAGGCTGTGCTCCCACCAGTTCCACCACATTGGCGGTTGCCGGCCAGGAATAGGTGGGCAGCAGCACCGCGTCGCCAAGGCCTATGCTCAAACTTACCAACGCCAGATGCAGGGCGGCTGTACCGTTGCTGACCGCCACCGCCTGATGCCCTGGGCTAAGCCATTGCTGGGCCGCCTGCTCAAAGGCCGCCACCCTTGGCCCTTGCACCAGCATGCCCGTACGCAATACCTCGACAACCGCCTGGTATTCACTCTCGCCCATTTCTGGTTTGGCCAAGGCCAATGTGCTTATTTTTGCGCACATAGCTGCCCCGTTGCATGCATTGGCTCATCATGTGCCATTAAAGCTCTGTAAAAATCGGCGGTGCGCAAAATGCCTTCGTGCAAGTCTACTGTAGCTTCCAGGCCCAGAATTTCACGCATTTTTTCCACGCAGGGTATACGCAGCTCAATATCCGCGCTTAAAGCCGGACGAAATTCCACGCTGGATTTGGAATTTAAAGTGCGCACCACCGTGTTGGCCAGGCCAAAAATAGTTTCCACACTGCGCGCGTTACCTATATTAAAAGATTCGCCAATTGCCGAGGCGGCGAACATGGCGCATAAGGTGGCCTTTACCATATCATCCACATAACACCAGGCTCTAATTTGGGTACCATTGCCATAGACATACAGAGGCTGATCTTGCAGGGCGCGCTGAATGAAGATTTTAAGCGCGCCCTCCCCCACCTGGCCCGGGCCATAAATGTTAAATGGGCGCAGCACCGTTGTAGGCAGGCCAAACTCCTGATGATAGGCAATAGCCAGGTGCTCTTCGGCCAGCTTGGATACCGCGTAAGTCCAGCGGGCGTGCCCCGCGGCCCCAATCACCGTGCGGTCACTTTCCCTGACGTCCATGGCCTGGGAACCAAAGACTTCGCTGGTGGAAAAACATACCACCCTTTTACAGTCGGC
Source organism: Desulfarculales bacterium (assembly GCA_031554335.1). GTDB lineage: Bacteria > Desulfobacterota > Desulfarculia > Desulfarculales > Desulfarculaceae > JAIRYI01. Next base: position 5,489 of record JAVBVK010000042.1, read on the forward strand.
AAGAGTTAGCGCCGCCTCTAATACATTAGATGAGCCGATAATGTTGACATTCATGGTATGGGTAGGCTTTTTGATGACAGTATCGATACCCGCCACCCCGGCGCAGTGCACCACGTAATTGGCTCCTTTTATTGCCTGCATCACCGCGTTTTTATCCATGACATCTCCCTGTACTATAGAAAGATTTGAATGGGTTGCGCACGGAAGCCGCTTAAGCGCGTTGCGGGCCATGGAATCAAAAACCGTTATTTTGTTGTTAGCCACCAAGGCATTAACCAGGGTGGAGCCAATAAAGCCCGCGCCGCCGGTGATGAAAATGTTTTGATCCTTTATCATAAAAGATGTCCTTTTTAAAAATCAAGAAGTTGGTCCGATAAGATATTTTGCTTATTCTCCCATGTATGTTTGGGCTATCATACAAATTCATTGGAAATTGTATCAAGATTCATGCCAACATGGCACGGATTTATTGCCAACCTAATAATTTCACCTCCAGCGCTTGAACGCCTGTTTTTTCGTTGCGGTCCTTTTCGCCTTTAATCAATTGAAATTGCGCTAAATTTACCATAACAGCATGTACGAACTCGCTTGCGGAAATTCTGGCATAGCCGCAGGCCAGGCTGTGCGGGCTATCGCCCCCGCAAGCAGGCTTTTTATGGCGCATCCTGCAATATTGCCTCATCCTTTCAAGAACGCTCCCGATTGGCCGATCAAGATTATAGGGCGCGGCCGCTTTGGGGATAACTGGCTGCCGCGCGTCAAGGCCTTGTGGGGGGGGGGGTATGCCAGGCATTGTCATCAATCACAATCTCATCGCTATGAACGCGGCGCGCAACCTGGACGTCATTTACGGCCGTATGGCCAAATCAATCCAGCGGCTATCCACCGGCCAACGCATCAACTCGGCGGCCGACGATGCGGCTGGCCTGGCCATTCGCGAACAGATGCGCACCGACATAAGGGTGCTGGGCCAGGGCATACGCAACGCTTCCGATGCCATCAGCATGATCCAAACCGCTGAAGGAGCCATGGCGGTGATAGATGAAAAGCTGATACGCATGAAAGAGCTGGCCGAACAGGCGGCCACCGGCACTTACACCACCCAGCAGCGCATCATTATTAATTCCGAATATCAGGCCATGGCCGCGGAGATAGACCGCATTGCCAATGCCACCACCTTTAACGGCATCCATTTGCTAGATGGCTCGTTAAGCAAAAGCCACCAGGGCGCGGGCCTTAAGGTGCACTTTGGCCTGGGCAACAATGCCGCTGAAGACTACTATTACATCAACACCGGCGATGTGCGCGCAACCTATGCCACTGGTTTGCGTGTGGGCAATGCGGACGCGCGCGATACCTTGCGCACCACCGGGCTTAACGCGCCCAGCCAAACCGCCCCCCTTAACACTGGCCATGGCACGGCGGCCAGCGCCGGCGACGGCTTGTTTGGCATACGTTTTCACGAAAACTACAACAACGAACAGCCCGACGCCGGCACATGGAATTTATACGGCTATGTGGCAATAGACGCCTCGCGCACCAGCATCAATGATATTGTGCAGCAAATCAACCAAGGCGCCCAGGCTCAGGGCAGTTTAGCCGTTAGCGACTTAAGCCAACTCAGCGGCGCCACCTTGGCCCGCCTGGCCATTACCATCAATGGCCAGGTGTTCAGCTTTGCCTCGGCAAGCGGCCAGGGCAGCTATTCCGGCGCCAGCGGCGTTATTTATTTAGATAGCGCCAGCCGGGCCAGCATAGCTGGCGCCAGCGCCAAAATCGTGGAATATATCAACAACCACGCCGCCAGTATTGGTGTGTATGCGGCGCATAACAGCTCTACCATAGCCCTGGTTGCCGCCCAATTCGGCACCCATGGCAACCAGATAGATACCTTTTCCAACTCGCGGGCACTTGCCGCCAACCAGCAACTGTTAAGCGGCGGCGGCCGCCAGGTGCTTACGGCCAGCTCCTATTACGACGAGCTTGCCCAAACCTGGCAACTGCAATTGCAAATGAACCAGGGCGGCGAAAAATATCGCTTGCAAACCTTTGGATTTGCCTCCATAAGCCAGACGGCGGGCAGCGCCACCATTATGGGCGGCGGCTTAAGCGGGGTGGCTTTCAAGCAAAGCGATCAGTGGATGAGCCAGCTATACGCCAGTAGCGCGCCCCTTGCCGACAACGGGCGCGTTAACACCTACGCCGGTTTGAATGCGCCCAACCAGTGGCTGTTGCAACAGCAGGGAGATGGCGACAGCGATTGGAACGGCAACAACGTGCTTACCCAGTCGTCCGCACAAAGGGCGCTTTCCGCCCTGGATGCGGCCATTACTAAAAAAGATACCACCCGGGCCGGCTTGGGCGCCGCGCAAAACCGCCTGGAAAGCACTATTGCCGTAATGCAGATTCAAACGGAGAACCTGCAGGCCGCGGAAAGCCGCATTTCAGATGTGGATGTGGCCGCGGAAATGACCGAGCTTATGAAAAACCAAATAAAGGCCCGCATAGCTTTAGCCGTGCTGTCCCAGGCCAACGCCCTCCCCCAGCTTATTCTCACCCTAATAACCGGCCGCTAAGTCTAAAAAAGCGGCCATAGCTTATAAATATCAGCTATGGCCGCCGCTTATGCGGGGCTGCGCAAAAACGCCACACCCTATTTAAACTCATTGAAGCCCATATGCGCATCTGTTATGCTACTATATGCAATGCCTTGGTATTATTGTTTTCGTAGACACATTTGCATCTGCCAGGGAAGAAACGCTGCAAAACTGTGTTGCGCATTGATAGCATAAATGAGGAGGATAACCTTCATGTCGGAAAAAGCGCTGTTTAACGGCAGCAAAAATTACATTGCCTCGGACGAATTGATGAAAATTGTCAATATTGCGATAGCTCTGCAAAAACCGCTGCTACTTAAGGGAGAGCCAGGCACCGGCAAAACCATGCTGGCCGAGGCCATTGCCGAAGCCCTGGGAAAAGAGCTCATAATCTGGAACATAAAATCCACCACCAAAGCCCAGGATGGCCTCTATACCTACGATGTGCTGCAGCGCCTGTATGACAGCCAATTTGAGGGCGAAGGAGTGGCCGACATAAAACGCTACATCAAGCTGGGCAAGCTGGGCGAGGCCTTTGCCGCAAAAAAGCAAATTGTGCTTTTAATAGACGAGATAGACAAGGCCGACCTGGAATTCCCCAATGACCTGCTCTGGGAACTCGATAAGATGGAATTCTATATTACCGAGACCGGCGAGCAGGTAAAAGCCCAAGAGCGCCCCATTGTCATCATCACCTCTAACGCGGAAAAAGAACTGCCCGACGCTTTTTTGCGCAGGTGCGTTTTTCACTACATAGCCTTTCCCGCGCCGGCCATGATGCAGCAAATAGTGGGTGTTCATTTCGCCAACCTGCAAGACCATATTCTGCAGCAAGCCATGGAAGTGTTTTACTGGGTTAGAAGCTTAACCGGCATTCAAAAAAAACCCAGCACCGCCGAGTTGGTGGATTGGCTGCGCGCCCTGCACTTAAGCGGTATAGCGATGGAGGAAATTGCCAAAGAAGTTCCTTTTGCCGGCGTGCTGCTTAAAAAAGACGAGGATGTTGAAATAATGGAAAGAGCCAGGCAGGGCCGCCGTTAGGCCCCACGCTTGCTGGCAACAGAGAAAAAACATGTTTACCGGTTTTTGCTATACGCTGCGCAAACACGAGATAGATGTCTCGCTCACCGAGTGGATGACCATGCTGGAAGCGCTTGATATGGGGCTGGCCAAAAGCAGCCTTACCGAATTTTACTACCTAAGCCGCGCCATTTTGGCAAAGACAGAGCGGGAATACGATAGCTTTGACGCGGCATTCTTAGAGTATTTCAAGGATGCCAACCATTGCGCGGAAATTCCGCCGGAGTGGCTTAGCCGGCTTGACGCCGACGGCCCTAAACAGCCGCTTATGCAGCGCCCGCAGGCGGACAGCACCATAACCCAGGGATACATAGCCGCCAGCAATGAGGTCAGCGACATGGCCCCGGCGGGCGAAGGCGCCGCGTTTTTGACTGAAGGCGGAGCTAAAATGGTGGGCAGCGAGATGGCGCGCTCGGCCTTTGACTTGGCGGGATCGCGCACCTTCCGTGACTTCCGTGATGACATCATCATCAACGAAAGGCAGTATCAAACAGTGCTGCGGCGCCTGCGCCAACTTTCCCGCCATGCCGACATACCGGAAAGCGAACTGGATGTGGATGCCACCATACACAAAACCTGCGACAAAGGCAACATTTTGCACGTGGTTATGCGCAAGCCGCGCCGCAATATTGTTAAGCTTATGCTGCTCATCGATTCCGGCGGCTCCATGCAGGCCTACAGCAAGCTGTGCACCGCGCTATTTAAAGCGGCCATGAAGTCCAATTCTTTCCAGGATCTGAAAATTTATTACTTCCACAATTGCATCTACAACAATTTGTATACCGACCCCACCTGCCGTCAGGGAACGGAAATCCACACGGAATGGGTGTTACGCAATATCGATGGCGAATACAAAGTGGTTATTGTGGGCGATGCCACCATGGCTCCGGCGGAACTCACCACCGCCAACTATCAGGCCAGGCGGGGCGAAGAGTCTTTGCCGGGCACGGAATGGATGAGGCGTTTTAAGAAAAAATACCGCAAGATCGTGTGGCTTAATCCTGAGGATGAAGCCTATGTCTGGCGGGACATGTTCACCCGCAGATGGCTTGAGGCGGAGTTTGACACCTACGTGTTCACCCTACGCAACTTTGAAATTGCCATGAAAAAACTGCTGGCCGGGTAAGCCAGCTAATAGCGCAGCAAAACTCAAGCCCCACAACATATCAGGCAATGTTTTGTTTATCTGATTTCAAATCTGCCCGCACGCCTGGAGGCCGCCTCGACAACCTGCTCTGAATATCCCAGTGTGATAACACCCAACAGCTTGCCTTTGTCGGGGGCAAACTCCGCACGCATCTGTTCCCCGGTGCCGGCTTCATCAGGCACGGTAAGCCAGCAGCTTGCCAGCCCCTTATCATAAGCCAGAAGCAGCAAATTTTCTATGGCCGCCGCGGTACTCATGCTGGAGTAGATAATATCTGGATAATCTTTTTTCAGTAAAAACGCCAGCACCACCACCGGGGCGCCGCCCAGGGTGTTGAAGAAAGTGCCGGTCTCTTTTATTACCGGAGAGTTGCCGCCAAAGCGTTTTTCCAAAGACGGTTGATAGGTTTTGAAGCTTTCGCCCATATACTGTAAGCATTTATTGCGTTCCACCTCATTGCTTATGGCCAAAAAGTACCACGGCTGCTGATTGGCGGCAGACGGAGCCATGCACGCCCCTTCGATGATTTCCTGAATCAGCTCTTTGCCCACTGGCTTGGATAAATAGTTGCGCACGCTGCGCCTGCCATAAACAGCTTCTTTTACTTCCATAGCATTCTCCTTGTTTTGCAAGTTCCATGTCCTTTTAAAATATATCACCCTTTTGTATTTTGCTTATGTGGTTGGCAAAAATTTTAAAAGGGCTGGCCATTGTTGGCCGGCCCTCGCTTTTAGAATGGCTGTTTTAGCGCGCCTATTTATTGTTGTAGTTAGGCGGCCGCTTTTCCAAAAAAGCCTTGGAGGCCTCGTAAAAGTCCTCATAGGCCTGAAATTCCAAGGTGCATTGCATGTTGTTTTCAAATTTACGGGTAAGGTCGTGGTCGTAGTTCATATTGAGGCATTTCTTCCACAGCATGAGCGAGCGGCGCGAATTGCCGGCCAGCTCATCAGCCAACTCATAGGCGGTTGCCATCAATTGTTCGCGCGGCACCACCTTGTGTATGCCGCCATAGCCAGCTATCTGCTCGGCGGTAATGGCGTTGCCAGAAAGCGCCAAATAGCGCAGCACCTTTTCCGGTACTAGCTGAGAGGCAAAACCGTCGGCGCCGATGAGACCAACTTTTATTTCCGAAAGCATGAACTTGGCGCCCTCCACCGCCACCAGCAAGTCGCAATTGGCGGCAAAAGAAAAGCCCGCGCCTACCGCCGCCCCGTTGATGGCGCCAATGACAGGGTACTTACAATTTTTTATGGCCAACTTGGCGTTGCGAATGGTGTCGTACATCTGGGCGGTGGCGCCTCTTTCGTAAAAAGGCTCAAAAGCGCCAGCGTCGTTGCCGGCCACAAAAATTTTACCCGCGCCAGTGAAAACCACTACTTTTATGTCGTCGCGCTGGTCTATGGCGTAAAAGGTGTCGCGTATGGCCATGTAAGATTCCACAGTGGTAGTGTTGGCCGGAGGGTTGCTGTAGGTTACCGTGGCAATATAGTCTTTTACATCTATTGTCAGAAAAGCCATTTGAGGAAAATCCTTTCTTGCTAGTTAGCAACAACGCTTCATAATTTATTTTGCCTTTTATCCTATACTGTTATATCAGGCTTGTCAAAAATTTTTTGGGGGCTTAGTTGCAAACGGTTGGTGGCCTGAATACCATCCGGTGGCCATATTTCCGCTAAAAATTTGTTGGCCGGCTGGCAGCAACTACACAAACACAACCTTTAAGTAGGCCCATAATTTTCCGTTCGGCGCATGCGCAATGTGCAACAGGCGCTGTTGCCGCCTATATTCATAGCGGCAGCAGCGCCTGCTTATATTTTACGCAATTTTACTTAGCAAATACTATGCTAAAGATAGTATCCTTATTTTGCTGAAACTTGTTCCAGGACACGTTGTCCAGCGTGCTTATGGTAAAATCCTGGCCGTCGGGGCTGGTCCAAACAACCTGCACCCGGGAGCCAGCGGGCCAATAGTTGCTGGCAAATTGCCGCATAAGCCCTCTCCGCTCATCTGTGGTCAAGTTGTCCCAATTATCCAAATAGGCCTCGCCTTCCGAATCTAACTTGATATTGCCTTTGCCATAGCCATTATAAAACTTAGTCAGCAGCTTCATCCGCTCGCTCGGGGGCAAGCTGTCCCAACTACTGTTTTCCAAGGCAGCCTTAACAAGCTGGCTCTGCCCCGCCTCCCCTAAAAACATGGCTAACGCGCGTTCGTGGGTTTGCGGCTTAATGGTGCCAACAAAAGTTATTTGAAGTTGGCCGTCCACCAACGCGGCCACCTGCCAGTTCGGCTCAGCAAAGCTGTTATCAAAGGCTTGCCCTAACGTGGTGTTGGGATATTCCGGCAGTTTGCTGTTTTTAAGGTTGGTTATTTCATCACCGCCGCACCCCAAAATAAATAACAGCGTCAGCCAAGGAAGGATTTTTTTCATATGGATAGCCTTTCATTAGCGCCAGGAACAGTTGCCAGGCAATTACTTTCATGCCTTTATAGTACAATAGCCCGCGCGTAAGCGCAAAGCATGCCCCCGTTCAAACTCACAATTATCCACCAGGACTTCAAGCCGCGCGGCTAATTTGCCGCACCTCCATATTTTTTCCAACAAGCAGCAAAAACTAAATTTTTTGGCCAAGCATAGTTGCCTAGCCTGGCTGGCAGTAATATATTTAAAAAAATATAGCGTATCATTGCAATCAGACAACTCGTTTTTAAGGAAAATATAGGTTGCCCTGCTTATTCTCCCGGCATTTTTCACTGTATGTACCGCCCTTGGGCATAAATGCGCGCCCTGCACCCGCCCAAATTTCCCATTTTCGCCCATTTTCATTAAAAAAATCAGGCCGCTATGCGTGGCTTGCCACATTCATGTGTTTTTATCCCATCATAGCAACATAAGAAAGGTGACAAACAGGGTGTAACATGAAAAAAAGGCATTGGATCGAACTGGTTATTTTCTTAACCTATGCGGTCTTCGCGGTATCCTGGGTGGCTGGCTCCATGATGACCCCTAACATTATGTCCTACTTCAATGTACAGGGGGTGGCCGCCGCCACCTGGACCACCAACGCCATAACCATCGCCAAGGTAATAGGCAACCTTTTGGCCGCTTATGTGCTGGTGGCGCTGAAGCCAAAAAAGGCTTTCGCCTTTGCTTCGCTGCTCATTGTGCTGGGCGTGTCCGGCGCTTTTGCCAGCAGCTACCCGCTTTACGTTTTTGCGCGCCTGGTGCTGGGCTTTGGCGGGGCTTTCGTAATTGTTTATTTCAACCCCATTGTGCTTAACTACTTCAGCCCCCCGGAAAGGCCCACGGTAAACGGGCTTAACAGCATTGCCTTTAATACTGGCAACCTAGTGGCGCTGCTGCTTACCGGGCACTTGCTCAGCAGCCTGGGCAGTTGGCAAAACGTTACCATAGCCATTTCGGTGGTGAGCTTGGTGGTGCTTGTTGCCTGGTGGCTTATCAGCGATGACTTCCCTTTAAGCAAGCCTGCCAGTGGCGGCGTGGGAGATGAAGCCCCCTACACCATGAGCCAGGGTTTTAAAGACCCGGTAAATTGGTTTTTGCCATTTGGCTATTCCGGCCTTTTGTTCTGCTATATTGCCGTGTTTTCCCTGTTTCCGCTTATCCCAGGCTTTGCCGTGCCTGGCAAAAACCTATCGGCGCTTATGATAATTGCGGGCATGGTGGGAACGGTGGGCGGCATTATACTAACTAAAAAATACCCTTTGCGCATTCCGGTTATGCGCTATTGCGGGCTTTTGATGAGCGTTTCGGCCGCGGTGATGATTTGGACCACCCATGTAGCTATAGCCTATGTGGCGGCCTTTGCCCTGGGTTTTTTGATGTTTTTACCTATAACCGCCATGATGACCCTACCCCAGGAATTGCCAGGCATGACCCCGGGCCGCATCACGGTGGTGTTCTCCATGTTCTGGTCGCTTTCCTATATTATAGAAACAGCTATGCTCTACTGCGCCGGTTTAATCGCCGACTCTACGGGCAACATGTTCAATGCCGCCATCTTTGCGGTAATTTGTTCCGTCACCTATTTTATAGCCACCTTCTTCCTGCCGGAAACCGGCAAGAAGAAGACGGCCCAGCAATAAGGAGAAAGCTATGCGCGCAGTAAGCCCAAAATTGAAAAAATGGCTGGATGATTTCAACAAACAGGCCGCGGCCTTAGTGGCGGCCGGCTTTAAGGCCAACCCGGTAAATGCCAGAGAGTATCTGGCCAACCTTACCCGCGACTATGTAACCCAGATACCGGATATGCCCATTATTTACGACGACTACATTTACACCATGCACTACATGGTACCGGTGCGCATCTATCACCCCAACCCCGGTAAAAAATTGCCGGTGTTTATGTATTATCATGGCGGTGGCCATATGGTGGGCAGCGTTACCGTTTACGATGCCATCTGCCGTAAAATGGCCTTGGCCACCAACCACATCGTGGTTGCGGTGGAGTATCGGCTGGCCCCGGAAAACCCCTACCCCGCCGGTGAACTGGATGCCTACTATGCGACTAAAAACCTGTGGCCAACCCTGGAGGGGCGCAAGCTTAACTATTTGCCAGAACTCTCGGTGGGTGGAGACTCGGCCGGCGGCGCGCTTACCGCCGCAGTAATTAGGCGCGCGCAGTTCGACCATGCCCTTAACATCAAAAAAGCGGTAATGATCTACCCCGGCCTGGACTTTACCCTGAGCCAGCCTTCCATGGAGGAAAACGGGGTGGGCTATCTCATTCAAAAAGGCAAAATTGTCTGGTATTATGACAACTACTTCTCCAAAGGCGAAGACCGCAAAGCCGCCTCCCCGCTATTTGGCGAATTTACCAAAGGCCTGCCTCCGGTATTTCTGCTTACCGCCGAATTCTGCCCCTTGCGCGATGAAGGCCTGGCCTATAAAGAGCGCTTGAAAAAAGCCGGCGTCGCCTGCACTCATCTGCATTTTAAAGACATGATTCATACTTTCTTAAGCCTGGAAGATCTGGTGCCGGAGGAGTGCAAGAAAACCTATACGGCTATTGCCAAATTTCTTAACAGCTAGCTGATCTAAGCTCAGGCTTCATTAAACGATATGGTTAGTTACAGTAATTAGGTTATAAGGCGCCCTTAGCCGCTATCCTGGATCCAGGCTGTTGGCTTTAATATATGGACCCCTGGTAGCCGCCTGTGCGGCTATCAGGGGCGACAACAAAAATAATTGGCGCGGATGCAAGATGATTGGCAATTATAATTTATAACTAGAAGTTATTTCATAAATCCCCCTAAAGGGGGATTTATGACGGACCGCAAAGCAAAAAATACGATTTTTGCTTCGCTCCCGGCGGCTTGCGCCGCCGTGTAAGCCTTAACAGGCGGCGTTACAAGCCATTTATGAAATGGCTTGCAATAGAGAACTTCTAAAAAGGTGGGCGCCCCAACCAAGGGCCGCCCATTTTTATTTTGGCTTAGCTGTGGCCCGCGGCCACGTGCGTCATTTTTCGGTTTTCAGTTTTTCCCAGTATTTTTCATAAACCGACAGGAAGGAGCCTACTCCCGACTGCAATTCAGAATTCTTAAGCTCGTTTTCACCCGGCACCAAAATAGGGTTTTGCCTCAGCTCGGGGGCAAGCAGCTTTAGCCCGGCCAAATTAGGCGAAGAGTACATATATTCTTCTATACAGCGCTTGGCCACTTCAGGCCGCAACATATAATTAATGAAGGTATGCGCATTTTGCTTGTTTTGCGCGCCGTTTAGTATAACAAAGCTATCCACCCACAGCATAGCCCCCTCTTCAGGAAAAACGAATTTAAGGTTTTCATTTTCCTGCTGGGCCACTAAAAAGTCTCCGTTCCAAATAGGTCCTAGCCACACTTCCTCGCTTATCAGGGTCTGCTTTATGGCAGTTATGTCGAATACGCGCACACTAGGTTTAAGCAGGCGCAAAAATTCATAGGCCTGCTCCACCTCGCGCTGGCTGTTGCTGTTTATGCTGTACCCTTTGGCCTTAAGCGCCAGGCTGAAGCAGTCACGCAGGTCGTCAGAGAGAATTATCTTGCCTTTGAATTCGGGGCGCAGCATGTCCTTCCAACTGACAACCTGGCCGGGCTTCACAAATTTGCTGTTATAGGCCAGGCCAGTCGCTCCCCACATATAAGGCATGCTATAGCGGTTGCCCGGATCATAGGATGCATTGAGCATTTTGGAATCTAAATTCTTAATATTAGGCAAAAGCGAATGATCCAGTTCGCTCAGCATTTTTTCTTGGCGCATCAAAGCCAGGAAATAGTTGCTGGGCACCACCACGTCATAACCCCGGCCGCCTAACAACTTAACCTTGGCATACATGGCCTCGTTGCTTTCAAAAGTGGAATAAATAACCTTTATGCCGGTTTCCTTGGTAAAGTTCTGCAATACATCTGCCGGTATATATTCCGACCAGTTGTAAACAATAACTTCGCCTTTGCCGGCCGGCGCGGCACCCGCACCTATGGGTAAGGCCAGGCAAAAAACTGCCAGTGCAATAACCGCAAGAATCTTTTTCATCATTTTCTCCTGCTTTGCGTAATTAACTGGGCCGCGCCCACCAAGACCACGGTAAGCACAAACATAACCGCGCACAGCGCGTTTACGTCGGGCTTGACTCCTAACTTTACCATAGAATATATTTTTACCGGCAACACATCAAATTTGGAACCAGTAACAAAGGTGCTTATAAGCACGTCATCCAGGGAAAGAGTGAAGCTCAACAGCCAACCGGCGGCCCCCGCCGGCAGGGTTAAAGGAAGCAACACATGAAAAAAGGCGCGGGCTTCCGAGGCGCCCAAGTCCCGGGCCGCCTCTATCAGGTGCTCGTCAAATTCCGCCAGCCGCGCCAGCACCGTAACCGCCACAAACGGCGCGCATAGCACAATATGGGCAATAAGCAAAGTTACAAAACCCAGCTCCACTTTACAGGCAATGAAGAATATAAGTAAGGCAATGCCTATTACAATGTCGGGAGAAACCGCCAACAGCAATATGCCCACAAAAAGCGCGCGGCGACCGGCAAAAAGGTAGCGTTTCAGGCTTAAGGCCGCCAGCAGGCCCAGCAAAGTTGCCACAGTGGCCGCGCACACCGCCGTCATAAGCGAATTTACGGCCGCGTTAAGGATATCCGGATTATTAAACAAAACGCCAAACCAGCGCAAAGTAAAGCCCTTCCATATGGTGCTGTACTTGCCATCGTTAAAGGCGTAAACAAACACCACCATAAGCGGGCCATAGAAAAAGGCGTAAATAGAGATAAGATAGGCGGTCTTACAAAAACGCTTCATTGCCCGCCCCCATTCAAGAATTTTTCTCCGCCTTGGTTTTTGCGCGTGCTAAAACGATAGATTACGGCCATGAGCACCAAGAGAATGGTCAGCACTGAGCTGGCGGCCGCGCCAAAGGGCCAATTGCGGTAAACCAAAAACTGATTTTTAATAAAGGTGCCCAAAAGCATGTTACTGGCGCCGCCCAATATCTCCGGCACATAGAACATGCCCAGGCAGGGCAGAAAGACCAGAATGCAGCCAGCCACAATGCCGGGGGTGGTAAGCGGCAGAGTAATATGCCAAAAGGCGCGCAAAGAACCGGCGCCTAAGTCTTTGGCCGCGTCGATCAGGGCCGGGTCCAATTTTTCCATAGAGGCGAACAGCGGCAGCACCATAAATGGCAGCAAGGTGTAGCTTAGGCCCACAAACACGGCAAAGTCGCTGTAGAGCATTTCCAGCGAGGCAATACCTAGCAGGTTAAGAAGCTTATTGATCATGCCCTGGGCGCCTAAGAGCAAAATAATGGAATAGGTGCGGATTAACGAGTTGGTCCAAAAAGGAATGATGACCAGCAGCAAAAGCCAGGGCCGTCTTTTTTTAGGCGCCTTGGCCAGCAGGTAGGCAAAGGGGTAGCCCAGAATAAGGCACATCAGGGTGCTGAGGCAAGCCAGCACGATGGAGTCCCACATAACTCTGGCAAAGGCCGGTGAGAACAGCTGGGCAAAGTTATCCAGAGTGAGCTGCGGGATAAAAAAGTCGGTCTCCGAGCGGTCTAACAAGGCCACCAAAAAAAGGCCCAGCGTAGGCAGCAGGGCAAAAAGGCCCAGCCACAGCCAGGTGATGCCAATGCTGGCACCGCGAAACCAGGAGCTCTGCCCCGCCACCCTCAGTTATCCTCTTCACTGGCCAGCACTACTTCCCAGCCTTCCACCCAGCTAACGTTAACCCGGTCGCCCGGGCGGTAGCTTATCTCTTCATCATCTTCGTTGAAAAATTCGGCGGCTTGCAGGGTCTTGCCGTTATCTAAAGTAAGCAGTATATCCACAGTGGCGCCCTTGTAAACACTTTCATCTATGCGCCCGGAAAAATAAGGCGGCTTAAGCGCCTGGTCTTTGGCCAAATACACTTTTAGATCTTCAGGCCGCAGCAGCACTTTTACCTGCTCGCCTTCGGCAAATTCGCGCTTGGCTTTCAGACGAAATTCAACCCCCTCAATATCAGCTAGAAGCGAGCCCCCTTCCTCCACCTGCTGCACCGTGCCTTCCAACACGTTTATTTCGCCTACAAAGCGCGCCACAAACAAATTGGCGGGTTCTTCATAAATTTCCTGCGAGGCGCCCACTTGCTCTATGCCGCCCTGGTTCATCACCACTACCCGGTCAGACATGGCAAAGGCCTCCTCCTGGTCGTGGGTGACAAAAACAAAGGTTATGCCTAACTGGCGTTGCAGGTGTTTTATTTCCAACTGCATTTCCTTGCGCAGCTTGAAATCCAACGCGCTGAAGGGTTCGTCTAAAAGTAAGGCCATGGGGTTATTGACGATAGCCCGGGCAATAGCCACGCGCTGTTGCTGGCCTCCGGAGAGCTGCGAGGGCTTACGCGCGCTCAAGCCTTCTAAATGCACCCGGCGCAATACTTCGCGCACCCTGTGCGCGGCCTCTTCTTTAGGGACTTTTTGCATTTTAAGGCCAAACCCCACATTTTGTTCCACCGTCATGTGGGGAAACAGGGCGTAGTTTTGGAACACAGTATTCACCTGGCGTTCCTCTGGCGGCAGATGGTTTACATATCTGCCGTTTAAGAGCACATCGCCCTTGCTGGGCTGCTCGAAGCCTGAGAGTATGCGCAAAATGGTGGTTTTGCCACAGCCAGAGGGGCCCAGCAGCGTGATAAATTCGCCATTTTCAATTTGCAGGTTTATGTTGTACAGCGCGCAGGTTTCGCCAAAATACTTGCTTACCCCGCTCAGTTCGAATATAGGATTTTGGCTCAAAATAAAAGCCCTCCGCTTCTAAACAATTAGAAGTCATTTCATAAATCCCCCTAAAGGGGGATTTATGACGGACCGCGAAGCAAAAAATGTGATTTTTACTTCGCTCCCGGCGACAACTCCGCCGCGTAAGCCTGTTCCAGGCGGCGTTAGAAGTCATTTCACAAATGGCTTCTAACTGGCCTCAGGCTTTTTAGCAAGCACATTGCCAGCCAGCATAAGCGCTGAGGCCAAATCAGTAAGATTAGCCGGAACTATCATGGTGTTGTTAGCCTTGGCCAGTCTGCCGAATTCCTGCACATACTGTTCGGCCACGCGCAAAGCCACCGCTTTATCGCCACCGCTCTCCACAATGGCCTGCCCCACCTGGCGCAAGCTTTGGGCGGTGGCTAAAGCCACCAGCTCTATTTCTTTGGCCTTACCTTCAGCCTCATTAATGCGGCGCTGTTTTTCCCCCTCAGAATAGGCGATCAAAGCTTGGCGTTCACCTTCAGCCTTATTTATACGGGCCTGTTTCTCACCTTCCGATTCCAGAATCTGGGCGCGTTTTTCGCGCTCGGCCCGCATCTGCTTTTCCATGGCTTCGCTGATGCTGCCCGGAGGAGAGATGTTTTTCACTTCATAGCGGGTCACCTTAACCCCCCATGGGTCCGAGGCTTTATCCACCGCGTCCACAATGGCCTGGTTAATGCCTTCCCGTTCTAGAAAGGTTACGTCTAAGTCCAGCTTGCCTATTACCGAACGCATGGTGGTTTGCGCCAGTTGGGTGGCGGCAAACAAATAATTGCTGATGCCGTAGGAGGCGCGTACCGGATCCACCACCTGCATGTAGAGAATGCCGTCCACCTCCACCGCCACGTTGTCTCGGGTGATGCAAACCTGGGAAGGCACATCCACCGCCTGCTCTTTTAAGGTATGGCGGTAGGCAACGCGATCAATAATAGGAATAAGAAAATTGAGGCCCGCCTCTAATGTGCGCTTGTATTTGCCCAAGCGCTCTACCACAAAGGCCGAGCGTTGGGGCACCACCTTCAGCCCGGTGGCAATGATTAAAATTACCACTAATGCCAGCAAAAGAAGCGCCAGATTGCTCGCCATGCTTGCCATAAGCTTAAAATTCTCCTTGTTGAAGCCCAGGCAAAAACCATGGGCATAGAATAATATTATAGCCAGCTAAACGCTGCTGGCTGTTTATCTTTGCGTTACTCCCTACTGGGCAGCGGCGCTATTATAAGCGTAAGGCCTTTTTGCCCAACAACCAGCGCGGCCTTTCCGGCCATTACCTGAGCCTGGGATTCAGCCCGCCAGCTTACCCCGTTCATTTCCACTTGGCCGGGCCTGCCCGGCGCTATCTCGCTTAAGGCCAGCACCTGGGTGCCGGTAAAGTTGTCCTCAACCTCGCGGTCGGCGCGCGTAAGCCATTTTTTTAGCCTCCGGCGCAAAAAAATAAGCAGAGCAAAAGAACCCACGCTGAACACCACAAGCTGTGCCGCCAAACCAAAACCCAAAAGCGCGCTCAGGGCAGCGGCCGCCGCCGCCGCCGCGAAAAAAAACAAGGCGGCGGTGGTGAATAATATTTCGCCGGCCAGCAGCAGGCAGGCTAAAGCAAACCACAAAAAGGGCGGCGAGGTCAAAATGTCCATGATGTTTCCTATGCTGTCAACGCGTTCAGGCCGTCGCCGCGCGCTTTTTCCAGCAGTTCGGGTTGCTGGCTCAGCAAAGCCTTTTCGCAACTGCCCTCCAGCGCGCCCAGGTATTTAAAGTGCATGTAAGAACTCATATAATTCCACACCAACTCAAAGCTTTGCGCGGCCATGCTGGGCGCGGGATGATGCATAGTAAAAATATGCTTTACCTTTTTGTGGCGCCAAATATTAAATGGCAGGGCATACATACGGTCCACAAAGGCCTTAAGCTGGGCGGTAAAGCTCCACCAGTAAACCGGGCTGGCCAGCACCAAGATATCCGCTTGTGCGAGTGAGTGGTAAGGCATTTGGTCTTTATGCACGCAAACGCCGGTGGCTTTGCCCTGGGGGCGGCAGAAATTGCAGCCAAGGCACGGCGTTATGTTGAGTTGGGTTACGTTAAGACGCTCTATTTGCGCGCCACCCTCTTGAGCCCCTTCCAACCAGGCGTCCAAGAGCGCCGCGGTGTTACCCCCTAAATTAGGGCTGCCCTGCATGGCCAGCACTTTCATAGATTTTCACTCCTTTTCGCTGCCAAAGAATCTTATTAAAATTTACGACATTATACCCCAAAGGGGCAGGCGGCTAAAGAGCTAAATTGCAGGCGCAAGCCGGTATTTGTTACAGGCGGTCCATACGCCCCAGCCAAATGCAAGCCAACACATTTCACATTGCCACAAAATTATTCACAGGCATAAAGGCTGTATTTAAGCCAGATTACCACCCAAAACCCGTTGGAAAAAATTGCAGCAAGCGCAATTTTTTATTGCACGGTTGCAAATATTGTAGAAATTTCAAAAAAGTATAGTATATTTTGTTTTCACCCTTATACCGCGTAATAGTTATCGTGCTTACAACAACCATGGTTCATAGTTGTTCGGAAGGGCCGTCATGCTGGGTTATCAGCGCCTGAAAAACGAAGAGGGATTCAACTACATAAATAAGCGTTATGCCTTGGCCCTCCTGGCCACCGCCACGCTGCTTATCATCAGTCAAATAATCATCCAACTAACCATAATTAATATGAAAGACGACGCCAGGGTTATAAACATCTCTGGCCGCCAGCGCATGTTAAGCCAAAAAATAACCAAATGCGTGTTCGGCTTAAGCCTGGCCGACACCCAATCGCGCCGCCAAATGTACATAGATGAGCTTACCAATGCCAAAAACCTGTGGATGGCCTCGCATCAGGCCCTGCGCTATGGCAATGCGGCCATGGATCTACGCCATGACAACAGCCCTGCTGTAACTGGCCTGTTTGCACAGATAGAACCTCACTATCAAGCTATGCTGGATGACAGCGCGGCTATCCTGGTTATGGCCGGCAGCGGCGCGGCACCACTGGACCGCGCCTTGCTTATGCCGCTAATTATAGATATACGCCTGCATGAAAGCCATTTTTTAGAATATATGGACAAGATAGTATGCCAATACGACCACGAATCCAACACCAAGCTTCTGCATTTGCAAATATTGGAATTTTCCATTTTGATTATTGCCCTGGTGGTGTTGGCCTTTGAATGGCGCGTGGTATTCAAGCCCGCGCAAAAAGAAATAAAAGACAACTTTGACCTCATGAAGAGAAATGAGGACTATCTCAACCAGCTTTTTGAAACCACCCCCACTATCAATATACTGTTCGACGCCGCAAGCCTAAAGGCGGTTAAATACAACGCCATGGCTGTACAGCTTATTAAACAATGGCTGAATGTGGAGCTTAACGAAAACACCGCCTTTGCCCAAGTGCTGCCAGGCCTGGACGGCGACTTGAGCGCGCGCCTTTTGCAAAAAATAAAAACCGAAGGCGATTTTTCTAACCTGGAGGTGGGCATAACTGAAGGCAAAATTGTTCTTATAAGCGCCTCCACCATCAACCATGGCGAATCTCAAGTCTATCTCATAGGCCTGTCCGACATCACCACCATTAAGCATGCGGCCACCTTCGACAGTATGACCGCCATGCTCAACCGACGCGCCGGGCAGGAGTTGATTAACTTTCTGTTTGGCGAATGTCTGGTCCGCAACTCGCACTTAACTATCTGCTTTATAGATATAGACGGGCTTAAATTTGTCAATGACCAGCACGGCCACCAGGAAGGTGACTGGTACATAAAAACCGTGGCGCAAACTCTTAACGAAACTTTGGGTGAACACTATAAAGGCATTCGCTACGGCGGAGATGAAATGATGATGGTGAGCGACGACCCCGACCTGGACCGGCTGGCCGAACTTATGCAGCAAGTGGGGCAAAAGCTGCACAGCATAGCGCGCACGCAGTTCAAACCTTATCAAATGAGCATAAGCTATGGCATGTGCTCTTATCCCGCCTTTGCCTGCCGCCTGCCGGAAGAGTTGATAGAGCAAGCCGACTTTAACATGTACGAACATAAAAAATCTAAGACCGGGGCACGCCACACCCACTTTTCCATCAACTAACAGGCGCGGCGGCCTCTTCCCTCCACACCCATCTTGACATTACCAGCTAAAGCTTTATTTTATAAACATAAGCATGCATAATGGTCGTCCATAGAATGGGCAAAGGAGTTGCGTCCTGGAATTATGCGTGTTGGCAAATATAGTTGCGGGCTCATAAAAATATGCGAACAGTTCGCACTCCCGCTTGATGCACACATCTCGCAAGCATAACAAATTTCATCAATTATAAGGAGCATAAAAATGTCTAACTTCGCACGGGAAATTGTCATAAAAAACGGAGTCGATCTCGATCAATTAGTGGGGCTACTTATAAAAAACGCCTCAGCGGAATTAACCACTTATTACTATTACACCATTTTGCGGGCTAACCTGATTGGCCTGGAAGGCGAAGGCATTAAACAACTGGCGGAAACCGCCCGTATTGAAGACCGCAACCATTTTGAAGCGCTTTTCCCCAGGATTTATGAATTGGGCGGCAAACTGCCCGATTGCATGAAGGCGTTTCATGACTTGTCTGCCTGCCCGCCAGCCAATTTGCCCGGCCAGCCCAATGATGCGCGCGGTATATTGAATGTGTTGGTAAATGCCGAGCGTTGCGCTGTGGCTGGTTATAATGAAATATGCAATCTGACTTACGGCAAAGACCATCGCACCTATGATTTGGCCTTGGCTATTTTGCATGAGGAAATGGAGCACGAAGCCTGGTTCTCGGAATTCTTGGGCGAAGGTCCCTCGGGGCATTACCTGCGCCAGGGCTCCACTTCGCCCTTTGTGGAAAAATTTATGCGCTAACCGCCGCTTGCCATCAGTAGAGCGGCCACCAGCGCTAACCCGGGTGTGCTTAAGCCCGGAAAAATAAGAGGCTTACGCCATGTGCGGCGTAAGCCTCTGTTTTGCTGGGGCATGCTATGCCGTTTATTTAAAGCTCCGTCCCAAACGGTCGGCCTCTAAAATAGCGTTGAACACATCTTCCACACTAACCGCAAAGGGCATGTTTCTAGTAAACTGGGTGGGCACACAGGCCGCTTCGGCCACCTTACGCAAACCAGCTTCGTCTGGGGTGGTAACGCCCATTTGCGCCAGGGTCATGGGCAGGCCGGTGGCTTTCAGAAAAGCCAACACTTCATTAAGCTCTGGCGCCTTTTCCAAAACCAACTGCGCTAAAGTGCCAAAAGCCACCTTTTCACCATGGTACATATCGTGAGTCTGGGGCATATGGGCAAAACCATCGTTAATGGCATGGGCCGCGGCCAAGCCACCGCTTTCCGCGCCAATGCCGCTTAGATAAATAGAAGCTTCCACCACATTTTCCAGCGCCGCGGAATGGGTGCCGTTTTTAACGTCATTAAGCGCCTGCACCCCGTCTTTAATCAATATATCATAGCACAATTTAGACATCATAAGCGCGGTGTTAGAGCATTTGGCCCGAGCCATGGTGCGGGCGCCAGAGGCATGGCAAGCGCGCGCCTCAAACCAGGTGGCCAGGGCATCGCCCAGGCCAGACACAAAAAGGCGGGCCGGCCCCTTGCCCACAATGCCGGTATCAACCAGCACCAGGTCGGGGTTGGGCGGAAACAAGGCCTTAACCACCACGCCCTCGTCATTGTAGACCACCGAAAGGCCGGTACAGGGGGCGTCGTTAGAGGCAATGGTGGGCACAATCACCGCCGGCAGGCTTAAATTGTCGGCCGCCGCCTTGGCCGTATCAATAACCTTACCGCCACCTAAGCCCACCACTACGTCACAACCGGCTTTCTGGCACTCTTCGGTAACCCGCGCTATTTCGGCCTTACTGCACTCACCGGCAAAAATGCAGTAAGCAAATTCTCTGCCTTCCGCGCTTAACCCCTGCTCCACCGCCTGGCCAATGCGGGCGCGGGTATTTTGCGAACACAGCAGGAAAAATTTCGACCCCATTTTTTTGGCATGCGCCCCCAGTTGGGCCAACTCACCCTGCCCTTGAATATAACGGCCGGGGGTCTTGATTATTATGGACATTGGTTTCTCCTATTTTCAACAGTTCGTGTTTTATTGGTTTACCACATACAGGGTAACTGGGCTAAGTTTACCAAAAAATGAAAAGAATAAACGCCAATGGCAAGATATGGCAGCTTACAAACCCGGACTCAGCCATTGGGCAATCAGCCCCAATAGCCGCGAGTTACAATACGTTGCAGCCGGGTTGTAAATTTTATGAGACAATTAGGGATTATTACCTGAAGCGAAACATGGCAATGCGCTTATTATGCGATATGATTGTCCATTAAAATAATTGATTCCAGCAAAACAGAAAAATTGAAAGAAAACCAATGCGCCACATATTTCTAGCCTTTGTCGTGGGTTGCGCTATCATGACAGCACTCTCCCTGCCCGCGCGTGCCGAATCGGTAGGCTCGGCGCCTCCGCCTAAACTGGATTTTACCGTGCTCCTCTATTTTGAAAACGATCTTTTTTATGGCGAAGACCGCTATTACACTAACGCCGTGCAGGCTCGTTTCATAAGCCCGGATTTGCGTACCCTGACGGAAAACGGCTTTTTGCCGGAAAGCTTCAGCAAGCTGCTTGAGGAGATACCGTTTCCCGGCTCTGACGATGCCACTCAATACAATATCTCTCTGGGCTTTGGCCAGCAAATATATACGCCCGCAGACACGCAACTTAATCCCCCACTGCCCGACGACAGGCCTTATGCCGGCTATCTCTACGGCCTTTTCGCCCTGCACGCCAAACAGCGCAACAGGCTTGACACTCTGGAGCTTGCCGCGGGCATAATTGGCCCCAGCGCGTTGGGCGAGCAGGCGCAGAATGAAATACACCGCATAAAAGGCGTGGATACCAGCAAGGGGTGGGATTACCAGCTTGCCGATGAACCGGCGCTGATGCTTACCTGGGTGCGAACCTGGCGCGTGAACACGGGGGTGGATGCCGGCAAAGGCTGGGGGTGGGATCTGCTTCCCCATGTGGGCTTAAGCCTGGGCTCTCCCTTCACGCAAGCGAGCCTGGGCGGCGAAGTGCGTTTTGGCTGGAACCTGCCTTCGGATTTCGGCTCTTTGACAATCCGCCCCGGAGCGGGCATCTATGCCCCCCAACCTCGTGGAGACTGCGCCGTGCCCCCTGCGCCCGGCAACTCTTTTTGGAACAATACCAGCGTTTATGTCTTTGTGGGCTGTGAAGGCCGCGCTGTGGCCTACAATACCTTTCTGGACGGCAATATCTGGCATGACAGCGCAAGTGTGGATAAATTTCCCCTGGTCGGTGATCTCATGGCGGGCGTTGGCTTAAAAATTCATGATCTGCGCTTAACCTATACCCACATCTACCGCAGCCAGGAGTTCCACGGGCAAGACAGCGGCCAGAGCATCGGCTCCATTACTGTGGGCTATACGTTTTAAACCAAACTTGGCCGGGCCGGCCGGGGCGGCAAATCTCCACCATGGATCGTTCATACATGTCGGGCAAAACGCCGGCGAAAGTAATGCTTACGATAATGCCTTTTCCCTTGCCCGTAGTTCTCTCATTCATGATCTAAAAATTATAGATAATGATAATGGCTTATTCGTGGCCATGCCCAATAGAAAGAGCACAGATGGCGCTTATCAGGATATAGCCATCCCATTAATGGCGATACGCGTGATTTAATGGTGGAGCGGTTATAAGATATTACATGTTTTGTTATCAGGCGGGTAAGCCGGCGGGGTAGCCCTACCAGCAAAACCAAAAATTTCATCAGCGGAATGAGAGCGGGATAAAAAGGCGTTTGCCAAAAAATTAAGGCTAGCCAAAACGGCTAACCTCACGATTTTTTTGGTGGAGCTGAGGGGGATCGAACCCCTGACCTCATGACTGCCAGTCTAAGGCTTAGGTGATTTTAGTCACTTCCCGCAATTTCACTCCTCGTCATTTATCATACATAATTTATTGATAATATAAATAAATTTTCTTAAGGTATTCAATTTTACTATCACTCGTTATCACGAAGTTTCCTTTTGTTTAGCCTAAAATCGCGGGATAAGGGCGGGATAAAATTTTCGTTAGTGGTATGATTGAGGAAAAATCATGGGTAATACTTGGCCTGATTTCCGTTTATCCCGCGCAAGGAACATAACTTATGGGAGTTACTTGGCATAAAACCAATTTTTTAGGCGTACGCTACCGTGAGCATGCCACCCGCAAGCATGGGGTGCGTTTTGACCGCTGTTACTCCATCCGTTACAAGCTGGATGGTAAGGACAAAGAGGAAGTGGCCGGCTGGGCTTCGGAAGAAGTGAGCGCGGAAAGGGCCTTCAAAATGCTTTCCATCATACGGGAAAATATCCGTTTAGGCGTGGAGCCGCGCTCTATTGCCGCCATGCGTCTGGCCAATGAGGAAGAGCATAAAGAAGCGGATAAAAAACGCCGTCTTAACCAAAAAGCCCAGGTCACCTTTGCCGAGTTCTGGGAAAGCGACTATCTGCCTGTGGCTGAGGCCAATAAAACCGCCTGGACTATGGATGGCGAAAAGGGGCTGTATGCCAACTGGATAAAGCCGGCCCTGGGAGACTTGTCTTTACAGCAAATAGATATGGTCAAGCTGGAATTGTTGGCCCGGCAGGCCCAGAAGGCGGGCAAAAGCCCAGCTACAGTGCGCTATATTCTAGCCGTGGTCTCCCAGGTGTGGAACCAGGCGGCGGCGCGTGGGGTGGTGAAGGGGGAATCGCCCACCAAAAGGATAAAAAAACCGCGCATAGACAACCGCCGCACGCGTTTTTTGAGCGAGGAGGAAGCGCGGCGCCTGCTGGACGCTTTGGCCGCGCGCTCCATGGATATGCACGACACTGCCTTGCTGTCTCTGTTCTGTGGGCTGCGGGCTGGAGAAATCCATGCCCTTACCTGGGGCGATGTGGATATGGCCAACGGCCTGCTTCATATCCGCGACCCCAAAAGCAAAGTAAATCGCCATGCCTTCATTACCCAAGAAGTGCGGGGCATGCTGGAACGGCGGCGCGGCCGCCAGGCCAAGAACGAGTTCATCTTTCCTACGGCTGAGGGCAAGCGGCGGCGCTGGGTGTCCGACACATTTGCCCGCACGGTGGATGACATTGGCCTGAATGACACTGGGGAGTTTATTGCCGACGATAGCGGTGAGAAAGTTTCGGTGCGCATAAGCGATGCCCGGCAAAAGGTGGTATTCCACACTCTACGCCACACCTTTGCCAGTTGGCTGGTGAAGGCGGGTACGCCCTTGTACACTGTGGCCGAGCTCATGGGCCACAGCACTTTGGAAATGACCCGCCGTTACAGCCATCTGGCGCCGGATACCTTAAAAAAAGCGGCCCTGGGTTTGGAAGGCATATTGGATTCTAATCATCAAATGCGATCTTAAGTCTCAGAAAAACTAATACCTGGCAAGTAATGAGAAAATTCGGGATTTTCGAATTTTCTAATTAGGCACTTCAATCATTAATGACGTAATATTTGATGTTGAATTTTACGAACAATATGGCTACAATAATTACAGAGGAGGATTTATTATTATGCCGAACATTAAACCTGTTTCAGATTTACGCAACTATAATGAAGTATTGCGAGATGTTGCTGTGGGGGAACCTGTATTTCTCACCAAGAACGGCCGTGGGCGTTACGCACTGGTTGATATTGTGGAATATGAGAAAACCAAGGCCACTATTAAACTCATGTCTGAGTTGGCTGAGGGAGAAAAGGCCGGGCGGGAAAAAGGCTGGCTGAGTATTGAAGAAGTCGAAGAATCATTAGTGGGTTAGCTGTGGCTAAGTTAAATATCTCTCCCCAAGCTTCGCGCGATATACAGGATATTAAGGAGTATATCAGCAGGGAACTTGAGAGTCCTGACGCGGCGCTCAATATTGTCGCCAAAATCATCAAAGCCATACGCGGCCTTGCCGACTTCCCTGATATGGGCTCGCCATTATCTTCTGTCATTGAAGTGCGCACCGATTATCGTTTTTTAGTGTGCGGCAACTATCTTGTGTTTTACCGGCATGAGGATGGCATTGCCTATGTGGTGCGGGTGCTCTATGGTAGGCGGGATTATATGAAAATTTTATTTGGAGGCTTTTCTGATTAAGGATAGATTCTAATAATTAAGCATTTCTCATATTTTTATATTGTTCTTGTGTTTTTTGCTTTTGTTCTTTTTCAAAATTTTCAGATCGTAGTTTAGCAAATCCTTCTGGATTTAATTCACAATGGTAAAAATAATGGTCTTTCAATCTTTTCTTTTCGCTTTCGGCCGGCTCATCTTTCCAATTGCCAGGGAACAATACTTTATTTAGGTTAACTACAAACTTCCATAAACAATAGACCATCGCAATATATCCAACCGTTTTTGGCCCGAAAAACTGAGCGAGCCCCCACAACAAAGGAATAACCCCGAGCCAAAGAAAGTATACATATCTGAATATCTTCAGACCTAAGATTCTTTCTTTAAGATGTTTATCCGTTTGCTCTCTGATCTGAGTTTGAGTGCGGTAAGTTATACCATTGAAGATTTTAATCCACTCAGCATTACTTTTGGTATTGACCGCATCAGGTGTTTTATACAATTTCCATGTGTATCTTGTTGCATTTGTTTCTTTATCTATCCAGCCCGACAAAGAGTTTTCAAATAAATCTCCAAGATTCAGATTGCTGTCGGAGCTATCAAATGCATGTACAACAACCTGTAAATCCGGATATTTTTTAAGCCATATTCTCATTTCCTTGGCCATTAAACTTCGAACATAATTTGGATCTTGATTGTCGTGGAGAAAAGTTAAACTTAGTGTGGCATGACCATCTGACGGATTGGGGCGATATTCAATGTAATATTCTTCTCGCGCCTCTTTAATAGGATCAAAAAATAGTCGTTCTTCTGGCTCTTGCTGGTTTATTGTTGATTCCATATCATCTCTGCCTTCCCCTAAATTTGTTTGCCATGCAATCTGCCTTGTTGGTGTGCGAATATGTGATGATAGATAATTAATGTACAAAAGCAAGCAGTTACCTTAATCTGCATCTAAGGTAGAATTAAAAACTATATTTGATCACTTAAAAAGCTATTTATTTTTTGCTTTAGGCTTTGTTTTTACAGTTTCCACAACAGTTGTCTTAGGATGGTTTTTGGCATAGCCAACAGTTACAAACTTGCCAGTGATAGCATCCCTGCCTCTTTTAACTTTACTCATATCAACCTCCAAAATTATTCATTAGCAAAAACAATTACTTTTTTTAATATAATCATTTTCGTTTTTAAGTCAATATATAGTATGATGGCTTCGGTGGTATACCATATATGGCTAGAGCTGAACAACGGAACATATATAAATACATTTTTATGTATTTTATTATTGATAAATACATATAATGGTAATATCTTGTTTTCAGAGAGGAGAAGTTTATGCTCAGCATCAAAGAAATCTGCGAAAAGGCAGGCATCAGCCTGCACACTTTTCAGTCCTGGCGCAGGAACGATTCCAACTTGCTGCCTAAGCCGGTGGCGGTGAAGAAGAGAGTTATCTACTTTGATGACTCCATTCTGGAGCGTATAAAGTTTATCCGTGAAAAGCTGGCTGAGGGCCAGACCTTAACCCAGATAGAGCAGTTGTTGCCATACCAGCGAGCGAGAGAGGCTTTTTTTGAAACTTATGGCACGCCGGGTTTGAATCTTACCAACGAGGATGATCTCAAGCTGGCGGCTAAGGCTAACAGGTTCTATAACCACTGGAGCGAGGGTTATTGCATGGCGGAAGTCTGCGCGGCCTTAAAGCTTGACCTGGCTTTATCCGGCGAGCCCAACGTACTTGTCTTACCTTTGCTCGACCAGCCTGAAGGCGCGCTGGAAGCTTATGTCAGCATTGTTTCTAATAACGCGGTGCATTTCGCGCAACTATATGCCCATATTCGAGATGGGATTGAAGTACTGCAAAGCGTGCAAGTGGCTTTGGAAGAATACGGCATGCTGGCAAGCAGCATGGCCCAGGAAATGGCGGGGCGCGGTACCATTTTAAAATCCGAGTTCATACCCTACCTGTTGTTTAAGGGCATGGACGATCCGGAGTTCAACAGTCTTCATTGGCAAGAACACCTGGACAAGGCCAAAATCCTGACCAAGCTGGTTGGGGCTGGCAAGGAGTTCATGGCGTTCTTAGAAAGGAGGGGTGAAAAATAGAAAGTAAAAAGCCCTGACCTATGCGCCAACATCGGTCAGGGCGGCGTTGCCTTGGAACTGCTAGATTTTGTCCGTTTCGCAGGCATTCGCCTGTGTTCGGGATATCTGACGCGTCGTTTATCCCTGGTGTTACGGAATTATTTCGTAAACCAGCGCACGCTGGCAGT
>JAVBVK010000021.1:0-70566 GCA_031554335.1 Desulfarculales bacterium
GTTGTCCATCGCCCAGATGCCGGCCGGCATTCCCGTGGCAACCATGTCGGCGGGTGGCGGCGGCGCCGAAAACGCCGCGCTTATGGCCATTTCCATTCTCGCCTTGAATGACAACACGCTGACCGAAATGCTCCACACCTACCGCCGGCGTTTGGCCGACAAGGTTTTGGAGCGCGATTCCACTTTGCAATGGAAGATGCGCAACAAGGATCAGGACGAGAACCGCGTTTGAAGGCGTTCGAATGATTCCTTCCCGCCAGCCGACCCAACCCGAGGCCGACGGCCTCATTCCGGCCGCCATGCGCGTCGCCGCCACCCGGGGCCGCCGCCATGCGGAACCGGAACACCCCTTTCGCCGCCCCTTCCAGCGGGATCGCGATCGCATCATCCATGCCGCCGCCTTTCGGCGGCTGGAGTACAAGACCCAGGTCTTTGTCAACGGGGAAGGGGATCACTACCGCACCCGCCTTACCCACACCCTGGAAGTAAATCAGATTGCCAGAACCGTGGCCCGGGCCCTAGGCCTTAATGAGGATCTCGCCGAAGCGGTGGCCCTCTCCCACGATCTTGGGCACACCCCCTTCGGCCATGCCGGCGAGGCTACCTTAAACCAACTGTTACCCCAAGGCTTTCATCACTGGCAGCAGTCACTACGGGTGGTAGACCACCTGGAGCGCGACGGCCGCGGGCTTAACCTAACCTATG
Source organism: Desulfarculales bacterium (assembly GCA_031554335.1). Lineage (GTDB taxonomy): Bacteria > Desulfobacterota > Desulfarculia > Desulfarculales > Desulfarculaceae > JAIRYI01. Next base: position 706 of record JAVBVK010000021.1, read on the forward strand.
AAGTGCGTATGGGCATTTGGGGGCATTCCAAGGGGCGCAAGAATTTTCTTGATCTGCCCGACCATATAGACCAGCTAACCCTGGAGGCGCAACTGGTGCGGGCCGCCGACATAATGGCCTATGTGGCCCATGATGCCGACGACGCCATACGCGGCGGCATTATAAGCGCGCAAGAGCTGCCCGAAGAGGTGAGGCAAACCCTTGGGTTGCGTTTAAGCCAGCAAATAGGCGCCATGGTGCGCGACCTCATTGAGCAAACCGCGGGCAGCAATGCCGGCATAATAAAGATGAGCCCCATGGTAAGCGACAGCATCATGATATTGCGCGATTTTCTTTATAAAAGAGTATATGACAACCTTGAGGTGCACAATGACTTCATTAAGGCCTCCAAGCTGGTGCGCGAGCTGTTTGGCGAACTTATGGCAAACGACGCCTTTTTCCAGGCGCAGATTGGGGTAAGCCCTGAGGGGGTGGACCGCCAGCAAATGGCCGTGGACTATGTGGCGGGCATGACGGATAGCTACGCGCTGCTGTTGTACCAAAGCCACTTTATGCCCAGGCCTTGGACCAGGCTGTAGCCTTGCCGCCCAAGGAGCCGAGAATATGCCCACCCTGGGTTTGATTATGATAGCGCGCAATGAGGAACACAATCTGGGGCGCTCGTTGGGCCCGGTGGCGCATTTGTTTGACCAGGTTGTGCTGCTGGATACCGGCTCTACCGACAACACCAAAGCCCATGCCCGCGCGCTGGGGGCGCAGGTGCATGATTTTATTTGGCAGGACGATTTCGCCCAAGCCCGCAACCGCTCTATTGAACTGTCGGGCAGCGATTGGCTGATGTGGCTGGATGGCGATAACAGCGTGGCCGAGCCGGCGGGCATTGACCAACTGCGCGCCATGCTGCCCGAGGAGCCGGCCATTATATGGGGGCTGGAGCGGGTGGTGGGCAGCGGGGAATTGCTTTGGCAAAAGCGGGTTTTTCCCAGGCGGCCAGAGGTCAGGTTCACGGGCCTGGTGCACGAGCAGCTATCGCATCCCGCCCACTGGCCAAGCTTGCCAAGCAGCCTGGTTATTGATCATTGGGGCTATGAAGATCCTGTCCGGGTTAAGGAAAAGGGTGTTTATTACTTGGGCCTGCTGCATAAAACCCTGCAAGCCGAGCCTGGCGATTTTTATGCGCGCTTTCAGGCGGCGCGCTGCCATTTTAATTTACGGCAATTTAACGAGGCCTATGAAGAGCTCTGCCTGGCCAGCCAGGCAGGCGGCCATGAGAACCCGGAGCTTACTTCGCGCATTGAGATTATGCGCTCCCAGGTTTTAGAAAGGCTTATGCGGGCCGATGAGGCCTTGGAGCTGTTGCTTGGCCTTACCCGCCAACAGCCGGCAAACGCTTTGGCCTTTTTCAGTGCGGGCAGGTTGGCTTATACCATGGAGAAATACAGCCTGGCGGCAAGGCTGTTGCGGCAGAGCCTGGCTCTTGATTTAGGCGCGCCCATGCTCGATCTAAACCCCAGGCAAACCAGGTTTACCGCCAGCTATTTGCTGGGGTTGGCCTTAAACCGGCTGGGCCGGGAAACAGCGGCGGCGGCCAGCCTGGAGCAGGCGCTTCTTATTTTTCCTGATCATCGTGGAGCGCGTTTGGATCTGGCGGAGCTTAAATGGCGGCAAAATTATAAAAACGATGCGTTAGCGCATTTGCAAATGGTTCTCCAACACTATCCTGAAGATGCCAGGAGCAAGCGCCTGGCCCGGAAATGGAAGGAAAATGCGTAAATTAAGCCTGGCCTTGGCCACCGATGGAGAGGCCTTCGACGGCGCCAGCATAGAAAAGCAGGCCTTGGGTGGCTCGGAAACCGCGCTTGTGCAAATGGCCCGGGTTTTAGCCGGCCGCGGGCATAAGGTACAGGTCTTTTGCCGTTGCCCGCAGCCTGGGGTGTACAATGGCGTGCTCTATCGCGACCGGAAGGACATTGTGCGCGCCGCGGGCGAGGAGCGCTTTGATGCGCTTATTGTCAGCCGCTTTTTCTCCATTCTAGACCTGCCCTGGCAAGCCGGCCTGAGGGTGCTGTGGAACCACGATATTTTGGACCAACCCCCGCAATTGGCTGAGCGCCTGGCAGAGTTGGATGCCTGCCTGGTGTTAAGCCGCTTTCACGCCGCCAATTTTATTGGGGCCTTGCCCGAATGCGCCACCAAGCTGATAACCACGCGCAATGGTTTGGATTTATCTTTGATTGCCCGCGCCTCCCAAGGAGTTGGCAGGGTGCCTGGGCGCATGTGCTATGTTTCACGGCCCGAACGTGGGCTAAAATTGCTGTTGGAGAAAATATGGCCCAGGCTCTTGTTGCGCATACCTCACCTCACCTTGCACATCTGCGGCTACGAAATAGATGAAACAGACCTGCCCGCAAGCCTGCGCGCGGAATATGCGCAGATACGCGAGCTTATCAAAAATTCAAAAAATATTGAATACTTGGGAGCATTGCCCAAGGCCCGCTATTACGCCCATTTGGCCTCTTGCCAGGCCTTGCTTTATCCTTGCGTTTTTCCGGAAATATCTTGCCTGGCGGTGCTGGAGGCCCAGGCCCTGGGTACCGCGGTATTTACCAGCAATGATTTTGCCTTAAAAGAAAGCGTGATGGTTGAGCAGTTTAAGGTTGCGGGCCAGCCCGGCTCCGACCAATATGTGCGCGACTACCTGGCCCGGGTGCATGAACTTCTTAGCCAACCCGCGTTGCTGCAGGAGTTGTCCTTAACCGCCCAGCAAAAGGTGCATTTGCAATACGACTGGTCGAGTGTTGCCCAGGAGTGGGAAGACATGCTTTTGCGTTTGACCCACGAGCAGGAAAAAAATAAACGTATGCCACTGTGCGCGGCGCTTTTGCTAAGCGGCGACCGCCAGAGCGCGGCCAACCTGTATGGCCGGCCGCTGCCCAGCCTGCCGGAGGAACAAACTGAAGCGCCGCCGGCTGATCCGCAGGAGGAAGATCTGCTCAATGCTATTTTAGACGGGCTGGGGCCTTGCCTGCGCCCGTTTAATTTTCAAGGCGTCATTGGGTTTGTGGAACCGGAGGAGCGGCGCAGCCTGGAGGCCCTGGCGCCTTTTATGCCTGGCTGGAAGCTGGTGGCTCTGCAGCCCGGCCAGCCAGCTCCCGCTCCCTGCGCGGCCATTGTTATGCGCGATATTTTGGAGCGGGTAAACAACCCTCACCAGTTGCTGGCCTGGGCCATAGCCAATTGCCACCCCGAGGGCTGGCTGGCCCTATGCGTGGCCAGCGGCGCCTGGCCTCTGTTGAGCCATGGCTACCTGGCCCGCAAACATGATTTGGGCAGGGAGGACATTATTGCCATGCTGCCGGGACGCCCCTTATTTATGAATTACCTGCCCCGCGGCCTGGTGGGAAGCGGTGCGGGCCGTATGGCCGTGGGGCGCTGGCTGGCTTTGGCCAGGGTTGCCGGGCCGGAGCCGGTGCCTTTGCAGGCCGGCCAGCGCACGCGCTATGTGCGCCCGGCGCCGCCAGGCATATTTACTGAGATGCAAAATGCCGGCCTGCTCTGATAATGCCATAATGGTGCTGCAACTGGCCCGCATTGGGGATTTTTTGCAGACCACTCCGCTGTTGGCCGCGCTTAAAGCCGATAGTGCAACGGCCCTGCAGGTGCTGGTGCCGCCCGCATGCGCGCCTTTGGCCTGGAGCTCAAAACTGGTGGATGAAGTCTATGTGTTCAATCCGCGGGACCTGCAGGAGGCACTGGAGCAAGAACTGAACTGGCCGTTAAAGGCGGCCCGGCTCAATGGCCTGCTGGGCGGCCTTAAAGATATAAAGCCGCAAACCGCCTATAACCTTAATTTCAGCAAGCTGGCAGCCCTTGCCATGCACTTTATGCGGCCTGGACAGAGTCGCGGCTGGCAGTTTGCGCAAGGGAAGCTGGTGGGCGAGAGCTGGATGGCCTTTGTTATGGCCATGGCGGGTAGGCGCCGTTTAAGTCGCATGCATTTAAGTGATATTCTGGCATCTTACGCCAACCCCGCACAGCCGCCACTGGAACGTCTGGCCTGCCATGCAAGCGCTCCAGACTTGGAGCAGGCCGAACAACTGCTTGCTGGCTGCGGCAAGGGGCCTTTGGTGGGGCTGCAACTGGGGGCCAACCACCGTCTGCGGCGCTGGCCCACGGAAAGCTTTGCGGCTTTAGCCCGCGGCCTGCAGGGCAAGGGCGCCCAAATAGTGCTCTTGGGCAGCCAGGCCGAGCAGCCCTTGGCCGCCAAATTTATGCGGAACATGGATGGAGCCCCGATCCTCAACCTTATGGGGCGTACCAGCTTAACCGAGTTGGCCGCGGTGTTAAGCCGCCTTGACCTGCTGGTTTCCAGCGATACCGGCACGCTGCATATGGGTAGCGCGGTTGGCACAACCTGCCTGGCCCTGTATATGGGGCCGGCCCAGGTTCACGAAACCGGTCCCTACGGGGTTAAGCATCTCACCTTGCAGGCCAGGCAGCACTGCGCCCCCTGCGCGGAGGCCAATCCCCAGTGCCAGGGGCTGGCGCCCTGTCGTTATTTTATAACTCCGGAAATGGCTGCCCGCGTCTGTTCGGGCTTGCTGCAAGGGCAAACCCCGGCAGAGGCCGCCGCCGTTTTGGGCCGGCAGGAGGCGGTTACGGCGTTACAGGCTAAGTGGGACAATTTTGGTTTGCGTTACCAGCCATTGTTGGACCCGCCTTTAACGCTGGAAGACGCGCTGGCATTAAGTTTGCGGGAAATGGGCCGGGTTATTTTGCGTTCGCGCTATGCGGGCAGTATGGAAGAGCTTAAAGGGGAATTTGCCGCCTATCGGCCACCCGCGCCGGAAGTTAAAGCGGAACTGGTAGTTTTGCTTAAGTTTGTAAGGCAATTGGCTCAGGGGGGAAATCCGCCCCTGCCGGCCACGCTGCAACATTTGCATGGTCTGTATGCGCATGGGCCAAGCCGCTTGCAGCCGGGCTGGCTGGCCGCCGGGCAAGTGCTGGAGCTGGCTGTCAGTCTATAAGGCCTCAGCCTTTTTTCGGCCAGGCAGCCAGGCGTAGATAACTAACGATAGAGCCAGGCTGATTATGGCCGTATACCACAAGGGGTTGAACATGGCCGGGCTGTTGATGCCCGCCAGGTTTACAGGCAGCCAGTGACCCATAAGCTGGGTTAAAAGCCCGCCGGCCAAAATGGTGAAAAAATTTATCCAGGTAAGGGCCGGGGCCACCGTCTGGCTGGGTAGGATTTCTTTGGCATGGGCGTAAATAAGGATGCCCGGCGCGCTAGTTAAGCCCATGGCCAGCATTAAAAAAACCAGTATGCCGTCGTTCAGCGGCAAAACCAACATGGCCGCGGCCACCAGGGCCGGGCCGGCCAGGCCAGCCATTACCACCGCTTTATAGGCCTGAAGGCGGTCGCTTATATAGCCGCTTAAAGGCATGCCCACCATGTAGCCTAAAATAAGCCACAAAAGCAACTGTGCGCTACGTTCTTGGCTAATACCCAAACCCCACAGCAGAAACGGCCCCGCCCAGGTGGATTGCACGGCCACAAAGAATCCATAGCGGGCGCTGCTTGCCAGGCACAAAATCCAGAAATGTAAGCGGTTAAGCAGTAGTTGCAGGCTTTGCCGCAACGGCGGGGCGGCTTGGCTTTGCGGCGGGTTGCGCACCAGCAGCCAAAAGATGGCGGACAGGGCCAAGGTGGCAATGGCCAGCAAAATAAAAACCCCGCGCCAAGGCAGCCAGCCAGCCAGCCAGTGCAGGGGAGAGGTGGCCATTATACCGCCCAGTGTGGCCGCCCCCGCCACCAGGCCGGAGAGCACGCCAAAGCGGTTGGGCGCAAACCAGCCGGCCAGTAAAAGCAGGCTGCCCATAAAACTGGCACTCATACCTAAACCCATGAAAATACGCCCTATATAGGCCAGCCATACGTGGCTGGCCAAGCCTATTAAAAGCGCGCCTAACGCGCCTAGGGCCAAACATAAGCTCATAATAAGACGAGGGCGGAAGCGGGCCAGGAGCAAGCCCAGAGGCAGTTGGCTTAAGGCAAAGGCATACAGGTAAAGGGCGCCTAAAAGGCCCACCTGGGGGCTGGTAAGGGCGAGCTCGGCACTAATGTTGGGCAATAATACCACCAGGGCGGAGCGATGGAACATGGAGACAATACAGCCCAGGGAGCAGAGAGAGACTAATACAGCAGACTGCAGCATATCAACGTGGCCTTAATGGGTTATTAACCGCACAAAAAAGCCGGCCCGGTTTACCCGGCCGGCTTTGTCAAGCATAGAATAATACTACGCCATTTCCCGCAGGAAATCCACAATCATGCGGCCAGCCACTTCATTAGAGGGCACATGGTATTCGTTGTTGGCGATGCGCTGTTTAATTTCGTCTATTTTCTCCTGGCGAGTGGGCGGGGTGGCGGCCAGCACCTCATTGGCTCGCGCCGCTTCCTTGCTTTTGCCAGACAGCACTACTTTGTCCTGGCTGGATTGGCCTTCGGACCCAGTGCTTACTTTGGAACGGCTGCCGGCGGGTTTGTCTTTATTTTTATCTAAGGGTCTGGTGTCTACGCCCAAAGAATCTTTTATTTGTATCATGTTATCCGCCTCTCTGCTTAAGCATTACAGCATGTTGTTTTCAATAATATTCTGAGTAATGTGGTAAAGCCGGTCTTCCAGTTGGGCACTTTCTTCCTGCCCCAATTCACGGGGCGGCGCATTTTTGTCGTCACTCAATATCTGAAAGCGGAACTTACCACTAAACTCGTCTTTCAACAGTACCAGAGGTTGCCCATATTCGCTGGACAACTGCCGCATGGCCAAAAGTTCCACATCGTCCAATCCTGATCCAAAATTGGCCAAGCCAATATTGTTTACTATTTCGGCGGTAATCTTTTCCACCACCTGGCGGCGCCGCGCTTCCACATTTAGCTTCAGCTGGTAGGGGTAGCCCGCCTCACTCTTGGCCCTGGCCATTCTATGCCCTTTAATTAATTGGCGCGCATAGGTTTTTAGTATATTTTGCACTTGGTACGTTGTAATGGCCATTTCCCTAATGATTCCCCTCGAACATCTAATCGTCTCTTTGCACTATAAACTTTAGCTCCTTTTTGCTGAGCGGTCAATTTTTTTAGCTGGCCTATTGACGATTGGCGCCTAGCGGGCCATTATTAAGCATTATATAAGCAAGAATAGTGCCTTAGCCAAATGTGGGGAGCATGGGGTGGTTAAGGCTTAAGGAAACTTAATTTCCAGGAGCGCCAAGGATGGCCCGTAAACCCCCCAGAACCAAAACTATCACCAGCCGCTCGCTTACTCTTACCACCAGTAATTTTTGTTTTGACTTTACCTGGCGCAAGGTGGAGGTGGAAGAGTCCGAGCAGTCTCCACTGCGCGGGGGCATCAAGCCCAGCCCGCCACCGGAGAGTTTTGCCCAGCTCTTGCAGCGCAAACAGATAACCCAGCTTATTGCCCCAATAGGTGAAGGCGCTCCCCCTTCCCACCCCCTGCCCGTTGCCCTGGGCCCGCTGGCCCATCCTTCCAGCGCCCAGGTGTGCCGCACCTATCGCCAGGTTAGCTTGTTGGATGCTGGCCAGGACGACGATGATTACGTTTAATTGTTTAAAATCACAAAGTAAGATTTAATCATTCTTGATGGCTGACTCGTATCGCGATAGTTGCGAACCGACTATATAATTGGGAACCATTAGCAAAACATTAAGGAGCGAACATGGGGTTTCTGAATTTTTTGGCCAGATTGCCGTTTAAGTTACTGTGTTACGTATGTTATGGCGTTTATCTGCTTTTTCGCGTAGTTGCTCATTTTTTATCTATTTTTTTAGGCAGGCTTAACTGGCAGGCTCCGGCCTGGCTGCGCTTTTTGGGCAGGCCGAGCAGGCGCCTTTGGCAATGGGCCAACTCTAACCAGGCCAAGGCCTCGTTTATTATGCTGTTGTTGGCGCTTGGCATTGGCGGTGGTTTTTACTTATATGATTGGTATAAGCACAGGCCGGCAATTAACGAAATCACCTTTCAGGTGACCGGCCCCCGGCGCACCAACTACCGCGATGGCGAGGCGGACAAGCCGGGGACGGTAGCTATAAGATTCAGCGCTTCGGCCGCGGCCCTGGGGCTAAGCGGTAAACAGGTGGACGCAATGTTTATAAATATGCAGCCAGCCAAAAGCGGAACGTGGAAATGGAGCGATGACCGCAATTTGCTTTTTACCCCACAGGAGGATTGGCAGGCCGGCCAGGCATACAGGGTAACTTGGCAGGCGGACAAGATGTTTGCCCCGCACGTGCTTATCAGCAGCAAGCAGCCTGGCTTTACTACCCCCGTTTTCACCCAGGCGGTTGATTCGGGCTCTTTTGAGCAGGACCAGAAAAATTCGGCCAGCCGCCGCGCCAATTTCCAGATAAAATTCAGCCACCCCGTGGACGCCGCCTCTTTAGCGAAGCGGGTGAGCATGGCGCTGGAAGAAAAGGGGGAAGATCCCAAGCCGCTTAATTTCAAAATTGACTATGATACAACTAAGCTTCTGGCTTACATAACCTCACCCGATCTGGAGTTGCCGCTAAAAGGTGGGCGGGTTAGCTTGAACCTTGCCGCGGGAGTTGCCCCCATGGTGGGGGGCCAGCCCAGCAAAGAGGCCTTGAGCAGCCATGTTGCGGTTCCGGGCCGCTACAGCCTGCAGGTTAATACTTTAAACGTAATTTTGGCCGACAACGACAGGTATGAAACCGACCAGCTTATTAACTTGGAGTTTAATCAGGCGGTGGCCGACAAAGACGCCGCACGGGTGATAAGCGCTTACTTGCTGCCTAAGTATAAGGACGAGCAGGCTAAGCCCGATCAGCCCGCCCACAACTGGTATGGCAAAGAGGTGGATGAAAAAATTCTGGCCCGCGCCACCAAGCTCAGTATCAGCCATATTGAAAACGCGGAGCAGTATTCTTTTGCCCAGAATTTCAAATTTAAAGCCGCGCCTGGTTCCTACATTTTTGTAAAAGTGGAAAAAGGCCTGGAAGCCTTTGGCGGCTACACTTTGGGCAAAGAGTATTTTAACGTGATTCGGGTGCCTGAGTTCACGCCCATGCTGCGCCTGGTGGGCAGTGGTTCTTTACTGTCTCTAAGCGGCGAGCACCGCCTTAGCCTGATGGGGCGCAATATAGAAAAGGCGTATTTGGAGATAAGCCGCTTGCGGCCAGAGCAGTTGCAGCACCTGGTTGCTTTTAACCAGGGCAGTTACCAAAACCCCTACTTGAGCTTTTCTTCCGACCACTTTAGCGATCGTTTCAAGCTGAGCGTAGCTTTTGACGACCTGCCCACCCCGCAGTATCGCGGAGCGGATTTAACCCCTTACTTAGCCGAAAAAAATGGCCAGCGGCGCCTGGGCGTGTTTTTGCTGCGCGCCTCCAGCAGTGAAGATCTCTACGACTATGCGGCACGCGAATACGCCGGTGGCGGCGAAGGGCAAACCGGCGACGCCAGGTTGCTGGTGGTAAGCGATTTGGGCATCATTTTAAAAGAGGATATTTTTGGCGGCAAATCTGTATTTGTGCAGTCTACGCATAGCGGGCAGGCGGTGGACGGCGCCAAAGTGCAGATGGTGGCCATAAATGGCCAGGTACTGCAAAGCGCCACCACTAAGGCCAATGGCCTGGCCTATTTTGAGAAGGTGGACGGCTATGTGCGCGAGCAGGAGCCGGCCATGTATTTGGTGCAAAAAAATGGCGACGTTAACTTCTTGCCCGTTAAGAACGATGAAGACAGGTTTTTGAATTATTCGCGCTTTAATGTGGGCGGTGAAAGCACGCCGCAGGATGCGGGGCAACTGATAGCTCATATGTTTTCAGAGCGCGGTTTGTACCGTCCGGGCGACAGTTTTCATTTGGGAATAATTGTGCGCAACTATGGCTGGAACAAAAATTTGGCCGGCCTGCCGCTCACCTTAAATATAATCGATGCCAGCGGCAATATGGTGCACGAAGAAGTGCTGAGTACCCCAGCCGACGGCTTCATGGAATTTAGCTATGACATTGGCGAAGCCGCGTCTACGGGTTTTTGGCGGGCCAATCTATACCTGCAAGATGAAGACGGTGTATCTCAACCGCAGTTAATTGGCGCTGCCAACATGCAAGTGCAGGAATTTGAGCCAGACCGCATGCAAGTGACAGCCAGCCTTTCCCGGCAAAAAACCAATGGATGGGTGCATCCCAAAGATTTGCATGGCCTGGTGAAGGTGCAAAACCTCTTTGGCACGCCAGCGCAAAACCGCAGAGTAGAGGCCAGCTACAGCATTCAGCCAGGCTTATTCAATTTTAGCAAATATGCGGGCTACACTTTTTATGACAAGCTGAGAAGCAACTTGGCCACGCAGGCGGATTTAACACCAATGATGAGCGATGAAAACGGCCTGGCGGTGTTCAACCTAAACCTGGGGGCGCTCAACAGCTCCAGCTATCAGCTTACGTTTATGGCCCAGGCCTTTGAGGCCGAGGGCGGGCGTGGGGTAAGCGCCGCGGTTAGCGGCATGGTGTCTTCCAGCGATTTCATGGTAGGCAGCAAGGCGGATGGGGATTTAACTTTTGTTGCCAGGCAGTCGGTACGCAAAGTTAATTTCATTGCCATTAACCCCGATTTGCAGATGGTGGAGAGCAGTGGCTTAAACTTGCGCCTGCTCGAAAACAAATACGTGTCCATACTCACCCGCCAGCCTTCGGGTATTTATAAGTACCAGTCGCAGCCCAAGCAGGTCGAACTATGGCGTAAAGATATTGATATTCCCGCACAAGGCTTGGAGTTCACCCTGCCCACCGAGCAGGCTGGGCGCTTTAGTCTTATTTTATGCGACAAAGACGGGCAAGAGCTTAACCGCGTGAATTTCACGGTGGCGGGCGCGGGCAATTTAGACAGGTCTTTGGAACGCAATGCCGAATTGGAGCTGACGCTGGATAAAGACACCTACGCTCCGGGCGAAAAAATGCAGATAGCGGTGCGCGCGCCTTATACGGGCAGCGGCCTTATTACCATAGAAAAAGACAGGGTTTACAGCCACTCTTGGTTTAAGGTCGATACCACCAGTTCGGTGCAGACCATTACCGTGCCGGAAGAGCTTGAGGGCAACGCTTATGTAAACGTGCAATTCGTGCGCGATCCCAACTCTGCCGAGATATTCATGAGCCCCCTTAGTTTTGCTGTGGCCCCTTTTAATATAAGCCGGGCTGGCCGCACCGCGGAAGTAAAGCTTTCTGTGCCAGCGGTGGTAAAACCGGGCCAGGTGTTGCCAATAACGTTAAGCAGCAACCAACAAGGGCGGGTAGTGGTTTTTGCGGTGGATGAAGGCATTTTGCAGGTGGCGCGCTATAATTTGCAAAATCCCCTGGATACCTTCTTTCGTAAAAGAGCGCTACAGGTGCGCACGGCGCAAATCTTAGATTTAATCTTGCCGGAGTTCAGAAAGTTTATGGAGCTTTTCGCGGCTGGCGGCGATGCGGCTGAAGAAGAGGCTATGGAACTGTTGGCCAGCCATCTTAATCCGTTTAAACGCCAGCGCGACAAGCCCGTGGTTTACTGGTCAGGCATTAAGGACATTAAAGATCAACTCAACCTTGAGTTTAAAGTGCCGGAATATTTCAATGGCAAGCTCAGGTTTATGGCGGTAGAGGTAAGCAGGGAAAAAATTGGTATTGGCCAAAGTAGTTGCCTGGTGCGCGACGACTTTGTGTTAAGCCCCAATATGCCGCTTACGGTAGCTCCGGGCGACGAATTTGTGCTGAGCGTGGGTGTGGCCAATAACATGGACAATGGAGAAGCCATACCGATAAAGATTAGGGTGGCGGCCAGCGCCGGCTTACAAATAATGGAAGGGGCGGAGCAGATTGTTGATTTGCGCGGCAAGTCGGAAGGCAGCGTTTCGCTTAAAGTGCGGGCGCTCGATATTCCCGGCGCGGCTTTGGTTAACATAAAGGCAAGCTGGCAGGACAAAGCAGCGGAGCGCGCGGTTTCCGTGAGCCTGCGCCCTGTTACGCCTTTTACCACCGCGATTACGGCGGGACGCATGGAAGACAAACAGGTGAGCTTGGGCGGTTTGCGCCAGATGTATGACAATTACGGCAAGCGCGAGATATGGCTTGGCTATACGCCATCAGTGCTTATGCAGGGTTTAAGTGGGTTTTTAAGTAACTATCCGCACCAGTGCACCGAGCAAATAGTGAGCCGCGCCTGGGCCGGTCTGATAATGGCAAAGTATCCGGAAGTGGCTAAATTACTGCAGATAAAAATTGGCATGGAACAGGTGGAGCAAACACTGCAACAATTGGCCTCACGCCAGAACAGCCAGGGTTCATTTGGCGCCTGGACGGCCTCACCCGAGGAAGACCCGTTTGTCAGCACCTATGTTGTTCAATTCCTGCTGGGTGCCAAAGATCAGGGGGCAACCGTTCCACGGGCCATGCTGGATGCGGCCAACCGCTACTTGCACAGCCTGGCGGGCAATAATTATTACAACGATCTGCCAGGCCTGCGCCTGCGCGCGCTGGCCGTTTATCTGCTCACCCGTCAGGGGGTGGTTACTTCCAACTATATTGCCCAGATGCTGGAGATTTTGCAGAAGAGTTATAAGGGCCAATGGGAAAATGATTTGTGCGCGGCATATTTGGCCAGTTCCTACCAGTTGATGCGCAAACAAGATGAGGCCGAGGCATTGATGGGCGGCTTATGGAAGCGGGTAAACCAGGCCAGTGCCGATTTCGGCTGGCAGGGGGTATTTGACCCACTGTCGCAAGAAGCCATTGTCATTTATCTGGCCGGCCGCCATTTCCCTGGTTTGATGCAGGGGGTTGCCCCCCAGTCTCTGGAAAGCCTGACCGCTCCGCTGGCTAAGGCCAACTTTAATACCATTTCCGCAGCCATGACCATGCTGGCTTTAGATAGTTATGCGCAGCAGGCGCTATCTCCTGAAGTAAGTGAAAAATTGCGTTTAAGCCAGATCGTGGATGGTAATGAAAAGGTGTTGGCGCATTCACAAAATGGCCTGCTGGCCAGCAATTTTTCTGGCCAGGCGGATAAGTTAAAGTTGGAAAACCAAGCGGACTTGCCTGCCTGGTTCAGCCTGCTACAGGCGGGATTCGACAAAACTCCACCCGCGCGGGCCAGTGCCAACGGCCTTGAGATAATACGCGAATTTAAGGACATGGCCGGCAACGGGGTCAGCCAGGTCAAAATGGGCCAGGAAATAATAGTGCATCTGAAGGTGCGGGCGGTTAATAACCAGCATATCAGCAATGTGGCCATAATAGACTTGTTGCCTGGCGGCTTTGAGGTGGTCAGGAACAATAACAGCCTCAGCACGCCCGCGGAAGCGGCGGTAAACTGGCGGCCCAGTCATGTGGATGTGCGCGAAGACCGGGTGGTTTTCTACACCACGGTAAGCCCCGGTATCAGTGAGTTCCGTTATATTATCAAAGCCACCAATCAAGGTGTCTACGCGGTTCCGCCGGCTTACGCGGAAGCCATGTATCGCAGGGATATTAATGCTAACTCGGCGCCCAGTGCGCCTTTGCGAATAGTTGCACCCTAATTGGCCGGTGATTTAGAGTTTGGTTATTATAGACGGTAAAGTGAAAAAAATATTGAAGGGCGCTGGCAGCCTGCTTTTGCTTGCGCTGCTACTCGTGATGGGGATGCGGTTTATGCCTCACCCCCCGCTTAGTCAGGGCCAAGATTTTTCCAAAGCCGTTTATGACAGCCATGGAAATTTGCTGCGTTTAAGCCTGGCGGCCGATGGCAGCTTTCGTCTGTGGACGCCGTTTGCGGAGATATCGCCCAGGCTGAAGCAGGCGGTGTTGTTGCATGAAGACAGATGGTTTTACTACCACCCCGGCTTCAACCCGCTCAGCCTGCTGCGTGGGGCTTTTACCAGTTATGGGCCGGCCGGCCGGCGTCAGGGCGGTTCTACCATCACTATGCAGTTGGCCAGAATGCGCTGGCAGCTCAACACCAAAGACATAAGTGGCAAACTAGTACAAATACTAAGAGCCATACAACTGGAGCTTTTCTATTCTAAAGACGATATTCTGGAGGCCTATTTCAATTATGCTCCCTATGGGGGCAACATTGAAGGCGTGGGCGCGGCCAGCCTTATCTATTTCAACAAAAATCCGGCCAGCCTAAGCCTGCCCGAACTTTTGGGCCTGGCGGTTATCCCCCAGGCGCCCAGCGCGCGCATGGCGCGGCAGGGGGTTATGGGTAAGCCCCTGCAGGCGGCGCGGAACCGCCTTTTTAAACGCTGGCTGCAGGAAAACCCCGCAGACGTCGATAAGGCTGCGCTGATGGATCTGCCGCTGAGCATGAGGCCTGTTAAGGCCTTGCCCTTTGCGGCCCCTCATTTTGTTGACCAGGTAATGGGCCAACCAGCCTCCAGCCAGCAAGTATTGCGCACCACGCTAGACTATGGCTTGCAGCGTTTGCTGGAAAGACAACTAAGCCTTTTCATTGAACAACGGCAGAACCAGGGCGTAAACAACGCCGCCGCCATTTTGCTGGACTGGCGCGATATGTCGGTAAAGGCGCTGGTGGGCTCGGCGGGCTATCTCAATAGCGCCATTGCCGGGCAGGTAAACGGAACCACGGCCAGGCGTTCGCCAGGCTCGCTTTTAAAGCCTTTTATTTTCGGGCTGGCCTTGGCTCAGGGGCTTTTGCATTCGCAAACTTTGCTTAAAGACGTACCTTCGGCCTTTGGCATGTACGCGCCGGAAAATTTTGATGGCCACTTTATGGGACCGCTCTCCGCCACCCAGGCTTTGGTGCGCAGCCGTAATATTCCGGCGGTGCAGATAGCCGCTGCCCTGCGCAGTCCTAGTTTTTACGGATTTTTACAACAGACTGGTATAGAAAAACTTGCAAACGAAAATCATTATGGACTATCTTTAGCCTTGGGCGGCGGAGAGATTACCATGCAGGAAGTGGCGCGTTTATATGCCATGCTGGCCAACCGGGGGGTGATGCGCCCTTTAAGTTTTATTGCCGGCGAGCGAACAAATGCCTGGCATGAGATGCTAAGCCCTGAAGCGTGCTTTGTGACGCTTAAGATGTTGGAACAGAACAAGCGCCCCAACTACAGCAGCGCTAGCGCCGCCAGTGTGCCGGTATATTGGAAAACCGGCACATCGTGGGGCTTCCGCGACGCCTGGTGCGCCGGTATCTGGGGGCCTTATGTTATGGTGGTTTGGGTGGGCGACTTTAGCGGCAAGGGTAACCAGGCTTTTGTTGGCCTGCAAAGCGCGGCCCCGCTTTTTTTTGCCATGCACGACAGCATAAATGCCAGCAACCAGGCCCCGGTGGTTGATTTGCTGGAAAAGCCGGCGGGCGTGAGCCTGGTTGAAGTGTGCGCGCAAAGCGGCCTGCTGCCTAACGCCTGGTGCCCGCATAAAACCAACGCCTGGTTTATCCCCGGTGTTTCCCCCATCAAGGTTGACGATATACACCGGCCGGTGGTGGTGGATACCGGCAGCGGGCGCGCGGCCTGTCCGCCTTACGATCCCAGGCGCACGCAAGTGAGAGTTTACGAATTTTGGCCTACGGATTTGCAACAAATTTTTATTCAGGCGGGGCTAATGCGAACCCCCCCGCCCAGTGCTGAAAACTGCGCCGTGGGCGGAGGGGCGGATGGGGTGGCGCCGCAGATAACCTCTCCCCGGCTGGGCGGCTCTCTGCAATTGCGCGTGCGCGGCGAGGGCGCGCAGGCACTGGCCTTAAGCGCGGTTAATGATGCCAAGATAAAAATTAATTACTGGTTTGTTGATGATGCCTATTTGGGTAATGTTGCGGCGGGGGAAGTGTTTTACTGGCAGCCAGCCCGCGCGGGCAATTATATTATAAAAGTGGTGGATGACCACGGGCGCGGACACAGCCGGCCCATAAAAGTGGAAGTGGTAAATTAGCATGCAGACATTTGCTCTTATAGCGTGCCTTGCCGGCATGCTGCTGGCCTTGGCCGCGGTACTAGTTCCGGCGCTGCCCGGATTGGCAGTCATTTGGCTCATTATTCTGGGCTATGGCTATTTTGAGAACTGGCAGAGTTACGGCCTTGCCTTTGTGCTGCTAAGCGGATTTTTGGCCGGCCTGGGCATGTTGCTGGATCAGGTGGCCACGGTGCTTGGCGCCAAAAAATTTGGCGCGGGCTACCCTGGTATGGTGGGGGCTTTTGTGGGCGCGCTGTTGGGGCTGCTGCTCTTGGCCCTGCCCGGCCTGGTGTTGGGCACCTTTGTCGGCGCACTGCTGGGCGAGCTCTTTTGGGGGAAAAACCTCAAAGCCTCTTCCTATGCCGGCCTGGGCGCCGTGTTGGGCTTTATTGGCGGCACCATGGGCAAGTTCATTTTAGGCCTTATTATGACAGGCGGATATATTTATTTAACGCTTGTTAAATAAGTGCTATTGATTAAGTTTAAGCGGCGGCAAAGCCTTGCCGGGGTTCAGCAGCCCGGAGGGATCAAAGGATTTTTTTATCTCCCACATAAGTTCCAGGGCCACTTCATCAAGCTGCATGCGCGCCCCAGGCAGCTTGGTTAAGCCCACGCCATGCTCACCGCTTACGCTGCCGCCCAAATGTAGGGTGTGGGCAAATAGCTGGCTCACCGCCTGGCGCGCCTTTTCGGTTTGGGCGGGGTCTTGCCCTTGGTACATAACATTCACATGCAGGTTGCCGTCCCCGGCGTGGCCAAAGGTGGCAATACTGGTGCCCGTATCTTCTTCAATGCGTTTAAGCAGCGGCAATATGCGGCTTAAGCTGCCCAAGGGCAGGGCAATGTCCTGGTTGCGCTTGTGGCTGCCCAGGCGGAACATGGCCTGGCTCATGCCCCGGCGCACCTGCCATACATTGGCGGCTTCTTCCTGGTTGCGCGCGCTTTGCAAGGCAAATCCACCCGCCGCGCCCGCGGCCTCTTCCATCTGTCGGCCCTGGCGCGCCACTACTTCCGGCGCGCCGTCTATTTCTAAAAGCAGCATGGCGCGGGCATCTTCAGGCAGGTTGAAGCCGCCTTGCAGGCGTACGGCCTCTAGGGTGCGCGCGTCCATGAATTCCAGGGCAGTGGGCACAATGGTCTGCGCATTCAGGCGCTCTACCAGGGCCAAAGCCTCTTCAGATGAACTGAAGCAGGCGCTTAAGGTGAAGACCGCCTCGGGCGGGGGAACGAGCTTTAAGGTGGCCTGGGTTATGACCGCCAGGGTGCCTTCACTGCCCACCATAAGCTGGGTTAAGTTGTAGCCCACCACCGACTTGGTGGTTTGCCCGCCCAGGCGTAAAATGCGCCCGTCCATCAGCACGGCGGTTAGGCCCAGCACATAGTCCGCGGTTACCCCGTATTTAACCGCCCTAAGCCCTCCGGCGTTTTCGGCCACACTGCCGCCAATGGTGGCAAAGGCGGCGCTGGAGGGGTCGGGGGGAAAATAAAGCCCGGCCTCGGCCGCGGCCCGTTTCACCTCATCCACCAATGCCCCGGCCTCGGCCTTTAGCAAGCGGTGCTTCGTCACTAGTTCTATCTTGCGCATGGCGCTCATGTCCAGCACAATGCCGCCGGGGGAGGCTACCGCTCCGCCGGTTAACCCGCTGCCCGCGCCGCGAGGGGTTACAGCCAGGCCGTAGCTGTGGCAGCAGGCCAAAACATCGGCCACCTGCTGGGTGTTTACGGCACGCACCACCGCGGCGGGCATTTGCTGCCGCTTGCTGGCATCGCCGCCATACAGGCTGAGAATGGCGGGCGAGGTTTCAAGGTTGCGCGCCCCTGCCGCTTTTTTTAGGGCTTGCAGACTGGTTTTGTGCATTTTAAAAGTTTCCTGCAACGGTTAATGGCAATCTGTTTGAAAGCGAACAGACTTAAAGTAACTACAAATTGCTTTTAATTCTACCACCAGAGAAAAAAAGTGAGAAAATAACAAAAAAATAGTAAAAAGACCTGCCGCCCATTCGCTAAACCATATTAGATTAGGTATAAATAGCTGGAGTGGTTAGCGGGCTGTAACTTTCATTTTACGGGTTATTTTAATGGAGCAAGTTTTGTCCTCATCCATTGTCGATTGCTTTTTAAAGGTCAAGGCATTACCCCCCATAGACTTGGCGGTGCGGCAACTGGCCCTGGCGGAAAAGCAGGCGCAACGCGCCCTTTTTAGCCAAGACCCGGGTTTGGCCCTTAAGCTGGTACGCAAGCTGGGCGCCAGCGGAGAGTTGAACATTAGCGAACTTTATCATCAAGCCACCTCTAACCAATTGCAGGAAATTATAAACTGGGCCCAGAAATGCGAACCATTATCCAATGCTCTGCCTGGGCCAGACTACTACCTGTTTTGGCGCACCAGCCTGCATCGCAGTGTATTGGCGCGCGCGCTGGCATCGCTTGCCGGCCTGCCAAATACGGAAGCTTTGGCAACCGCGGCGCTTTTGCAAGAAGCGGCTTTACCCATGCTGCTGCGTTGTTTAAGCCAGGCGCAGGCGCAAAGCTTTCCCGGCTTTCACGTATCGCTGCGTGCTATTGTACAGTGGAGCCGTTCTTCTTTGGGGGCGGATCACAGGGCCTTGGGCGCCAGCCTGTTTGCCGGCTGGCAACTTCCCGAGCTTATTTTACAAAGCCAAAAAATGGAGATATCCCCCGCCGACCAACCTGCTCTCAAGCTTTTAGAATTGGCCCGCCTGGCCGCCGAGTCTTTTTACGCGGAGGATGTGGAATTGGCCATGGTGCAGCACAGCGCCAAAAGGTGGATGGACCTGGAGCCCAGGCCGCTTAATGAGGCAATCGCCAGTTCTTTGCTCAAGTTGAGCGAGCTAAGTTTAAATAAAATAATGTGCGAAGAACTGGATATAAGCGGGGCCGGCCTTTAGGCGGGGCTGCTTCCGGCTTTGTGGCGCCTTTTCCCATGGTTCCACCGGGAACTTGGCATTTCAGTTGTCGTTATTGACCAATGCCGATTAGGGCAAAAGGCTCTCATCTTTCCTTGCGCCGGCCAATCCCTCATGGTAAATAAACAAGATTACACAATTGTTAATTAAAAAAGGTGTTGCTATGGACCCCAATAAACCCACTCCCGACTACAAAGACAGTCTGAATTTGCCCCAAACCCGTTTCCCCATGAAAGCCAACCTGCCCCAGCGCGAGCCGGAAATTCTGGCCTTCTGGCAGGAAATGGATATTTATAAGCAATTGCGCGAGCAGTCGGAAAGTTTACCTAAATATATTTTGCATGACGGCCCTCCTTATGCCAATGGCACTATTCATATGGGGCATGTGCTCAACAAAGTATTGAAGGATATTATTGTAAAAAGCAGGCAGATGGCGGGTTTTAACGCGATCTATGTGCCTGGCTGGGACTGCCATGGCCTGCCCATTGAGCACGAAGTGGACAAAAAGCTGGGCAGCAAAAAAAGAGAGATGGGCAAGGCCCAGATTCGTAAAGAATGCCGGGCCTATGCCAACAAATTTTTAGATATTCAGCGCCAGGAGTTTATCCGCCTGGGCATCTTCGGTGATTGGTATCACCCCTATATAACCATGGATTTCGATTTTGAAGCGGTAACTGCCGGTGAATTTGCCGAATTTTACCGCCGCGGTTCGGTCTACCGCTCCAAAAAACCCATTTACTGGTGTAATTCCTGCCGCACCGCGTTGGCCGAAGCTGAAGTGGAGTATGATGACCACACCAGCCCCAGCGTTTACGTGGCCTTTGCAATAGCCGACGATTTGTCCGACCTGAGCCCCAGGTTGGCCGGCCTGCCGGTGGACGCGGTCATCTGGACCACCACCCCCTGGACCCTGCCCGCCAACCTGGCCATTGCCCTTAATCCGGAACTGGACTACGGGGTGTATGTTCACCAGGGCCGGGGTTATCTGCTGGCCGATGGCTTGGCGGAACAAAATCTCAAGGCTTTCGGCATGGAGGGGGCGGAGAAAATTGCCGGGCTGGATGCCGGGAAGCTGGAGGGGCGCAAGGCCAGGCACCCGTTTTATGATAGAGAGTCGCTTTTTGTGCTGGCCGATTATGTGACCCTGGAGGCGGGTACCGGCTTGGTGCACACCGCCCCTGGCCATGGCCGCGAAGACTATGAAACCGGTCTTAAGTACGGGCTGGAGGTTTATTCCCCCCTGGATGACGGTGGCCGTTATCTGCCAGAGGTGGGGCTGTTTGCCGGCCAGGAGGTGTTTGCCGCCAATGCCGCCATTATCGCCAAACTGCAGGAAAATGGTTCGCTTCTGGCCGCGCGTGAGCTTACCCACTCCTATCCCCATTGCTGGCGTTGCAAGCGGCCGGTAATCTTCCGCGCCACTCCCCAGTGGTTTATTTCCATGGAAACCAACCAGCTCAGGGAAAAAGCGCTGAGTGCCATAAAAAACGATGTGGTCTGGGTTCCCCGCTGGGGGCAGGACCGCATTTACAGCATGATTGAGCATCGGCCTGATTGGTGCATCAGCCGCCAGCGCTCCTGGGGTGTGCCCATAATTGTGTTTAAATGCTTAGATTGTTACGAGCCGGTGCTTACCCCGCCCATGGCCGAGAAGGTGGTGCGGGCCTTCCGTAAAGAGGGGGCTGACGCCTGGTTTGACCACAGCGCGGAAGAACTTTTGGGCGAGCTTTGCCGGTGCGACAAGTGCGGCAGCCATAACCTGGGCAAAGATGAAGATATTTTGGATGTGTGGTTCGACTCTGGCACCAGCCAGGCGGCGGTGTTGGCGGTGCGGCCAGACCTTACCTGGCCGGCTGATCTTTACCTGGAGGGTACGGACCAGCACCGCGGCTGGTTCCACAGTTCTTTGTTGTGCGCCATTGGCGCCCGCGACCACGCGCCCTACAAAGGAGTGCTTACCCATGGCTTTGTGGTGGATGGCAATGGCCGCAAAATGAGTAAGAGCCTGGGTAACGTTATTGTGCCCCAAGACCTGGAAAAACGCTATGGCGCCGATATCTTGCGCCTGTGGGTGGCTGCTGAGGACTACACCGACGACGTGCGCCTGTCGGAGCAGCACATGCAGCAGTTAAGCGAGGCTTATCGCCGCATTCGCAACACCATGCGTTTCTTATTGGGCAATCTGCATGACTTTGACCCGGACAAAGACCGCCAGCCCTTATCTGGCATGAGTGAGATGGATAAGTTTATGTTGCACCGCCTGGCCGAGTTGAGCGCGCGTGTGAGCAAGGCTTTTGAAGAGTTCTCTTTCCACGTGGTTTACCACAGCCTGCACAATTTTTGCAGTGTGGATTTGTCCGGCTTTTATATGGATATATGTAAAGACACGCTCTATACCGCGGGTAAAAATTCCACCCGGCGGCGGGCGGTGCAAACCGTGCTTTATGAACTTTTGCACACCATGTTGCGCATGTTGGCGCCCATACTTAGCTTTACCACTGAAGAGGTGTGGCAGTACCTGCCCGGGCAAAAGGCCCCCAGCGTGCACATGACAGGCTTTGCCAAAGCGCCGGCAAGCTGGCTCAACCCGGAACTTGCCCAGAAATGGCAGAAGTTGCTGACCATACGCGGTGAGGTAAATAAGGCGCTGGATTTAGCCCGCAAAGAGAAAATGGTGGGCAACTCTCTGGATGCCAAGCTCTGCGTAGCCGCCAAAGGCGAGTTGCGGGATTTTATTGCCGCCAATTTGGATAAGTTGGCGGCAATATGCATGGTAAGCCAGATAGAGCTGGTGGCGGAGTTGCCCAACCCCACCTGGGCGGGCCAGGAATTGGAGCTGTCCCTGGCCATCACGCTTTGCGGCTGGTCCAAGTGCCCGCGCTGCTGGAAGCGGCGGGAGGAAGCCGGTAGCGATCAACTATGTCTGGACTGCCGCCAGGCGGTTGCGAGCCTTTAGTTTGCAGCGCTATCGCCGTTTTATCTGCCTGGCGTTATTGGTGGCGTGTGCCGACCAGGCCATCAAATATGGCATGACCGGCCTCTTGCCCCCCGGGGGGCGGCAGGAGCTCATTCCTGGTCTGCTGGCCTTGGTTATGTGGCACAACCCTGGGGCTGCCTTCGGCGGCTTGGGAGAATGGGCCCACTCCCGCTGGTTTTTAAGCGTGGTGGCCTTTGTGTCCATAGGTGTAGCTTTTTTTCTGCTGCGCGGCCAGGCCGGCCGCCATTTGAAAATAGCCACCTGCTTGGGGCTGGTTGCCGGCGGAGCCCTGGGCAATGTGGTGGACCGCATTCGCTTTGGCTGGGTTGTTGACTATATTCTGGTTTACTACGGCAGTTGGTACTGGCCGGCTTTTAATTTGGCCGACATGGCCATAACCATTGGCGGAATTTTGTTGGTCATTTTTTTATGGCGGGTAACTCCCTCTAAGTAGAAGCAACAGATATGTATCCTGTTTTATTTAGCATTGGCTCATTCCAAATTTACTCCTATGGGGCCATGCTGGCTTTGGGCCTGCTTTTGGGCACGCTGCTCAACAGTTGGCTGGCTCCAAGTAACAGCCTTAGTAAAGAGCGCATTCAAAGCGCCACGCTTTGGATAATGGCGGCGGCCTTGGTGGGTACCAGGGTGTTTTATGTGCTGATAGAGCCGCAGGAATTTGTCAATCAGCCGTGGCGGGTGTTTTTCATCTGGGAAGGCGGCATGGTATTCTACGGCGGCTTTATCGGCGGGCTGTTAACCAGCTTTTGGCTGGCCTGGCGCTGGAAAATTTCGCTACTTCGCCTTTATGACGGGCTGGTGCCGGGTCTGGCCTTAGGCCAAGCTCTAGGCCGGGTTGGCTGCTTTCTGGCTGGCTGCTGTTATGGGCTGCCCTGGGAGGGGTTTTGCTCAGTAGTGTTCACAGACCCCAAATCGTTGGCCCCTCAAGGGTTGCACTTGCACCCATCGCAGCTTTACGAGGCCTTGACTATGCTGGTTATCAGCCTTATTTTACTAATATTCTGGCCAAGGAGGAAAAGGGTGGGCCTGGTTGCCTGCTTGTATGGCATGCTGGCCGGAATGGAGCGGATTATGGCAGAACAGTTTCGTGGGGACTGGCGCGGCACGCCGTTGGCCGCCATAGATTGGCTGACCCCTACGATTATAATTGCCTTTGGCATATTGGCGGTGTCTTTGCTGGGCTTTATAATCATCAGTGCGCGAAAGGCCAAGACATGAATTTTCCGGCGGAGCTTCACTATACCGCGGAGCATGTATGGGTAAAAATTATGGAAGACAGTTCAATTTTGGCTGGCATTACCGATTTTGCCCAGCAGCAGTTGGGTAAGCTAACTTTTGTGGGCCTACCGGACGCGGGCAAAAGGGTGCAAGCCAGCCGGGAAATGGGCGCGCTGGAAAGCGCCAAAAGCGTCAGTGACTTATTTGCCCCGGCAAGCGGGGTGGTTTTAATGACCAATCAGGAGGTAGTGGAAACCCCTGCTTTAATAAATCAAGATCCTTACGGCCGGGGCTGGCTGGTGCGCATAATGCCGGATCCGGGCGGCAATCTGCCGATATTTTTGAACGCCGGGCAATATGAAAAATTAGTAACCAAACTAAAGTAGGAGAATTACGTAATGGCAATTGGCGAAAGGCTGCCCATGGGCACCAAGGTTCCGGCAGGCACCTACTTCCGCTGCGGTGTTTGCGGTAAAGTGCTTATAGTGGAAGAGGAAATGATTTTGCCCGAATGCCCCATATGTAAAAACGACGGCTGGCAACAGGTAAGCATCGACGATTAATGCTGCCACGGTTTAACACTTTTTGAATTATTTTAACTAGAGGTAACATGGAAATTGTGCAAATGTTGGTGGGGCAGATGGATGTGTACGCCTACCTGATTGGCTGCCCGGAGACTAAAAGCGCGGCGGTGGTAGACCCCGGCGGTAATGCCGAGCGCATTAAGGCCGAAGCGGATAAGCGCGGCTATAAAATCATCTATATCATTAATACTCATGGCCATTTTGACCATACTCTGGCCAATGGCGCATTAAAGGCTTTAACCGGAGCCCAGCTTCTTATCCATAAAGACGATGTATCGCTCCTGGCCGCGCCGGAAATGCGCATGATGAGCCAATCCATGGGTTATGATCCTTCGCCCGCCCCGGACGCCTTTCTGGCCGATAACCAGGAAATATCCCTTGGCGACAACTGTAAAATAAAGGTGCTGCATACCCCCGGCCACAGCAAAGGCGGCGTGTGTTTGCATATTCCGGGTAACGTCTTCACCGGCGACACGCTTTTTGTGGGCGCGGTGGGCCGTACCGACTTCCCTGGCGGTTCCTGGCCGGTTATGCGTGAATCCATTTTTAAGCGCATACTAAGCCTGCCCGATGATACGGTGGTGTGGCCCGGCCATCATTATGGCCCGGCCCCCAAATCCAGCGTGGCCAACGAAAGGCGAACCAACCCGTTTTTGGCCTAGCGGCTTTAGATTAACGGGCCGGTTTCGGGCCCGCCCAACTAAAGCGCATAAGCAATTATTTTAAGAGACACGACCCATGGCGCGCAGTCTTCGCAAGCGTAAAAGCCGGGCCACCAAGGTGGCCCAACCACCTGGCACTCTGGTTTATGTGGGCGATGCGCCTCTGGCCAGCTCGCAAATGGAGCTTTTGCATCTGGGTACGGAGGGGCTGCGGCTGGTCAACCCCAGCGATGAGCAGCTAAAAAACGTGCTTCACACCCACTCCATGTACTGGCTGCAGGTGCGGGGCGTTCACGATACCCAGGCCATTGCCCGCTTGGGGCAAATTTTTTCTTTGCACCCGTTAGTGCAGGAAGATATTCTAGATACCACCCACCGGCCCAAGGCCGAAGATTACGACAGCTACCTGTTTGTAACCATTAAACTGCCCCGTACCGACCCCGCAACCCAGGCCCGCGGCCTGGAACAGATAAGCCTGATTTTGGGCTCTAACTATGTTATAAGTTTCCAAGAAAGCCAGAACGCGGTTTTTCAGAGTTTAGAGAAACGCGTAACCAGTATCAACTGGCGCAACAATGGATATGGAGCCGGCTATCTGCTGTACGCCGTTTTGGATGTTATCATAGACCATTACTATACCTTTTATGAGGCGTTGCAGGACGAGTACGAAGATATGGAGATGCTGGCGCTGGAATCTCCTGATACTAAAACGCTGCAGAAGATACTGGCCATGAAGCACGAAACCATTGCCTTGCGCAAGGCGCTGTGGCCTTTGCGCGAGGTGCTGTCCCAGTTGGAACGCCATGAAAACAAGCTTATGCCCAAAGGCATAACTCTTTATTTGCGCGATATAGCCGACCACGTGCTGCAGCTCATTGAAACCGCGGACAGTTTGCGTGATTTGATGTCGGTGACCATGGATATTTACTTAAGCAGCACCAATAACCGCATTAACGAAGTTATGAAACTGCTGGCCATAATAGCCACGCTGTTTATGCCGCTTACTTTTCTAACCAGCCTTTACGGCATGAATTTTGATTTCATGCCAGAGCTGCATATTTGGTGGGCCTACCCGGCGCTGTTGTGCTTAATGCTGGGTTTGGTGGCGGGTATGATTATTTTCTTCCGCCGCCGCAAGTGGTTTTAGCCGGCTCGCCAAGTTGCGGACGGAGCTTGGCGGGGAGAGGCGCGGTCTGCCGAATTAACCAAATATGCTATAAAATTATAGGAGCTTATATGCGGCGTTGCGTGAGTTTGGCTTTATTGGGTTTAATGTTGCTGGCTTTGCCGGCCTGCTTTGACTATGAGGCGCAATTGACTCTGAAGCCTGACGGCTCGGGTCAGGTGTCATTTTCTCTGGTTGCGCCAGCCGCCTACCACCTTACCTGGGACGAACCGCTGTTGCGCCGCATTTTTGCTCCGCAGCCCGTGGCGCTGGGCAGCCGCGTGGAGGGTGAGAAACAATATTTTACCGAGCAGGTTGACTTCAAATTTTTAGGCAATCTCAAGCTCAGCCGACTGGCCTGGTCTATGGTGGTTACAGATACCGGCCTTTTGGGGGTTACCGATTACACTTACAAGCTAACCACTGTCCTGGTGGGCGCGGAAAACATTCCACCGGCCACCCTGTTGTTTCCTACCGGCTTTGAGCGCAAAGTCGCTAAATTGGAACCATGGCAAGAAGGGGGTCTGGATCACCTGTCGGCGGCTGAGGCCTTACGCCTGCGAGTAGCCGCGACGGCCGACCACCACATTACCATTATCCAGAACCTGCCGGGCACCGTACAAGAGGCGGACAAGATAGTGCTGGGCAACCACGTGGTAGAGCCCCAGATAAATGGCAACACGGTAAGTTGGAGAATTCCCCTGGCCCAACTGGTGGCGGGCAATGTGCGCTCTGACTTGCAGTTCTCCTGTTCTTTCCAGGGAGAATACGAACCATCAGAACGCTTCCGCCCGGCCTGGGCCAGCCGTTTGCATTAGCCTGTTTATGAAACCAACGCTAGACATGCGCACGGGCAGGGAACTGCTGGCCCAATCCCTGGTTGTTGGGTTTGAAAGCCATGAACCCGACCAGTTTATCGAGGAACTGATAACCCGCCATGGCATTGGCGGGGTAATTCTGTTCGCCCGCAACCTTGCCTCGCCAGAGCAGGTATGGCAGCTTAACCATAATTTGCAGCAGATGGCGCGCCTGGCTCACCGGCCGCCTTTATTTATTATGGTGGATCAGGAGGGCGGCAGTGTGGCGCGTTTGCGCGCCCCCTTTACCCATCAGCCGGATTTATGCCTGCTGGGCGCGGCAAGCCCGCAAACGCTTTTTGACCATGGCCTGCAGATGGGAACAGAACTGGTGGCCGCGGGCTTTAATTGGAATTTAGCGCCAGTAATGGATGTGCACGGCCGTGAAGACGGCATTATGGCGCGCCGCAGCCTGGGCGCTGCCCCGGAGCTGGTGGGGCAACTGGCCTTGGCCTACAGCCAGGGGCTTAAACAAGCTGGTTGCCTGGCTTGCGCCAAGCACTTTCCCGGCTTGGGGCGTACCAGCCTGGACACCCACAAACTGGGAGTGATGGTGGAATTTGGCCTGGCCGAGCTTGAACACATGGAGCTTATTCCTTTCACCATGGCCATCCACGCCGGTATTGCCGGCATTATGGTAAGCCATGCCACCTTCCGAACCCTGGATCCGGCCAATCCGGCATCGTGTTCGCCTTTGGTTATTGACGGATTATTGCGAAAAAGCCTGGGCTATCAAGGCCTGGTGCTTAGTGACGACTTAGAGATGGGCGCAGTGGGTATGCCGCCAGCCCAAGCCGCCTTGGCCGCTTATCAGGCGGGCAGTGATCTTCTACTCATCTGCCGTCAGAGCCACGAGGCGCTGCCCGCGCTGGAGATGCTCTGCCGGCACCTGCAAGACGGGCGCATCAGCGAAGGCCGGCTGTGGTTAAGCCATGAGCGTATTCAAAAAACCAGAGCCCAGTTGCCTGCCATGGGCGAACTGTCCGGCCTGGAAAAAATACTGAAAAAATAAAGTTTCAGGCTGAACTGGCCGATACCTTATATGGATACATTTATCCAAGCGCGGAAGTTGGCCGCTTTTAGGCGCGGGGCCGGACGCTGACTACAATTCTTTAGTTTTGGGGAACTTTAGTTTGACAGTTAATATAAAATTTGGCGCGGTGGTAAAAGATGCGCCCAGTTTGAATATTAGAGATGAGCGCCATGCGCTGGCCCCTTACAGCCCTCTGCTGCCTCAAAGCGTGCCCGCCGATCCCTATCAGGTCAAATTTCCCCTTTGGTTCAAACAAACCCAGCAACAGCAGGCGCTGCGAAGTGTGGATAACCTGCTCAACCAACTGCAAAACCAGTGGCGGAAAATGAACCTTCCCGCGGGAGAGATTGTCTGGGCTGATAAAGAAAGGCTGGATAATCTGGAAGATAATCCTAATCGGCAAGACCTTCTGCACGAAGTTTTGCGAAACAGCCGGGATATTGCCATCACCTGGCCCCAAAGCCAGACGCGCGCCCTGTCCGGCGCCCAGAACCCCGAAGCGCCGGTTGCGCTTGCCCCCGGCAACTATGAGCTTAAGCTGACGGTAGATGACCGGGCGTTTGCGGTAAATGTGGGGGTTTCGCAAAACTATGGAAGAGTTGATGCCAATAAAGACGTTTTACAAAAGCTGGCCATTGCCATTAACAGTCAGCAATCCATGGTAAAAGCCAGTCTGCGGGAAGAAATTAAGCCCAGCGACCCTATGCGTCCCTACCACCTGCCGGGGCGCGGTTTGCAGTTGCTCATTGAGGGGCAGGGGCATTCTTTTGCCTTAGATGATGTGGCTGGTTCTTTGGCGCAGCACTATGGTTTGCACCGGCAGAGCGCGCACAGTGAACACACCGGCCTGACCGCTGCTATTATAGGCGATCGACGCTTGCCCCTTGAAGGTATGGCCGGACTGTTGCAAACTACTGACGGGCAAATACAGGTTACCAGTAGCCCCGCGGCCCTGCTTAAGGAAGTTAATGCATTTTTACATAGTTATAATGAGTTGGTAGACTATCTTCAGCTACAGGGAGATTGCCTGCGTCCCACCCTTAAAGACCGCTTGACCCGGCCCCAGCAAGACAGATCCGGCAGGCTGAATGAGCTGGGGTTAACGGCCAGCGGCTTTGGCCAGCTTATGGCCAAAAATGACTTTGCCAGCCATTTAATTGGTGATTACAAAAACACGGCCACCTTTTTGCTGAAAGGCGAAAAGTCCTGGGCCGAGGCTCTAATGCGACAGGTGGGCGAAGTAAGGCGCATGGGCCTGGAAAATTATGCCAACCCCTTGGTCGCCCAGAGCGAAGAACAAGCGCGCTCCCGGGCCTGGCTGGATTTGGAGGGATTGCGGGAAAAAATAGTTAGCGCCTATTGCTAGCCAGGTCTAGGCCCAGCCGTGGCGCCCTTTAAGCGGCACAAAGCGGCAGCCCACCAAGTCTTCGCGCACCAGCTTGTCTGGCGTGCGGGTTATTCTAACCAAAGTTTGCATGCCAGCCGGGCCCACCGGAATAACCAAACGCCCGTTTTCCGCCAGTTGCGCGAGCAGTGGCTCTGGAATTTGGGGCGCGCCGGCGGTTACCATAATGGCGTCAAAGGGAGCCTTCTCAGGCCAGCCCAGGCTGCCATCGCCCATCATAAGGTTTATGTTAAAAATGCGTAACTTTTCCAACACGTCTCTGGCCCGGTAATAAAGCCCGCTGATGAGTTCAACCGAGTAAACCCAGTCGCTCAACTGGGCCAGAATAGCGGTTTGATAACCAGAGCCGGTGCCTATTTCCAGTACTTTTTCCCGGCCGCTCAGGCTAAGGGCCTGGGTCATGGTGGCTACCATGGTGGGCTGGCTTATGGTCTGCTGCATGCCAATATTCAAGGGATTGTTGTCATAGGCCTGGTTGCGCAGGCTTTCCTCAACAAAAAATTGGCGGGGGATTTCGCCCATCGCCTCAAGCACCTGGGGGTCAGTGATGCCATCCCTTTTCAAAGCCTCAACCATACGGCGGCGGGCGATCTGCATAATATCCGGGCCTAAGCTCATCACATTTTATCTAGGGTTATGCCATCGGGGTAAGGCCTGCCGTCCAGCCAGGCCATGTTATCTTTTATGACGAGCCGTTGTTGGGCCATAAGCTGGATGGTAAGCGGGAAAATAAGCCAGTCGCCCTTTTGTTTCAGTTCGTGTTGGTGCTGGTCTGCCACTAGTTTAAGCATCTTGGGGTCTGCTTTTATTTGGTCTAGCGAACAGGGCAGACGGACCGGCAGCGGATCGCTTAAAAGCAGAAGCGGCCCGCTATCCACACCCCGGTCTATCCAGATAGTGCTGGAGCGCAGTTCCGACCTGCCTTGCGATATGGCGTCACGCACGGCGTGGTCGCCCACCAAAAGGCGTTGCCCTTTTGCATTTTTTACAGATAAATCGCCAGGGTGTACGTTTACGCCACCTTGCGCCAGAGTTAAAAAGCTCATGTATCCGCCCAGGGCAATTATATCTATTTGGAAGGCCTGCACCAGGCGGGCCGCCACTTCGTCGTAACGCCGGCGCAACACCCAGCCCTCACTGCCAGCTATGCGGCGGGGTTTGCCCAACGCCGTGTAAAACCGTTTTATGTCATGGATAAAATATGGCAGGCTATAATCCAGGGCCAGTTGTTCAATCTGGCTGTCAGCCGAGTCGCTGAACAGAAACTCCACCCTGAAGGCCGGCTGCCCAAGCTCTAGCAAGCGGCGCAGGTTGCTGCCAGAGCCACTCATGAAGCCAGCTACTTTTATTTTATCCCCGTCAGCGCGCATACCCCTGCCATGGTTATAATTTATTAGCTAATTTAGTTAGTTGATTCAATCAGATCCCTGATAGTATCCAATTATAACACAGACGAAGGCGCAGGTAATGGAAGTTTGCAATTAATTTATCGCAAGTTACGAGGAAAAGGCGGACATAAGTAAGCGGATATGATTTTTTTAATGTTAAAATGTTATATAATAAAATACGCCGTGTAAAAACAACTTTCTAAAATTGGAAAATGAACTAGAAAATACAATGAAAGGAGGAGTAGTTTTTCCAGTTATGTCTGTGTTGGTCTTGGTCTGTAGCGAGATTCTACAGATTTAGCGTCACATGTCCAACTATCGTTGACAGGGAGAGCATATGGATATATTAGGAATTTTATTTTCACTGGCCTTGCTTACCTATATAGCGTACCGCGGGCTGTCGGTCATTTTGTTTGCCCCGCTGTGCGCCCTGGTGGCCATAGTTATCGCGGGTCTGCCGCCCATGCCCGGTTATACCGAGGTTTTCATGGTCAGCGCGGCTGGCTATTTCAAAAGTTTTTTCCCCATATTCTTATTGGGCGCAGTGTTTGGCAAGGTAATGGAGGAAAGCGGCGGAGCCGCCTCTATTGCCCGGGCTATTTCTAGCAAATTGGGACCGGATAAGGCCATTGCCGCGGTCATTTTGTCTTGTATGGTTCTTACTTATGGCGGGGTAAGCCTGTTTGTGGTGGGCTTTGCTGTATATCCTTTTGCAGCAGCCCTGTTCAGGGAAGCCAAAATGCCCAAAAGGCTTATTCCCGGCTGTATAACCACCGGCGCCTTTGGCTGTACCATGACCGCCATACCCGGTACGCCGCAAATTCAGAATATGATCCCCACCAAATATTTCGGCACCGACCTGTACGCGGCTCCGGTCATGGGCTTAATTGGCGCGGCTATTATGGTGGCCTTTGCCTATGTATGGCTGACCTACCGCAAAAAGAAAATGATGGCCAAAGGCGAAGACTATGGCACCGGCCATATTAACGAGCCCACCTTGGACCCTCACGCTACGTTGCCCAACGCCGGCCTGTGCGCTCTGCCCCTTTTGGCGGTTTTGGTACTCAACTTCGTGTTTACCAAGTGGATTCGCACCTGGGATCCAGCCATGCTAAGCGCGCACCCCAACGTAACCTTGGCCACAGTTACCGCTAACTGGGCCCTTATTCTTGCTTTGGTGGTTGGTATTCTAATGACCATATTAGTGGGCTGGAAGAACCTTAAGCAGCCCATGCGCCTGCAAAACGCGCTTAACGCCGGGGCCATTGGCTCTTTGTTGGCCATTTTGAACACGGCCTCCGAAGTGGGCTATGGTAACTGTATCAGGGCGTTACCCGGCTTCAAGCAGGTGGCGGACTTCATGATGAGCATTGACCCTGCCGGCACTCCGTTGGTCTCGGAAGCTATCGCGGTTAACGTGCTGGCGGGTATTACCGGTTCGGCTTCCGGCGGTATGTCCATTGCTCTGGAAACCATGGGGCCGCGTTATCTGGAATGGGCCAACGCGGTGGGGGTAAGCCCTGAGCTCTTGCACCGAATTGCCTCCATGTCTTCCGGTGGCTTCGATACCCTGCCCCACAACGGCGCGGTTATCACCTTGCTGGCCATTTGCGGTCTTACCCACAAGCAGTCTTATCCGGATATATTCATGACCGCTACGTTTGCGCCGTTCTTTGCGACTTTTATGGTCATCATTATGGGCACTTTGCTGGGCACTTTCTAGCCCGGCCTGCGAAAAAGCCAGAAGCCGCCTGCCCCAGGCAGGCGGCTTCTTACGCCAGGGTATCACTTAAAGATCACGCAAATGCAACATTTTCTTGCCTGCCGGTTATAAAGCATATATTCTAATGGATACGGTGCGACATACAGTTGGATGGCGGGAATAAGGCCGTGGGCCGGCGGAGAGGGGTGGTAATTTTGTTTAAACGCTTCAAGCCGCAAGGCATTAAAACTATTGGCAATGCGGCCTCCATTGGCCTTTCCATGGTGCTGGCCATTGTCATTGGCTTTGCCCTGGGCTGGTGGGTGGATAATACCTGGCCCGCTCTTACCCCCTGGGGCAAGTTTGCGGGATTAGGCATAGGCATTGTGGCCGCCTACCGTAATTTATATGTTTTGATTAAGCGCATTCAAAGAGAAATGGATGAAAATGAACGCGACAAAAAGCTTTAATTCCATGTGGATTTTTGCTTGCGCGGCGGGCTTGATCTCTTTGTTGGCAGGGGCATGGTTGAGCGACGGGCTCGAGGTGGCGGGCATCGCTATTGGGGTGGCCCTGGCCCTGGCGCACGTTTTTATGCTAAAAAGTATGGCCGCAAAAGCTCTGGAGCATAATAAGACGGGAAAGTCTTTGATTTTAATTATTTTTTTAAAAAGCATGCTGAGGTTTTTGCTAACTGCCCTATTTTTAGCTATATTATTCTACTTAGGGTGGTTAAAACCTCTAGGTTTTGTGATAGGCTTTACGGCAGTAATGCTGGCGGTCTTTGTCTGGGGCTGTGGCAAACTTTTGCTTGGTGCGCGTAATCCATTATAAATTTATAAGGGCAAGAAGAAGATGGAACATCCATTTCTATTTTTTACCTGGCTTTTTGAGAAGGTGGGCCTGGCGCATTTTGCCCATACCCACACCCACGTAATCTATTCTTGGGTGGCCATGCTGTTTTTGCTCATTGCCGGCAAAATGTGCGTGCGCAACATGAGCATGGCGCCTGGCACGGCCCAGAACTTTGCCGAAGTGGTTGTTGGCGGTATTGAGAGCTTTCAGCTCAGTGTAATGGGTGAAAAGGGCCGTCCCTTCTTCCCCCTAATTGCCACTCTGTTCATCTACATCCTCACCATGAACTGGATGGGGCAGATACCCGCCTTTGCCTCCCCTTCAACCAGCCTCAATACCACGGTGCCTATGGCGGTGGTGGTGTTTTTGCTCACCCATATTATGGGGGTTAAAATACATGGCGCTGGCTATATCAAACACTTCTTAGGGCCGGTATGGTGGTTGGCTCCCCTTATGCTGCCTATTGAAATAGTTAGCCATTTGGCTAGAATCGTCAGCCTCTCCTTCCGTTTGTTCGGCAACATCCTGGGCGAAGAGTTGGTGGTGGCGGTGCTGCTTATGCTGGCCGGGGCCTTCCTGGTGCCCGTGCCCATGGAAATATTGGGTTTCTTTACAGCGTTTTTGCAGGCCTTTATTTTTAGCCTGCTGGCCATGATCTATATCAGCGGGGCCATGGAAGACGCTGCGCACTAGTAAACAAGGATATTTGGGAAGAAGGCACTGGCATTAACAAAAATCTTGAGGAGGTTTTTATGAAGAAGTCTTTACTGGGGGCGCTGGCTGTCTGCGCTGTGCTATTGATCTCATCAGTAGCTTTTGCCGCCGATGCCCCGGCCGCGGCGGGTGACAAAACCCTGATTATGGCCTTAAGCGCCATGGCCGCTTGTATTGGCGTGGGTCTGGCTGCCCTGGGTGGCGGCATTGGTATGGGTATTGCCGTAAACGGTACGGTGCTGGGCACGGCCCGTAATCCGGAAATGGGCGGCCGCCTGATGACTCTTATGCTCATTGGCTTGGCGCTTATTGAATCGGTGGTTATCTATACCTTGGTTATTGCTCTCATTCTGCTTTACGGTAATCCGTTTGTCTAGCAAGCTATGCGGGCCGGGAATCCCCGGCCCGCTCTTTGTGCCTCATGCCGTTAATCGAAGGAGTACAAACTAAAAACCTTAAGGTCTTTGCCGACCAGCGCGGCCGCCTTATGGAACTGGTGCGGGCTGATGAGGATATATTTGCCGGCTTCGGCCAGGTATATATGACCACCACCCTGCCCGGGGTAATAAAGGCCTGGCATCTGCACCAAAAACAGACCGACCTGGTGGCCTGCGTGCTGGGTATGATTCGCCTTGTTATTTACGATGAGCGCAACGGTTCTCCCACCCACGGCCAGTTTAACCAGTTTTTTCTTGGAACCCATGCCCCCATGGTGGTGCGTATTCCTCCGCGGCTCTATCATGGCTGGCAATGCGTAAGCGTGGAAGAAGCGCTTATAATAAACACCGTTACCCACCCATATAATGCCGTCCAGCCCGATGAAGAACGCCTAGACCCCCATAGCAGCCACATTGTGTTCGACTGGCACACCCGTGACGGTTAGAATCGGAGATTAAGCCGTGACCCCGTGCTCCTCACCCATTATACAATGGCGCAACTTTCGCCTTACCCCGCTGGAACTGCTGATAATATTGCTGACCATCTTGGGTATTATCTTTTTAATTTCCACCTGGACCCGCACGCCGGACCAACCGGCCGCCCATGCCCCCACAGCGCTGTCGTTAGACGCGATTTGGGAGCAGGCCATGAACGCCAGTGAAAAGGCTAACCAGCAGGTGGAACAACTGCGCGCGGAAATAACTAAACTTCAGCAGCAACTAGCTGAACAGAAAGAGCAAATTGACAAGCTGCAAGGTGTGGCTGGGCGCCTGCAGTCTTTGGAGCAGGGGCGTGGCGCCCCACCACCAGCTGCAACCGTTCAACCTGTCAGGCTTTATACGGTAAAGGCTGGTGATACTCTGCAATCTATTGCCCGGCAAAACCAAATTTCCCTGCAAAACTTGCTGGCCTGGAATAAGCTCAAAGTCAACGAGGCCATAAAGGTGGGGCAACGGTTGCGTTTGAGCCCTGACAATTGATGGTTGCCAATTACCACCACTGCGGTGCATTCACTAAAATTTTAGAAATATTACAACGCCTAGCGCCCAACGGGGCAATATGGCTGTGCGGCGGCAGTGTGCGCGATATGGCCTTGGGCCGGCCAAGCCTTGATCTGGACATCTTGGTGCCCGAGAGGGCGTTAACTGTGGCTCGGTTTTTGGCGGCCAACCTGCCGGCTAAGCTGGTGATACTCAATCGTAATATTCTGCCCACAGCCAGGCTGGTCTTGCAGCAGGGGCAGATAGATATCACCCAATGGCGGGCTCCGAGCCTACAAGATGACTTGCGCGCCCGTGATTTCACCATCAATGCTATGGCCGTGCCCGTGTCAACAATTTTGCAAAAACCGCAGTTGCGGGCAGATGATTTCGTCGACCCCCTGGAGGGGCTGGAGCACTTAGCGCGCCAGCAGCTCTGTTTGGCCGCCGCCGACAGCCTGCAACAAGACCCTTTGCGTATTTTGCGCGGCTACCGCTTGCAGGCCCAGTTGGGTTTTGAGCTGGAGCCAGGCTATGCGCCGGCAGTGCGCCGCGCCTTGCCCCTGCTAGCAAAAATTGCCAGGCCGCGCCTGGGGCAGGAATGGCTTAAGCTTATGGCAACTGCGCGGGCGGCGCGGGCCATGCTCGCCATGGATGCCAGCGGGGCGCTGTCCGCCCTGATACCAGCGTGGGAAGCTGGGCGCAATATGGCGCAAAATCCCTTTCATCATTTACCGGTGCTGGCCCACAATTTGCTCAGCCTCGACTATTTGGAAAAAATCATCAATTGCCCGCAAGATTTTTTAGACGGCGCCCTGGCGGCGGCGCGGCCAGAGGTGCCGCTGGCCTTGCTCAAGACCGCAACGTTGCTGCATGACTTGGGCAAACCGGCCACCAGCGCCTTAAAGCGGCCTGGCTGGCATACTTTTTATAACCACGATCAAGTGGGCGCGCGGCAGGTTTTAGCCGCTTGCGCCAATCTGGGTTTAGGCCCCCATCAGGCCGGCTTGGTGGGGGAACTGGTGGCCCAGCACATGCTGCCTCATCACCTGTTGGCCTCTATCGCCCGCCATAGGCATTTGCGCAGGCGCATGCTGGGCCGTTTTTTACATCGCCACGGCGATAACTGGCAAAGCCTGATGTTTATGGCTTGGGCCGACAATATGGCCGGCCAGGGCGAGGCCAAGCCCAAGCAACTGATGGCGGAGTTTATGAGTATATGGCGGGAGATGGCGGAGCTGAGCGCCCAGCCGGAGCCACCCTCCCCCCTGTTGAACGGGCGTGAGCTTATGGCGCTGGGCAGCATTGCTCCGGGCCCGGAAGTGGGGCGCATCTTGAAAAAGCTGCGGCAATATCAGCTGGAGGGGCTAATACATAATAGAGAAGAAGCGCTACTGTTGGCCCAAAAATGGCTGGGCGGGTGTTGATATTAAATTTATTATATTTAAATTTATATGATATATTATAGCATTTTGACCTAGAATATCGTTTTATAAGGAGGGTTGCCATGCCCATTAATATTCCCAAAGACTTACCCGCCCAGGCCATTTTGGCCAAGGAAAATATTTTTGTTATGACCGAAGACCGGGCCATGTCGCAGGACATACGCCCTTTGCGCATTGCCATCGTTAACTTGATGCCCACCAAGGTAACCACCGAAACCCAACTGCTGCGCTTGCTGGGCAATTCGCCGTTGCAGGTTAATATAGTATTTATAAAAACCGCCAGCTATCAGCCCAGCCATGTGTCGCAAGATCATTTGGAACGATTTTATGTGGAGTTTGATAAAATCCGCGAACAAAAGTTCGACGGTATGATAATAACCGGCGCGCCGGTGGAAAACATTGCTTTTGAAGATGTTACCTATTGGGACGAGCTTAAAGAGATTATCGACTTTAGCGTGAACAATGTGTTTTCATCTTTATACATATGCTGGGGGGCGCAGGCCGCGCTTTATCACCGCTATGGCCTGCCTAAATATGCTCTTCCACAAAAAATGTTTGGCGTGTTTAAGCACAGCATAAGCAATAAAACCGAAAAGCTGTTTCGCGGTTTTGACGATGAGTTCTACGTGCCCCATTCCCGTCATACGGAAATAAGGCACGATGATGTGCTGAAAGTGAAAGATCTGGAAATATTGTCGGAATCGCCGCAGTCGGGAATCTTTGTGGTGGGTTCTAAAGACAGCAGGCAGATTTATGCCACTGGGCATTTGGAGTATGATGCCACCACCTTGCAAGACGAGTATTTGCGCGATATAGGCCGCGGCCTGCCTATCAGCCCGCCCGACAATTATTATCCTAACGACGACCCGCAAAAGCCGCCTTTGGTAAGGTGGCGGGCGCATGGGCATTTATTTTTTTCTAACTGGCTTAACTACTATGTTTACCAGGAAGTGCCCTTTGAACTGAGCAACATGCACAAAAAATAGTGCCGCGTATAAGCCTTTTAATATTAACCAAACCCGCGGGGTCTAATTTGCCTGGCGGGTTTAGTGTATTATGCGGCCAACGATTTTGCGTTGCAAGTATAATTACCGCTGGACATAAAAAATTTTTTATGCCATTTTAAATGAGGCTGTATTGTGGTTGAAGCCTTAACCATTCTTAGTAGAAGCGGGTAAACACCGGCCCAGCCATTTTTACACAAGGTTAAGTTAGCCGGTATGTTGGGGAAGGGATGATGAAGAAAATCGCTGTAAGCGCTACGCTCGCGTTATTTGTGTCGCTGCTGTCTTTTGCCGGCGCGCTGGCCGCGCAGCACCCGGGAGAGGCGGTGGCCCAGGCCGCCCGCGACCAGGTTGGTAAAACCATCATCTACGACCCGGCCTATGCGCGGCTTAAGTATCCGGGCGGTGATGTGCCACTGGAGCGCGGAGTGTGCACGGATGTGGTGGTTCGCGCCCTGCGTAATGTGGGGGTAGATTTGCAGGTGTTGATTCACCAGGACATGCAAAGCGCCTTTAAGGCCTACCCGCAGCTTTGGGGCCTTAAATCCGCGGACAGTAACATAGACCATCGCCGCGTACCCAACATTGTAACCTATTATCAGCGTCAGGGGCGCAGCCTAGCTTTACCGGCACAGGCGGCCAACTTGCGCGCAGGCGATTTGATTGCCTGGACTCTGCCCAACAGCCGGCCGCACATTGGAGTGGTGAGCCAGGTAAATGGGCATGACGTGCGGCTGGTGCACAACATAGGCTTGGGTGCTCGGGAGGAGGCCGTGCTTTATGCTTGGCCTATAAACGCTCATTTGCGGCCCCTGCCGTGAAGGTTAATTTTAAGGAGTAAGATATTATGCTTAAACTAGCGCTTAAAGTAAACGACATGGACAATGTGGCCACTTTATTCGCCCAGGATGTCACTGGGCAGATAGAGGTTAGAGACAAAAAGGGCAATATTGAACTGATCAAAACTGATGAAAAAATTCCCTACGGCCATAAGGTGGCTCTGTATGACATAGCGGCAGGCCAGCCCATTGTCAAATACGGTGAAGAAATAGGGATGGCCAGTAAAAATATAAAAAAGGGCGACTATGTGCATGTGCATAATCTGGAGAGCATGCGTGGCCGCGGAGATCTATAAAAGGAGGCGGGTTATGCAGTTTAATGGATATGTGCGCGAAGATAATAAAGTTGGCGTCCGCAATCTGGTAGGGGTCATTCCCAGCGTGGTGTGCGCTAATGATGTGGCCCAGGCCATTGTGGAGCAAACCCAAGGCGCGGTAGGATTTTATCATCATCAGGGCTGTTGCCAGTTGCCGCCAGATTTAACCAGGGTTACTGACACGTTGATTGGTTTGGGCTGCAGCCCCAATTTGGGCGCGGTGCTGGTGGTAAGCCTGGGCTGCGAAGGCACGGACCACGCGCGTATGGTGGAGGCCATAGCCGCCTGCAACAAACCTGTGGAGATTATCCACATACAAGAATTGGGTGGCACCAGCCGGGCCATACAGGCTGGTATTGACGCGGCGCAGAAGCTGGCTTTGGCTATTTCGGGGAAGCAGCGCCAGCCGGTTGGCCTAGAGAACTTGGTGATGTCAATCAAGTGCGGGGCCTCTGACGCCACCTCTGGCATGGCTTCCAATTGCGTGGTGGGCTATGTGGCAGACAGGCTTGTGGATGCTGGTGCCACCGTAATTTTTGGCGAGACGACCGAGTTTATTGGGGCGGAACATATTCTGGCCCGCCGTGCGATAAACTCTCAGGTGGAAGCTAAAATTTACGAAATAGTAAAACGTATGGAAGACCGGGCCAAATCTATGGGGGTGGATATGCGCGAAGGCCAACCTACGCCTGGTAATATTGCCGGCGGCCTTTCCTCCATTGAAGAAAAATCTTTGGGTGCTATCGTAAAGTCTGGCACTTCTCCCATACAGGGCGTAATGGAATATACCGATATGGTTGGAGCGCGCAAGGGCTTGTGGATAAAAGATACTCCCGGCCGGGAGCCGGAAATTTTAACCGGCATGGCTTGTAGTGGCGCTCAGGTAATGATGTTTTCCACAGGGCGAGGGGCGCCTCAGGGATTTCCCTCCATGCCGGTAATCAAAATTTGCGGCAACCCCATTACCTATGCAAAAATGCCGCACGACATGGATGTTAACGCTGGCCTTATTTTAACTGGAGAGAAAAGCATAGAACAGGTGGGGGAAGAGGTCTTTGCCAAAATGCTTAACGTGCTTAACGGGGAAATGACAAAAAATGAAAATCTCAAATATTTTAAATCGATAGACATCTATACATTGGGCCCGGTTATTTAAGTATATGAACCGTGGCCGGGCAGACCGTTAGGTTGCCCGGCCATTTGTTTCATTTGAAAATATTTGTACGGGCAAGGCGACAGGCGGCAATACTAGCGCCTGCCTCCACTGGCGGAAGCATTTCGGGGCGAACCTGGTCTGCTGGCGGGTTTGTTGGCCTGGCTGCTTGTCCGGTTGGGTTTATTCACCTGGCTGCCGCTGTTGCGGTTGGGTTTATTCACCTGGCTGCTGGTCCGGCTGGGTTTGTTTACTTGGCTGCCACTGGGCCGTCTGGCGGCTGTAGTGCGGCCACTGGGCTTGCCGCCAGTTATACCTTGCATAAAAGACGGGTCTAAGGGGGCGGGGGTGCCGTAGTCGTCGGCCTTTGCTTCCAGGGCAAAGGCCAGCAGACAAAAAGATATCAAAAATAAGCAAAGAGCTTTCATTGTTCATCATCCTTGCCTTGCATTATACCTAAAACTTTAAATTTTTTGTATAGGTGGGTACGTTCTAACCCCGTGGCCTTGGCCAAAGCGGTGATGTTGCCCTGACATTGAGCCAATTTATTTTCCAGATACAATCGTTCAAAGCTGGCGCGCGCGCTACGAAAATCTTGTTCTAAAAGCGCGGGCATAAGCTGGGCGTCGTTGTCTTTGTTGCCCCGGTTAAAAGGATCGGGCAGATTGGGCACATCAATTAATTGGCCAGGGGTCATAATGACCAGCCTCTCCACCAAATTTTTAAGTTCGCGCACATTGCCTGGCCAGGCATACTCCATCAAAATTTGCATAGTCGCCTGGCTCATAACTTTGTGCGGTTGGCCCAGCCTCAGCGTATGCTCACGCAAAAATTCATTGATAAGCAGGGGTATATCTTCCCGGCGTTCACGCAAAGGCGGGACATGGATGGGCACTACATTAAGCCGGTAGTAAAGGTCATCGCGAAAACGGCCCGCCGCCATTTCTTGGGCCAAGTCTTTATTGGTGGCTGCCAGTATGCGCACATCCACACTAATGGTATTGTGCCCGCCTACGCGTTCAAAACGCTGTTCTTGCAAAATACGCAATATTTTGGCCTGGGTCTTTAAGCTCATGTCAGCAATTTCGTCTAAAAATAAAGTGCCGCCATGGGCCAGGTCGAAACGGCCCTGACGACGGGAGTTGGCGCCGGTAAAGGCGCCTTTTTCATGACCGAATAGTTCGCTTTCAATTAAGTCTTCAGGTATGGCCGCGCAATTGACTTCTACCAAGGGACCGGCTGCCCGGGTGCTGAGGCGGTGGATGGCTTTGGCCACTAGTTCCTTGCCTGTACCGTTTTCGCCAGTGATAAGCACCCAACTGGGGGTGGGGGCCACAGTGGCAATGGCTTCGCGTAAAACGGTCACGGCCTGGCTTTGGCCAATAATAGTTGGCGTGTCGCCCCGCAATAGACGGTTTTCTTCTGTCAAGCGCAGCATTTTTAAAGCGTTGCGCAACGTAAGCAGCGTCTTGTCCATGTCCAGGGGTTTCTCGATAAAATCGAAAGCGCCCAGGCGGGTGGCCTTTACCGCGTTTTCCACATTACCATGGCCGGATATCATAATGACGGGCAGAAGAGGATTGTACGCCTTTATTTTTTCCAGCACGGCTAAGCCATCCATGCCGGGCAGCCATATATCTAGCAGCACTAAGTCAGGGGCATCATCAGATATTAACGACAAGGCTTCTTCACCATTAGTAGCCAGGCCAACCTCGTAACCTTCATCGCTCAAAATGCCAGTTAAACTACGGCGAATAGCAGCCTCATCATCCACCAGCAGAATTTTACGGCCCTGCATCTCAAACTCCTCTCACCGATAATTCGATAACCATACGTGTGCCCTGAGGATGGTTGTCCTGCACCCTGATGTAGCCATTGTGATCGGCCACAATAGTGCTGACAATGGCCAGCCCCAAGCCTGTGCCACCTTGTTTGGTGGAAAAGTAGGGCTCGAACAAACGCAGGCGCAAGCCAGGTGGAACCCCTATGCCGTTATCTTCCACCTCGATGCGCACAATTTTTAAAATGTCATCATAGGAAAGGCGTATCACTATCAGGCGGGGAGCATTGACCGGCTCTACCGCGCTGGTGGCGTTATCCAGCAAATTTATCAGGGCGCGGCTTATTTGCTCTTTATCGAAATTAAAAGGTGGTACCGTGCCGGAAATTTCCAAAATATACTCAATATCTGGATGGGCGGCGCGGAACAGGTTAAGCGCCTCCTGGCTTACTTGCGCTAAATCCGCCGGGGCCAGGCGCGCATTGGGCAGGCGGGCAAAGTTAGAAAAGTCGTTGACCAGGTTTCTTATCTCTTCCACCTGCGCGACAATGGTATCAGTGCATTCGCGGAAAATGGTGAGATCGTCTTCTGAGAGTTTATCTTCATAGCGGCGAATCAACCGTTGTGCTGAAAGCTTGATGGGGGTGAGCGGATTTTTGACCTCGTGAGCAATGCGCCTGGCTACTTCACGCCAGGCCGCCATACGCTGCGCTCTTTCCAGTTCAGTTAAATTTTCAAAGACCACCACCACGCCTATAGACTTTTTGTTTTCGTCATACAGGCCAGCCACATGAAACATTAGGGTTAGACTCTCCTGGGCAATGTTCAAAGTAATTTGCTTGTCAAAGGTGGCTAAACGCCCAGGGGTTATTTGCTCTAAAATGCTCTCGGCAAGGGGCAGGTTCTCCGGGTCTACAATTTCCCGCCATGGGCGCCTCAGGGCCTGGCTGGCCGGATATTGCAAAAGGCGTTCAGCGGAAGGGTTAAAGGCGGTTATAATGCCCTTGGCATCTACCGCCACAACCCCGGCATTAACGTTGCTTAAAACGATTTCCATATAACGTCGCCGCTGTTCCA
Source organism: Desulfarculales bacterium (assembly GCA_031554335.1). Lineage (GTDB taxonomy): Bacteria > Desulfobacterota > Desulfarculia > Desulfarculales > Desulfarculaceae > JAIRYI01. Next base: position 43,223 of record JAVBVK010000021.1, read on the forward strand.
TCTCCAGGTTGGCCCGGCGCATTTCGCCTTGCGCTTCATCAAGGCGCGCGCGGCTGGTTTTAAGGTCGGCGGTCATACGGTTGAAGGCATTAATAAGCGAGCCTATTTCGTCCGGCCCCTGGCGGTTGATGAAAAAATCATAGTCGCCTTCGGCCACGCGTTGCGTGCCTTCGGCCACCTCCATAAGGGGTTCGGTAATAGAGCGCGCTAAATACAGGCCTACCCAGATGGCGGCGAATATAACCAAAAGAGCGACAATGGAGAGGGTTATATACTGCTGAGTTTTAAATGGCTGTTGGCTAAGCTTAAGATCAGTGTAGTCCTTCAAACCTTTGGCAATAGCAAAAGCCTGCTCAGCCACCCGGGATGGTAGTAGGCGATAGGCAATCAAAACGCCCTGTAGCTTCCCCTTTTCTATGGGTATAGCCACAGCCGCATAGTTGAGAACCGGGCCTTCTTGTATATGGCTTTGCATTTCCTTGCGCGTTTGCACACGCGCAAGAATGTCTTGCGGAAATGTCGTAAAATAAGATGCGGTCAATCCGCTTTTGCTTACAAACGCTTGTTGCTCCAGGTCCTGGTTAAGCATTTTAAGGCCGCTTAAACCAAGCAATTCCCGCCGTTCTTCCAGCCAGGTATTCAATTCCATTTTGCCAGGCTGATAACCTTCCAACTGCCGGGCAATTTGTTTGGCGGAATAGGAGGTATCATATATAAGCTGCTCACGGAAAGTTTGATTTAAGGCTAAGGCTTCATTCAAAGAACTCTCTACCTGCACATTGAACCAATAGTCCATGGAGGTGCCCACGAACTGGAAGGCCGCAAGAAACAGCACTGTGGAAGGGGCAAAAGAAAGCACCGCAAACGCCACTACCAGGCGGGTGCGCAGGCGCGCGCCCCATATGCCGCGTTTGCTTTCTAAAATAAGTTTTACCAGGTTGCGAAAGACTAAAAATAACAAAAGCAGAAGCAGGACGATGTTTAAGTTGATTAAAGCAAAGAGAATGAAAGATGCGCCAATAGGCAGGTTTTGAGCTAAGGTAATAACCTGGCTTTCCAGGTAGGTAACAACAATAACTGCCACCAGAGTGATAAGGATAAGAATGCGCTCACGTTTACGCCGGGCGCGTTCTTTATCTTCAAGTTTGATTCTGGCTGTTTGCTGCACTCTATTTGATTGCCTTATACATAAAGTTTATTATGATGAATTAAAAACCTAATAACAATTATTGGCGGGCTAATCTTCAGGCCGCTCATTACCGGGCGCCATCTTGACTATACGTGGTATAAAGCTGGCTTTAATACGCACCATGTCTTTTTGCGCATCCATAACCTTGGCTATATCCTTATAGGCGGCTGGAGCCTCGTCCAGGCCGGCGCTGAGCAGCTCTATCCCCATTTCCGCTAAATGGTGACGCAGGTTTAAACCTTTTAAATTTTTATGCGCTTGCTTGCGGCTCATGGCCCGGCCAGCCCCGTGTGAGCAGGAGTGTAATGCCAGAGGCAGGCCCAGGCCTTCCACTACAAAGCCTTTAGTGGCCATAGAACCTGGAACAACGCCAAGCTGCCCGGCATGGGCGGGCGTGGCGCCCTTACGATGCACAATAAGGCTTTGCTTATCGTGAGTTTCCCGCCAGGCAAAGTTGTGGTGGTTTTGCACGGCGGCCAAAGGCAATGCACCTATAAAAGTGAGTATGCGTTTATGGATTAGTTCGTGATTAGCTGCCGAATAGCGCCCCATAAGCTGCATAGCCTGCCAATATTCCTGGCCTGTTTGGTGCTGCAAATCCAGCCAGGCTAAGTTTTTAACGTGCTGCGGCAGTTCGGGCCGCAGTTTTTGCGCAAGGCGGCTGTAATGGTTTGCCACCTCCGCGCCAACGCCACGGCTGCCGCTGTGGCTTAAAAGCGCCATGTAAACTCCGGGGGGAACAGCGGCCATAGTATCTTTTATTTTCAGTTCGACAAACTCCACAAAATGATTACCAGTGCCGCTGGTGCCAAGCTGCTCCCACGCTTTGTTTTGTAGGTGGCGCAGGAACGGGTGCTCGTGCCAGTTTTCATCCATAACCGGATGCTGGCAACGTTCATGGCGGGCAAAGGCCGCGCCTATGCCAAAGCGAGTAGTCTTTTGCAATGCGCTTATGAGGATGGCCTTTCTTTCTTGCAGGGCGCGCACTGGCCAGTCAAGCACGGTTAAATGCATACGGCAGGCAATATCTACCCCCACCGCGTAAGGGATTACCGCATTTTGTACCGCCAGCACGCCGCCGATGGGCAGGCCATAGCCAGGGTGAGCGTCTGGCATCAAGGCCGCGCGTACCGCAACGGGCAAGCTGCGTGCCTGCTCAAACTGTTCGTAAGTATGCCCCTGGGCCTCCAGGGCCCAGCTATGGGCGGGGGCAAGCAAGTCTTTCCTCATTGCTTGGTTATTAAAAACTGGTCCAGCATTTCTGTCAGCTTTTCCAGACGTATTGGTTTAGGTAGATGGGCATTCATGCCATTTAAAATAGCCTCCTCCACATCTTCGCGGAAGGCATTGGCTGTCATGGCGATAATAATAACCTCTTGCGCGTCGTCACGATTGAGGTTGCGAATAGCCCGCGCCGCCTCGTAGCCGTTCATGCGCGGCATCTGTATGTCCATGAAAATAACATCATAGTAATTTGCTGGCGAGGCCGTGAACATGGCAAGCGCCACATCGCCGTCATCGGCCTCATCTATTTCCAGGCCCGTATCTTTCAGCTGTTCTATGACAATTACCCGATTAATGCGCACATCATCCACCAATAGCGCCCTTTTGCCATTGTAAAGATGGTGCGGCCCTTGCTGCTGGGCGGCGGTTGGTTCAAAGCGGGCTTCTTCCAGCCATATAGCAAATTCAAAGCAACTGCCTTCGCCAACCTGGCTGGAAACTTTGATTTCACCGCCAAGCATATGCACAATGCTTTGACTGATGGAAAGCCCCAGGCCCGTGCCGCCATATTCGCGGGCTACCTGGGCACTGCCTTGTTCGAAGGCCACAAAAAGCTTTTCAAGAGCATCCAAAGCAATGCCAATGCCGGTATCCACCACCCTAAACATTATCAATGCCCTATCATCCTCGCGCTCTTCCAGGCGTACCTGTAATTCAATGTGGCCATGCCTCGGCGTAAATTTTACCGCGTTACCTAAAAGATTGATGAGCACTTGACGCAGGCGCAAAGAGTCTCCTAACAGTGCCTGGTTTTGGTAGCCTTCCTGAATTACATCAAAATGAATATGCTTTTCACTGGCGCGGGAACGGATAATGGAAGCAACATTATCCACCAGAAGGTCCAGCACAAACGCTTCATGGTTAAGTTCTATCTTACCGGCTTCTATTTTGGATATATCCAAAATATCGTTCAGCAGGCCTAGCAAGTGCTGGGCCGAGGTATCTATCTGGTCTATGTGTCCACGTATTTCATTAATAGGCATTGACACCAGGCTTAGCTTACGTTTTACAATGCTGGTCATGCCAATAATGGCGTTCATGGGGGTTCTTATTTCATGGCTCATGCTGGCTAAAAAAGCGGTTTTCGATTCGCTGGCCCGATTGGCCTGCTTGATGGCCTGCTGCAGTTCATCTCTGGTTCTGCGCAAATCATTTTGTACTTTTACCCTCTGGGTTATGTCGCGCGAAACTCCGATAAGCCCTAAGAATTCATCGTGGAGATCGAATAAAGGCATGTGCACCGATTCCACTATTTCGCTGTGGCCGTCGGCGAAGACAAATGTTTCTTCCACATGGTGCGCGGATTTGTTTTCGACAATGAAGTCCAGCGTCTCACCGGACAAATCTTTGATTGCTTGCGGCAGGTTGAGCTCTTGCACGGTTTTGCCTATCACCTCTTGCTGGCTCAGCCCCAACATATCCAGAAAACGCGGGTTGGCGGCCAGAAAGCGCCCTTCACGGTCTTGGTACCAAATGAGGTCGGGAAAAGAAGTGAAGATGGTATCCAACAGGGCGCGCTGGCTTTCTATTTGCTGCTGGCTGGTTATTATTTCAGTTACATCGGCAATAGATACAATATAACCAGCCATGCTGCCGTCTTTATTGGTAAAGGTGCTGGCAGAGCCTTTAAAGTAGGCATTTAGCCTGGGCACATAAAGCACTTCAGCTTCATGCCCAGATTCCAGGGCGTTTATGGGCGAACTGGGCGAGCCTTCAGTGAACAAACTGTAATCCCAATAATTTTTACCCGTAACCTCTTCCAGGGTGCGGCCATTTTTTTCCAGGTAAGCGTCGTTCATATAAATAATTTTGAAATTCGCGCTCATTATGGCCAGAGGATAGGTAACATTTTTTTCAATGCTGCTGGCCATATCGTCAAAAGAGTCGGCCAGCAAACCCATTTCGTCTTTGATGGGCGCATTGAAGCGGAAGCGCCGGTTGCCGCCGCGGAATTTCGATATGCCATCTATCATGCCGGTAATTTTGCGGGTAAAGGTGGATGCCAGCCAAATGGCTATAAAGATAACAAGCGCTGCCATCAAGGCGGTATAGGTGGTAAGGCTTATGGCTGTGTTCCACAAGCTGTCGGCTATACCTTGCCGGGTTTCGCTGTTAGCCCTGCCAAGCTCATGGTTGGCCTTGGCAATATACTGGTTAAGCACCTCTTTGGTTTCCATGGCCGGGCGGTGGAATTCGTCAACATTGGCGCCAATGGCCACAAAGCCGAAGCCGCGCAAAGATTCGCCATAGCGCCCGGTATAATAGGGTATGGTGCCCGCGGTGTTGAGCTTCCACAACCCGCTCCACAAAATTCTGAAAGAGCCGGAGCCGCCATCTTTGGTGAGGTCGAACCAGCCCGTACACTGAGGGGCGAAGTTCAAATAGCGGCAGTCAAGCCCCACCAGCCCAGCCTGGGTAAGCGCCGCGGCCGGGCGTTTGCTGTTAGACTGATCAACGAACGTGGGGACGTCTTTGATAAATTCCGCATAGGTTTTACCGCTGGCCTGCCACAAATTATATATCCAGTCTTCCAGCCAGGGAACTTGCGGGTCGCCGGTTGCGGGGTCGTAGCCAGTGATGGAAAAATGGCGCGGGTGGCAAATGCTGCGTCCTTTATAGTCCCAGATAAAGGCGTAGTTGCCGGCCGCGGCGTTGGGCAGTTCGGTATAGCGGTCCATGGTTGGGGTTAAATGGTCGGTAAATTCCATAATGTGATCATGGTCCAGGGCCAGTGTAACATAGCCTATGATTTTATCTTGGCGCACCACTGGTGTGGCCCAGCGGATAATGCCCTGAAAGCGCTTGCCCAAAGGGTTTTCCATGCCCGCGTAGGCGGATTTTTCCGGAGCAAACTCCTCGCCTTTGGCCGCGGCGCTGTCTGGGGTATACATGCCTATTACCTTAGAACCCACATAGGCTCCGATAACGTCAGAGACGTATATCTCGCCGGGCTTCAATTTGCGCAGTTGTTCAAAATAGGTTTCGGCCTTCACGTAAGTGTTGGCGCGCTCGGCAACGTTTTTAAGCTGCGCATCCATGCGCGGGGAACTCACAGCTTTAATTTTTTCCTGGCCGTTTAAATCTATAAAGGTCATTTCCAGATATAACGGGCGTGACGCATAATTGAATTTATCTGGCGGGCGATAGTGGAAGCTGACTGAGTTCTCTTCAATAGATGAGGTCAGGTTTTCCGCGGCGCTGTCGCTGCTGGCAGGCCGCCAGGAGCGTTTGTCGGGCGCCAGTTCCCATTTGCCCGGTATTAATAGCATGCCCTGGCGGCTGTTAACAAAGTCGCGGTAATGGGACTGTTCCGGCGGCAGGGTGGCGGCAAAACGGATATCGTCGTCGCGCCCGTAGAGAAAGTCGGCCACCAGGCGGGCGGTGTCGGTGGTCATGCGCTCAATGTCTTCCCGCGCCCTCTCATCCAGGGCGTTTACCGCGTCGTCAACCGCCACATGGTTAACCTGATCCAAGGTTTCTGTCACCGTCTCATTAAGCTGGACTGTGCGAACCTCCAAATAATCCCCCAAATTCCAAGATTGCTGCCAAGCCACATAGGCCAGCAGAATAAGGGGCACAACTTTAATGGCAATGAATAAAATAATGAGCTTAGCCCGCATGCCAAGCCCAAGTTTCATGAAAAGAGAGTTTATTTTGTTACCTAATGTTTGCATAGAACCATGTTTTTAAGATTTTATAATCTATTAGCCATCAGCGGCGCATTAAGAGCCAGCCTAGGAATAACTGCTTAGAAAGATTAGCTCAATTGTAAATAATACTATCACGTTATTAGTCAATGCCAAGGGCGCGGGCCGATTTTAATAGCAATGTGGCTGCGGCAAGCGCGCTGTGCCAGCCGCCCTAACCGCATTTGCTGGGTAACTAATTTTGACTTATACTTGAATAACATGGCTATCCGCCGTGGCCTGATTAGGCGTTCCCCCAACTTGCAAGGGCGCCGCCTTATGCCGCCGCTGGGTGAGATATGCGGATAGCAGCAATAACCCGTACAGTTTTGTATGTTTTTTCATTCAACTGCATTGCCGGCAATTCATCTGTGGGAGGTTTATTATGAAAAGACGCGATTTTTTAGGGGTGGCCGCTTTGGGCGCCACTGCCGGGTTGGTGCTCGGCGCTCAGGCCAGAGCCGCGGACAGTAACAACGCGGCGCCGATTGCCACGCCATTGCCGACGGCCCAGCCCTACAAAGCGCCCGGTACAGTGCGGGAGCTGCCGGCCGCCACTATGGTTGATTTGGAAAGAGAAGCAGCCCAAGCCCTGGCTCCCGGTGCTTTTGCTTTTATTGCCAGGGGAGCGGAAAAGGAATGGACCCTGCGCGAGAACCTGCGCGCCTTTGACGATTACACCCTTAAACCCCGCTATCTAGCCGGACAAAAGGCGCCAGACTTGAGTGCAACGCTTCTGGGCCATAAACTTAGCATGCCAGTAATAACCACGCCCATGGGCGCCCATGGCCTGGCGCACGCTTCCGCGGAGGCGGGTACGGCCAGGGGCACGCATATGGCCGGTACGCTTATGACGGTTAGTACCGCGGCCAACACCCGCATAGAAGATATTGCCGCCGCCAGCCCGGGGCCTAAATGGTTTCAGATATATTTGCTGGAAAACGACCAGGCTGGTTCTAAGAAACTCCTGCAACGAGCCAAGGCCGCCGGCTATTCGGCCATTGTCTTTACGATAGACGCCTTTGCTCCCGGCGCCTCCGACGCGGTTGAGCGCTTGGGCTTTACCTTCCCTCCCAATTTGCCTTTGGTAAACAGCGGCACTTCCACATTTAAAAGAAGCTTGAGCTGGGATGATGTGGCTTTTATCAAAGACAGCGTTGATCTGCCGCTGATATTGAAGGGCTTTATCACCCCGGACCTGGTGGAGCGGGCTCTGCAGTATAATGTGGCCGGACTGCAGGTCTCCAACCATGGCGGCCGTCAGCTAGATGGCGTGCCCGCGGCCATAAGCGCCTTGCCCGGCATAGTAACGGCCGCCCAGGGCAAGGTGCCAATTATTATGGATAGCGGGATAAGGCGCGGCTCAGACGTGTTGAAGGCATTGGCTTTGGGCGCCAGCGCGGTGGCTCTGGGGCGGCCGGTGCTTTATGGCCTGGCTTTAGGAGGAGACCAGGGAGTGGCCAGCGTGTATGGCAGATTAAAGCGTGAGCTCGCCAGGGCGATGAGCATAGCCGGGGTGCCATCACTTAAAGACATAAGCGGAGATTTGCTAAAGCCCGCGGCGTAGGTATGTGGCAATAACCAAGTCTGGCAGCCGTGGATGAGGCGTTAGGCGGACAGGGGAACCACCCAATTGTGCCCAAGAGCCAGCTTGCGGTTTATGGCTTTTTGGGCAAACCCAAGGCTTTGCCTATAAAAATCTATTTTTAGCTGTGGCTTGCTCATCCATTGGCTCACCCCGGCCTGGTCATGGTCTTTTTCCATCTGCCCCATAAGCAGGCTGGCCAGGTTGGCCATGCCACCGAGCAACTCTTGGGCCTTGGCCTCATACAATATTTGTGAGGCCGGCATCTCCACTTTTATTGGCAAGCCGTTGGAATCCGTATATTGCACTACGGGGAAATTTTGGCAAAGGGATTGCGCGGTGACCCGTGGAGGGTGGCGGAACAATTTGGGATTGCTGAATATTATGTGGTGGCCGCGGCTGCCTGCCCAATAGCGGTAGCTGGCCATGGAGTCCCACACTGTGACAATATTAGAGTTAACCCCAGCCGCCAGATGGCTTAATCCGCCGTCGCGGCCAATAAAGCCATGGGCCTTGCTTATCAGCCAAGCCAAGTTCATAAGAGTGGATTCCGATGCGGCAAAAGGTAAAACCGCATCCACCACCTGAGCTAATTGCCCGTAATTGTGGGCGCCAATGGCCACCAGGTTAAAGGCTGCCCGCAGACCATCAGCCAGTTCCACCCACCAGCTTTCGTCCTGCCATCCAGCGTCCGCGCGTCCCGGGTTAAAGGGGAAAAGCACTAAAGTTGGCTTGTGGCGCGCCAGCAAGGGGCGCAGCGTTTGCGCGCTGTCATCAAGCATAATGCTGGGCCAGTCGTCCTGACGGTTTAGCCTGTAATACAGGCTGTGGGCCATAATGGGGTTGGCGTACAGCTTGTCTACAGGCAAAGCAGGCACAGCCCAGTTGAAGATTGTAGTTGCATGCCAGGTTTGGGCGCGGCCAGAGCGCGGCACGGCCACGGCCCGCACTGCCAGGCCGTTGCTTGCCCCTGGCGGGCATATTTCTTTGACCAAGGGGTGCCTTTGTAACAGAGGGAGCAAGGCCGGCAGAGGGTTAAAGTGAAGCTTTACCGGTTTGCCGTAGTTGCGCAAAAGGCCCAATACCATGAGGCTGTCGCCCAAAGCCAGTTCAGCCGGCGGGTGGCAGGCATGTCCATCCAAGGCTAAATAGATGGGCAGCTTCAGTTCGGTTATGCTGGTTGTTAAGAAGTCCGTCGATTCATAGTTCATGGCATACCTCGCGCGTCACGTGCCTGTGGCGGGCTAATGGCCTTATTTTAGCGCATAGTGGGAGCCTGTAAATAATTTGGCGCTAATGTTGTTCATCTGCGGAGTTAGCCCCCCTCCAACTGCGCAGCCCCCCTAGCCCTGACATAGCGGCTTACATCGGTATGACAAACGGGGGCTTGTGGAATTTATTCCAAGCTAACTAATCCAATAGCCTTTAGATTAGTTCTAGCGGAGAAGGTAAAAGCACAGTTTATTTTACGTATCCCATAGCGGCTTACCTGGGAAAGACCGTTTGCCCGCGCCCATAGGGGAATTTTTTTCCCGAATATATTTTAGCTGAAAGCCCCGGTTGCCGATATAGATGATTGAATCATGTAATTATAAATAGTTAGAAGCAATCCCGGGCATGGTTTGTATTTGGCATATATGTTGCTTATATTATTGGGCAACAATACCGGTAGCCACCCGGCACATATAAGAGAGGAACTGCAAATGCTGACTTACGGACAAAACCAATATCGCAAAACCCAAGTTAACACGGTGGATCGCGGCCGCCTGATTATTCTGTTATATGAAGGAGCCATAAGCTTCTTAAGCAAGGCGGAAATGTGTTTAGCTAATGAGGATATTGCCGGTGCCAGCAACCTGCTCAACCGGGCCCAAGACATCATTGACGAGCTTAATGCCGCCTTAAACATGGAATTAGGCGGGGAAATAGCGCAAAATCTGCGACGCCTTTACATGTTTATGGGTGATCAATTGGTGCAGGCCAAAGTAAAGGCGGACATTGCCCCAATAAAAGAGGTGGTGCGCATGCTGGCCAGCCTCAATGAGGCCTGGCGCGAAGCCATCACCAAACCCGAAGCTCAGGAGGTTTTGAGCAAGCAGAACCCTCGACCCCTGGCTCAAACCATGGGCAATGTTACCATTTAATCAATAATTATGCCATGTTGCACAGCCCGGTGTGAACGCCGGGCCGAGCTCTTTTTTCATGTGAATTTTTGCTGAAACCCCGCCTTTTTCCTTGCCCCGCCTGCCTCCGCGCATTACCATTAGACACCAGCCCGCATTGTGCGAAAAAAGGCTGGTGGTGGCTAGGCTTGTCATTGATTTTATTGTATTGAATAAATTTTAAAAAATTAAAATTTATTGATGCCAGCATGGCAAATGATGATAAACTTAGCCCACAAGCACAGAATGCGCATAGTATGCAAGGGCTTAATACCCCAAAAACAGCAATTGTTGCGCGTACGGCCTGGCTGGCTTACGGTGCCTGTTGCATTTGTGCTTTACTTAACTTTGTAACGAATCAGCGGCGGCTGTCCTTGGTGGGGCGGCTGAGAGGCTGTAAAAAAGCAGGAGACATTTTATGAGCAATCCCGGTGTTGAAACCAGCATTACTCTGAAATATGCGGATGGTGCCCTGCAAAATCGTGTAGATCAACAACTTCGCATTAATTTCACTGGCCCCAAACTGCACGGGCTGCGTATCACCAACAGCGTTTTGGAGTACCATGGCTCAATTACCATTGATGCCGAAATATTGGAAAACGCTGGTCTAATGCCTCTGGAATTTGTAAATATCTGGAACAAATCCAGTGGCAGCCGCATTCAAACTTATGTGCTGCCCGGCACCCGCGGCAGCGGAGTGGTTTGCTTAAACGGCGCGGCCGCCCGTTCTTGCCAGGTGGGAGACGAAGTAATTATTACCTCAGAGCGCTCCGCCGATGGCACCAGCGCGTTAACCCCTGGTTTCGCGTACGAAACGCTTGTGGTCACCTTTGACCACAAGCAGCGGGTTAACACCATTGCTGAGATTCTGCGCTACCGGGTTACAGTTGGTGCGGAGGGCACATCCTCTTTTGCCTTAGATAAGGTAAAATAATTAACAGTCAGCTCAGATAAAATAGTGAGGGGCAAAAACATTTCGGTTTTTGCCCCTTGTTGCGGACTCTCAGAATATTTGACATTTTCCCATAACTATGGTTAAATATTTTGCTTACTAATTATACTTGTCCACATTGTGCGGCCAAAATAAATTTTGGCTGTTATAGTGCGGGGTTAGTATTTTCCTATTTGCTGTAATTTAGGGTGATTAAAATGAGTAAACGCACTTATCAACCAAGTAATTTAAAACGCGCGCGCACCCATGGCTTTTTGGTGCGCAGCCGTAGCAAAAGCGGTAAGGCGGTTCTGGCCCGGCGCCGGGCCAAAGGGCGCAAACGCCTGGCTGCTTAAGGTGTGGCTTGCAGCTTCCCCAAGGGGCTACGATTACGCAAGCGCCACGAGTTCCTTGCCTTGCGGCGGGAAGAGAGTTTGCGGGTAAACCATGGGGGGCTGTTATTTTTATTCAAGCCCAATGGTCTGGGGCGAACTCGGTTAGGGGTAACCATAACCCGTAAGGCGTGGCCTTTGGCCACACGGCGCAATAAATGGCGCCGCTTGCTGCGCGAGGTTTTTCGCCAAAGTCAGGAAGTAATACCGCAGGGTTGGGATCTGGTGGTGGTGGTTACCAAAAAGGCAAACGAGCCAAGCCTGAAACAGATCAAGGAAGCAATGCTATGGGCAATGAGGCGAGTAACTCGAAAACCGGCATAATGGTTAACAGCACCATTATTCTGCTTAAGGGCTACCGTCTTGTTATAAGCCCCTTTCTGAGCGCCTTGGGCATTAATTGCCGTTTCTACCCAACCTGCTCTCAATACGCCATGGATGCTTTCAGGCTTTACGGCTTTAGGCGCGGCCTGTTAAAGACGATCTGCCGTTTGGCCAAATGTCACCCCTTCCACCCTGGAGGATATGACCCGGCGTGAAGGAGAGGCTGCGTAGCACTGAAAGCGGACGAATGAAATAAAATGCGCCTTTAAGGCCGCGGGAATTTGTCCGCACACGCTTATTGCCTGAGCTTCAGGCATTTAATTTTATGTTTTTTTCATAAAATCTAATTTTCGAAAAAGATACTTTTCAAGGACTTGAGTGCATGGATAGTAATACCAAACGTATGATTCTGGTCATAGTTATTTGTGTTGGGCTTTTGCTGGCCTATCAGTTCATAGCAGGCAAAAACAAGGCGCAGCAGCAGGCGGCCAAGCCCCCGGCCCAAACCGCCCAGGTAACCCCACAGACGGCCCCCAGCCAGGGCGGCGCGTCCTCTCAAGCCTACACTCCGCTGGCCCCGGTGCGGACGGCGGATGATCCGGCTTCCCAGGAAGCCCATGCACGCAAGGTAACAGTTGATACTCCACTGTTTACCGCGGTTTTCAGCGAACAAGGCGCCAGCCTGCGCTCCTTTACGCTTAAAAACTATGCCCTGAAGGCTAATGGCCCCTTGGGCTTTCCGTTACTGCACCTGGAAGACGGCCAGCCTTCTTCCTTGAGCCTGGTGCTGGCCAACCTGGACCCCATGCTTAGCCAGCGCATGTTTGCGGCCAGCCGTACCGAGTTGAAGCTGGATCAGGCCAACAACAAGGGAACACTGGAATTTTCTTATGAACATGGCGGGGTTACGGTGCACCGCATCTACAGCTTCCAGGCCAATTCTTATGCCATACAGCACAAAGTGTTAATAACCAACCAAACCGGGCACCAGATAGAAACCGTACCGGAACTCACCATGGTGCAGTCCAACGCTCTCACCTCAGAGAACATGTATACCTTTAACGGGCTTTCCTCCTCTATTGGCGGCAATTTCCATGAAGCCACCCCGGCCGATTTGGAGAAAAATCCGGTGGAATCGGGCAAGGTGGGGTGGATAGCGTTGAACATACCCTATTTCATTACCCTGGTGGCTCCGGAAAGTCAGCCGGAGATGAAGCGCTCCACCCGCGGGGCCATGCGCTCTCCTTTTATGAGCGGCACTTTGGTTGAGCCCCATCTTTCCATACCCAACGGTCATCGTGCCGAACTTAACTTTCTAGTCTACTTCGGCCCCAAAGATGTGGATTTATTGGAGCCGTTGGGCAACAATCTCATTGCCGCGGTGGATTTCGGCTGGTTTGACGCAATCGCCAAGCCGCTTCTTTCTTTGCTTAAATTCATCTACCGCTATATAAACAACTATGGCGTGGCCATTATTTTGGTTACCATAATAGTTAAGCTGCTCTTCTGGCCCCTTACCCGTACCAGCTACCGCTCCATGAAAAACATGCAAAAGCTACAGCCCCAGGTTAACCAGCTGCGGCAAAAGTACGGCAGCGACAGGGCTAAGCTGAACCAGGAGACTATGAAGCTGTATAAGGCCAACAAGGTTAACCCCATGGGGGGATGTTTGCCAATTATTATTCAGATTCCGGTGTTTTTCGCTTTCTATAAGGTTTTGGGCGCGGCCATAGAGCTGCGTCATGCCCCCTTTATGTTGTGGATAACCGATCTGTCCGCGCCCGACCGTCTGCCTCTGGGTGGCATCGAAATTCCGTGGGTGGGCATGGGCCTGCCGGTGCTAACTTTGCTTATGGGCGCGTCCATGTTTATTCAGCAGAAGATGATGCCTCAGGGTGGTGACCCCATGCAGCGCAAGATAATGATGTTCATGCCGGTGGTGTTCACCATTATGTTCATCAACTTCCCTTCGGGGTTGGTGTTGTACTGGTTTGTCAACAACCTGCTCAGCATTTTACAGCAGTATCATACTCTGAAGAGCAACAAGTAGCTTATGCCTGGCTTCGTGGAGTTCAGCGCCAAGAATACTGCCAGTGCCCTGCTGAAGGCGGAAAGGCATTTTGGCATACCCTTAAGCCGCCTGGAAGTAGACATAGTAACTACCGGCAGCGGCGGCTTTTTGGGTATGTTTGGCAAACAGGCAATTATTAAGGTGCGCCCCGCTCCGGACACCAGCGTGCAAGACGCGGTGGCCAGCATTTTAGGCATGGAAGCGGGCGGCCCACAAAAGAAGAAAGACACGCCGCCGCCAGCCAGCCCCAAGCCACCCAAGCCACCCAAGCAGCCCAAAGCGCATGTAGCCGCGGAAGAAGCCGAAGCGGGCAATGCCGCGCAGGGTGCGGATGCGCTTGATGAAAACGAGCTTATAGCTAAGGCCGAAGAAGTGGTGCGTAATTTGTGCCGCCCGCTGATTGGCGAAGTTGATCTGCACAGCCGCTATGAAGATAGCCAGCTTATAGTCATGCTTAGTTGCGCGGAGCCGGGGGCTATCATTGGCCGCCGCGCCCAGATATTAGATTCGTTACAATATCTGGCCGCTCGTATTGTCAGCCATTGTTTCGGGTGCTCCATATCGCTGATGCTGGATGTGGAGGAATACCGCTCCCGCCAGCAGCGTCAACTGGCGGAAACCGCCTTAAAGCTGGCGGCCAAGGCGGAACAGCAGGGGCGGCCTTTTACCATGGGGCCTTTGAGCACCCAAGACCGGCGCATTGTGCACAAAACGCTTAAAGGCCGGCCTTTGCAAACATTTTCTAAAGGGCAGGGCGACTTCAAAAGAGTAGTGATTGCCCCTTTGAAGCAAGCCAGATAAGGCGTCTTCTATTTTTCCGGATCATCCAGCGCCTTTTGCACGCCCTGGTAGATATTGGTGAAGCTCTCGGCAAAGTTGCCCATGCCCAGGCGCCCCAACTCAATATACTTAACCACAATTTCCTTTGTTACCTTCAAGCAGGCCTCTTCTCTGGGGGTTAGCTTGTCTGCGCGCGCGGGTTTATCCATGGAACTCTCCTCAAAATAGATTAAGTGCCAGCTTGCCAGGGGCTGTGGGCCTTGGGAAGAAGGCGCTTCGTAAAAGCCGACAGCAGCCCGGCAAGAGGGGGCTGAAATAAACCATGCAAGGCCCACCCCGGCCCAACTTCAAAATAGCACATTAAGGCAGGCGGGGCAAGGGCTGGCTGGCCTGCAAAAATATAGGCGATGAGGTATGCTTACAATCTATGAAAGAATCAGCCAAGCGCATTAAAGTGTTATCTGTCGAGACCGCTAACCGCATTGCCGCCGGCGAGGTGGTGGAGCGCCCGGCCAGCGTGTTGAAGGAGCTTTTGGAGAACTCGCTGGATGCCGGCGCCACCCGTATCGATGTGAATATTGAAGGGGCTGGCTCCAAGTTAATAAGAGTGGCGGACAATGGCCAGGGCATGAGCCCTGAGGATTTGGAGCTATGCCTTGAGCGCCATGCCACCAGCAAGCTTGCAAGCGCTGATGACTTGGAACGGGTTTTGAGCCTGGGCTTTCGCGGCGAGGCTTTGCCCAGCATTGCTTCGGTAAGCAAGTTCAGCATGCGTTCGCGTTTAGCCGGCCAGGAAACAGGCTACCAAATTACCAGCCACGGCGGCATTAAAGGCGAGCTTGGCCAGGTGGGCTGCCCGGTGGGCACGGTAGTGCAGGTTGAGGACCTATTCTTCAATATCCCGGCTCGACGCAAATTTCTCAAAGCTCCGGCCACTGAAGCCGGCCATTTGGCGGCCGCCCTGCTGCGTCTGGCCTTGGCCCGCTATGAGGTGGCTTTTACTTATAACGTGAGCGGCCAAAATTTATACCAACTGCCGGCCGGGGCGGGCCTGAAAGCCCGAGTGGGCGCGCTGTTGGGGCGCGAGACCTTGCCGCACCTGGTTTGGGTGGAAGATGAAATTGGCCCGCTAAAGGTGCGTGGGTTTACTTCGCTGCCGTCTTTAAGCCGGCCCAATGCCGATCAGATATATGTGTTTATCAACGGCCGCTTTGTGCGCGACAAAGTGCTTTTGCATGCGGTTAATCATGCCTACAGCGAACTAATGCCAACCCCGCGCAAACCAGTGGCCGTGCTGCATATAAGCCTGGACCCCGCCTTGGTGGACGTAAATGTGCATCCCGCGAAAATAGAAGTGCGCTTCCGTGATGGCCAGGCTGTCCACCAGGCCTTAAGCCGCGCCCTGCGCTCTGCCCTGCAGCGGGGCGCCCCAGATGAAGATACTGGCGCAAGCTTGCCAGCGGGCGGCCCCCTGGCCGTAGGAGCTGCAGCCCCTCTGGGCACACCCATGGTCAGAGAAAGCTCTTGGCCACAGATGGGGCAGAGGCCGTGGGGCAAAGCTAACGCTTCTATTGCCTCTTACAGCCAGTCGCACGCAGGCAGAAAAAGTGCCGGTCTTTGTTCTAAAGGCCAGGTCGTGGCGGGCAGCGGGAGCGCGGCGCCTTTTAAGGCGGCTCCCATGTTTCAGGCTGTGGAAAAGGTGCAGGCTTTGGGGCAACTGCACAACCTTTATATTTTGGCCGCCGAGGCCGACGGGCTTTTAATAGTTGACCAGCATGCGGCCCACGAGCGCCTTAACTATGAGAAGCTTAAGCAGGCTTTTGAACAAGGAGAGGCTTTAGGCCAGCCTTTGCTAAGCCCACTGGCTTTAAACTTAAACCCTCAGGAAATAGCGCTGGCTCAAACCGCGGCTAACACCTGGACGCGTTTGGGGCTGGAGCTGGTGCCCTTTGGCCCGCGCACCTGGGCGGTGGCGGCTGTGCCCGCGCATTGGGCGGGGCTTAACCCCGCGCCGCTGGTGGCCGAACTAATGGCGGAAACAGCGGTGGTGGAGCCGGAGTCTTACACATTTGTGGAAAAGTCTTTACGTAGCCTGGCCTGCCATAGCAGCGTATTAGCCGGCATGCGTTTAACCTTGCCCGCCATGCAGGACTTGCTCAATCGTCTATTTGAGCTGCCGCCGCCTTTAACCTGCCCCCATGGCCGGCCGGTAGTTTTGCGCATTGGCGCGCCGGACTTGCGGCGTGCCTTTGGCCGGGAGTAGCCGGCGCTTATGGCCGCGCCGCCACTGATTATTTTAGCCGGCCCCACCGCGGTGGGCAAAACCAATACCGCCCTTTTGCTGGCGCGGGCCATTAACGCCGAGATAATAAATGCGGACAGTGTGCAGGTCTATAAAGGCCTTGATATCGGCTCGGCCAAGCCCGCGGAGCAAGAGCTGGCTTTAGTGCGGCACTACTTGCTCAATGTATGTGAAGCCCATGAAAGCATGGATGCCGGAATTTTCGTCAAGCTTGCCGGAGAGGCCATTGATGCTATAACCGCCAGAGGCAAAAACGTGCTGGTGGTTGGCGGTACGGGGCTTTATATCAAGGCCCTGCTGTTTGGCCTGGCCGCGGTGCCTGCCATTAACCCGGCATTACGCGATGAGCTACGGCTAAAGTTGGAACAACAGGGGTTGGCCAGCCTGCGCGATATGTTGGCTGAGCTGGATCCCGAGGGTGCGGTGCGCATAAGGTTCAATGATAAGCAGCGCACAATGCGCGCGTTGGAGGTGGTGCTGCAGACCGGGCACCCACTGGCGTATTTCTACCAAAGCCAGGTAAAAAAGGCTTTATACCCCTACCTGCTGTGGGGGCTTGAATTGCCGCGCGGGGAGTTAAAAGAACGCATAGCCGTGCGCAGCCGGCAAATGTGGCAAAATGGATTGCTGGCGGAAGTGGAGGGCCTTATGGCCGGCGGGCTAGATCCCAAGGCTCCGGCGCTGAGCAGTTTGGGTTATCGCCAGGCACTGGCGGTTGCGCTGGGGCAAATGAATAACGACGAGGCTTTGGCGCAAATGATTAACCGCACCCAGGCTTATGCCAAGCGCCAGGTTACCTGGTTTAAAAAAATGGATGGCATTAAATGGGTTAATCCGGAAAAATGGGAAGACATGGTTGAGCCCAGCCGAGATTTTTTGCAAACGCAATCGAGGAAAACCATAAAATGAAAAAATCGCTTATTGTTGCCTTGGCGCTGATGTCGTGCTTGCTTACGGGCTTGGTTATGGCCGGCGAAGTGGCCTTGGGCGTTAACGAGCAGGCCGATCGTAACATGGCCATAAGCCAGGCCACCAAAGACGCGCAGGCGCAGCTTGTTTTGCAAAAGGCCGCTCAAACGCTGGGTTCCAGTCGGTTGGCTGCGGTTTGGAACCAACTAAGCCAGGAAGTGCTGCTTAACCCCGCGCCTTACATCAAAAGCTTTCGTACGCTGGCGGTTAGCCGGCAGGGCGGGCAAACTTTAGTATTGGTGGAAGGTGAAGTTAACGAAGCAACCTTGGAACAAATGCTTGGCCGTTTGCCTGCCGCCACGCCGCAAGCGAGAGCGGAGCAAATTTTGAGTTTAGTATGTGAAGATGTTGCGCCTGGCAGGCCCGCTCTCTACTGGTGGTCGGGCCAGGCGGGGCTGGCATTTTGTCCGGCCCGGATAGAACGGGGATTAAAAGCGCTTGGTTACGCGCCTTATAATCCATCGGCCCTAGTAAGCAGCTTAGGCAGAGAGATTACCCAAAATGTGGTTTTAACCGAACAGCAGGCCATTGCTATGGGAGAGAGGGCCGGAACTAAGCTGGTACTTTGGGGCAGAATGAGAACTTATCCCATAGTGAGCTCAACCGCCACGGAAACGGCGCCTTTGTTGCAGTTGGCCTTGCTTAGTGTGGAAAGTAAACGCGTGCTAGCTCAAGTAGAGGTGGAAGGCGCCGTATTTAAAGACAACATTCCTGTTGGCTTTGAAGACGGCATGGATAAAGAAGTGGCGGCGGCGTTGGCTAAACTTTTTGATTTAGCGAAGATAAAAATTTCCGCGCCACCACAGCTTAAAGTAACGCTGGAGCTGGAAGGCATAAACAGCGCGGCCGAGTTGACGCGTTTGGAGCGTGCGTTAAACCGCATGGAAGGGCTGGTGCTAGAGGTGCGCCGGGAGAGCCTGAGTTTGGGGCGGGCAACCTTAGTGCTGGGCACCACCCAAGATGGCTTGGCTGTAGCCAACGCGCTGGAACAGCTTAACCAGCCGGGCTGGCAACTTAGAGTTATAGAGCGCACGCCTGCTAAAGTGCGGATTGCCCCGGTTACCTTCTCCGGCCGCATAACCTATTAGTTGGCAGGCTACAAACCGGTACGTATTACATCAATAACGTTTTTTACGGATTTTATCTCGTTCATTATATGATGCAATTGATTAGCATCTTTTATTTCCAGCACCATATTTATCTGGGTGTGGTTGCCGCTGCTTTTGCGGGAGTTAACCTGTTGTATGTTTACCGAAGCCGCCTTCAGCACTTGGGCTACATCGGCAAATACGCCCGCGTAGTTCTGGGCTTCTACCTGCACGCGTACCGGTCGTACAGTGGGTACGCTGGTATCCCACTCCACATCTAGCAGCCTTTCTTTCTCCACCTCATCTAAGGTGCTGCAATCTACCCGGTGCACGCTAACGCCGCGGCCTCTGGTTATATAGCCGGTTATGGGCTCGCCCGGCAAAGGTGTGCAGCAGCGGGCAAAACGGGTAAGCACGTCGTCCACGCCTTTAACTTTGATGGTGCCGCTGGGTTTACGTTTTTTTGTATCGGCAGCTGCCGCGGGCGGTGGTTCGTGGCGCGGCAACAGTTTGTTTATGATAGATTTGGGGGCTATGCGCGCATAAGCAATATCAGCAAAAAGCTGTTCAATGTCTTTTACGTTAAATTCGGGCAACAGAGCCGCCAACCGCCCATCTTTGGTAAGGCCATTTATGGTCAACGAGTGTTTACGTAATTCCCTATCCAGCAAATCCCGGCCCAGATGTTGAGACTTGCTGCGTTCCTGCTCGCGTACAAAAGCGCCAATACGGGTGCGCGCCTTGCTGGAGGTTACATATTTAAGCCAGTCTTTGCTTGGGTGGGCGGTTGGGCTGGTTAGTATTTCTATTTGATCGCCGGTGTGAAGTTCATGGCGCAAAGGCACCATCCGGCCATTAACCTTGGCCCCTACGGTGGTGTGGCCAACTTCAGTGTGTATGGCATAGGCAAAATCTAAAGGAGAAGAGCCCTTGGGCAGTTCTTTTACATCGCCTTGAGGGGTGAACACAAAAATTTCCTCGGGGTAGAGATCCATGCGCAAAGAACGCATGAATTCTGATGGGTCGTTGGTTTCTTTCTGCGAATCCAAGATTTGCCGCAGCCAGGCAAAACGCTGCCCTTCCTGCTGATTGGCATTGGTGTTTTCTTTTTCTTTGTATTGCCAGTGGGCGGCAATGCCCTGCTCGGCCACACGGTGCATTTCTTCCGTGCGGATTTGAATTTCCATGCGTTGCCCCAGCGGGCCCAGCACGGAAGCGTGTAAAGATTGATACATATTAGACTTGGGCATGCCAATGTAGTCGCGAAAGCGCCCGGGTATGGGGCGCCACATGCTGTGCACTACGCCCAAAGCCTCATAGCAGTCTTTAAGCTCTTTGACAATCAGGCGAAAAGCGATGAGATCGTACAGATCATCTATATCCAAGTTGCGGCGCAGGGTTTTGGCGTAAATGCTGTAGAGGTGTTTTGGCCTGCCGCTTATTTGGCACTCTATGCCATGTTCGGCCATGGCTTTGGCTAAAATGCCCTTTACGTTGGTGATAAATTCTTCGCGATCGGCCTGGCTGCTGGCCACGCCCTCTTTGATGCGCCGGTAGGCCTCTGGCTTAAGATAGTAAAGGGCCAGATCTTCCAATTCGGTCTGCCAGCGGCGGATACCCAGGCGGTGGGCCATGGGGGCGTAGATATCCAAGGTTTCCTGAGCAATGCTCTTTTGTTTATCTTCCGGCATAAAGCCTAAGGTGCGCATGTTGTGCAGGCGGTCAGCCAGTTTTAAGAGCAGCACCCTTATGTCCTTGGCCATAGCCAAAATCATTTTGCGAAACGACTCAGCCTGGCTGGCTTTTTTGGAGCCGCTTGCTATTAAAGAAATTTTAGTTACACCATCTACCAGCTCGGCTACTTCCGGCCCCAGCAGTTTAGCCACATCTTCCAAGGTAGTGTTGCTGTCTTCAACCGCGTCATGCAGCAGGGCCGCACAAATGCTGGCCACATCAAGATGCATCTCCGCCATCAGTGAGGCCACAGAAAGCGGGTGGCTTAAATAGGGCTCGCCCGAACGTCGCACCTGCCCGGCATGCACGTTGGCGGAAAAAACATAAGCCTTCATAATGGGGCTTACATCAACTTCGGGATAATATTCCTGCACCGCATCTATTATTTCGTTAATGCGCAACATAACAAAGCAAGCTTATATTTTCAAAAGGCCCAAAATGTGTTCAAACGCGCTATCCAGGCTAAGCCAGATTGTTTCTCCCCTGGCCCGGTCTTTGAGTTCCACCTGGTTTTTTTCCAGACCCTTGGCCCCCACCACTAAACGGTATGGTATGCCAACAAGTTCGCTGTCTTTGAACTTGTTGCCCGGCCGTAAGTCGCGGTCGTCAAAGGCCGCCTCCACGCCTTGGGCCAGCAGGCGCTCATATATGTCAAGGGCGGTATCGAAGGGTTTGCCTTCCAGGCTCATGGGCATAACCACTATAGTAAAAGGCGCGATAGCCGGCGGCAGGATAATGCCGTTCTCATCGTTACCCTGCTCAATGGCCGCGGCCACAATGCGCGACACGCCAATGCCGTAACAACCCATCACCATGGGCTTGCTCTCGCCTTCCTGGTTAAGGTATTCCGCGCCCATGGCAGCTGAATACTTGGTGCCCAGGCGGAAAATATGCCCTACTTCAATGCCGCGGGCAAAGGTGAAAACCCGCCCGCACTTGGGGCAACTATCGCCTTCGGCCACCAAGCGCAAACTGGCAACAGTGGCTTGGGGCAGGTCGCGAGTTATATTGAACCCTTCCAAATGCAAGTCTTTGGCGTTGCCGCCCACAATGAGGAAGGGCATGGAAGCCAGTTCGCTGTCGACATAGACAGGCATGGCGAGATTAAGCGGCCCAGAAAAACCCTGCGGCGCTCCGGTAAGTTCAAAAATGGCATTAGGCGCGGCCAGCACCAGGTCGGCGGCATTCAGCAAATTTTTGAGTTTTATCTCGTTCAGTTCGCGGTCACCGCGCACCATGGCCGCCAATGGTTTGCCGTCGGCCAGGTAAATAAGGGTTTTGGCAAAGGCGCTGGCCGGTTTGTTTAAAAACGACGCCAGTTCTTCAATGGTGCGTATCCCAGGCGTGCTAAGCTTGTTTATCTCTTTTAACAGTTGCGGGTTAAAGCTTGGCATAGGCGGAGCCTGAAAACTGGCCTTTTCCACATTGGCCGCATAATCGCAAGCGGGGCAGGAGGCGATCAGGTCCTCACCGCTTTTGGCCAGAACCATAAACTCGTGGCTGAAAGAGCCGCCAATGGCCCCGCTGTCGGCTTCCACCACTTTGAACTTGAGGCCCAAGCGGGTAAAAATGCGACTGTAGGCGGCGTGCATGTTCCAGTAGCTTTTGGCTGAGGCGTCGTCGTTGACATCAAAGGAGTAGGCATCTTTCATTAAAAATTCGCGAGCGCGCATGATACCGAAGCGCGGGCGCACCTCATCGCGGAATTTGTTTTGAATTTGGTAAAGATTCACCGGCATATCGCGATAAGAGCGTATTTCGCGCCGGGCAATGTCGGTAATCACTTCCTCGTGGGTGGGGCCCAGGCAGTAGTTGTGGTTGTGGCGGTCTTGAAAACGTAAAAGTTCTTTGCCATAGAAAGTCCAACGTCCCGAGCTCTCCCATATTTCGGCGGGCTGCACGCCGGGCAGCAAAACTTCCAACGCGCCGGCACGGTTCATCTCCTGGCGCACAATGCTTTCCACCTTTTGTAAAACCTTAAGCCCCATGGGAAGCCAACTGAAAATGCCCGTGGCTAATTTGCGGATATAGCCGGCCCGCAGCATCAACTGATGGGATATCACCTCCGCATCCGCCGGGGTTTCTTTGAGAGTGGGCATGAAGAACTGGGAAAATTTCATGACAGAATCCTAACTAAAAAGTTAAAGTATGTGAACTTTATAAAAGTTAATTTGCAATTGCGCTTTTGATATGAGCCAGAAGCGCCGCGGGCAAGTCTTTTTCCTCCACGGTTTCAATAATTTTACCCCTAGCAAAAACAACCCCCTTGCCGTCACCACCGGCAATACCATAGTCGGCATGGGCCGCCTCGCCCGGGCCGTTGACCACACAGCCCATCACCGCAATGGTAAGAGGGGTGGTAATGTTGGCTAGTTCCGCTTCTATGGTGCTCAGCATGCCAAGCAGGTCAATTTTAGTGCGGCCGCAGGTGGGGCAGGATATTATCTCTATCCCATAGTTGCGCAGGCCGCAGGCTCTAAGTAAATGCCAGGCCGCCTTCACCTCTTCCTGCGGCGGGGCGCTTAAGCTTATGCGCACAGTGTCGCCTAGGCCGTCCAGCAAAAGGCAGCCAATGCCTAAGGCGGATTTGATAGCGCCAGGCAGCAGGCTGCCCGCCTCGGTAATACCCAAATGCAGGGGGTAATTGCTTAGGCGGGCAAAGTTGCGGTAGGCGCTGATAGCGGTGAGCACGTTAGACGATTTCAAGCTTACCTTGATATCGTAAAAACCCAGTTGCTCCAAAGCCTGCACTTGGCGCAAGGCAGCTTCCACCAAGGCCAGGTCTTGCGGCTTGCCTTGCAGGTCCGCGGGTAAAGAGCCGGAGTTGGCTCCCACCCGAATGGGCAAACGGTTGGCCTTGGCCGCATCCACCACTAGTTTTATTTTTTGCGGGCCGTCCAAGTTGCCGGGGTTAATGCGTAAGCCCGCCATGCCGGCCTGGGCGGCGGTCACCGCCAAATTGGCGTCAAAGTGGATGTCGGCCACTAAAGGCAAGGGCGATTGCGCGGCCAGGCTCTTTAAGCTGGCCGCGGCCTGGGCGTCGGGCACGGCCACGCGCGCCAGCTCGCAGCCCAGAGCTTGCAACTCCGCAAGTTGCGCCAGGGTGGCCTCAGTGTCGGCGGTGTTAGTGTTGGTCATAGATTGCACCACTACCGGCGCGCCGCCGCCAATTTTAAGGCCTTTATAGTCTAGCTGGCTGGTTGCATTGCGCATGGTCTGTTTTCCGCCAAATCAGTGGAACTCATTCGTACCTCTTTAATCTCTATGCCATGGGCCGCAAGCAGGGCGGCCAGTACTCCTAGCCTGGGCCCGCCTTTGGGGTTAAGGCTTTCTAAATCATAAGCGCAGGAGGGAGACCTGTCTTTAAGGTAGGCGCACTTTACCCCGCGGAGCAGCGCCAAATTCAGCACTTTTTGGGCGCCAGAGATAAAGGCCTGCGAAACATCGCAGCCCGTGGCATCAATCAGCCTGGCCCGGCCCGCAAGCAACTCTTGCCCTTCTTGGCCCGGGCTGGCGTTCACAAAGGCGGCGGCCGGCCTGGGCACAGGCAGGCCGCCCATTACCTCTGGGCACAAGACCAGTACTTCCCGCCCTGCTAACCGCTTTTTCAAGCTCGGGCAGGCGCTAGCTTGGCCATCGTAACGAGTGGGTTCCCCCCACAGGCAGGCTGATACCAAAATCATCAAAAAACCCTGTCTTAAGGTATGGTTTGGTTACCTCAAGGTTAGTAGGCTAAATCAGTTCCACCGCGGCCTTGTGTTTGCCGCGCGCGGCCACTTCGCCAATTAAAAATGCCGTATAGTCGGAAGTGTTGAGGCGGGCCAGGGTGTCACTGGCCTCCACGGCCGGAACAATTATGATCATGCCCAAGCCATAGTTAAAGGTACGGTACATTTCATCCGCGCTTAGTTTGCCGGCATGCTGTAAAAAAGAAAATATAGGCGGTACGGGCCATGAACCTTTTTTAATAAGCGCTCTGCATGCCTTGGGCAGCACTCGCGGCAGGTTTTCCACAATGCCGCCACCGGTGATATGGGCGGCGCCCAGCAGGGTATAATCTTTTTGCACGGCGCTTAAAGCATCCACGTAAATACGGGTTGGGGTTAGCAGGGTTTGCCCAACCGGCGCAGGCAGGTCGTCCACCTGGCTGTCCGGGGTGAGGCGCAAATCGTCAAAAATAATCTGCCTGGCCAACGAATAGCCATTACTGTGCAAACCTGTGCTGGCCAGGCCAATAATGGCGCTGCCGTTAGATATGCTGGCTCCATCAATAATAGAGTTCTTTTCCACAATGCCCACGGTAAAACCGGCCAGATCATACTCCCCTGGCGGGTAAAAACCAGGCATCTCAGCGGTTTCTCCGCCCACCAGGGCGCAGTGGGCCTGACGGCAGCCCTCTACGATACCCGCCACCACCTGCTGGCCCACGTGGGGCTCCAGCTTGCCGGTTGAAAAATAATCCAGCATGAACAATGGCTTGGCTCCGCAAACAATAATATCGTTTACGCACATGCCCACCAAATCTATGCCAATGGTGTCGTGGCTGTCCATCATAAAGGCCAGCTTAAGCTTGGTGCCCACGCCGTCGGTAGAGCTAACCAACACAGGGTTTTGATAGTTTTGCCCCAAAGAGTAGAGGGCGGCAAAGCCCCCCAGCCCGCCTAATACGGAAGGGCCGTGGGTGGAGTGCACCATATCTTTTATATTGCGCACAAACTGGTTGCCTTTTTCGATATCAACCCCGGCCTGGCGGTAGCGGTCATTTTTGCAGTCCATGATTCCTCTTCCAAATTAAAAGAGCAAGTATTGCCCGCTTAAACAGCGTTGTGTGAACGTTGTGATTAGAGGGACAAGCTGTCTATGGCTTTACTTGCTATAAAAACAGACAATGTGATAAGGTTAACAAATAAAGGAATGTTTAGCAAAGCATGAAAGCGGTATTGCCAATAATAACTTAAAAGTTGGCTCGTTAGCGGGCGCCGCCTTTGGCTTTGGCGGCGGAGGTTGGCTATTTATTATAGCTGCTTATTATAGCTGCAATTTTGTACTCGTACAAAATTCAGTTTAAGCGAATAGCTTGTTGTGTTCCTTGTTGCAAATAGTGCTCTATTATAATATCATGAATTTTATATAAATTTTTATGTAGAAAATATCTGTGAATTGATATTGCAAAAATATATATTATATTATTTTAGTATAATAACAATATTTATTGTATAATTGGGCCAGCAAGCGCACATTTGGCGTGGTTTGCGTTTACGGTGCGCGCGGCGCCCTGCGGCGCACGGGCGTGCCATCTATAAAATGCACGGGTAATCGTCAGGTTAGTGTGCTCTAACATGATTAACTGATGATGAATTTAAGGAGTAAGCAAAATGCCAATGATGACCGCTGAACAATATATCCAGTCCATCCGCGACCTGGGCAAGCGCAATGTATATGTAATGGGGCAGAAGGTGGACAACATTGTGGACCACCCCATGATCCGCCCTTCCATTAACTGCTGCGCCATGACCTACAAGCTGGCTGAAAAGCCCGAGTATGAGGATTTGCTCACCGCCACCTCGCACTTAAGCGGCAACAAGATCAACCGCTTCACCCACATCCACCAAAGCACGGCCGATCTTTCCGCCCGCCTGAAAGCCCAGCGCCTGTGCGGTGCCATGACTGGCTCCTGCTACCAGCGCTGCGCCGGCCTGGACGCCATGAACGCCACCTGGTGCGTAACCTACGACATAGACCAGAAGCACGGCACCAGCTATCACCAGCGCTTCAAGAAGTTCATGGAAGAGGTGCAGGAAAAAGACCTGGTGGTGGCCGCGGCCATGACCGACCCCAAGGGCAATCGTTCGCTCTCCCCTTCCCAGCAGGCCGACCCTGACCTCTTCCTGCACATTGTAAAGCGCGACGAGGCGGGCGTGTATGTAAAGGGCGCTAAAATGCACCTTACCGGCGGGCTCAACTCCCACTACATTCTGGTGTTCCCCACCCAGAACATGTCGGCGGAAAGCGAAAAGGACTACATCATCGCCGGCGCCATTGCGGCCGACGACCCCACCATCACCTTTATCTACGGCCGCCAGTCCTGCGACACGCGCAAGATGGAGCCGGGCAAAGGTATAGATGTGGGCAACCAGAAATACGGCGGCCAGGAGACGGTTACCGTGTTCAACAACACCTTCATTCCCTGGGACAAAGTCTTCATGTGCGGCGAAAGCGACATGATAGGCACCCTGGTGGAGCGCTTTGCCGGCTACCACCGCCAGAGCTACGCGGGCTGCAAAACCGGTAACGGCGACGTGCTTATCGGCGCGGCTTCGGCCATTGCCGAATACAACGGCGCGGCCAAGGCCAGCCATGTTAAAGACAAGCTGGTGGAGATGGTGCATTTGAATGAAACCCTGTATTCCTGCGGGGCGGCGGCGGCGGCCGAAGGCCGGCCCACGGCCTGCGGCAGCTATATCGTGGATATTATGCTGGCCAACGTGTGCAAGCACAACGTAACCCGCTTCCCCTTTGAGATAGCGCGCCTGGCCCAGGACATTGCCGGCGGCATTATGGTTACCATGCCCAGTGAGGCCGACTTCAATTTGCCGGAGATAGGCGAGCTGTGCCGCAAGACGGTGTGGGGCAACGCCAAGTACACCCCGGAAGAACGCCAGCGCATGTTGCGCCTGATAGAGTCTATGACCTTAGGCGCCATTGCCGTGGGCTATTTAACCGAGTCCCTGCACGGCGCCGGCTCGCCCCAGGCCCAGCGCATTATGTTACAACGCGGCGCCAACCTGCCGGCCAAAGAAAAATTGGCCAAACGCCTGTGTGGCATTGAACCAGACGGACTGTTCTA
>JAVBVK010000006.1:0-17096 GCA_031554335.1 Desulfarculales bacterium
ATTGGTTATAAGGTTTGCCCAAAATTTTAAATAGCGAGTTACGCCCTCACCTACGGACCAGCGTATCTAACACCCTCGGCACGGCGGAGACTATTTTGCGGCAAACCAATGGCGGCCCAGAAAGGCAAAAGACGAAAGGCAAAGGCATGGATTCTTCGCTTCGCTCTGAATGACGGGTGGGGTCTGTGCGCTGCGCTTGAGATGACGGGTGGGGGCTGTGTGCTGCGCTGAAGAATGACGGTGTGTGGGGCTGTGCTTCACTTGTAAAAGGCAGAAGGACGGAATATAAATACAGAATGCGGATTATGGCAGCCTGTAAATAATTTTGTATAAATGCTATTGGTTACGGCTGGAAGAGCGGCCAAAAGACGTGGCATTCAAATCAAACGCCACCAACAGGCTATTTGTGGTTCTTTTTACCCCGGCTGGCAATAATGCTTTCCAGCTCGTGCATAAATTCCTGCACATCGCGAAATTCGCGATAAACACTGGCAAAACGCACATAGGCCACGTCGTCCACGCTTTTAAGCCAGGCAATTACCGCCTCGCCCAATTCGCTAGCCGGAATTTCGCGCACGTTGTTTTCCATAAAGCCGGTTTCCAGAGCATCTATGAATTCCTCAACCGCGTTTATGGAAACAGGCCTTTTCTGCAAAGCTTTCAAAATACCGCCGCGCAGTTTAACCCGGTCGAACACCTCGCGCGAGCCGTCTTTTTTAATGACAAAGGTTTCCATTTCCTCCACCCGTTCATAGGTGGTGAAGCGCTTGTCGCAGGCCAGGCACTGGCGGCGGCGGCGAATGGAATCTCCGTCCCGGCTGGCCCGGGAGTCCACCACCTTGTCATCTTCAAAACCGCAAAACGGGCATTTCATAAGGCCTGCTTGTTCTCCTGGTTAACCCAGTCGCTAACTAAAGTTTTACTAATGGCGCCATCGGCGGTTTGCACCACCACGCTGTCCAGGCCAGCGTTTATAATAACCCGCCGGCACAACTGGCAGCATTCCGGGTTGATAATGGGCTGGTTGGTCGCCATGTCGGTGCCGTAAAGGTAAAGGGTGGCGCCCAGGGTTTGCTGGCGGCTGGCGTGGATAACCGCGTTCATCTCCGCATGCACCGAACGGCACAGCTCGTAGCGCTGGCCCGCCGGTATGTTAAGGCGCTGGCGCTCGCAGTGGCCTAAATCGGCGCAGTTTATAACCCCGCGCGGGGCGCCGGCATAGCCGGTGGAAACTATTTGGTCGTCTTTAACAATAACCGCGCCATAGCGGCGGCGCAGGCAGGTGCCGCGCTGCGACACCTGGCTTGCGATATTTAGGTAGTACTGCTCTTTGCCCGGGCGGTTCAGCGGCATATGGCATCCAGCTTTTCCACCCGCGCCTGATGGCGCCCGCCCTCAAAGGGGGTGGCCAGAAAGGCTTCGGTTATATCCAGGGCCAGTTGCCGCGGGGTTAAACGGCTGCCCAGGCACAACACGTTGGCATTGTTATGGGCGCGGGCCAAAAGCGCGTGTTCCAAGGTGGGGGCTAAAGCCGCGCGTATGCCGGGCCTGCGGTTGGCGGCCATGCACATGCCTATGCCGCTGCCGCACGCCAGTATGCCCAATTCGGCCTTGCCGTCAAGCAAGGCGTCGGTTAGTTCCAGGGCTTTATCCGGATAGTCGATCGACGCATCGGAAAAAGGCCCCAGGTCAACAACCTGGTGGCCTTTTTCGCTTAAATAGGCCACCAGTGCTTGTTTCAAATCATAACCGGCATGGTCAGCGGCCAAAACTATTTTCACTTGTCTATCCTTTATAGGCGCCAAACATCAAAGAGGCGTTGGTGCCGCCAAAGCCGAAGGAATTGCTTAAGGCATAGTCTATCTTGCCCGCCCGGCACTTGTTGGGCACATAGTCCAAATCGCAGTCTTCATCCGGGGTTTCATAGTTTATGGTGGGCGGCATAATCTGGTCGCGCAGGGCAAGCACGGTAAGCACGGCTTCCGCCCCGCCGGCCGCGCCCAGCATATGGCCTATCATGGATTTGGTGCTGCTTACCGCCAGCTTGTAGGCATGCTCGCCAAACACGGCCTTAATGGCCTTGGTTTCCAGCATATCGTTCAAATCGGTAGAGGTGCCGTGGGCATTGATGTAGTCCACCTGTTCGGGCTTAATGCCGGCGGTGGCCACGGCCATGCGCATGCAGGCGGTGGTGCCCCGGCATTCGGAATCGGGCGCTGTCATATGAAAGGCATCGCAGGAAAGGCCGTAACCCACTATTTCCGCCAAAATGTTAGCGCCACGGGCCTTGGCGTGCTCCAGCTCTTCAATCACCAAAAGGCCGGCGCCTTCGCTCATAACAAAGCCATCGCGATTTTTATCAAAGGGGCGGCTGGCATGGGCCGGGTCGTCGTTGCGGGTGCTTAAGGCCCGGGCCGCGCCAAAGCCGGCTAAGGTAATGGGGGTAATAACCGCCTCGGCCCCGCCGCACACCATAATGTCGGCCACCCCGCTCTGCACCGAGCGGAAGGCCTCGCCAATGGCGTGGCTGCCGGCGGCGCAGGCGGTGCATACGCAGATGTTGGGGCCGCGCAGAGAAAATTCCATGGCCACTTCGCCCGGGCCCATATTGCCGATAAGCTTGGGAATAAAAAACGGGCTGACTTTGTCAGGCCCGGTTTTTTCCATGGAGAGCACGGTATCAATAAGCGTGGTTAGGCCGCCCAGCCCCACCCCCATGGTACAGCCGGCCTTGTAAGAGGCCTCCTCGTCCAGGGTAGCGGGCAACCCGGCCATTTTCCAGGCCATGCGGGCGGCGGCGGCGGCGTAGTGAATAAAGGGGTCCAGGCGTTTTATGCTTTTTTTGGGTATCCAGTCTTCGGGGTTAAAATCAAGCACTTCGCCAGCTATTTGGGTTTTATAGGGAGATGGGTCAAATTTTTGGATTTTTCTGACCCCGCTTTCGCCGGCCAGAATTTTTTGCCATCCTTGTTCCACACCAGTGGCCAACGGTGTAATCAGGCCCAGCCCTGTAACAACTACCCTGCGCTGTTGCACTTCCATTCTCCTATATTATTTTGTAAAATGCGCCAAAGCGTAACTTTGGCGACCCATGGCTGTAACCAGCCTATAGCCATGCCATTATATACCTTCCGGGCACGCCTTAGGCGCGGCCCCGAATGCAGCTATCTTGTCGATTAATAATAACATATCATCATGGTTATATCCATGATGAAGCCAAGCGGGGACGAGAACAATATACATGTAAGAAATTGGATAACACACTAAAAACCAGCGGGAACCCGGAAACGCACAGTACATTTCCGGGTTCCGGGCTTGGTTTATTGTTTAGACACATAGTCCATGGCGTCTTTAACCGTTTTGATCTTTTCCGCGTCCTCATCGGGAATGGAAACATCAAAGGCTTCTTCCATGGCCATAATCAATTCCACCAAATCCAACGAATCAGCCCCCAGGTCATCCACAAAAGAGGCCTCGGGTACCACGTCTTCTTCGGGGACAGAAAGCTGCTCGGAAATTATCTTTTTAACTTTGGCCTGAATATCCATGTCAATTCTCCATAAAAGGTTAAGTTTTACTTTAATAATTACAGCCGGTTAAGACTGAAATTGTTACATATACATACCACCGCCAATGTGCAGCACCTGGCCGGTCATATAAGACGACTTGTCTGAGCACAAGAATGCTACCACATCCGCCACCTCTTGGGGAGTCCCCGCGCGGTTAAGCGGTATTTGCGACAAAAAGCTCTCCAAAGTGGCTTCGGGCAGGTTGGCGGTCATTTCCGTGGCAATATAGCCGGGGGCCACCGCGTTAACCCGCACATTGCGCGGGGCCAGTTCGCGGGCCGAAACTTTGGTAAGGGCAATAAGCCCGGCCTTGCTGGCCGCGTAGTTGGCCTGGCCAAAGTTACCAATAACCCCGGCCACCGAGGCCATATTGACAATGCAGCCCCGGCGCTGGCGGGTCATTATTTTAGCCGCGGCCTGGGTGCAAATAAAAGGCGCGGTAAGGTTTACCTTCAAAACCCGTTCCCACTGTTCCAGCTTCATGCGCAGCAGCAGGCCGTCCATGGTGATGCCGGCGTTGTTGACCAGCACATCCAGGCTGCCATAGCTTTCCACCAGGTGCTTCATATAGCTGTCCACCTGGGCGGGGTCGGTAACATCGAATTTTTTATAATCCACGCCCGCCCCTTTTTCCTTAAGCATGGCGGCGGTTTTTTCCGCCTCCAGCTCGTCCGGGTCGAAATGGTTGAAAGCCACCACATTGCCCGGGGCGGCCAGGGCCAGGCATACTTCGCGGCCAATGCCTTTGCTGCCGCCGGTAACCAGGCATACTCTTTTAGTTTCGCTCAATTTTTCACCTCTTTCCCGCTCAAACCCGCTTAAAGGCCGGCCGGATACAGCTAAGTTGAGGGCTTAGCCCTGGATTTCCTTAATTTTTTTCAAAATAGCCGGCACAACCTGGTAAAGGTCCCCCACAATGCCGTAAGTGGCCACCTGGAAGATTGGCGCTTCCGGGTTGTTATTTATGGCTACAATTGTATCGGAAGACTGCATTCCCACCAAATGCTGCACCGCCCCTGATACGCCCAGGGCAATGTAGAGCTTGGGGCCAATGGTGCGGCCGGTTTGCCCCACCTGGTGCGCGTAGCCTATCCATTCGGAATCCACCGCCGCGCGGCTGGCGCCCACCACCCCGCCTAAAGCTAGAGCCAGTTCGCGCACCAGGGCAAAGCCTTCGGGCTTGCCCAGGCCGCGGCCCCCGGTAACCACCACCTCGGCCGCCACCAGGTTTACCTGCTCGCCCGCGCCGGCATGGGTTTCCAGCACTTTGCTAAGCGGGGTAAGCGCGCCCAAGGCTTCCGCCTTAACCACCTTGCCCCGGCGGCTGGCCACATATTCGGCCTTGCGCATAACCCGGGGGCGCACGGTGGCCATTTGCGGCCGCGCCTGGGGGCAGATAATGGTAGCCATAATATTGCCGCCAAAGGCCGGGCGGGTTTGCCGCAGCAGCCTGGTGGCCGGGTCTATGGCCAAACTGGTGCAGTCGGCGGTAAGCCCGCTTTTGGTCAGCGTGGCCACCCTGGGCACCAAAGAACGGCCCAGGCTGGTGGCGCCGGCCAGAAGTATTTCCGGCTGGTAGGTTTTTATCAGCTGGTCTAAAGCCAGGGCATAGGCATGGTCGTCAAAGCCGGCCAGGTTGGGGTGTTGCAGAAGGTACACCTCGTCGGCGCCATAGGCAATTAGCTCGGCGGCTAACGGTTCCACCTGGTAGCCAATTAAGGCCGCGCCCAGGGGCACGCCCAGCTCATCGGCCAACTTGCGGCCCTGGCCCAGCAGTTCGGCCACCACATCAGGCATCACCCCGTCTCGCTGTTCGGCCCATACCCACACCCCGCGGCTGGTCGCGGTGCGCTCATCGGCCTTTTTTTCCACCTTTTCCATGGCAATGGCGCCCATGGGGCAGGCATCCACGCAGGCGCCGCACATGGTGCAGCCATCGCCAACCACCGCCACCTCGTCTTTAAGCGCCAGCGCGGCAAAAGGGCAGGCATCCACACACAGGCCACAGGCTGTGCATTTTTCTTTATCTATTAAAACCGCCATTTAAATTTACGGCCTCCTCCAGGGTTAACCAAACTTGTTGACCAACCCCTAGAGGCTGATAGCCTCTACCGGACAGGCATCCAGGCAGGTTCCGCACTCAATGCATTCGTCGTTGACGTCCGCCTTGTCATCAACCATTTCCAAAGCATCCACCGGGCAGGTAGGCACGCAGGCGCCGCAGCCCACGCAGGTTTCTTTATCTATTACCACTGACATAACTTACTCCTTTATTTATAAGCTAAAGACCGGCCGGGGGTTCCGGCGGCAGGCGCTAGCCCCCGATAATCAATATCTTCCGCTCAATCAAGCGTTCTATAACCGAAGCGCCCATTTCCTCCGGGGTGCCGTAAAGCTGCTCTTTAATGCCTCCGGCCGGCGGCGGAAACACTTCCACCACCTGGGTGAAGGAGCCGGCCAGGCCCACGTCCTCGGGCGCCAGGCCCAAATCGGCCGCGCCCCACACCACGGGTTTGTAGCCGCGCGCCTTCATCTTGCTTTTAAGCGACTGGGGCCTGGGCTCGCCCACCTCGCGCACCACGGTCATTACCGCGGGCAGGGGCATTTCCACCACGTCAAAGCCTTCGTCCAGCTGGCGTTCCACCACCATGCGTTTTTCCTCCACCTGGCGCCAGCCCTTAACAAAGGCCACCTGGGGAAGGTTCAGCCTGGCGGCAATGCCCGGGCCCACCTGCGCGGTGTCGCCATCCACGGCCTGTTTGCCGCAGATTATGAGATCCGCCCCGCCCAGCTTTTCAATGGCTTTGGCCAGCACGGCGGTGGTGGCCCAGGTATCGGCCCCGGCAAAGGCGCGGTCGCTAAGCAGCACCGCCTCATCCACGCCGTAGCCAATGGCGTCTTTCAAGGCCTCTTCGGCCTGGGGCGGCCCCATGCTAAGCACGGTAATGGTGGCGCCCACCGCATCGCGCAGGCGTAAGCCGGCTTCCAGGGCAAACAGGTCGAAGGGGTTGATTATGGCCGCCACCCCTTCCCTTTTCAGGGTATGGGTTTCCGGGTCCAGGGAAACGTTGGCCGCGTCGGGCACCTGTTTCAGGCAAACAATTATTTTCATTCTTACCCCGCTACTAAAAACTAGCTAGCTTAAACGTTAAAGATTATTTTTTCTTACGGCCGTATTCACGGTTAAGCTCAAGGCCAATAACCCCGCGCTGGATCTGGTTGGTGCCCTCGTAAATCTGCAGGATTTTGGCATCGCGCATCATTTTTTCCACCGGGTATTCTTTCATGTAGCCATTGCCGCCCATTACCTGCACCGCCTGGGTGGTTACCCACATGCCCACGTCGGTGGCAAACAGTTTGGCCATGGCGCTTACTTTGCTCACTTCTTTGGCGCCGGTGTCGGCATAGCGGGCCACCGCATACACCAGGCTGCGCGCGGCTTCCACCCGGGTGGCCATTTCCGCCAGCAGGTGGGAAACCGCCTGGAAGTTGATAACCGTCTGGCCGAACTGGCGGCGGGTGCGGGCAAACTCAATGGCCTCGTCCAAAGCGCCGGCGGCCACGCCCAAGCCCTGGGCGCCCACTCCGGGGCGGGATTTATCCAAAGTTTTCATGGCAATGTTAAAGCCCATGCCCTCTTTGGCCAAAAGGCGGCTTTTGGGAATGCGGCAGTCCTGAAACAGCAGTTCGGCGGTGGCGCTGCAGCGAATGCCCATTTTGTCTTCTTTTTTACCCACGCTGAAGCCGGGGTCGTCGGGCGTTACCAAAAAGCAGCTGAAGCCGCGGGCGCCTTTGGTTTTATCGGTAGAGGCCACAATGGTGTACATGCCGGCATGGCCGCCGTTGGTTATCCATTGTTTGCTGCCGTTCAAAATGTATTCGTCGCCCACCAGTTTGGCCGTGGTTTTAACCCCGGCCGCGTCCGAGCCCACGCCGGATTCGGTAAGGCCGAAAGCGGCCAGAATTTCGCCGCTGGCCAAACGGGGCATGAATTCTTTTTTCTGCTCATCGCTGCCAAAGAGGATAAGGGGGAAGGAACCCAGAAAGGTGGCGGCATAGGTGGTGGAAACGCCCAGGCAGTATTTGGAGAGCTCTTCCACGGCAATGCACATATCCATGGTGCCGCCGCCCAGCCCGCCAAACTCTTCGGGGAAGATAATGCCGAACAGGTCGGCCTGGGCCATGGACTTCATGATGTCGGTGGGAAAGGCGCCGGTAACATCCAGTTCGTGCCGTACCGGTTTCACCCTCTCTTCGCCAATCTCCCGGCAAAGATCCTTCAGCATCTTTTGTTCTTCAGTCAAAAAATAATCCATTATAAATTACTCCTAAGGCCTTGGGCCTTGTTAAAGGGTTTTTATAATAAAATGGACAAGCACCCGCGCCCCTCAAAGGCTGGCAAACTAGCTTGAAGGGTCGGCGGGCACACGGCATGAGGGGAGATAGCTATTCTTCATCCTTAACTATTACCTGGCGGCCCTTATAAGTGCCGCAGGAGGGGCATATGCGGTGCGGCATCTTGGGTTCGCTGCACTGGGGGCAGCTTACCACGTTGGGCAGGGTAATGGCGTCATGCGCGCGGCGTTTGTGAGTACGGCTGTGCGATTGTCTTCTCTTGGGAACGGCCATGGTCTTTACCTTTTCACTATCTTTAATAGGTTAACTAAAATGTTAAACGTCATTGGTCTAACTTCAGCCCGGCCAGCTTGGCCCATCGGGGGTCCGGCGTCCGCACGCGGCAATCGCAGGCTTTATCCACCAGCAGCTTGCCGCAGGCCGGGCAAATATCTAAACAAGGTTCGGCGCAAACCGGAGCAAAGGGAACTTGCAGGCTAAGCTCGTTGCGCACCAGCGCGCCCAGGTCCAGCTCCACCCCATCGTAGAAATACACTTCCAGATCGCGGGCGGAAAGCATTATCTCCTCTTCGCCGCCCTGCTTATCCACCTGAAAAACCACATTAAGCTCGCCGGCCAGGGCAAGCGTAAGCGGGCTAAGGCAGCGGCTGCAAACCGCTTCCAGCCGGGCGCTGTAAGCGCCCTCCACCCGCACCATGTCGTTGCGCATAAGGTTAAGCCGCAACCGGGCCCGGGGCGGCTCAACTATTGCCTTCAGCACCCGCGCGTCGCCCAAATCCGCCGGCTTGGCCTCCAAATCCGTAAAAGACACGGCCAGGCCCTGTTGGGTTATATCTTCCCTCAGAATCTTCATTCGGGCAACCATCCGCCTAACTTAAGGTGCAAAAGCCTTAAATTTTGCCAATAACCAGCGGGTTGGCCGCGCCGCCAACACCCGCCAAAAGCGCCGCGCGGGCCACGGCAGCCATTCCTTGCAATTATTCAAAACATATCAAACAATTAAACGCCAGCCAGGTTAAACTTCCGCTTGCCGCGAAACCCGGCCCCGTTCACGGCCAATATTGCCACAAAGTAACACTTTTTATAAGATTACAACAATTTTGTCAAGTATGGCCCCCAACCCCGGCGCAATTAAGGCCGCCAAGCAGCCTTAACCATAGCGGTAAAAAACCCCTTTGGTGGGCCTGGGGTAGTTCCAGCTCATGGCGCCCAGGCAAGAGGCGCACAGCACCCGGCAGGTGCCGCACTCCAGGCAGCCGGCATATTCAAACACCAGCTTGCCCTCGGCGCTTAGGGTGTAAAGCCCGGCCGGGCAGGCGGTTAGCAGCGCCCGCAAAGTTTTGCCGTCCAGCTTGCTTTCATCAACCGTAATGTGCGGCTGCCCTTCGTCCACCACAAACTTGTTCAGGGCCAGCCTGTCTTCCACCGACATCTTTTTCATAATGCCCCCTTGGCCTTCCAGGCGTCTTTAATAAGGTTGATAAAGCCTATTTTACGCAGTTTGGGCAGCACCTTGCCCGTTATAAGGGGCTTGGGCGCGGCGCCATTAAAGGTAAATATGCTTTTAAATACCTCCACCGCCAGTTTGGGATAATCTTCTGTCATGCGCGGGTTGTCGATAAAGGCCGGCATGTTGCGGTAGGCTTTCAGATGGGGCAGCACCTGGTTAAGGCTTAGCTGCCGCTCATAGGCCGGCCCCAGCTTGCCGGCCGGGTAATTGCCCTGGCATTCCACAATGGCGTTTGCCGCGGCCAGGCCCGAGGCAATGGCCAAATCCATGCCGCGCACCGTAAACCCGTGGTTTATCACCATGCCCGCCGCATCGCCGGTAACTAGAAGGTTGTCGGCATAGAGCATGGAAAGCCCGTTAAAACCAGCCTCGGGCACCAGATGGGCGGAATATTCCACGCTGTTTCCGCCGGCCAAAAGCGGCGCAACGGCCGGGTGGTGTTTGAACTCCTCCAGGTACTCGTGCACCGGCCTCTGGCTGTTGGCGGCCGCGGCCAGGCTTATTACCATGCCTAAAGAAAGGCTGCTTTTATTGGTATACAAAAAGGCGCCGCTGGCCGGCAGGCCGCCGGTTACGCTGCCGGCAAAAAGGCGGGCCGCGCCCAAGCCGGGCTCCAGGTTGAAGCGCTGGTTAATGGCCTCTTCCGGCAGCTCTATCACTTCTTTAAAACCAACCGCCGCCTGGTGGGGGGTTAGCTCGGCCTTAAGCCCGGCGCTTTGCGTAAGCTTGCCGCCCGCGCCTTCGGCCAGCACCACCGCTTTGCCCTCCACCTCCTCGCCGTCAATAACCACGCCGCCCACGCCGCCGTTTTTATATAACAGCCGCTCCACGTTCACCGCGCACACCAGCTCGGCCCCGGCCGCCTCGGCCTGCCCGGCGGCCCAGGCGTCAAACTGGCCGCGCAGCACGGTGTAAGAATCCCGCCCGGCTTCCGCCAGCTCCGGCGACTGCAAGTCCAGGTTAACCATGCTGGCCCCGTCCACCATACTCACGGTTTCCCGCGTAACCCTGCGTTCCCAGGGCGCGCGCTGGGCAAAGCCCGGCCACACCTTGTCCGCGCAGTAGGCATAGAGCCGGCCGCCGGACATGGATTTAGAGCCCGGGGTAACGCCCCGCTCCAGCAAAAGCACCGAAAGCCCGGCTTTGGCCATTACCGTGGCCGCCGCGCAGCCGGCCGGCCCGGCGCCTACCACAATCACGTCAAAACTATCATCCGCCATGTTTTTATCCTATGTTGAGCTTGTATTTTCAGCCTTGCCAGGCCTTGCTTAAAGCGGGCAGCACTTCTTTGAGGTCGCCCACAATATAATAGTCGGCAAGCGCGTTCATGGCCGCGTTTTCGTCTTTATTCACCGAAACAATAACCTTGGCCCCCTGCACCCCATAGGTGTGCTGCGCCTGCCCCGACACCCCGGCGGCCAAATATATCTTGGGCTTGATAACCTTGCCGGAAATGCCAAGATAGCGGTCTTCCGGCAGCCAGTGGAAGAATTCGGAAATAGGCCTGGTGCAGCCCAGTTCCCCGCCCATGGCTTTGGCCAGATCCTCGGCCAGGGCCAGCTCCTCTTGCTTTTCAAAACCACGGCCCACGCCCACCACAACGGGCGCGGCCGCCAAATCCACTTCGGCCCGCTCCTTGGGCTGGCGCGCCAGCACGCTAAGGCCGGCGGCGTTGTAGCGCAAAACGCTTATATCGCCTTCGGCCGGCGCGGCGCCAGCCGGCGCCTCAAAGGTTTGAGCGGCCACCGTAACCATCAGCCGGCCTTTGGCCCGCACGGTTTTAAGCGCCAGGCCGCCGTATACCAGGCGGCTGGCCAGCCAGCCGTCGTCTTGTTTTTCAATGCTTTTTATTTCCGCCAGGCAGGGTATATCAAGGCTGGCGGCCAAAAAGCCCGCCACATCGCGCGCCCGTTTTTTGCTGCCCACCATTATAAGTTCCGGAGCTTCCTCTTCAGCCAGTTCCAAAATCGCCTGGCAATAGCCCTGCCAGGGCCCGCTTGCGTTTAACGGCATAAGGCTTACGGCACAGGCGCCCAAGCCCAGCAGCTCTTTGCCCGCGGCCTCGTCGCCGTCCAGCAATACCCGCGCCTTGCCAAAGCCAAGCGCCTTGCCCAAAAGCTCGGCCGCAAGCGCGCTTTCAGTTGCCAATACCCAAACTTTCATATTTTTCTCCTACTGCGTAAGCGGCTTTAATTCTTGCGCCAGTTTTTGCGCGGCATCGTTAAGCGAAACCCCTTCCGGGTTCATGCGTATGCCTTTACGCAAGTTTTCCGGAGCCAGCACGCTCAGCACGCTAAGCGGGGAGGCCAGTTCCACCCCCAGCTCGGCCAAAGGCCTGGCCAGGGCCGGCTTTTTCTTGGCCGCCATAATCTGCTTAAAACCGGGAATGGGCGCTTCAAAAATTTCGGGCAGCACATTAAGCACTAAGGGCATGGCCGCCTCCACCACCTCCAGCCCCTCTTCCATTTTGCAGGTAAGATGCAGCTTGTCGCCAGCCAGCTCTATTTTGCACACATTGGAAAGCAAGGGCAGGCCAAGCAGCGCCGCCAGGCGGGTGCCGGTTTGCTGGGCATAGGCGTCGCTAGAGCCTTCGCCGCACAGCACAATTGAAACGTTATCTAAAGTTTGCAGCAGCGCGGCCAGAATTTTGGCGTTTAGCTGGCTGTCCGCGTCTTCCAGGGCCTTATCGCTGACGTAAAGCGCGTTGTCCGCGCCCCGGCTAAGGGCGTCTTTGGCGCTGGCCTCGCTGTCGGCCCCGCAGGTTAGCGCCCATATTTCGCCCGTGCCCAGCGCGGCCTTAAGCCGCACCGCCGCCTCCAAGAGGTTGCGGTCGTATTCGCTTATCTTGCGCGCCGCCCGGCTGAAATCCAGCTCGCGGGTTTGCTGGTTTACCCTTATGTCGGCGTCGTCCCACACCCATTTGTAACAAACAACTATATTGCCCATGTTTACCCCAAAATGCGGTTGGCAATTACCAGCCGCTGAATTTCACTGGTGCCTTCGTAAATTTCGGTTACCTTGGCGTCGCGCATATAGCGTTCCACCAAATAGCCCCTGGTATAGCCATAGCCGCCATGCACCTGCACCGCCTTGGTGGTAACCCACATGGCGGTTTCAGCGGCAAACACCTTGGCCATGGCGGAAGCCAGCGAGTAGTCCTGGCCGGCGTCTTTCAGCCTGGCCGCGTTGTGCACCAAATGCCGGGCCGCCTCCACCTTGGTGTGCATGTCGGCCAGTATCCACTGCACGGCCTGAAAACTGGCAATGGGCTTGCCAAACTGCTGGCGCTCTTTGGCGTATTTTACGCTTGCCTCCAAAGCGCCGGCGGCAATGCCCAAAGCCTGGGCGGCAATGCCCACCCGGCCGCTGTCAAGCAGCTTCATGAAAATCTTGAAGCCGTCACCCTCGGAACCCAGCAGGTTTTCTTTAGGCACCTTGCAGTTGCGGAAAATTATTTCATGGGTGGAGCAGCCGCGCATGCCCATTTTATCTTCGGCCTGGCCCAGAATAAAGCCTTCCATGGATGGCTCCACCAAAAACACGGAAATGCCCTTTACGCCCTTGTTGCGGTCGCTGCGCGCGGCCACCAGAAACAGGCTGGCCTCCTGGCCCATGGTAACAAAGCACTTGCTGCCGTTCAGCACATAGTGGTCGCCTTGCGGCTCGGCGGTGGTGCTCATGTTGGAGGCGTCGGAGCCGGAGCCCGGTTCGGTAAGGCAGAAGCCGCCCAGCATCTCGCCGGCGGCGCAGGCGGTAAGGTACTTTTGTTTTTGCGCTTCACTGCCAAAGGCGGAAAGCCCGCCGCAGGCCAAGGAGTTATGCAC
Source organism: Desulfarculales bacterium (assembly GCA_031554335.1). Taxonomy (GTDB): domain Bacteria; phylum Desulfobacterota; class Desulfarculia; order Desulfarculales; family Desulfarculaceae; genus JAIRYI01. Next base: position 13,260 of record JAVBVK010000006.1, read on the forward strand.
TGAAATGACAACCCCGGTGCTGGCGCACACTTTGGAAATTTCCTCCATCACAATGGCGTAGCTCAGCATGTCCGCGCCCACGCCGCCGTACTGTTCATCCACCATTATGCCCAGCAGGTTAAGCTCTTTCAAGCGCTCCAGCACTTCAGGAAACATGCGGTGCTCTTTATCCATTTCAATGGACAGCGGGGCCAGTTCGGTTTGCGCGTATTGGCGCACCATTTCGCGCAGCATGTTGTGTTCGTCGGTAAAATACAAAGACATAGTTTTCCTCACCTTTTGCATAACTAGAGTTCGTTTCATCCCCCCCTGCCGGGGCTTATGTAAAGATGGCCTGGCCGGGAAGCATGGCCTTCCGGCGGGCCGCCTTGGCGGGCCTTTGCGGGCAGGGCTGGAAGCCATTTCATAAATTACTTCTAAAAAGCGCTTCAAGCACCCAAAATATTGCCGGCCCGGGCTAGAAGCCCGCCCCGCGCGGCCAGGGCGCATAAGCGCCGCAAAACCCCGCCTGGCGGCTAACCCCGCGTAGCCGGAAGATTTTTGCATAATTATAACCGCTGTTGCCTTATAATCACAGTAGCAAGCAAAATAATTTACTTTGCTATAGAATTAGAACTTATTATTAAACAAGGCAAACCATGGCGCGCGACATTGATTTAATAACCTCGCATATTAACACCGATTTCGACTCGCTGGCCAGCATGCTGGCGGCGGCCAAGCTCTACCCCGGCGCCTTATTGGTGTTCCCTGGTTCGCAAGAGCGCAATCTGCGCAATTTTTTTGTGGAATCGGTATGTTATTTTTTCAACTTTGTAAAACTCAAAGACGTGCCCACCACCAGGGTGCGCCGGCTTATTGTGGTGGATACCCGGCAGGCCGAGCGCATTGGCGCGCTGGCCGCCCTGGCCAGCGACCCGGAGGTGGAAGTGCACCTCTACGACCATCACCCCGACAGCGAAGACGATATCAAGGCCGCCTGCCAACTGGTGCGGCCCCTGGGGGCCACCACCACCCTGCTCTGCCAGCTTATGCGCGAAAAAGGCATAAAGCTGAACCGGGATGAGGCCACCATAATGGCTTTGGGCATTTACGAGGATACCGGCAATTTCACCTTTACCTCCACCACCCCGCAAGACATGCTGATGGCCACCTGGCTTCTGGAGCAAGGAGCCGATCTTAACATCATGTCCTCTCTCATAACCAGAGAGATGAACTCCGAGGAAGTGGCCCTTCTAAACGACATGATAAAGTCTTCCAACGAGCTGATCATTCATGGCATAAAAGTCGTCATTGCCACGGTGGCGCGCGCCAGCTATGTTTCCGACCTGGCGGCCCTGGTGCACAAAATAATGGACATGGAAAATCTGGATGTGTTTTTTGTGCTGGCCCGCATGGAAGAAAGGGTGCACCTGGTTGCGCGCTCGCGCATAAAGCAGGTGGATGTGGGCAGGATAGCCCGTATTCTAGGCGGCGGCGGCCATGCCAACGCGGCCAGCGCCACCCTGCAGGAAGTGAGCCTGAGCACGGCCGGTGAAAACCTGCTCAGGCTTCTCAAAGACAACATCAAACCCACCCGCCTGGCCCAAGACCTTATGACCAGCCCGGTCATCTATCTTGCCCCGGAAAGCGCCATTGAACAGGCCCACGAAATATTCAGCCGTTATCAGCTCAACGTAATGCCGGTAATGGAAGACGACAACATACGCGGCATAATAACCAACCGCACGGTGGAGCGCGCCCTTAACCACGGCCTGGGGCTGCTGCCGGTAAGCGAATATATGGATATCATGGTGCAAAGCGTGCCCCCCAGCGCCACTTTGGCCGAGGTGGAGTATGCCATTGTTCACCAGCGCATGCGCCTTTTGCCGGTGGTGGAAAACGAGCGGGTAATTGGCGTGATAACCCGCACCGACCTTTTGCGCACCTTAATCGACAACCCGGAGCTGCCCGAGTATTCGCCCTATGCGCTGGAAAAGCTGGATGGCGCCCGCCTGCGCAATGTGCAAAGCCTGCTTAAAGAGCGCTTAAGCCGCCAGGTAAACGATATTTTGCGCCACCTGGGCGAACTGGCCGAGGAGATGGACTGCCACGCCTACCTGGTGGGCGGCGGGGTGCGCGATATCATTATGCGCCGCGAAAACTCTGATTTGGATGTGGTTATTGAAGGCGACGCCACCGAGTTTGCCAGGCAGTATGTAAAAACCAACCCGGCGGCCAAGCTTAAGATAAACAAAAAATTCCGCACCGCCAACCTGGCCTTCAAAGACGACTTGCAAATAGATCTGGCCAGCGCCCGCATAGAGTATTATCATTCGCCGGCGGCCCTGCCCGAAGTTAAAATGGGCTCCATCAAGCTAGACCTGTACCGCCGCGACTTCACCATCAACGCCCTGGCCATTCACTTAAACCCCGGCAAATACGGAACGCTGGTGGATTTTTTCGACGGCCTGCACGACATCAAAGAAGGCATTATCAGGGTTTTGCACAATCTTTCTTTTGTGGAAGACCCTACCCGCATTTTCCGCGCCATTCGCTTTGAACAGCGCCTAGGCTTCAAGCTGGCCAGGCAAACCGAGGCGCTTATAAAAAACGCGGTTAAGCTGGAGGTCTTAAGCCAGCTCTCCTCCGACCGCCTGGGGCACGAATTGCGCCTGGTTTTATCAAGCCAGAACCCCACCGCCTGCCTGCTGCGGCTGCATGAAATAAAAATGCTTGCCTTCCTGCACCCGGCGCTGCGCATAGACGCCCACCAGCAGGAACTGCTCTATTCCCTGGAAGATGTGTACAACTGGTACAAGCTGTCTTTTCTGGAAGAGCCCCTGCGCCCCTGGGTGCTTTTCGGCATGGGCCTTATTGCCCAGCTTAGCGAAAACCAGTCTGTGGAACTGGCCCGGCGGGTGCGCCTGGCCCCTAAGATGCTGGAAGAAATGCTTAACGCCCGCCGCCTGACCAACCAGGCCTTCAACCAGTTGCAGCGCAAAAACTTGAAACCCTCGCGCATCTATAATTTGCTTAAAGACCTTAAGCTGGAATACCAGTTGTTCATTATGGGCAGCACCAAACAGGAGGAAGTCAAAAAGGCCGTAAGCAACTACCTTACCGTGTGGTGCAAGGTAAAGACGGAACTTAACGGTAACGACATTATGGCCATGGGCTTTGCCCCGGGGCCGCGGCTGGCCGCCATAAAAGAACGCCTGTTAGCCGCGCGCCTGGATGGAGAAGTGAAAAACAAGCAGGAGGAGCGCGGGCTGGTGCTGAAAGAGTTTGCCGCCGGGTTTAAGGCGGGCGGTAACGCCGGGCCTGGCCTGGCCCCTTGAGGCCGGGGCCAGAAACGCAAGGCTGAAAGCATGAAGCGCCCCTGGGCTTAAGCCCGCTCAGAACTCACAATTGTTACAAGCCATTTCATAAATGGCTTGTAACAAATAATTGCGTTATTGTCACCCCGGAAGTGGCGCTGGCCGCTATCCGGGGCCTGGCTTTTAAAGCTGACAGCCTGGATGCCGGATAGCCGCAAAGCGGCTTCCGGCATGACATGCCACATTACTGTTGATTAAGCAGCCTGTTCACACAAGCAATTAATGAGTGCTGAGCTTACTTACTTTAATACTTTATGTTAACACGCTCTAGTTAAGAATAAGCACACTCCCTCACCCGTCACCTCAAGCGCGGCGCCACAGCCCCCCACTCCGCCATTCAGAGCGAAGCACATCCCCCCACTCCGTCATTCAGAGCGAAGCACATCCCCCCACTCCGTCATTCAGAGCGAAGCGCGAAGCGCGCAGCGAAGAATCCATGCCTTTTGTTTTAAACCCAACAGCCTGGATTCCGGGTTGCGGC
>JAVBVK010000027.1:0-18443 GCA_031554335.1 Desulfarculales bacterium
TGGGTTAACCTAATCCCTCTGTTTGACTACCCCGATGAAATTCGTAAAGTCATTTACACCACCAACGCCATAGAGTCGCTAAACAGTGTAATCCGTAAAGCGCTTAACAACCGTAAACTCTTCCCCGACGACAACGCGGCCTTGAAGGTGGTATACTTGGCCATAAAACATGCGGCAAAAAAGTGGACCATGCCCATCAGAGACTGGAAACCGGCGCTTAACCGCTTCATGATGGAACGATATTAAAAAATACAAAACCGCATTTACACAAAATTATTTACAGGGTCTATTTACGAGCGAACGCAGCATATCCCGGCCATTCAGGTGCGCTTTAGGGCCAACATGATACATCCAGTCAGGATTCTCTTTTTGCAGTTCCTCTATAAGCCAGGAAAGCCGCTCTTCTTGTGTCATCATGGTCACCTGTGAGCAAAGCCCGGCGAAAGAGACTTTTTGACGGGCTTTGCTTAGTTATTCCCGATTCTGTTACTCTCCTACAACGCTTAACCTTTTTTGAATATGCTTGCCGTTCTCCGCTTCGTCCACCATGGCTATAGCGTAATCAGCATAACTGATGACACTTTGCCCTTTTGCATTAAGCGTCAACTCTTCTCCGGCCACCGTGTATTTTCCCGTACGGGCGCCATTGGCCTGAAAATCGGCAGCCGGGCTTAGATACGTCCAGTTTACGTCATCCCGCTTGCGCAGGGCGTCCAGTGCAGCCCCCATGTTTGTGGCAAGCGGTATAAACGCTTCCGGGAAGTCCGGGCTATCCATGACTCGCTTGGTGTGTTCCTGGTTCACATACAAACTTCCCGCGCCGCCGACCACCAGCAGACGGTTGGGCTTACCGGAAAGAATATCGGCCAGGTGCTTGAGGGTGGTCTGATGCAGCGGCAAGGTTTCGGGCGTCCATGCGCCGAAGGCGTCTACAATTACCTCGTAGTCTTTTACATCCGTATAGCTCAAGTCAAAGAGGTCTTTTACCACGGCTTTGATGTTTGCAGCCGGGGTCTGGTCACTACGGACAATGACTGTCACATCATGCCCGCGACTTGCCGCTTCTTTTGCGATCAGGCTGCCAGCCTTGCCGTTTCCGCCAATCACTGCGATTTTCATTTTACTATACCTCATGTTGTTATGTTGTTTGATCAAAAAGCGCCTCCACGGGGCGGATTGCCGGAAAAATCGGCAATGGTGTAGGCACCGTGTTCTATGCAGAAGGTGGTAAAGTCCGGGTTGTCCGCTGTGCCGTAAATGCCTTTGATAAGCAGCTGTTCAGACAAGATGCGCTCTTTCACCGCCCGGTTGTCTTCAAACGTGACTTTGCCGTTTACGCGAACCCAGGTCATATCCTGCTTGACTGCGCAGATTTCAACGGCCGGATTGGTCTGGAGTTGTTTGAACACGTCTTTGCTCTTGGCCGTACAGAACCATAATTTGCCTCCCTGCTCAAACTGATACTGGAACGCTCTGACCCGTGGTTCGCTACCCTCTACTGTGGCGATAAAGCACATGGGAGTTTCGGCCAGAATACCGGCTATTTCTTTTACTGCATTGCTCATAATTACCTCTCGTTTACAGATGTTGGTTGAGTCAGGCGCAGCCCTCATTAAACTGCTGAGCCTGGCTTTGGCTTTGGTATGCTCGATACCGTTTACGCCGAAGCAGCGTTCATCATCGCGCCGTTCGACCTTCCCGTGATATTTCGCGCCCCTGTACGCTTTTATCCGAAATCGGAATTACCCGAATTGAAAATTCGATACGTGGACCCCGCCCATGAAATCCGTCTGGTTGTAGGTCGTCACTCCATACTCGTCCTCCGCGCAACCTACGGCAACCATAAGCGGGAGCAAGTGCTCCTCTCGCGGATGGGCAATACGCGCGGACGGGGCGTTTTCCCATTGCTCCAGAAGCGTGTTGCGTTCCTGCCCGCGCGTCCGGGTGACGGTTTCCCGCAGCCAGGCGTCAAATTCTCCGGACGGTTGCTCGGCACGGCGGTTAAACAGGCGGAGGTTGTGATAGCTCAATCCGCTGCCCATTATGAATATCCGCTCTTTGCGCAACGGGCGTAACGCTCGACCCAGAGCGATATGCTCATGGGGGCGCAAGCCGGTTTTCAATGAAAGCTGGACAACCGGGATATCCGCGTCGGGATTGATGACCTCCATGGGGGAGAACATGCCGTGATCATAGCCCCGATTCGCATCTTCTCCGGCAGGAATACCGCTGTTCCGCAGCAGGCGCAGAACGTCATGCGCCAGAGCCGGACTGCCGGGGGAGGTATAGTGGATTGCATAGGTGAATTCTGGAAACCCATAGTAATCATACACCATGCCAGGTTTAGGCGAAGATTGGACGGTGAAGACCTCCTCCTCCCAGTGGGCGGAAATCATGAGAATGGCTTCCGGTTTTCGCGGGAGCGAGGGAATGATGGCTGAGAGAGCCGCCGTGAGTTCGGCGTAGACCGTATTCCGCTCTTCCGGCATCCACGGCCAGGGACCGCCGCCGTGGGAAATATAATAAGCCGGAAACTCTGAATCCATTCTTGCAGGCATAGGTGGCGCTCCTGATAAATATGAAGAGTTTTTCCGCGTGCGCTCCAGATCTTTTTGTTTTTGAAAATTGCATAGCAAAGACCGAGCAGCGGCAGCCAGTGGTTAATGAGGGCGGAGCCTAGTCTTGTTGCAGATTTTGCAAAATTTTTTCCAGACCTCGAACGCAGGCGGCCTGTTCCTGTTCGCCCGTATCGCCCCAAGCCTTGCGCAGTAATTCAGCGGAAACCTCGCCCTGAACCTGGCGCATGGCTTCCCCTTTTTCCGTCAGGAAAATCAACTGCGCGCGCGCGTCATTGGGGTCAGGCTCGCGGCGGCAGTAGCCTCTCTCCTCAAGTGTGGTAATGAGTCCGGTAACGGTGTTCTTTTTCCTGCCGATGCTTTCCGCCAACGCGTTCATTTGCAGGGGACTTTCTTTGAATAGCGCGTTCAGGACAGCCCCATGAGCCGGAAGAATGTCAGCAATGCCGCGTTCCGTCAGAGAGTCAAGAATAAACGCATTGGCCAGTTCGCGTATGGCTGCGGACAGGGCAATAATGGAATGGGGGTCGCATTGTTTTTTCATGTGTGGCTCCATTTAGTACGTGGGCGAACCAAGTCTAACTCTTAATTTAGTTCGCCCACGAACAAATGTCAAGCACCGTGAATGATCTTTTAAGCATATCAGCGTTATCCACCGGAAATATTACGTGATTTTCAGAAAATGAGGTTGACGGGAACGAAAAGGCCCGGAAGGCCTTTGGCCTTGTTCTATAAATTTTGTGAGCCGGGCGTGAGGAGCCAGGCCCATAAAATTTCAATATGGCATGATGGGAAAGACTGTTTTGTTAACTGCAGGCCCCACATTTACACTGCGCCATAACACTAGCGGCACCATTACTACACCGCCGGCAGACCGGCTTCCGCGCGTAATCCGTCTAAGTAGTCAGCCCATGACTGCATCATTTTACGGCGTTCCTCCAAATACTCAGCGCGGTTATAAGCCAAGCGCACGCTGTCTGAGTCTTTATGGGCCAACTGTGATTCAATGACATCGGCCCGGTAGCCAAGCTCGTTCAAACGGGTGCTGGCAGTGGAGCGGAAGCCATGCAGGCAGGTTTCCTCCTTGGTGTAACCCAAGCGCCGTAGCGCGGCCAGAGGGGCGGCATCGCTTATGGTGGCAGTGTTGCTGCGTATGCTGGGAAACAAGAATTTGCTGACGCGGGAAACGCTTTTTAAACCATGCAACAACTCCAGCACCTGGCTTGCCAGAGGCACAGTATGGCTGCGGCGCATTTTCATGCGAGTGGCTGGTATCTTCCAAAGCCGTTCATCCCAGTCTATTTCCGACCACTGGGCCAGCCGCAACTCAGAGGGGCGGGTGAATACATAGGGCAAGATTTTCAGATAATAGACTACCGCAAAATGCCCTTCGTAGTTGTCGATATCCCGCAGCAGTTGGGCTATTTCCTTAGGCTCGGTTATGGCGGCCAGATGCTTAACCGGGGCGCTGGGCAGAATCTTGGTAAGCCCGCTCACCACATTGTATTTCACTTTGCCGGTAATTTGGGCATAGCCCATTACCTGCCCGCACAGGCGCATGAGCTTGCGCGCTATCTCATAATGACCCGCCTTTTCGGCCTTGGCCACAATGGCCAGAAAATCGTCCGGCTCGCATTCGGTTAGCGGCTTTTTGCCTATAATAGGCAGAACCCGCTGGTTAAGGTAGTAGCGCAGCCTTTTAGCGTGCCTTTCAGAAAGGCTGACAGAGTATTTGACAAACCATTCTTCAGCCACTAAGGCGAATGTGTTGGTCGCTTCTTTTTCCCTGGCCAGCAGTTGTGCTTTAACCCGCTTCTTTTCCACATTGGGGTCAACCCCGGCAGCCAATAGCTCTTTGGCCTCGTCGCGCCTTTTGCGCGCCTCTTTCAGGGAAACCGCCGGGTAGGCGCCAAAGCTTAAAGTTTTCTGTTTACCGGCATAGCGATAGGCCATGCGCCATAACTTGCCGCCGGTCTGGCTGACGTGTAGATACAGCCCTTCGCCGTCAGAAATTTTCTGGACTTTATCGATGGGTTTGATATTACGTAACAAAACATCGGTTAAAGGCATGTTGGTATCTCCCCATGGCTGTTGGTATCCGATATGGCAACAAAGCACAGCAAAATGTAACTTCAGTATAATTCTAGTGATAATAGCTTGTTATACTTGTTGGTATTTTAAATACAAAATATCAAAAATTGCTCTGCTACCAACAAAAGTACCAAGAAAAGGGAGGGATGTCGATGGTATTTGGCGGACGTAAACGGACAAAAAACTAATCCGGAATCCAAATTTATTAAGGATTCCGGACTGTTTAGACCCTTGCGGGATTAAAAACTGGCTCCCCGGGCCGGACTCGAACCAGCGACAGGGTGGTTAACAGCCACCTGCTCTACCGACTGAGCTACCGAGGAGCAAAGCAGAAACTATTTACCATGCCAGCATAAATTAGTCAATACCCCATTCCCCATGCCCCCGGCCAGGGGCGCAAAAGCATATTTTGGGCTATTATTAAACCATGCCCATGCAAAGGTAATTTTAGTAATATGCCAAAGTTAGTAATATATGGTAATGCCCGCCCCGGCCATGTAAGGGCTGTTGACCCGGTTGGCGGCATGCTTTTTACAACTGCCCCTTAACACCAACAGGAGAACAAACATGATAACCGAAACCTTTCGTGCCGTGCTCAGTAAGGAAGGGGTGGCCCCCATTGTTTCCTGGGCAAATAACGACGCCCATGTGGCCGCCACCTGGAACAGCTACATCAACATCACCGCAGATCAGCGCCTGCTTATTCCGGCCGCCGGCATGACCGGTACCCAGCACAACACCGCCCTTAACAACAAAATAAAAATGGTGTTTGGCAGCAAAGAGGTAATGGGGCTAGCAACCATGGGCGCGGGCTTTGCCTTAGAGGGGCGCGCGCGCTTTATCGACCAGGGCCCGGAATTTGACATGATGAAGGCCAAATTCCCGTTCCTAAAAAAAGTGCTTGAAATAACCATTTTAAAGCTGACACAAACCCTGTAGAGCTTGCATTGAAAGAGGAGGCTAAAATTGCCTCCTCTTTGCCTTACAGCATTATACCCTGTAAACCCAGAGGTTATTGTTATGGACTTTGAAGGCAAAAACGCCATTGTTACCGGCGGGGCCAACGGCATTGGCCGTTGTATTACTGAGGAGTTTATCAAGGCCGGGGCCAGCGTGGCCATAATAGATGCGGATGAGACGGCAGGCAAGGCTTTGGCGGAAAAATACGCTGAAAAAATATTTTTTGCGCATGGCGACATAGCCGAAGAAAATGTGTGTGAGCATTTTGCAAGGCTTTTTATAAAACGCTTTGGCGGGCTTGACTTTCTAATCAACAACGCGGGGCTTAGCCGGCGGGGCCTGCTCTCTGGTTGCGGCTACGCAAATTTTAACTATGCGCTGCGCGTGGGGGTAAGCGCGCCCTATTATTTAAGCCTGTTTTTCAAAAGCCACTTTAATCCCGCTGCCGCCATTGTCAACATAGCCTCCACCCGCGCTTTCATGTCTCAGCCCGACAGCGAAAGCTATGCCGCGGCCAAAGGCGGCATTGTGGCCCTAACCCATGCCATGGCTATAAGCCTGGCCGGCCGGGTGCGGGTAAACAGCATAAGCCCTGGCTGGATAGATGTAAGCGCGTGGCACCTTAACGGCCAAGCACTTAGCCATAACATGGCCGATCACCAGCAAAACCCCACGGGCCGCATTGGCCGACCAGAAGACGTTGCGCACATGGCGCTTTATTTGTGCAGCGAAAAAGCCGAATTTATAACCGGCGAAAATATTGTGGTAGATGGCGGCATGACCCGCCAGATGATCTACCATGGCGAAGGCGGGTGGCACCTTGAAACAAGCTAGGCACAGGGCTTATTAGCCGATATGCTTGCAAGTCATTTCATAAATGGCTTGTAATGCCGCCTGAAACAGGCTTACGCGGTGTCCTTGCCAACGGGCTTCCGCCCAAGCCAGGCCACCGCGGACGATAAAGTGCGTTTTGATTTCACACCGCCGGCGCTGCGCCAAAACCGCCATGAAATAAAATTTGTATTGCTTTCATACGAAAATTAATACAAACTTTGTTGCAGCCTTCAGCGACCCAGGCTAGCGGCGGCGAAAAAACACTGCCGTTTCGTTATTATCTTTCAATAAGCGCACCTTGAGCAAATCCTTGTTCAGCTCAAGTCTTATATTTATTTCATGGCCTTCGTCGCCGCTATGCACCAGGCTGGCGTGGCGCTCGCTTTGGCTGATAATCTTAAAATCAATTGGCTCCCCTTCCTCGCCGTCTTCCGAGTAAAGCACCATGATTTGTCCGCTTAACTCAAACATAACCCCGGCTTGCGCATAACGGCTGGCAAAGGCCTCCCGGCCCAGGCGTTCAAGTTCGACCCGCGCCTGCTCGTTCACCGCAACTGTGCCGCCCACATCTATATACCAGCGCTGGCCGTCTATTGTTTTGAGCAATGGGGTGGTAGCGGCTAATGCGCCATTGGCCAGAAGCAGTACCAAAAGCAACATAATAAAACCGACAACTTTTTTAGCTGGCATCTAGCCTGCCCTCCTCTCCACATTAATAATGGCGTCTTTTATAACCTCCGTGTTTTCGGCGCTGTTATACGAATCCACAATACCACTTAGCCACGCCAGTTCGCCTGGTTTTGCAGGCCAGTGTTTTGCCAGGCATAAGGCAAAATAAAAATGGCGCATGCCCGCGCTCCTCAAAAATAAAAGCCGCGCAATATTATACTGCAGCCGATATTGGCCGGCAATTAGCACCCAAGTTTTTCACCAACCGGCATATATCTTCCATATGAAATAAATAACGGATCAAAGCGCGATTTTTGCAGCCGCAGCCATAATATTGTTGTTTATTTGTCGTCTTTCTGTCACATTGCTCCGATAAGCACTGGCCAAGGCGCCGACTTAGCCCATGGGGCAGGCGCGTTGGCCATAAACCCATAGAAATTGCCTTGGAAGTGAATATAAAGGAATTGCATGAAAAAATTATTTGTGGCGCTGGCCGTGCTGGCCGCGCTTTTTGCCGCCCTTCCGGTTGCGGCGGCCGAAGCCCCTGGCCACACCACCACCATTGGCGGGCGCATCAAGGCCGACATGGGTTGGCAGGTTCTCAGCCATAACCAGTGGGGCAACAAAAGCAATGAGCGTATTGCCAACTTTTTCGCCACCGTAAACATCAAAAGCTATTTGCGGACCATGCTCACATCCTCGGATAAAACCGCCGGCGCCCACATAGAGCTGGCCCTGGCTTCCATCAGCAACCAGGATAATAACGGTTCAGCGGCGGCCGAAATTGTGAGCGTATGCTTTGCCTATGGTTGGTGGAAACTGGGCGCCTGCAAATTTTTGGCAGGGCAATTTGCCGGCCGCCTGGGCGACCGCATTTTGCCTGGCAATAGCCTGGGACACAGCAAAAGCGGTAAAAGCGACCTTATGGGCTTTGGCTTTATTGGCGGCACCCGCAACCCCAAAGTGGGCTTACAAGTGGATATAAGCGAAAACTTGAGCTTTGAGCTGGCCATTGGCCAGGCCGGTGCGGAAACGCCAGGCTTTGGCATGTATAACAGCACCCTGGCCGGCAACGCCGCCACTAACAGCTATTTGCCGCGCCTGGAATTTGTGCTGGATATCAAAAACGGCGGCCTCATCATCACCCCTGGTTTCGGTCTCTCCTACCAGAACGCCGAGCTTGGCCAGTTGCATGCCGGCGTAGACAGCCATGTGCTTTCCTATTTGCTGCAACTGCCGCTGCAATACCAAAACGGGCCGTTTACCATTATGCTTAACGCCTTTTACGGCCAAAATACCGACACCGATTGGACCGGCGAACAAAGCACCAATTGGAACAGCAGCTTCTTCCCCACCAGCGGGCGCCATTATGGCGGCCAGCCCGGGGTATTGCCCATGATAAAGGGCGGCAGCGTGGAAGACACCGGATATTGGGGCCTGGGCTTAGGCCTGGCTTACAATTTTACTGAAGCCCTTGCCCTAAAGGCGGGTGCCGGTTTTGCCAACTTAAGCAATCCCGCCTGGCAGGTGGGCGGCAACTGCAATGACAACTACACCCGCATGGGTGCCTTTGTCTCCTTCCCATACAAAATTAGCAGCAACTTTACCATTGCCCCGGAAGTGGCTTATTACAACTACGGCGATATTGTGGGCAAGAATTTTGCGCCTAACGACCAGGGCAAGGCCGGCGATGAATGGCTGGTGGGCGCCCACTTCCAGTTCGTATTCTAAACCTGTGGCGGCTGGCGTGCGCCATGCCGCCCTTTTCTATGCCCGGCTAAGCTGCATCTGGCCAGATTTTATCCAGCCGCGCCGACGCATGTATTCGGAAACAACAAGGCTGATGACAGCTGGTATAAGCACGTTGAGCACCGCTATGCGCCATATGGCTTCCACCCCCATAACCGACACCGTGGTAAAAGGCCCAACCAGGGCGCACATGCCCATGCCCGCGCCCACAGCTATGGCCTTCATTTCAAAAACCGTGGCCGCCAGCGCTCCGCAAATGCCGCTGGCCACCGAAGCCGGTACCCAAATAAGCGGATGCTTTACAATGTTGGGCAAAAGCAGCTTGGAAGTGCCCAGGCCAATGGCCACCAGCCCAGGCAGCTTGTTTTCGCGGTAGGAAGCCACAGCAAAGCCCACCATCTGCCCGCAGCAGCCAGCCAAAGCCGCGCCCGCGGCCAGGCCGTCTATGCCTATGGCAATACACACCCCGGCGGAGGAAATGGGCGAAGATAAAATCATGCCCACCCCCAGACCCAAAAGCAGGCCTGAAGGCAATGGCTGCATAACCGTAAAACTGTTGATCATGGCGCCCAGCCACTGCATAAAGGCCGACATGAAAGGCGACAGGAAAATGCCCACCAGGCCACCGGCCACTATTACCACCGCCGGCACCAGCAACAGGTCAAATTTGCTGCGCCCTTCCACCAGCCGGCCAGCTTCCATTCCCACCAGGGCCGCGCAAAAGCAGCCCACCGGCTCGCCAATGGCCACCACAAAAGCGCCACCGGCGCCCAGGCTTAGCGTGCCCGCGCCAATGGCCCCGGCCACCATGGAAGACATTACCGTAAACTGGCGGCAACCCCGGGCATAGGCCACAGCAGCGCCAATGGCCGGGCCCATCAAATACTGGGCTATCTGCCCCATGGTTACCAGCAGCTCAATGCCGCTGTGCACCCCCACCTGCTTTATAACCACGCCAATAATCAGCGAACTGAAAAGCCCCTTGGCCAGCCCGTCAAACACTGTGGCCGCGTAGTGGCGCGCGCTGAAATTATTTTTTTTCATATGTCTCCTCGCGTTATGCTGCCTGTTATATAAAAAACGCCCTATTTTATCTTTTTTATTTTAAAGCTCAAAATAGCGGCCCGGTGCTTGCATATTGAGTTGCGGTGCTATAATAGTAACTGTTATTAATTATGTTTCTAATCAGGGTAGAGGTGGTATGTTCTGTCATATTTGCTATTATTGCGGCAATTGCAAGCGCGACAAGTCTGAAGAGGCCGAGTGGCGCTATCCTCAGGGGATTAACGACAACGACAGCCTGTCCAACTGGGTTTGGAATGAAAACAGCGAGTTAGGCAAACGCAAGCAACCAGTTGAGCAGGAAAACCCCCAAGGCCGCGGCTAGGCCGGCCAGCACGTCATCCAGCATTATACCCCAGCCGCCGGGCAGCCAGTTTTCCGAGGCGTTAATCGGCCAGGGTTTAAGTATATCAAACAGGCGAAACAGCACAAAAGCCGCCAAAAGCTGCCACCACACCAGGCCAGGCAGCCACAGAAGGGCCAGCCACTGGCCCACCACCTCATCTATTACCACCTCGCCAGGGTCTTGCTTGGCCCGCAGCCTGGCCACCCGACCGCCGGCCCAGGCGCCCACCGCAAACAGGGCCAACAAAAGCCCAACTCTGGGCCCAAAACCCAGGGGGTAGAAGCACCAGGGCGCCAACACCACCGCCACCAAAGAACCCATAGTGCCAGGCGCCACCGGGCTTTTGCCCGCAATGCCCGCCCAGGCTATTATAAAGGCTAGTCTGTCCAGCAAATTCTTACCTCGCGAAAATTAAGACAATTATAGACGAATATGGCAAAGCCGCTCTAACTTTTAGCCTATGCCTGGCGACACCGCTGCCGCCATAGGGTAAAATAGCCTGTACTTTAAATTTTGGAGAACTAATTATGCTTGGTGATTACAGTTGGTTGGAGATAGTCGGCTTTTTTGCGGTGGTGTTTTTCTGCCTGTGGGTAGACTTGCACGCCCACCGCGACGACAAGCCCATTTCCACCAAAAATGCGGCCCTGTGGTCGGCTTTTTGGATATTCCTCTCCCTGCTCTTTACCGTTTATGTGGGCTATATGCACGGCAGTCGGGACGGGGTGCTGTTTTTGACTGGCTATTTTGTGGAAAAATCGCTTTCCGTGGATAACTTGTTCGTCATCATGGCCATTTTTAGCTCTTTTGCCGTGAAAGACGCCTTCCAGCACCGGGTGCTGTATTACGGCATTATTGGCGCGCTCATTATGCGCATGGTGTTTATTGGCGCCGGCACCGGCCTGGTTATGCAGTTTGGCAAATACGCGCTGGCCCTGTTCGCCTTTTTTATTTTGTGGTCGGCCTGGAAGATGTGGCAAAGCTCGCGCCAGCCCCAGCAGGAAATAACGGACTACTCCGACCACTGGTCGGTGCGCTTCACCAAGCGCGTATTGCCCATTCACCCTTATTTGGATGGCCACAATTTCTTCAGCAAACAACAGGCCGCTTATAAAGCCACCCCCTTGTTCTTATGCCTGGTGGCGGTGGAAGTGGCGGACATCATGTTTGCCGTGGACAGCGTGCCCGCGGTTATTTCGGTAGTGGGCGACAATATTTTCTTAGTTTACACCAGCAACGTGTTCGCCATTTTAGGCCTGCGCTCGCTGTATTTTTTGCTGGCCGCGGGCAAGCGCTTCCTGGTGCATTTGGAAAAGTCAGTCATCGTGGTGCTGGTGTTCATCGGGCTTAAAATGCTCATGGACATTTTTGGCATAATCCACATCAACCCCTACATAAGCCTGGCCATAGTGGCCTGTCTGCTGGCCGGGGGCGTCATCTTCTCCTTTACCCATCCGGGCAGCAAGGAAGATGCGTGAAGCTCTAGCCAGCCAGGAAAACACCTGCGAAGAGCCTTTGGGCCTCATTTTGCGCCTGCGCCCCTTGCGCGAAAGCGATGTGCTGGTGGATATGTTTACCGACCGCCATGGCCGCCTCACCGCCCTGGCGCGCGGGGCCAATCGTTCGCAAAAGCGCTTTACCGGGCTTTTACTAAGCGGCCAACTGCTTAAGTTGCAGCTTAGCCCGGTTAAAAACAGCGAGTTGTGGCTGTTGAACAGCGCCCGGCTGGTAGCCGGATATGTGGGCTTGCGTGAGGACTACCGACGCTGGTTGGCCGCCGGGCCGGTGTTGGAGTTTTTGCTGCGCGGCACCGCGCCGGCCCAACCCCTGCCCGAATGCCTTTACCTGGCCCTGCAGAGCTTAAGCCGCCTGGCCGCCAGCCACAGCAGCCAGGAGCGGCGCGTGGCTCTTTTAATTTTCATCAATCGCTTTCTCCATGAAATAGGCTTTGGCCTTTACCTGGAAAACTGCTTGACGTGCCAAAAGCCGTTTAACGATAAGCCGCTGGCCTTAAGCCTGCAGGGCGGCGCCCTGTGCACCCTGTGCGCGGCCGCCGCGCGCCAGGCTTTAACCACGCCTTTGGGCCTTGTTACCAGCCTTAAAGCCGGGCAAAAGCTAAGCCTGGATGCCCTTGGCCGCCTAAGTTTTACCCACGCCTCGGTAAATTTGGGTCTCAACTTTCTAACCGCCTTTGCCCGTCGGGCGCTCAGCCACGACCTGTCATCCCTGAATTTTACCGAACATATCTAACCCCGGCTGCCCGCTTGCCTGTTAAAGAGTAGCGTAAAAAATATAAAATATTATTGAGCAATGAGGACAAACAAGGTAAATTAAAGCGTTACCCTAACTGAAACGAGGCTTATAGTGGCGATAAGGAAAGAAATTTTGCTTGGCAACGAAGCCATGGCCCGCGGCCTGGTGGAGGCGGGGGTTAGAGTTATGACCGCCTATCCCGGCACCCCCAGCTCGGAAATATTGCCGGCCGTGGAACAGTATGCGCGGGAGATGCAAGACCCAACTTACTGCGAATGGTCGGTTAACGAAAAGGTGGCCATGGAAAACGCCCTGGCCGCCACCTACCTTAACCAGCGGGCCGCCTGCGCCATGAAAATGGTGGGGCTTAACGTGGCCCTGGACCCGCTGATGAGCGCCGCCTACATTGGCGTGAAAGGCGGCCTTATTATCATCAGCGCCGACGATCCCGGACCCCATTCCTCACAAACCGAGCAGGACAGCCGCCTGCTGGGCTGGTACGCCAAACTGCCGGTGTTCGACCCAGACAGCCCCTTACACGCCCGCGAACTGGTGGAGACGGCCTTTTCTTTGTCCGAGCGTCACGAAATACCTGTTATCATGCGCCCCACCATGCGTCTGTGCCACGCCCGCCAAAACATTACTTTTAAAAAAGTTTCCAACAAAGTGCAGCCAGCGCGCTTCGACCGCGACCCCATGCGCTGGGCCGCCATTCCCCGTTCGCGCCTTTTATTGCACGAACGGCTTAACCAAAAGCTTATTCTCATTGCCAATGAAGTGGCCAAGTCTCCCCAACTGGTTATGTGGCATCGCCCGGTAAAGCGCGGTAAAGCGCGTTTGGGCATTTTGGCTTCCGGAGTAAGCGCGGCCATGGCGTTAGACCTGTTAGATTACATGGGCTTAAGCAAAGACCTGCCCTTTTTGCAGTTGGCCGTGCCCACCCCCCTGCCGGTGGCG
Source organism: Desulfarculales bacterium (assembly GCA_031554335.1). Classification (GTDB taxonomy): domain Bacteria; phylum Desulfobacterota; class Desulfarculia; order Desulfarculales; family Desulfarculaceae; genus JAIRYI01. The sequence goes on from JAVBVK010000027.1 coordinate 13,498, forward strand.
CCGGTGCAAAAACTTTTGAACGCCTGCGAGCGGGTACTGGTTTTGGAAGAGACCGAGCCGCTCATGGAACTATTAGCCCCAGAACCCCACAAGCTGTGGGGCCGTTTTTCCGGCCATGTGGCCAGCGCCGGCGAGCTTACGCCGGAAAAAATGCTGGACGTATTGGAAACCGCCTGCCAGCAGGCCGGCATCAAATCCACGCGGGTGCGCGGCAAGCTTGTTGCCATTGCCGATACCCCCCCCATGCGCAAGCCCAACCTGTGCGCGGGCTGCGGGCATAGGGCCGCCTTCTTTGCCATGAAACGCACCTTCCCCGGCGGCGTATTTCCGGGCGACATAGGCTGCTATACCTTGGGCCTTAACCAGGGCGCGGTTGATACCTGCCACGATATGGGGGCCAGCATCAACTTTGCCGCCTCCTTAAGCCGCACCTTTATGAGCCAGAACCAGGATGTGCCGGTGCTGGCCACCATTGGCGACTCCACCTTCTACCACTCAGGCCCGGCCGGGCTTATAAACTCGGTATACAACCAGGCCCGCTTTGTACTGCTTATTTTAGATAACGCGGTCACCAGCATGACTGGCATGCAGCCCACCCCCGGTACTGGGGTTATGGCTAACGGCCAGCAGGGCGGCAAAGTGGATATGGCCGCGCTGGTAAAGGGCTGCGGAGTGGAGATTGTGGACACCGTAGACCCCTACGATATACCCGCGCTGATGAAAACCCTGCGCAATACCTGGCAAAAGGTAAAACGCGCGGAAAAAGGGGCGCCGGCGGTGGTTATCTGCAGCCATGCCTGCGTGGCCAATGACCGCAAGCTGGCCATTCAAAAGCTGGTTAAAGTGGAAGTGGCGCCCGCCGCCAGCGGGCTTAAACCCCAGTTCAACCCGCCGGGCAGCCGCGCCTGCGTGGACTGCGGGCGTTGCGTAAGCATCTGCCCCAAGGGCGCGCTTAAACGGGCAGCTAAAGGCCGCATAGAGGTGGATGAGAGCAAATGCGTTTCTTGCCGCCTGTGCGCGGCGGACTGCCCCACCGGCACCATGGTGCTGGAGCCGCAAAAGGCCTGCACCGCCTGCGGCCTGTGTCAAAACTGGTTTGCCTGCCCTGGATTAATAGCCGGCAAACACGGGCATATGCAAATAGACCATAATTGGTGCGTGGACTGCGGCCTGTGCCTTAAGGTATGCGCCCAGGAGGCAATACATGAAAAACGGAGCTAAAAAACAGGATACGACCTCATGGCAGGCCATTATTTGCGGGGTGGGCGGGCAAGGCGTGCTTTTTATCAACCGCCTGCTGGCCCTGGCCGCCCAGGAACAGGGGCTTATGGTACTGGTGAGCGAAGTGCATGGTATGGCCCAGCGCGGCGGCTCGGTAATAAGTCATTTGCGCGCCGGGCATTTCAAAAGCCCTTTAGTGCCTTCAGGCCACGCCAATTTGCTTTTCAGCCTGGACGCCGGGGAAGCGGTACGTAATATTCCCTACTTAGCCTCCGGCGGCAGGCTTGTGGTCAATGCTCCTAATGTAAATTTCCTTTCCCACGACGCACAAAAAGCTTTAAACCGGCACAAAATTGAAGTATTCTATGCCAATGCGGATGCGCTGGCGCAACAGACCAAGGCTCCGGTCAATATTTTAATGCTGGCCGCCGCGGCCAGGGCTGGGTTTTTACCTGTAAGCGAACTTAAATTGCAAAAACTGGCCGCGGCCCAAGGAGGCCAGGCCGGCCAGACATTATGGAAACAAGGGGCCGCCTTGGCCGCTAACTTTTAACCTTATTTTTAGGAAGAGCCATGTCGTATAACAATATCCTTTTTGAAGTAAAAGACCGTATTGCCCTTATCACCATGAATCGCCCTTCTGCCCTTAACGCCCTTAATAACGACACCTTAAAAGACCTGGAAGCCGCGCTGAAGGTTATTAAAGAAGACAATAACATCAAGGGCTGCATTATAACCGGCAGCGGCAAGGCCTTTGTGGCCGGCGCCGACATCTCGCAAATGGCGGGCTATAACAGCGAGCAGGCCAGGGCTTACATGGAATTTGCCCAGGGCGTTTTCGACAGCATTGAGAATATGGGCAAGCCCTTTATCGCGGCCATTAACGGCTTTGCCTTAGGCGGCGGCTGCGAGCTTTCCATGGCCTGCGACATCCGCATTGCCAGCGACAAGGCCATTATGGGCCAGCCCGAAGTTAATCTGGGCCTTATTCCAGGTTTTGGCGGAACCCAGCGCCTAACCCGCCTCACCAACCCCGGCATTGCCCGCGAGCTTATCTACACCGCCCGTAATGTGAACGCCAGTGAGGCGCAGAGCATGGGCCTGGTCAATAAGGTAGTGCCCGCCGATTCCCTTATGGACGAAGCTTTCGCCATGATGAAAACCATTGTTGCCAAGTCGGGCACTGCCATCCGCTACAGCAAAGTGGCCATTAACCGCGGCATGGATATGGACATCTACAAGGCCATGGAGTTGGAAAAAGACCTCATCTCCCTGTGCTTTAGCACTGAAGACCAAAAAGAAGGCTGCAGCGCGTTTTTAGAAAAACGCCCCGCCAAATTTAAATCTTAATAGTCAGGAGCAATATGCAGATTACGGTTCAAGACAATAATGTGGAAAAAGCTATCAAGCTTCTGAAACGCAAACTCACCAAAGAAGGGGTTTTCCGGCAGCTTAAAGAGCGCCGTTACTTTGAAAAACCCTCGGACAGCAAACGCCGCAAGCAACGCCAGGCCCGCCGCCGGGTGCGCCGGCAAAGCATGCGCTCTTCTTACAAATAGAAAGTTTGCTTTCACCCTCCCGCCTTTATTGGCAGCCGCGCTTCCCTCAGCGCGGCTGCCTTTGTTTTTTATTGCCGCGGCCTTAAGCGGCGCTTTTTAAATACAGTTTTTACTATTTTAAATACGATTTCCATTTTATTTGAATTTTTTTTATGCTACAATGAAGTCTAAGGGGCAAGACAGGGCCATTAAGCCTAATCTATTGAAAATACAATGAATATATCTGTTTGCGTCCAATGAAAACTAGAACGCGTTCTAGAATTTTTGGGCTTATATTTTGATAGATAAAATAAAACGGCCATGTCACGCAATTGTATTAATCTTTATGAGTAGGAGTTTTTTAATACGATGAGCAAAGTTATTTCTCCCGAAGAAGCGGCAAGCAAGGTAAAATCAGGACAAACTCTCATGATTGGCGGGTTTGTGGGCAACTGCGTGCCCGAGGAGCTTTTAATAGCGCTTAAAGAGCGCTATATAGCCACCGGCGAGCCTAAGGGCCTGCTTTTGGTGCATGCCTCCGGTATTGGCGACGGCAAAACCCGCGGCATAAACCATATGGCCCAGGAAGGCCTGTGCAGCAAAATATTCTGCGCCCACATGGGCCTGGCTCCCATGATGAGCAAACTGGCCATGGCTAACAAAATAGCGGTGCACATGGTGCCCCAGGGCATAGGCTCGCATATGATGCGCGCCATTGCCGGCAAGCGCCCGGGCGTGGTTTCCCACGTGGGTCTCAAAACTTTTATCGACCCGCGCCTGGAAGGCGGCAAAGCCAACGACGCGGCTAAAAACGACGGCTGGGACCATGTGCAGCTTATCGAGATAGGCGGCAAGGAATATCTGTTCTATCCCACCTTCCCCCTGGATGTATGCTTTATTAAGGTAAGCTATGCCGATACCAACGGCAACCTGTCGGTGGTTAAGGAAGCCAGCCATCCCGACCACCTCTCCGTGGCCTCGGCGGTTTACAATAACGGCGGCCTTGTAATAGCCCAGGCGGACGAAATTGTGGACGCGGGCACCATTCACCCCCGCGATGTGGTGGTACATGGCATGATGGTTAGCTATGTGGTTAAGGGCAAGCCGGAAAACAACCGCCAGACCTTTTTGGAAGACCACTTCCGCCCTGAGGTGTGCGGCGATATCCGCATCCCCATGTCCGATATTAAAATAGCGCCCCTAGACGCCCGCAAGATAATTGGCCGCCGCGGCGCCTTAGAGCTTAGCAAACAAGACCGCTGGGTGAACCTGGGTATCGGCATTCCCGACATGGTGGCCCAGGTGGCGGGCGAAGAAGGCATTGCCGGCAACGTTACCCTGTCTATCGAGTCCGGCGTGCTGGGTGGCGTGCCCTTGGGCGGAGTGGGCATTGGCAGCACCGTAAACCCGCAGGCCATTTATCGCCAGGAGTCCAAGTTCGACCTGTACGACGGCGGCGCCATCGACATATGCTGCCTGGGCGCGGCGGAAATTTCGGCCAGCGGTGATGTTAATGTTAGCAAATTCGGCGGCCGCGTGGTGGGGCCGGGCGGCTTTATCAATATTTCCCAAAACGCCAAGAAGGCCTGTTTCTGCGGCACCTTCTGCGCCAAGAGTAAAATAGAGATCAAAAACGGCAAACTCAACATCCTTGAAGATTCGGGCATCAAGTTCATAAATAAAGTGGAGCAGGTAACCTTCAGCGGCGAATACGCCAACCAGAAGGGCCAGCCGGTACTCTACCTTACCGAACGCGCCATATTCAAACTTACCCCCAAAGGCATCATGCTCATCGAAATAGCCCCTGGGGTGGATCTGGAAAAGCACATCCTGGCCAACATGGAATTTAAACCGCTTATTGCCGACGATCTTAAAGAAATGGACAGCCGCATTTTCCTGGACCAGCCCATGGGCCTTAAATTATAATTTTACCCGGCCTGGGTTTTTAAAACCCAGGCCTTAGCATAACGATTACCCTACCCCCTGTTTACCCGCATTCTTTCGAGGGTGCGCTAGTTAGTTAACCAAGTGAGATAGAGTGGAGCAGATATGGATTTTAAATACAGCAGTGAACATGAGATGATTCGTAAGATGGCGCGCGACTTTGCGGAGAAGGTAGTGGATCCGCTGGCCGCTGAGACCGACCGTACGCACAAGTTTCCGATGCAGCTTTTCAAGCAGATGTCG
>JAVBVK010000030.1:0-12403 GCA_031554335.1 Desulfarculales bacterium
CGAGCCCTATGGCATGGACGCGGCCATTGCCAAGCTTTATGCGGCCGAGACGGCCAATTTCTGCGCCAATTTGGGTTTGCAGATTCATGGCGGCTACGGCTACATGAAAGAATACCCCATGGAGCGCCTGTACCGCGACGCTAAGCTGCTGGAAATTTACGAAGGCACTTCGGAAATCCACAAGCTGGTTATCGCCAGAGGCACACTGGGCATGTAAGTATTATGCCCGCCTTTTCGCCTATCGGCGAGCGGGAAGGCGGGCATACATAATATGGGAGAGAGTAAGGAGTAAAAAATGGAAAAAGAATTTACCAACTCCAAAGATTTGCTTAATTATCAGTTAGCTAAGCATTTTACGGATGCGGCTGAAGCAAAAGCGGCGGGCAAGCTTATATGCTGGTCCACCGCGGTGGCGCCCATCGAGCTGATGACCGCCATGGATGACTACATCTATACAGTATTTCCGGAAAACCACTGCGCCGGCATAGGCGCGCGCAAGCAATCCATCCCCATGCTGGAAATCTCCGATGCCATGGGCTTCCCGGTGGACATTTGCTCGTACACCCGTATCAATTTCGGCTACGCCATTGCCGGCGAAAGCAAGGGCGGCAACATACCCAAGCCCGATTTGGTAATGGCCTGCAGCAATACCTGCTTTGTGGTTATCAAGTGGTTTGAAACCATATCGCGCATGTTCAATATTCCTTTTATTGTAATAGATACACCCTATATTCACGGCGATACCATTCCCCCCCAGGCCACCGAATATGTGAAAGGGCAGATTGAAAGCGCCAAAGATAAATTGGCTAAAATAGTGGGCAAACCCTTTAATGAAGCCAAATTCCAGCAGGCCATGAAGTATTCGGAAGAAACAATTAAGCTGTGGGTGGAAGGCTGCAACTATACCCGCATAACCCCTTCACCCATGAACGGTTTTGATATGTTCAACTACATGGCGGTGGTGGTGTTCATGCGTTGTTCGGCAATTGGCCCCAAATTGCTTAAGATGTGGATTCAGGAGCTTTCCGATCGCGCCAAAGAGGGCAAAGGCCCATGGGACGATCAGGAGGAAAAGTACCGTATCTTCTGGGACGGCATCACCATCTGGCCTTACTTGTCGGGCGTGCTTAGCGTGCTGAAGAAAAACGGCGTTAACATGGTGGCCTCCAACTACCCGGCTCTGTGGTACCTGCAGTATACCGCTGGCGATATGGATTCGGTGGCCAACGCTTACCTGCGCGTTTGGCCCAACCGCGATTTGGAAAGTAACATCAAAGACTGCATGGTGCTGGCCAAAGACTATAACATCGACGGCATTGCCTGCCACTCTAACCGTAGCTGCAAGCTCATGTGCATGAAGCAGTTCCCCGCGCAGAATGAAATTTTCAAAGAAACCGGACTTCCTTCAATAATTTTTGACGGAGACCACACTGACCCTGGCGTATTCTCCATGGCTCAGTTTGAAACCAGGCTGCAGGCTCTCTGCGAAATGATGGAAGCGAGAAAGGGGGCAAAGAAATGAGCTTACAGACTAATCTTACTCAATTAGTGGAAGCCGCGCGCAACCCACGTAAAACCGTGTCTGACACTTTGGCCCGGACCAAGCAGAAGGCGGTGGGCTGGTTGCCGGTATACGCTCCGGAGGAGCTCATCCATGCCGCGGGCATGCTGCCGGTGGGTTTGTGGGGCGGTCAGGTAACCGTGCAGAAGGCCGACTCTTACATGCAGAGTTTTGGCTGCTCTATTGTGCGGGCTATTTTGGAAAACGGCATTAACGGCGTGTACGACATGCTAAGCGGCATTGTGCTTACCTCTTCCTGCGATACCCTTAAGTCGGGCGGCCAGGATTTGATGAAGATCCTTAACGGTAAAAACATTGCCATGTTGCCAGTCAACTATGCGCAGAACCGCCAGGATGCGGCCGGTATCAAGTACATGGTAGCCGAACTTAACGAGCTTAAAAAAGGCCTGGAAGCGCTTGCCGGCAAAGCCATTACCGACGCCGACCTAGACAAGAGCATTGCGGTATATGAAGATTACCGCGCCGCTTTGCGCCAGTTTGTTGAATTGGCCAAAGACTATGCCAAGACTATCGATCTGAAGACCCGCCATCTGGTTATCAAGGCTGGCCTGTTTATGGACAAACTTGAGTACACCGCCAAGCTTAAAGAAATAAATGCCGGCCTGGCCGCTTTGCCCAAGGAAGAGGCGAAGGGCCTGCGCGTGGTGATAACCGGCATTATGACAGAGCCGGAAGCGCTTCTGGACATCTTTATGGCCAGCAACGTCATCTTTGCGGCCGACGACCTGGCCCAGGAATCGCGCCAGTTCCGCACCAAAGTTCCGGCCGGGGCCAACGCTATCGAACGCCTGGCGCTTAGGGTACGCGACCAGGAGGGCTGCGCCATGCTGTTTGCCGGCGGCCAGTCTAAAGGCAAGTTCTTAATCGACCTCATGAAGAAAAATAACGCCCAGGCTCTTATTGTGTGTGCCATGAAATTCTGCGATCCCGAAGGCTTTGACTATCCTATCTATAAGAAGGAAGTGGAAGAGGCGGGCTACAAAGTGCTGTACTTTGAAATCGAGCAGAAGATGGACTCCGTGGAAGCCCTGCGCACTCGTGTCCAAAGCTTTGTGGAAATGTTTTAGTGCCTACTAAAACGCTAATGTGCATAAGGAGAGATTTATGCAAAATGTAAGTGCAGTCAATACAGTTAAGGCGAAGATGAAACCTACCAAAGTTAGGTGGCATCTGCTGGCGGTAATTTTTACGGTCTGCTTAATTGCCTATCTAGACCGCGTCAACCTTTCGGTTTGCGCGCCCTTCATTATGGAAGAGCTTGGCTTTGATAAAGTGCATTTGGGCTTTACTATGTCGGCCTTCTTCCTGGGTTATGCGGTAATGCAGATTCCCGGCGGCCTTATGGCCGAACGCTGGGGGGTACGGAAAACCGGTATGATCGCCATGGTGTGGTGGTCGCTGTTTACCGTGCTCACTCCTATGGCCTGGGGCTTTGCCAGCTTCATGGCCGTGCGTTTCCTGTTTGGTTTGGGTGAAGGGCCGCTTTACCCCAACAACGCCTCTTTCTTTGCCAGTTGGTTTAACAGCAAAGAAAAATCCCTGCCCAGCGCGCTGATGATGTGCGGCACCTTCTTGGGCCCGGCCTTGGGCCCGCCTTTGACCGTGCTTATCATCAACTTCTCCAACTGGCACTGGGTATTTTATATCTACGGTATCTTGGGCTTCATCGCCGCCGCCATATGGTACGCCTATTCCCGCAACCATCCCAAAGAGCACCCTGGGGTGAACGAGGCCGAACTGCTGCACATCACCGAAAAGAACTCGGTGGAAGAAGTTATGGTGCATACCGAAAAAGGCCAGAAGCAACTTGCTCCCTGGGGCAAGTTCCTCAGGAACTTCCGTTTCTGGTGCTTTGGCTTGCAGTATTTCACCTCTAACTACATTATTTACATCTTCCTGTCCTGGATTCCCATGTACCTGCTGGAAGCCCGCGGCATGAGCTTTACCGCCATGGGCGGCGCCGCCGCCTTGCCATGGCTGGCCATTGTGGCCACCATGTTTATAACCGGGGTTATGAGCGACCGTTTGGTACGCGCCGGTTCCTCCAAGTTTGTGGCGCGCGCGCTCATGGGCATGATCGGCCTGGCCGGTTGCGGTATCTTCCTGTACCTGGCCTCCACCGCCACCTCGGTAATGCAAAACGTTATTTACCTGTGCTGCAGCGCTGGCTTCCTGGGTTTCAACTACACCGCCTCCTGGACCGCCTGCCAAGACTTAGGGCAAAAGCACGGCGGCACCCTGGGCGCCTGGATGAACACCTGGGGCAACATTGGCGGGGTTACCGCGCCCATCTTTACCGCTATGCTGGTTAAGGTGGTGGGTTGGGACGCCACCTTGGGTATAAGCACCCTGGTGGTGGTGTTTGGCGTAATCTGCTGGTCTTTTGTCAAGCCCGATCGTCCGCTTGAAGCTGATTAGCGTGTTTTGGGGTTAAAGGATTAATTGTTGCTGTGCCCCCCAGCAATTATCATGGTGCTCCGTCACCCAGCCCGGTGGCGGGGCACCGCTTCTTAAGGAAGCAGGAGAATAGGAGTTAAGAAATGCAGACATTAAGCCCATCTAAGCAGTTGCTGAATAAATATTTGGCGGCGCATTATGCGGATGCCTTTAAGGCCAAAGAGGAGGGAAAGCTTGTTTGCTGGTCCACCGCCATTGCCCCGCAAGAGCTGATGGAAACCATGGATATAACCGTGGTGTACCCCGAAAACCATGCGGCGGCCATTGGCGCGCGCAAGCAGGCCATGGATTTTTTAGAACACGCCGAAGGCCAGGGCTTCCCGGTGGATGTGTGTTCTTACGCGCGCATTAATTTTGCTTATGCCGATATCGCTGAAAGCAAGGCCGCCAATATCCCGCAGCCCGATCTGCTTTTTGCCTGTGCCAATACGTGCCAACTGGTTATAAAGTGGTACGAAAACCTTTCACGTAAATTGCATATACCTTTGGTGTTAATAGACACCCCATTCAGCAATGACGACGAGGTTTCGCCCCAGGCTGTTACTTACGTTAGAAAGCAATTGCTTACCGGCATTAAGCAGTTGGAACAGATAACCGGTAAAAAGTTTGAGCAGGACCGCTTCAGCGAAGTGATGAGAAATTCCATTAATACCGTGCGCTGGTGGAAAGAGGTGTGCGCCTCATCCAAGCACGTGCCTTCGCCCATGGATGGCTTCGAGCTGTTCAACTATATGGCGGCCATTGTTTTTATGCGCGGCCGCAAAGAGGCGGGCGAGTTATTTAAAATGTGGAAAGAAGAACTGGATGAAAAAATAAAACAGGGAAAAGGCCCTTGGCAAGACCAGGAAGAAAAATTCCGGGTAATGTGGGACGGCATAATTTGCTGGCCATACCTGTCCAGCATGCTTAAAGTGCTTAAAAAATACGATATGAACATGGTGGTCTCTCCTTATACTAAGTTGTGGACCTTGGAATATGAGCAAGACGATCTCGACGGTCTGGCGCGCGCCTATACCGGCATAACATCTAACATTAACATGATGAACAATGTGCAGCAGTCGGTGGATTTGGTAAACCAGTACACCTTGGACGGTGTGCTTTACCACTCTAACCGCAGTTGCAAGCTCATGAGCATGAAGCAGTTTGAGGTTATGCGCAAAGTGGGTGAAATAACCGGCATACCAACCACCATCTTTGATGGCGACCAAAGCGACCCCCGTGCTTTTTCTTTGGCTCAATTTGAAACCAGAGTGCAGGCGCTTTATGAAATTATGGAAAATAATAAGAGAGGGGGGAAAGCAAAATGAGCGCTTTATCCGCGAATATAGATAAATTGATGGATGCCGCGCGCCATCCCGCCCGTACCGTGGCTGCCGCCATGGCCACCAAAAATCAGAAAGCGGTTGGTTGCTTTCCGGTTTATGTGCCGGAAGAAATAGTGCATGCCGCCGGCTTCCTGCCGGTGGGCCTGTGGGGCGGGCAAACCACCCTACAAAGAGCCGACGCCTATATGCAGAGTTTTGGCTGCACTATTGTAAGGGCCAACTTGGAGCTGGCCATGAAAGGCGTTTACAATATGTTGAGCGCTATTGTGGTTACCGCCTTCTGCGATACCCTGAAATGCTCTGGCCTGGATATGACGCTGATTATGCCCGGCACGCCGATTTTGCCCATTGTTTACCCCAACAACCGGGGAGGCGAAGAGGGCAGGGAATTTATGATGGCGGAAATGAACCAGCTTAAAGAGCGCCTGGAAAAAGTGGCGGGCCGCGCCATCAGCGAAAGCGATTTGGAACGCAGCTTGGCCATTTATGAAGACTACCACGCCACCAAGCGCAGGCTGGTGGAATTAGTTAAGGATTACCCCGTAACCTTAAACCCCAAAGTGCGCCATCTTGTCTTAAAAGCCTCATACTTTATGGATAAGGAAGACTATACCGCCATTTTGAAAGAAATTCTGCGTGAACTGGTTAAGCTTCCGGTTGAAAAGAAAAATGGCATCAAGGTTGTGGTTACCGGCATACTGGTGGAGCCTGAGCCGCTGCTGGACGTTTTTGTGGACAATAACTATACCTTCGTGGCCGACGATCTGGCCCATCAGTCGCGCCAATTCCGCACTTTGCTGCCGGCCGGTGGCAGCGCTATGGAACGTTTAGTGAAACGCGCCATGAACCAGCGCGGCTGCGCCATGCTTTATGACGGCGGCAAATCCAAGGGTGAAGTTTTGCTCGATTTAGTGCGCCAGAACAATGCCGATGCGGTGGTGGTATGCATGTTCAAATTCTGCGATCCCGAAGGTTTTGACTACCCAATCTACAAAAAAGAATTGGAGGCGGCCGGGGTGAAAATGCTGTATATAGAGATAGAACAGCAAATGGAATCTGTGGAAGCTCTGCGCACCCGCATACAGAGCTTTGCGGAAATGTTTTAATTTTTTAATTTTGGAGATATCATGTTTTTGGGGATAGATATAGGCTCTTCTTCTTCCAAAGCGGTAGTGCTGGATAAAGATAAAAATATCCTAGCCCAGCAGGTGGTCAACATGGGCACAGGCACCAAGGGTATTACTATGTCTGTTGGCAAAGCCCTGCAGGAAGCCGGGCTTACCATGGAAGACATAAAATATTCAGTGGTTACCGGCTATGGCCGCATGACCTACCAAGGCGCCAATGCCCAGATTACCGAGATAACCTGCCATGCCAAGGGGGTATCGTTTATTGCCCCTGAAGCTAAAACGGTTATTGATATTGGCGGCCAGGATGCCAAGGTAATAAGCCTGAACCCCGGCGGCCAGGTTAACAACTTTGTTATGAATGAAAAGTGCGCGGCCGGTACGGGCAGGTTTTTGGAAGTAATGGCGCGGGTTTTGGGCTGCGCCATAGATGAGTTGGCCGATCTGGCCAAGGCTTCCACCCAAAAGGTGAATATTAGTAACATCTGTACCGTGTTTGCCGAGTCGGAAGTTATTTCCCAGCTTTCTTCCGGCGCCGCGCTGGCCGACGTGGCCCAGGGAGCCCACGTGGCCATAGCTAAAAGAGTGGCGGGCATGGCCGGCCGGGTGGGGGTGTCTGGCATGGTTATCATGACCGGCGGGGTGGCGCTTAACGCCAGCCTGGTGGATGCCCTGTCTGAAGAGCTTAAAACCACCATCTTCGTGCCCGACCATCCCCAGTCCATGGGTGCTTTGGGCGCCGCGCTTTTTGCCTGGGAGCGTTATCACCGCGAACAAGGCTAACTTGCCGCCTTATAAAGCTAATTGCTTCAAAGCAGCCGTTTAAGTAAATCTTAAACGGCTGCTTTATTTTGTGGTCGTTGCGGATTAACAGCTTGGATTAATTGTTTTAATTTGCTACGCTTGTAGTATATTGCGCTTGAGATGATATGAAAATATCATCTCAAGCTTAAAAATGCTTCGGCAAAAGTGTGGTTTTTGCCTTGGTTACACCGCTTGGCGCGGCGGCAGGCATTGCTAGATGCCTGCTTAGAGCAATTTCTGACTATGCCAAATGAAAATTGCTCTAGTATAACCTTCACCATAACGGGGCAATCTATGTGGCAGTTGTACGCTTTGCTGGCGGCTTTTTTCGCCGGCCTCACCGCCATTTTCAGTAAGCTGGGGCTGAAAGAAGTGGATGCCGGCCTGGCCCTGGCCATAAGGGTAACTTTTATTCTGGCCGCGGCCTGGCTTATGGTGTTCGTTGGCGGCAGTGTTAAAGGAATAAAAAGCTTAAGCCTCGCGACATGGTTTTTTATGGCGCTGCCCCCCTGGCCACCGGCGCTTCCTGCTGTTCTATTTTAAGGCTTTGCAATTGGCGGATGTCTCCCGGGTGGCCCCCGTAGATAAGCTCAGCGTGCCCATTGCCATTATTCTGGCTCTGGTCTTTCTGGGCGAGCCGCTCACCCCTCAGGTGGTTATAGGCGGCGCTCTCATAACCGCCGGCGCGCTGGTTCTGCTCTATTAGCCCCGCCTGGCAAAAACCTTCTTGCATTTTGGCTTGTTTTTTGCATAAAATATAGGGGTTATATGGTTGAAGCGTTACCAACTCTACAGGAGCAGTTGCATGTTACCCATAATTACGGAGCGGAAAATAAAAATTGGGGTTGTGGGCTGCGGCCGCATTTCCAAAAATCACTTTCAGGCCATAGCCAAGTTTCCCAACGAGTTGGAGCTGGCCGCCATTTGCGATAGCGACCCCAAAGTGCTGGAGGCCCATGCCGCCCAGTACAGGGCGCCAGCCTTCTTGCGTTATGAGGACCTGCTGGCTCATTCGGATTGCGATTTGGTGTGCCTGTGCACGCCCAGCGGCAAACACGCGGCCGAGGCCATTATGGCGGCTAGGGCGGGCAAAAACATTATGACTGAAAAGCCCATGGCAACCCGCTGGAAAGACGGTTTGGCCATGGTGCAGGCTTGCGATGCCGCTAACGTGCGGCTTTTCGTCATTAAGCAAAACCGCCGCAACGCCACCTTGCAGCTTTTGAAGCGGGCGGTGGATGAAAAGCGTTTTGGCAAAATATACATGGTGCATTTAAACGTGTTCTGGACCAGGCCGCAAGACTATTACGACTCATCTGCCTGGCGCGGCACCTGGGAGATGGATGGGGGAGCCTTTATGAACCAGGCCAGCCACTATGTGGATCTGCTGGATTGGCTGATTGGGCCCATAAGCGACGTGCAGGCCATGACCGGCACGTTAGCCCGCGATATAGAGGTGGAAGACACCGGGGTGCTTAACGTGCGCTGGCGTAGCGGCGCGTTGGGCTCCATGGCGGTAACCATGCTCACCTATCCGCAAAACCTGGAAGGTTCGATAACTATTATTGGTGAAAAAGGCACGGCCCGGGTGGGCGGGATGGCGGTTAATGATATTCAGATATGGGACTTCGCCGAAAGTAAAGATTACGACCAGCAGGTGAAAGCGGCCAACTATGAAACCACCTCGGTTTATGGTTTTGGTCATCCGCTGTATTACAAAAACGTAATAGATGTGATGCGCGGCGCCGCCGAAGCGGAGACCGATGGCCGCGAGGGCCTGAAATCGCTGGAGGTGCTTATTGCCGCCTATATATCGGCGCGCGACCGCAAAACCGTATCCTTGCCCCTGGAATACTAGCTATGGTAACCTTTGCCGACATCAAAAATAAAAAAAAGGCCGTGGCCGTGGTGGGCTTGGGTTATGTGGGCCTGCCTTTGGCGGTGGCGCTGGCCAAATATTTTGACGTAATTGGTTTTGACATTAGCCAGGAGAGAATAGCCGAGCTTAAACGCGGCCAGGATTCCACCAGGGAAGTGGATTTTGCCCAGCTTAAGGCCCACAGCATATTTTTCACCACCGAGGCCGCCGAACTTAAAAGAGCCGGCATTATCATTGTCACTGTGCCCACGCCCATAGACCACCATCACAAGCCCGACCTGACACCGGTTATTTCCGCCACCTATACGGTGGGCGCCAATATGAGCAGCGGCAGCGTGGTAATTTATGAATCAACGGTATACCCAGGCGTTACCGAGGATTTGTGCGTGCCCATTCTGCAAAAAACATCCAACCTTATTTTAGGCCAGAACTTTGCGGTGGGTTATTCGCCCGAGCGCATAAACCCTGGCGATAAACTGCACACCCTGGAAACCGTAACCAAAGTGGTGGCCGCTTCCGACCAGGCCACTTTAAAGCTTTTGGCCCGGGTTTACGGCCTGGTGGTAAAGGCCGGCATTCACAGGGCGCCTTCCATTAAAGTGGCCGAGGCGGCCAAGGCCATAGAAAACACCCAGCGCGACATTAACATAGCGCTTATGAATGAGCTGTCGCTTATTTTTGAAAGGCTTAATATAGACACCCTAAGCGTGTTGGAAGCGGCGGGCACCAAATGGAATTTTTTGCCCTTCCGTCCCGGTTTGGTCGGTGGGCACTGCATTGGCGTAGACCCCTACTACCTTACCTATAAGGCCGAGGAAGTGGGCTATCATCCTGAAATAATTCTTGCCGGCCGCCGGGTAAATGACAATATGGGTAAATACGTGGCCGCCGCCTGCGTTAAGCTCCTTATTAAGCTGGATGCCCGCATTGTGGGCGCCCGGGTGGGTATTTTGGGCATTACTTTCAAAGAAAACATTCCAGATATACGTAACAGCCGGGTGGTGGATATTATTGCCGAGTTGCGGGAATTTGGCATAACCACCCTGGTGCACGATCCCATGGCCTATGCCACTGAAACCATGCATGAATACAACATAACGCTTACCAGCATGAACAAACTTAACAACCTGGACGCGCTTATTCTGGCTGTGCCCCATGAGCAGTACCACGCCTTGCGGCCGGAGGACTTGCGAGCCCTTTTCCGTAAACAGGAAAAAGCCCTGGTTATGGATATAAAAGGCTTTTGGGATAAACAACAACTGCAACAGGCCGGCTTTACGGTGTGGCGTTTATAGAAGCTGGGCATAAGCGGCCTTTAAGCCTGTAACCCGGCAAGCGGGCGCGGGCCATCCAGGCCATGCCGGAAACCACGCTTTGCGGGCAGGCGGTTTTCATAAACCTTGGGGTTTATGAAGTTAATTCTAAATTACAGAGAGGCGGTAATAGTGGAATTTTTCGCGCACCCAAGCGCGGTAATAGACAATGGCGCCAGTATTGGCGCGGGTACCAAGATATGGCACTTTAGCCATATAATGCCCGGCACGGTTATTGGCGCAAATTGCAACATAGGCCAGAATGTGGTGGCCGGGCCAGATGTGCTAATAGGCAATGGCTGCAAAATTCAAAATAACGTAAGCGTTTACCAGGGGGTAACCCTGGAAGACGATGTGTTTTGTGGGCCCAGCATGGTTTTCACCAACGTGTTTAACCCGCGCGCCAATATAAGGCGCATGCAGGAGGCCAGGCCCACCCTGGTGTGCCGCGGCGCCACCTTGGGCGCTAACTGCACCATTGTGTGCGGGGTTAGCATAGGCGCCTATGCCTTCGTGGGGGCTGGAGCGGTGGTAACCAAAGACGTGCCCGCCCACGCCCTGGTGCGCGGCAACCCGGCGCGAATGCGGGGCTGGGTATGCCAGTGCGGAGAAAAGCTTGCGCCCGCCCTTAACTGCCCGGCTTGCGGACTTAGCTATGAACCCGCCGGCCAGGGGCTGCAACATCTGGCCTAGGCCATGAGCAAAAAATTTGCCTTAACCAACCCGGCCAGGCAGGCCTATTTTGTGCTGCCTTATTACGACGGCACCTTTAAGGCCCTGCAGGCCACCAGTTTGAGCCAGGCCATTGATGAAGTGGTTATGATGATCGACTTTGAACTGGCCGTTGACAAGAGAAAATTCTGGCAGGGGCTGGAGCGGGAAGAGGCCTGCCAAAGCGAGCTGGAGGCCGCGCAAAAGGGGATAATGCAACTGAACGGTGAGCAGGTGCTGGAGCACGCCTATGCCGGCCACGGCTATGCGTTGCGCTGGGGTTGGGTGCGGGAGGTATAACCGGGCGGCGGATCGCGCACGTTTTGTAGTATACTGATTTATCTTAAGTAATTAGCGCTCAACAAAAAAGTTTAAAAAATTTGCAAATTTTTCTTATATTCTATTGACTGAAATTAAATTTTGTATTATAAAATAAATAAAGCACAGGAAAACCACTGGCGGTTTTATAAGCTGCCAGCTAACATACACATAGAAAAAGGAAAAAAGAGATGAAACATAAAAATAGACTTTACCGGGAATTGCTGGTTAACCAGAGGTGCGCCAATGTGTCTAACTGGAGGTTGGGACAGATTGCCAACCGCAGGCCGGGCGAAAAAATCAGCATGGTGGAATTAATTGAAATTAATGCTGAATGGCTACATGTTTGATTTTAGCTTGATTTCGAAATTGAATTTTGTAATATGAAAGGAATTTGACGTGAACACTACTACTAATACCACCGGATCTTTGTGGAGCCGCTATGTGGCTAGCATGCGGCAACGACGGGAGCAGAGTGTGCCGGTTATCGAGTACTTCCAGCCCCACATCTAAAAAGATCTCTCACTGGTTTGCTTAACCAGTCATTGGTCACGGGTCGCCGCCACGGCGGCCTGTGGCTGTTCTTTATCCGTTTTTGCCAGACCGCTATATAATCTTGTTGTGTAGATTATATGCTATCTTGCCAATATATAAAAATTTTTCATTAATGGCTAAGTATTTTTACTTATTCGTTTAGGCTCAGGACTCATTAATTGCTAGGCTCAGGACTCATTAAGTTAAAAGCCCCAAGACAGCGCACCCTCATTAACTACAAATAATTGCGTTATTGTCACCCCGGAAGTGGCGCCAGCCGCTATCCGGGGTCCATGCTTTTAAAGCTAACAGCCTGGATGCCGGATAGCCGCAAAGCGGCTTCCGGCATGACA
>JAVBVK010000033.1:0-16228 GCA_031554335.1 Desulfarculales bacterium
CGTCAGCGGCGGGGAATACGCCCTTGAGGGCGGGCCGATAAGCGGCGACAGCCTTGACCTGACCGGCGGGCGGACCCTGCTGGCCAACGACGTAAGCTTTGCCGGCGTGGACGTGCGCGGCGGCGCCACCCTGGGCCTGGCGGCCACGGGTTCCATCAACAAGGGCGCCATAGCCGTAACCAGCCACTTCACCCTGCACAGCGGCGCTACCCTGCTGGCCGAGCCGGGCGCCGCGCCTTTGGCCATAAACGCCGAAGCCGTCAACCTGCAAAGCGGCGGCAAGGTGGGCCTGGCCGGCTTCGGCTACGGCCCGCTTTTGAGCCAGGGCGCTCACACCGTGCTAACCCTGGGCGGCACCACTATAACCAATAACAGTTCGCTCATTGCCACCAGCGGCACCATTGCCGTGGGCGCTAACGACTACCAATATGAAAACCTGGCCTGGAGCGGCAACGACCTTACCATGCAAGTGCAAAGCCCGGTGCCCAACGTCACCCGCACCGGGGTGCCGAGTATCACCGGCAGCAGCCACATAGCCGCGCTAAACCCAGCCTTTAACGTGTTTGGCTACCACAGCAAGGGCCTGTTCGGCAATTGGGCCAATTTGCCGCGGACCAGCGACTACAGCCAGGGCGCTTTGCAGTATGCGCGCGCGGCTAATGGCAGCGCCAGCGATGGCACTTACCTGGCCGCCGGGGAAAACAGCGGCTCAAAATACCTTAACCAGCTGTGGGTAACCCCCAACTATGTTAACGTGAACCAGAGCGCCGGCGGAAACAACGTGGGCTACAACCTGCAAACCCCCGGTTTCGCCCTGGGCTACGATAGGCAGTTGTGCGAAAACGCCTTTGTGGGCGCGGGGGTTTCCGTAAGCTGGCCGGACTACAGCGGCGGCGGCACCGACATAAACGCGCAGGACATAACTTTTGCCCTGTACGGCGGTTACCGCCTGCCCTACGCCATAGAGCTGGACGCCCACGCGGGCTTCGGCTTCACCCGCTACGACCAGGATCGGGACGTGCAGGCCGAGCGTTATTCCAACAAGTACAACGGCCAGAACTTCTTCGCGGGCTTAGGCTTAGGCCGGCCGTTTGCGCTGGGCGGGGGCTTTAGCCTGCGCCCCGGTGTGGCCTACGACTTCATTCATTTAAACACCGACGGCTTTGACGAGGGCCAAGGCACCTTTGCCTTAAAGGCCGACGACTACACCCAGGATATCCACCGGGTGAAGGCCGGCGTGGACGTAAGCTGGAGGGAAGAGAAGAGCGGTTGTGTGGCATCCGGCGAGGTGGATTACCTTGGGGTTTACGGCGACCGCGAGGCTTTAGCGTCCGCGCATTTCGTGAACGACCCGGTCAACGGCTTTACCATGATAGGCAACGGGCTGGACCGCGACAACCTGGGCCTGGGCCTGAATGTGGCCTTACCAGTAAGCGAGCAATGGGAAGTGGGCGCGGGTTATAACGTGCTGTTGGGTTCGGACACTGTTTCCCAGCAGGGTACGCTGAACGTGACGTTCAAGTTTTAGTTGGTAATCTTGATGAAAGCATAAGGGCCGGCATAATGTGCCGGCCCTTATTTTCTTTTCTGAGGCATACTTGACTTCACGAAAAATTACCATTACATATTAATTATTGGTATTATTGTATGCGGAAGATTTTGCCATGAAAAACACATCAGTATCCCTTGGAGATCATTACACCGAGTTTATTAACGCCCAGGTGCGGGCTGGCCGCTATGGGTCGGCCAGTGAAGTGCTGCGCGCAGGCCTGCGGCTTCTGGAAGAGCGGGAAGTTAGGCTGAGGGCCTTGCAAGCCGCGCTAATTGCCGGGGAAGAACCGGGGGCTCCCGCTGTTTTTGACAGCAAGGCTTTTTTGCGGCGTACGCGTGGCAAGCATGTTCGCTAAAAATCTTGTCTATAGGTTATCGCCACTGGCTGAATCCGGCCTTGAGGAAATCTGGTTTTATACTTTTCGGCAATGGTCATTACAGTTCATTTCATAAATCCCCTGTAAGGGGATTTATGACGGATTGCCTCGCCGAAAAACATGGTTTTCGGCTGGCTTACGGCGGCTATGCCGCCGCGTAAGCCCGTTCGGACAGCGCTAGAAGTCATTTATGAAATGACTTCTAGTCAAGAGCCAATAAAATAAATAACAAAAATACAACTATAAAAGGCGAAAGCAAAGGCGCACCCCGCCAATACAGCAAAATGCCAGCCCGCGCCCCTTAAGCCCAGTAGCCAGGCCAAGTTGGCAGCGCCCGCCTTAATGACAGTTTTTGTTTTTAATGTTAAAATTAAGGGTTGTCACTCGTGAAACGCCTTAAGTTTTAAGGCCGGAGCATGATAAGTGGCGGGCATGCCTATTGCCAACTTAGCTCAGTCGGTAGAGCAGCTGATTCGTAATCAGCAGGTCGTCGGTTCGATTCCGACAGTTGGCTCCAAAAATTATTAAATAATTACATATAGTTATATGTCATCATGTACATCAGCTATAGCTGCGATATGCGCAGTTAGCCCCTATCTAAATTATCAGCAGTGAATTGGTGCTGGTATATTTCCGCAAACAGCCCCCCCTTAGCCAGCAACTGCTTAAACCCGCCCGCTTCCACTATTGTTCCATTATCAATAACAATGATGGCATCAGCTTCATCAATTACCGACAAGCGGTGGGCAATAACAAAGCTGGTGCGCCCCTTAAGCAGGCGCCGCATGGCTTTTTTAACCAGTGCTTCGGTGCGGCTATCCACATTGGAAGTGGCTTCATCCAAGATAAGAATATCCGGGTTGGCGACAAAAGCGCGGGCAATGCATATCAACTGGCGTTGGCCTTGGGAAAGATTGTCAGCATTTTCATTGAGCGGGGTATCAAAACCATGCGCCAGCTTGTTGACGAATTCGTCCACATAGGCCGCTTCAGCTGCCGCCAAAACCTCTTTGCTGGTTGCGGCGGGGCTGCCATAGGCTATATTGTCGTAGATACTACCGGCAAAAAGCCATGTGTCCTGCAATACCATAGCCATGCGCGCGCGTAGCGCCTTGCGGCTCAGGTTGCGGATATCAATCCCATCTATATAGATAGCGCCTGCGTCAATTTCATAAAAGCGTTCCAACAAATTCACTAACGTTGATTTACCCGCCCCGGTATAGCCTACAATGGCCACAAGTTGTCCCTCATAAACATTAAGGCTGAAGTCGTCTATTATTTTTTTAGTGTCATATGCAAAATCAACGTGGCTAAAGGCAACTTTGGCCCCAAACTCATTGTTAGCTAAGGGTTCGCTATATTCCGTCATTTCATCTTCATTCAGTATTTCATCAACCCTCTCCCATGAGACCAAAGCGGACAACACGCCATTTAAGTTTTGGGCAACCATGGTGAGGGGCCCTGTTATTTGGGTGGAATACTGCAAAAAGGCCTGCATGTAGCCAATAGTAATTGCCCCGGCGGAAACTTCAACCGCCGCAAAAACCGCCGTGCCCACATAGCCGGTATTTCTAAGCATCATAATACAGGGTATAAGCATGCTGCCCCAAAACCGGGCTTTCCAACCAGCGGTTTGCAGCTTGCTGTTTAATAGGCAAAATTTATCTGTTGCGGCTTTGCTGGCATTGAAACTACGAATTGTGCTATGCCCATTTAAGCTTTCCTGTATATGGCTGCTGAGCAAACCCTGCTGATCGGCAAAGTTTTTATAGTAGCGCTTTACATAAGGGGAAACTATCTTGGTAAGCAGCAAACTGGCCGGAATGGCCGCGCCCGCCACCAAGGCCAATTGCCAGCTAATGGCAAGCATAATGATGACTACACCACCAATATACAGGCAACTGGAAATCAGTTGAACAAAATTTTCTTGCAGGGCGGTGGCAATATTATCAATATCGTTAATAACAATGGACATCAGATTGCCATCGCCCTGCCTGTCAAAATATGCTACCGGCAGCTGATTGATTTTTTGCCGCAAATCCGCGCGCAAAGTAATGCTTATATGTTGCGCAACCAAGTTCATAACCCAACTGTGCAGCAGGCTTAGGAGACAACTGGCCATATACAGCGCCGCAACTATAATTAAAATTTTAAATAACACATTGAAATTGACAGCATTGCTAAGTGTTATACCTTCAAATATCAAAGTTGTGGCTTCACCTAAGGAGATGGGAATGCACACTTGTATTGCTGACACCGCAAACGCCAACATGAAGGCTAACAACATCAGCCAGCCATACTTGCCGGCATAGCCTAGCAGACGCGCAAGCGCGTGCCAGCTATTTTGGGGAGGTTGCTGAACGGACGGCTTGTGCGTAATTGCGGGGAATATCGATTTGTTCTTACCGGCCATGCCACCCTGTTTTTAGTTGCGAAGCAATAATTTCTTGATAAATAGCGTTGGAAGCTTTAAGCTCCTGATGGGTACCCAGCCCAACCAGCCGCCCTTCATCCAATAGGGCTATTTTATCGGCCAACAATATGGTGCCAATTCTTTGCGCTACAATTATAGTGATGGCACCATGCAAATATGCTTTCAAGTTGGCGCGGATGATGGCATCGGTTTTAAAATCGAGGGCGGAAAAGGCGTCATCAAAAATATAAACAGCGGATTTTTTCAACAGGGCTCTGGCAATACATAATCTCTGTTTTTGCCCGCCGGAAAAATTGTTGCCGTTTTTCTCTATCGTGCTGTCAAGGCCGTCAGGGAGCTGTCTGACAAAATCCGCGGCCATGGCTAAATCCAGGGCCTGCCATATTTCCGCATCGCCGGCATTTGGCCTGCCCAGGCGTAGGTTTTCCCGCACACTGCCATAAAATAGAAAAGGCTTTTGTGCAACCAGGCTTATCCGCCGGTTAAGCTCTTCCAGTTCTATTTCTTTTATGTTTGTACCGCAAAAACTTATATTGCCCGCGGTCGTGTCGTAGCCACGGGTTATCAGGCTAACCAAGGTGCTTTTGCCCGAGCCGGTGCCACCCAGCACGGCCAAGGTTTGCCCGGCGGTTATCTCAAAAGATATCTGGTCGAGCGCGTTGCGCCGCGCGCCCGGATAAGTAAAGCAGGCCTTGCCAAGGGCAAGCGAGGCGGGCGTGTTGTTGGGGATGGTTGCTTGCCCTAAATTTTTGACGCTTAAATTTAAATCCAGCGCCTGGCTAACTCTTTTCGCTGATATCTGGCTGCGGGGAAGGTAGGAGACAGTATTGGCCAAACCGAGAAAGCCCATCAGTATTTGGGTGGAATAGGCTATCACCCCGACAACGGTGCCAATGGCCAACCCGCCTTGCTGCGCGTATTCCGCCCCCAGCCAGGTTATGGCGACTGCCGCCAGGTTTATTACTAGCGCGCTGACTGGAATCAAAAAACTTATAACCAGATTCGCTTTAAGGGAAACATCGCGATAGCCGCGGCTTGCCCGCGTAAAACGCTTGTACTCATATTCGCATTTGTTAAAAGACCTTATAACTTTTATGCCCGTAAGCCCTTCCCTGAAAATCAGGTTAAGGCAATCAATGGCGTTTTGTTTTTTTGAGTAAAGGGGCCCGGCCTTACGGAAGATTATCATCGTCAGTATGGCGATTAGCGGTGCCGCGCAAATAAAAACCATAGCCAGTTCCGGGCTCAGCCGGTAGGCCATGATGATCCCCCCTATCAGGTACAACGGAGCCATAATCATGAATTTCAAAGCCATCTCAACCATAAATTGCATTTGGGCAACGTCATTTATATTGCGGGTCAATAGGGATGCGCCGCTAATCTGGTCAAATTCCCGCTTAGCAAACGACATCACTTTATTAAAAACATCCTGCCGCAGCCTGGCCCCAAATGCATAGGCTATCTTGCTGGAAATAAAAGTGTTAACCACAGCGGCGGTAAAACCCACGCAGGCAATACAGAGCATAATGCCGCCATAGCTCCATATATAGGATACATTGCCTGTAAGTACGCCATTATTGATTATGTCGGCGGTTAAAGCGGGCAGGTAAAGGCCGCACACTATTTGGATGAGCAAAAAAAATATGGCCAAAGCCGTTTGCGCTTTGGGAAGGCGGGCAACAAATTTAAGCATATGCGTGCCTCACAGGGAAAACAGCGCCTACACCCGATCGAGCCGGAATATGCCGTCGCCAATGCCTTTAATGTCCTCACTGTTATGGCCTGAGGCAAAAGTGGGCAATAAAATTGCCACATCATGAATACCTAAATCGCGCAGTTGATATGGCGTTCCAAACCCGTATTCCATATGTCCCTTGCCAATTATGCCGACCAACAGAACATTTTCGTTTGCTTCCTCAATAGCGGTTTTAATGTTGCAGGCAAAGGCCCTGTCCCACACTTGCTGGGCGCGCACAAACCTTTCGTTCTGGCCCCGCACCATGTGGTGGGGCATCATACCTGCCAAGTATTCGGCATAACCTGGTAGAGGCGGCGCGCTTGGGCTCAAGCCTTCGCGTTCGGTTTCGGGCACGCCGGCCCAGCCTTCTTTGCCAATGCGGCGCACCAACTCCCGGCTGCAGTTTATCCCCAGCATGCGCAATTTTTGCTGACGGCAAAAGTGAAACAAAGGTAAATACAGCTCGGCCGGATACCCCCAGCTTTCCGACCAATTGACCTGCTCCAGAAATTCCTCGCCGCCGCCATAAGCCCCGTTGACCCAATTATCCAGGATTGCCTGCTGCCCACGGGAAAACATTTCAAAGCCCATTATTATTTTTCGCCGGTTGGCATGTAAACAGGCGGCAACATGCAGTTGCCAGCGATGAATTTCGGCCACATCGTGCCGCTCGCCCAACAGCACCACCCGCTTGGCGGCCATTTTTTCCAAAAAAGAAAAAGTTTCCAATATTGCGCCGGTGGCCGGATCAAGCCATTGGCCGCGTGGATGAGAAAAGTGCATATGCTAAACCTTAATTGCAAGTTAGTTTACAAGGCGGGCGGTGGCTCTATTTTAAACTAAACACAATGGGCACAATAATAGTTTGTGCGTTACCAGGGGCCAGCGGCGGCTTCCACACCGCTTTAACATTGTCTATGGTTGTTATGGCGGCTTCTCCCAGTGTTGTATGATAATCGCCGCTGACAAGCTGATAAGAAATGATTGACCCTTCGGCGGAAAACCTGATGCTTACTTTAACCGTGCCATAGATGCCGGCCCTTTGCGCATTGCGCGGATAGTAAAGCCGCTTTTGCACGCTTTGTAAAAAAGCTTTCACAAAAAGATTGTAATCTGTGGCGCTCATTTGCGCGGGCAACGACGGCGCGGGTTGACCGGCTTGAGCATTTACGCCGCCGCTGGAGACCGAAGAGGCGGTTTGTTCCGCCTGGCTGGCCGGCATTGCTTGCCTGATAATTGGTTTGGCGACAGGAGCCGGCCTCGGCCTAACCACCGGCCTGGGCCGTGGCTGTTCCTGTGCAAGCGGCGGCATAGAGGCTGGCGCCGCCATGGGTTTGGCCCCCGGAACCACATCCATCATCGTGACATTAAAGCTTCTGCTCTCTGGCATAACCTTAATGATCTCCATATGGCTGGACAGGCCGGCATAAAAAACAGCCATAATTAAAGCGGGCAATATAATGCAGGCCACAAAGCCGGATCGCCTGGCTTTACCCCCAAAACAATCGTTAAGATAATTTTGCGCCATCAGCATATATCCCCCTCATTCAACAAACGGTTAATCCGCGGGCTTATGGGCCAGTTGGGCGTTAATTAAAAAATTGTTAAATCCGCAGCCTTTCACCTTGTCCATTACCCCAATAAAGGCGTCAAAGGGAGCTTTCTCATCCACATTGAAAACAATAGACGTATCGCTGGGCTTCCCTTCTAAAATATGGGCAACATCTTCTATTTTTATTTCATTTTTTTCGTGGAACACAGCACCGCGGTTATTGATACTGAAAGTTACCCTTTCAACCTTATTGGATACAGATGCGGCGTTTTCGGCTTTGGCCAGCACCACATCCAAGCTAGGGGCAACAAAAGTGGCGGCTAAAATGAAAAAAGTGAGCAACAGAAAAACCACGTCGATCATGGAGGTTAGCTCCAGGGAATCATCGTCGTCGTCAAAAAGGTCTAACCCAAAACTCATGCCATGCCACCTTTATGCAAATTAAAATTGTTTGCGCCATTACTGTTGCAACTGCATTCAAAAAAGCGGTAGCTGTATTCGATGGTGGCCAGATAGAACGTCTTGATCCGCAAACGGAAAATATGGTAAACCACCATGGCCGGTATAGCCAGCGATAAACCCATTATGGTTGTTATGATGGCTTCCCAGATGCCGGCGGCCAGCACCGTGCTGGTGGAAAGGGATGTGCCTTCCGAAAGCACGCCAAACACACCCATCAAGCCCAACAATGTTCCCAAAAGCCCTAGCAGAGGGGCAATGACACCGCTTACCTTTATCAAGGTGATATCTCGCATAATGGAACTGAAGTGCAGGTTGAATAAATAGGCAACTTCAGCTTTTATGTCATTGGAATGATTACCGTGGGTTTTTATTACCTCGTTGATAATGGCCACTATGGGGTTGTCCAGATTTTCGGCAATGACTTTCTCTTGGCCCGCACTGTCGTTGTTAATGATATTGGCGGCCTTGTTAAAACTTTTACCTGTAAGCTTTATAATCACCGCCATTTTCACGCTAAGGTACAAACACAGCAGCGACAGCAAAATCAACGCCACCCCAGCCGGCCCAATATATCTGTACAACGTTGTCAAAGAGTCCATTAGCCGGCTACTCCGGCAATGATGTTGCGGGCGAAGGCCGCGGCGTTGGCCAGGTCTTTTTCGTCGGGGTGTTTGGCCGCCTCGGCATGGCGGGCTTGCCGTTCAGGGGTCATGGCATGAGGGCCGTCTTTCATTTGGGCCATCATGGCAATGAGTTTAGGGTCCACTTTGCCCTGGCAACGGAAATGCCCCAGCACTTCGTTGCCTGCCAGGCGCCCACAGGTGTCGTTGAATACGTTATCCGCATGTTCGGAGTCGGGATAAGCGCCCAAGGTAAAAAATGGCGCAACTTTTTTGCCTTTTATGGTTTGCATATAGGCCAGCATTTTACTGTCCGCATGCCCCTTATCCACCCAGAAACCAGTAAATATGATATCGTAGGCCTGGGGCGGCGGCGCATTATCTACCGGAAATATCTCGCTTCCGCTTAAAGCCCTATGAACGCTCCTGGCCACCATTTCAGTGTTGCCGGTTAACGAGGAATAAACTATCAGTATTTTCATATTTCACCTTTTTGCAATTGAATAAAAAACGCCAATGCGTCATCGCTTGGTTTAGTAAACGGCAATCAACCAAGCCTTAATTTGTAATCAGCACACATGTTGATAAGCTCCACATCGTGGGTAATAACCAGCACAGCAAGGTTGTTCCGCGCCATTTGCCGTATGTGTTCAGACATTAGGCGCAAGTTGTGCCCATCCAGACCACTGGTCGGCTCATCTAAAATTATCAATTTAGGAGGGGCCGCCACCCCCACCGCCACTACCAGGCGTTGTTTTTCCCCGCCAGACAAAGAATGGGGATGCCTTTGCTCCATACCTTGCAGGCCAAATTGCTTTAAGACAGCGCGCGCCTCGCTTTGCGCTGTTTTGGGGCACATGCTGATGGCCAAACATGCTTCCGCCAGCACGCTGTTCATGTAAAGCTGATGGTCACTGTTCTGCAATACAATTCTGGCATATTGCTCAATGCTGTTATTTGCCGCGCCGCCATCGCTAAAAACAACTTCTCCTCTCTGGGCGCGCAACAGGCCGCACAGCACCTTGGCCAAGGTGGTTTTACCCATACCGCTGGGGCCGTTAAGCACTGTCACCTTGCCGTAAGGGATGACACCATTAAAATTAGTGATAACCTGATTGCCCGGCGCATAAGCAAAATTTATGTCGCGCGCCACCATGCCGGCGCTGGTGTTGTCCAACACTTCCATGGGGCGCTCTTTCTGTTCTAACGGGCAGCGCAGGCCCAATTGCTGATAGTCGTCCGCCAGCTTCGCAAAACTGCCCTGCCAGGCAATTTGTCCCCGCTTAAGCACCATAACGCTTTCGCAAACATCGTTAAGCCAGTTCAGGCGGTGGTCTGCTATCAGCAAAACAACACCCTCAGCTTTCAATGCCAGCAATATTTCCTTAAGTTCCGCTATGGAGAGCGGATCAAGATTGGCGGTGGGCTCATCCAGCAAAATGATTTTTGGCTTCAGGGCGGTTAAGGCGGCCAACACCACCTTTTGCTTTTGCCCTTCAGACAAATTGAAAACCGAGGAGTTGCGTATATGCTCTATTCTAAATTTTTTTAGCTGCTCTTCAGTGAGGCGCCGGCTCTTGTCGGTATCGAGATTGCGACACTTCAAGCTTAAAAAAATTTCCTCCTCCACCGTGGGCGCCAAAAACTGCGTTTCCGCATTTTGCAGCATAAGCCCCACATGCTGGCCTATTTTCTCTAGAGGCACATTGCAGGGCATAAAGCCATCAATAAAAATCTCTCCACTGGCCTCGCCTTTATAATAGTGCGGTATAAGGCCAGATATAGCCGATAAGAGAGTACTTTTACCGCTGCCGCTTTGCCCGGTGAGTAACAGCGCCTGGCCCGCCCCTAAACGCAGGCTTATATTTTTTAAGGCATAGCTGTCGCTGTGGCTGTGCCGGTATGAAAAATCATTCACCTTAAGCATGCTGTATCCAATATTGCAGCGCAAGTGAAAAACCAATCAACAGCAAAAGCCCGCCCAAGGCCATTATATCTCTGCAAGCAATACGCAATCCGCCATCGCTGAATTTGGTTTTAGCGTTCAGGCCTTTCAGCTCAGAGGCTATGGCCAGCTCATCGCCGGAGCGGATAACCCTCACCACCAGCGGCAGAAACATGATGCGGCTCCACAAAGCCGGCCGTTTAATCCAAAACAATAGCCCCCCTCTGCCGCGAAACCTGATCTTTATGGCTTCGCGCAGTTGCTCCATATCGTTAAAGAAGGTTGGAATAAAACGTATAAGCACTATTAAGGGCAGCCTGATAATTCCCGGCAGATATATGCCGTTAAGCGTATTAGCCAGCCCGGCCAGGCTGGTATTCATGGCCATGGCCAACACCATGTTTACCATTATGGCCAGGCGTTGAAACGGTGCCATAATATTCATGCCGCGGCCGCTGTTTTGCATGGCCGGCATAACCTGATAAATGATCAGTATAAAAAGCAGGGCAAGCGCGGCCATAACCGCAATGAGCAGATAAACTTTTAGAATAAGCGCGGCCTTAACTTCCACCAACAAATAAATCGCGGAAGCGGCGAACAAAAGGCCAAGCGCCCATGCGTTTTCCAGAAAAAGGCAGGTTATGGAAATAGCCACACTCATGATGACCCTTACCGCGGGGCTTAACTCAAGGCTGATTCTCTGGTATTTTTTAAGTTTGGATAAGGCCCGCATGCCTTAACTCCTTAACCATCTTCACGCCGCCCCATAGCCCCATAATTATGCCAAGGTAGCCTATAGCAATAATAATAAGTACCGGAATAATCAGCACGGGCTGTTCGCGCAGGCTGATAAAACTTATGCCCAGGCTAAAGCCTTTGGCCAGCAGCTCGCTTGTGGCAATGCCAAATAAGGCCACCCATACCCGGTTTATACGTTTGCCCATTCCCAGCATTAACAGTTCGGCCAATATGCAGGCTATCATTATGCCGGGCAAAGAAAGCATGGCCGAACCCATAAGCAGTAAGCCCAAAAGCGCGGCAACAAGGTTGGCCAAGGTAAGGGTGCCCGGCCGGCTTACCTTGATAAGCAGAACCAGCCATAAGGCCGCCCACACCGCGTTTTTAAGCAGCAGGGTCAGCGGATTCATGCCGCCACCCATTAAGGCCACCATAAGAGAGGCCGCTTTGGCCGCCCCGGCAAAAAGGCCGATAGTTACCAATTCTCCGGTAGTGAATGCAAAAATTTTTTTCATTTTTTACTATGCTTGGCGTAGATAAATATTAAATCTTGCCGCGCCGCGTCGGCTTTGCGGCCGCTAACGCGTTCGGTGCAAATTGGGGAAGGCCTTCCGTAGCTGAAAGGCCTTCCCCACACATTGTTAAAACTCAACCCCCACCGCGGCCACCACATGAAAGCCGGGTTCAATTAAAGTGCTTTGCGAATAATTGTATTCCTGGTCTAAAATATTGCGGAAGGACAGAGTGGCAAAGTAGTCGCACACATTGCTTTTGCCCTCCACGCCAAGCGTAATGTTAAAGGTTGTCCAAGCACCGTCTTCAATGGTGGCAACCGCGCCGGTACTGCCGTTTTGAGTAGAGGTTTTGGCTTCGCTGGCATAAGTCAGGTTGAAGTCGCAGAAGAAAAGATGGTTGAAATAGGTGTTTTGCCATTTTACGCCCGCCTGGCCCTGAACGGGCGCCACTCCGGCATCGGTTGTTGTAAAGCCGCTGTTCTCGGTTTCGCGGCGCAGCCAACTGAAGGTTACATAGGGGGTAAGGTGCACGGGCTGGATAGTGTAGTCGGCCCCCAGTTCAAAGCCTATGGTTTTAGCGGTATCCAGGTTTACAAACATATTACTGGCGCCCATTTGCCGATTGGTAATGTAATTTTTAGAATCTGAATAATAGACTGCCGCATCCAGGTTTAAGTTGTTGGCGCTGTAGCGGGCGCCCACTTCGTAATTGATCGATTCTTCGGGTTGCAAATTAGGGTTGCCGTAGGTATAGCCGCTGCTGCCATGGGCGGTGCCAATATAAAGCTGGTTAAGGTTGGGGAAGCGGTACCCCTGGGCCACATGGGCGCGCAGGGCCAGCTCTTCTATAGGCGTGAATACCAGGCCAATGTTACCCACCAGGTTGCTGTCGGTTTCCTCATTAACCACCGCCTTGGGGTCGTTGGAGGAATCCAGCTTGGAGTTTATCCAGGTTTGGCGGCCGCCCAGTTGCAGTTTCCATTGCTCGGCAAAGCTCCATTCGTCCTGCAGGAAAACGCTGGCAGTGGTTAGCGAGCCGTCGTAGTTATAATAATTGTGGGAAGTGGGCACATAGGTGCCCATAGGCATTATGCGCCAGCGATTGTCATCGGTTTTGGCGCCCAGCTCATCGCGGTTGCAGTCAAAGCCCAGCACCACATAGTGATCCTTAAACAAAATCCATTCGCTCTGCGCCGTTCCGCCATAACTGTCCTGGTCGTTACTGGTATACAATTCGGTGTGGGTTACGGGGGCCATGGGGCTGGGCGCTACCATAATATGGTTGTAGAAATCTTTTTCCATGTTCTGGTAATAGACATTGGCCTTCAACTTTACTAAATTGTCGGTAATTTCTCTTTGCTCCAGGCCCATGCTGTAGGTGGTGCGGTTCCAGGTGGGCAGGTCCATTTCTATGTTCATGGGGAATTCCCGGGTGCCCGGCAAATCCATGTCGGAAGTATAGCGATCGGCCTTAAAGTATATGCCGCCTTTGCTCCAGTCGTAACCTAGCTGGCCGGAATAAGCGCGTTGATCATAGGCGGTATTATCTAAAGACCCTTCAGGGGTTATGCGGTCGTTGGCGTTAATGCCGCTGCCGGTAAAGCGATAGTTAAAGCCTTCATAAGAACCAAACAAGGCCAGCACCGGCTCTATGCTGTTGGTGGAGGAATCGTAAGTCATTTTTACGCTGCCGCCCACGGGATTGGGGCCGCCGCGTTTGGTGATGATGTTTACCACCCCGCCAATGGCTTCCGAACCATAGAGCACCGAGGCTGGGCCCTTGATCACTTCTATCCGTTCAATATTGCTGGGATCCACTAAAATGGCGGCGCCGCTCATGCTCTTTTGTTCCGAAATTTTAACCCCGTCTATAAGAATGAGCACTCGCGACGAGCCCTCGCCACGAATGGATACGCGCTTACCGCCGGCCATGCTGCCGTCTTCCAGGCTAACCCCAGGTATGCCCTGCAGCAGATCGGCTACGTTGGTTTGCGGGTTGCGCCTTATATCCTCTTCGGTAATTATGCCCACCGACACGGGCACATCACGCAACTGCTGTTCTATGCGGTTAACGGTAACGGTAACTGGTTCTGTTTGTATGGTGTCATCGGCTTGCGCGCCAGAGGCAATGATCAACATGCCCAGCAGACCGAGCAGACTTTTTTTTACCATCTTCAAGACTAAATCCTCCTTTTCTAGTTTGGCTCCAAAATAGTAATCAGAGCCTGGCTTATGTTGACACCCCAAAATTTTCCACTCACTGTAAGTTCGAACCAGTCCTTACCCGTTGTTATCAAGCCGCTCTCTTCCCAGTTTTTAAGCACCGAAAAAAGCGGTTCTGTTTTAAGATTGAAATCTTCTATTAGTTTGCCGTAATGGCAGACACCTTTTTCAATTTGCGCCACAATACGGGCCGATATTTTTTGCCTGGCATCCGGCCGCTTGAGGATATCTGGAAAAAACATGTCGTTATGCGCCATGGCCATATATTTTTCCACCACCGGAATGCGGTAGGTGTCCCAGCCTTCCAGACAACCCCCAGCCCCCGCGCCAATGCCCAGGCAGTTGTTTTTGCCCTTAACCCAGGGGTTGTAGAGATTGCGTTCGCGCCAGGTGCGGCCATAGTGGCTTATGCTAAGTTGGCGCCAATGATTTTTGCTCATGTATTCAAAAGCGGCTTTGTAGTAGGCGCCCTGCTCGTGCAAATGGGCGGTATGGGGAACCGTGCCTTGCTCTATGGCCTGGCTTAGCGCGCTGTTGGGAAAGACGTTGAGCTGGTAGGTATCAAGGCCGTCCACCC
This sequence comes from Desulfarculales bacterium, assembly GCA_031554335.1. GTDB lineage: Bacteria > Desulfobacterota > Desulfarculia > Desulfarculales > Desulfarculaceae > JAIRYI01. The sequence goes on from JAVBVK010000033.1 coordinate 14,733, forward strand.
CCAGTTTTTCCGCCAGCATGATGTCTTTGATAAAGTCATCCACCCCCTGCCCTGGCAGGCCGTAAATAAGATCGATGATAACCGCCGCCATCTGGCTGCCAATTAGCTTGTCCAATAATTTTATGGTTTCTTCGCGGCCGCCTATGCGGCCAAGGCGCTTTCTTATATCTGTGGCAAAGCTTTGCACACCAATAGAGAATCGATTAAAACCCGCCCGCACAAAATCGTGGGCGTGAACCAAATCACTCGCCCGGCCTTCCAGAGTTATTTCGCAGTCATTGGCCAGCTTAAAATGCGCGCCAATGCTTTCCAACAGCCGCGCCAGGTCGGCGGGCGGCATGGATGTGGGCGTGCCGCCTCCGAAATAAACACATCTTACGGGTTGCCGGCTAACGCTCGGAATCTGGCTTAAATAAGCAATCTCCCGCAGCAGGGCCGTAGTGTAGGCATGGGAGACTGCGCTGTCTGGCTGCTTACCGGCAAAACCGCAATAAAGGCACTTGCTTTTGCAAAAGGGAAAGTGCAGATAAAGCGCCATAGGCGAGGACACCGCCTCAAGGCGGTCGATGTATTGCGCTGGCAGATCCGCTTTGGGCAAAACCTGGCCGCCCCGGCCGGCGTGTACGGTAAATTTTTTGGCAAAGGCATAGCGCAAGGAATCTTTATTTTTATCGGTGAGAAAACTTTCCAAAGCAAAAGCTTCCGCCTGTGCGGCCAAGCTGGAGTCAACAATATTAGACATAGCTATTCCTAAATAAGTACACGGCAAAATATGTTTTATTAATTGCAAATGAGACTCAATGTCAAGAAACTATGCCGTCTTTATAAACAAAATAAGTGGTTCTGTCAACTTTTTTATTTCAATGTTTTAGAAACGGCGGCTGATATTTAATAAAAACAATATATTATGAATACAACGCCATAATTGAGGGGCAAGGCCAGCGCCATGGTGGCGATTAGCGGGCATAAAGGAACTGTGGTTGGCAATAAGTGTGCGCCCCGCAATAAAGAAACGCGGGCGCCTGGTGCGGCTGTGGGTTCGCGCTCCAAACTTTTCAGCCGCTGGCCGTAGTCTATTTTCATGAAAAGACAGGGGCACGACATCAGCCGTGCCCCTGTGGTTAATCTCCCGCTTTACGGTTTGTCTGTATCGTTTCGCCTACGGGCCTTTCTGGCCCGCCTAGAACTTGGCCTTTACCGAGAATATACCCATGTGTTCGGTGTAATTGTCTTGGAAGCTGCCCTGGTAGTCCAGGGCCAGGCCGAAGTTGTGGTTCATGCTCCACTCCAGCCCGGCGCCGGCCAGCAGGCGCAAGCGCCCCACTTCGGGGCTGTTAACCCCAAAGTGGGGAAAACCGCCTATTTCGCCAAAGGTGCTGGTCAGGCTTACCTGGCGGTCGGCCAGCTCGTAGCCAAGCCCCAAGTTGATGCGCGGGGTTAGGGCCGCGCCAGCTTCGTTCAAAGCAAAGCGCTTAGCCAACCCGGCGTTTAACAGC
>JAVBVK010000001.1:0-155434 GCA_031554335.1 Desulfarculales bacterium
AAATGTCGTCGCCCGCTTGGGCGGAGCCTGACAGGATAACGTTATTGTCATGCGCCTGGCCGCTGCCGGCATAGCCGCCGTAAATGTCCCCCACGCTGGAGGCGCTGTCCGCCAGGCTGACCGTGTTGCTGTAAACATCGCTGGTGCCGTAGGCATAGCCGCCCAACACCTCGCCATTCACCTGGGCGCTGTTTGCCAGGCTAACCGTGTTGCCGCTAACATTGCCGTCGCCAGGGCTATAGCCGCCGTAGGCGGCGTTTTCCGCATAGGCATTGCCGCTAAGCTCCACCGTGTTGTAGTAGACGTTGCCGCTACCGTTGGCCCGGCCGCCGTAGACGCCGTTTCCAGCGTTGGCCTGGCCGCTAAGCGCCACGCTGTTGTTGTAAGCGTCCCCGCTTCCACCAGCCACCCCGCCGTTAACCACGCTATGCACCTGGCTGTCGCCTTCCAGGCTGACCGTGTTGCCATAGGCGTTGCCCAAACCGTTGGCATAGCCGCCGGTTACCACACGGCCGTCTCTCACATAGGCATTGCCGCTTAGGCTTACGCTGTTGTTGTAAACATTGCCGTTGCCGCTCAAGTAGCCGCCATAGCCGCCGTACACATAGGTTTCAATGCGCGCTTGGTCTTTAACGATTACGCCGTTGTTGTAAATATCGCCTTCGACGAGCGTCAGGCCGCCGATCAGCCGAAAGTCAATCGAGGACAACCCGCCCACGGTAACGCTGTTGCCTGCCACCGCCCCGTTGACCGCGCTGAAGCCGCCCACCACAAAAGGTGAGTAGCCGTTAAGCATGGTTACGGTATTGTTTTGCACGGCCGCGCTGGTATTGCTAAGCCCGCCCACGATGGCCGCCGGGTCGGTCATGCCGGGGCCAGGAATGTAGTTCACGGTTATGGTGTTGTTGCTAGCCCCGGGCGCGGCCTCCGTGCCCGGATACAAAGACTGGGATATGCCCAAGGCCCAAGCGGGCGTGGTTTGCAGGCCCGCCCCGTCGCCGGTGTAGGTTATGTTTTGGGCCTGCGCCGGGCCGGCCAGGCACAGGCTTAGGCCCAGCAGGCAGGCCAGGCCCCACAAGTCAAAGACTTTTTTCCCATAGTTGTAACCCATCGCTCATCCCCTTTATGCATGTGTTTTAATATGATTGGGAGCCCGCACACCGCCGCCCCGGTAATTACGGCAAATCAAGCCTTCAGCGGCCCGCCGGCCCGCAAGGGGGCCCGGCCCGGCTTAAAGAGCAACACGAGCAAAAACAAAACTGGCAGCAAAAAAGGAAAAAGCATAAGGCCGCAGCGGGCAAGCCCAAAACGGAGATGGTTACAACAGGTTGCAAAAATGATGATTCCGCCTGGCGCATGCGCCGGCTAATGCCATATTTTATATATATCACTATCTAAAACAGGATGGCAAGGGTTATTAAGGGCAAGGGGCGTATTTTTCATTTTTTCGCTTAACTCTCAAGCAGGCCGCATGCCGGCCCGGCCGCCGGCATTTAAAACCAAAGCGGGCGGAAAGCCGTAAACTTCCCGCCCGCTTAATTTTAACTTCGCTTTTTTACAGCTTAAAGCGCGCCACCAGCTCTTTTAACTGTATGGCGTTGCTGGCCAGTTCTTCCGCCGCGGCGCTGGACTGCTCCACCAGGGCCGCGTTTTGCTGGCCCGCTTCATCCATCTGCTCCACCGAACGGTTAATGCCCGCGATATCGCTGGCCTGCTGGCCCATGGAGGCGCTTACCTGGCCAATGGTGCCGGCCACGTTGTCCACCTTTTCGATAATGGACTTTAAGATACCGCCGCTTTCGCGCACCAGGCTGTTGCCATGGTCCACCTTGGTTACACTGTCGGAAATAAGCTCGTGAATTTCCCGGGCCGCGTCGGCGCTGCGGCCGGCCAGGTTGCGCACCTCGCCGGCCACCACGGCAAAGCCCTTGCCCGCCTCGCCGGCGCGCGCCGCCTCTACCGCCGCATTAAGGGCCAGCAGGTTGGTCTGGAAGGCTATTTCGTTAACCACGTTTATTATGTCGCTTATTTTGCGGCTGGCTTCGGTAACATCGCCCATGGCGCTTAAAGTGCGCTCCAGCACCTGGCCGCCCTTCTGGGCAATATGGCTGGTCTCGGCCACCATGCTGTTGGCCGCGTTGGTGCTTATGGAGTTGTCTTGCACGGTTTGGGTCATTTCTTTCAAGGTGAATGAGGTTTGCTCAATAACGTGGGTCTGGCGCTGGGTGCGTTCGCTCAAGTCCTGGCTGCCGGTTTTTATTTCATCAATGGCGTAGGCCAAATTGTCCGACAGGTCTTTAACCGAGGAGATGATATTGTGCAGCTGGTCCATAAAGACGTTGAAATTGGTGGACAGGCGGCCCACCTCGTCGTTACTGGTGATGCTGAGGCGGCTGGTTAAATCGCCCTCGCCCGCGGCCACCTGGTGCAGGCCGTCCACCACCCGGCGAATGGGCACCACCACCGCTTTGGAGATAAACACGCCCATAATAATGCCAAACAGCACCGCGCCCACCCCCAGCAACAGATAGTAGAACATGGCCTGGTCGATCATGTCGGTGAACTTTTCCTCCAGCACGCCCACATAAAAAATACCCACCCGTTTGCCGCTGACATCGGCTATGGGGGCATAGGCGGTAATGCGCCAGGTGTCCACCACCAAAGCCCGGTCCAGCCATTCCTGGCCGTCTTTCAGCACCCGCTGTCCCACGCTTTCGGAAATGGGGGTGCCCACGGCGCGGCGCCCTTCTTTGTTAAGCACGTTGGTGGCTATGCGGATGTTCTGGGAAAAAATGGTGATAGTGCCCACCAGCTTGTTGTTGTATTTTTCGTCTTTGAAAATGGCCTGGTTGAGGTCGTCCACCATGTCGAAATTCTGGTTGAGCAGCACCCCGGCGTAAATAACCCCCAGCATCTTGCCGTTTACCATTATGGGCGAGGCCGCCACCTGGGCCAGGCCCAGGCTGTAGGAAGAGGGGTTATTGGGGTCGGCCTTGGGGTCGGCCAGGTACAGGCGTTTTATAAGGCCCGGGTTTTCCGTGGCCAGGTAGGCCGCGCCCAGTTCCAGCGTGCCGCCCACCGCTTTTTGGCCGCTAAGCGCCAAAAGGGCGGCCGGGTTTACCGGCGCGCCGCCGCTAACGGGCACCTCGCCCATGTGGGCCAAAAGTTTGCCGTCCGGCCCCACAATGCCGGCAAACTCCATGCCCGACTGTTTTAGCGCCTCCCACAGGGAGGGGTTGAAGCCGGCCGTGGGGTTGCTTACAAAGTCGCGCATTTTGTCGCGCATGCTGTTAGTGTGCACCGCCTGGTTTATGTATTCCTGCTGCTTAAGGTAGGCCGCCTGCAGGGAACCCACGTTGACCTTCACCTGGTCCAGGGCGGAATTGGTGAGATAGGTGGTAAGAATTTTGCCCCCCAGCACCACGAAAAGCGCGCCCATAATAAAAGAGACTATGACAAAACCGGCTGTGATTTTAAAGGTTAACGACAGTTTTTTAAACATTTTACACCACCCACTTAAGTATTGATAGCATTTCGCTACAAAGTCAGCTAGATAAACACGATGAATAACAGCTAGGTGCAATTTACCACAGTTTTAAAATTTTTGTAGAATAAAACCGCAAGTTACTCGTAAAAAATAGTTTTTGCGGGTAAGAGCAGCAAGGCGCCGCTTGTATTTAAGCGTGCAAATGGTATTATTTGCAGGTTATGGCGGTGGCTTGCACGCCCTAGGTTTTTTAGGGGTGTTTGGGCTCCAGGCCTCTGGACAAGCCGCAAACAAGTATTAGTATGTTACTAACCAGCGTTGGTGTGACGTAGGCCGCTTTTTAATAAACAGCACGAAGAAATTTTCTGCCAAGGGTTGCCCAGGGCGGCCGGTACGCGCAAAACGCAAGCAATGAGGAATAGATATGGCCAGAATTACTGTGGAAGACTGTCTGCAGCAGGTGGATAACCGTTTCAGCCTGGTGCACTTGGCGGCGCAAAGGGTGCGGCAGCTTAAAGACGGCGCGGTGCCTTATCTGCCGCCGCGCAATAAAGAAATTGTGGTGTCCTTGCGCGAGATAGCCATGGGCGCGGTATATGCCATGGGTTCAGGCCATGGGCCTTATCAGCCCCAAGACCGGCTGATTGAAATAAAACCTGACGAAGACTAGAAGTCATTTCATAAATGACTTCTAACGCTGTCTGGATAGGGCGGCGCGGCGGTGTGGCGGTGTGGCCGTTGGCGGCCCGCCAAAAACCAGGCCTTTCGGCGAGGCGATTTTGCATAAATTCCCGGTAGGGTAATTTATGCAATGAGTTCTGGAAGCACAGCTTCCGTTTAATTTTTATTTTGCGGGGCCGGGGCGCGCCCCGGTTTGGCGGTATTTTTTCACCGTTGAAAAAGATTGTTATTACGAAATATTAGAAAGTGAGCGCACTGCCGCTGCGGAAGCCATAAAAAAGGCCTACCGCAAGCTGGCGCTTAAATACCACCCCGACCGCAACCCCGACGACCCGGAGGCCATGGCCCGCTTCCGCGAGGCGGCCGAGGCCTATGAGGTGCTCTCCGACACGGAAAAACGGCGCGTTTACGACACCTATGGCCACCAGGGGCTTAAGTCCCACGGCATGGGCAGCCACGGCTTCGGCGGCGTGCACGATATCTTCAGCGCCTTTTCCGATGTGTTTGAGGGCCTGTTTGGCTTTGGCGGCAACACCGCCAGCGCCCGCCGTGGCCGCGATGTTCTCTATGAAATGGAGATAAGCCTGGAAGAGGCGGCTGTGGGCAAGCAGGCCAACTTCAGCGTGGCCCAGCAGGCGGTTTGCCAGGCATGCGCCGGCCAGGGGCAAAAAGGCGGCTCAACTCCGCCCACCTGTCCCACCTGCAAGGGCTTGGGCCAGGTAATGCGCACTCAGGGCTTTTTTCAACTGGCCACCACCTGCCCCGACTGCCGGGGCCGCGGCCGCAAAGTTAGCGAAGCCTGCCCCGAATGCGGCGGGCAGGGCTGGCTTAAGCGCAATAAAGAGCTTAGCCTGCAAATTCCCGCTGGCATTCAAAGCGGCCAGCGCCTGCGGTTAAGCGGCGAAGGCCAGGCCACCGGCCCTGGCGTGCCGCCTGGCGATTTGCTGTTACAGGTGCAGATAAAGCCCCATGCCCGTTTCCAGCGCCAGGGGCATGATTTGTTTTGCCAGCAGGAAGTTAGCATGACCCAGGCCGCTTTAGGCCGCCGGGTAATGGTGGAAACTCTCCTGGACGGCCCGGTGGAACTGCAATTGCCCCATGGCGTGCAAAGCGGCCAGGTGCTGACCATGGCCGAGCAGGGCATGCCCAGCCTTAAAAACGGCAAGCGCGGCCGCCTGCATGTACAGATAGCCGTAACCACGCCGCACGACTTAACCCCGGAACAGACCGAGCTTTTGGAAAAGCTGGCCGCTTTGGAAGAGAGCGGGCAGGCCGAGCCCAAGAAAAAGCGCTGGGGCTTCAAGCACAATTAAAAAGAATTTTTATTAAGAGCCAGGGCCGGCGCGCAATTGCGCCGGCCTTCTTTATTGCCGCAGCCGGCACCGTTAGATGCCCGCCGCCGCCTTAGGCGGCGTAAGCAAGGGAAAAATTACACTTTTTGCCGAAGCCATCTTAAGCTTGCCATAATATCTTTTGATATCATCTCAAACGGAATTTGCTATAGAGGGGCCGGCGGAGCCGGGAGGGAACGACTGACTCCGCAAATGAACAGCATTAGCACGAAATTATTTACAGCCTCTTTTTTTGCGGCCATTGGCTTGCGCTAATTTCTCTTGGGTTTATAATTTTTTTGCAACTTGCATGGGCAACGGGTTTACCTTTAAGCCGCCCTCCGGCCCATGCCCGCGCCAGCCGTATTTAACCCGACTTAAGGAGACCTTCCATCATGCAGCTTAAAGTTAACGACAAAGCGCCCAATTTTACCTTTAACTCCCAGTACGCGGCTAACGCGGATTTTTACCAGACCCTGGGGGCGATGAAAGCCCGGCGGGCTATCCTGCTCTTTTCGCGCTATGTTGGCTGCTCCCTATGCCAGCTTAAGCTTATGGAAACCGTAAGGGGCTACCCGGCTTTGGCGGCGGCGGGGGCGGATCTGCTTTTCTTTATGCAGTCCACGCCGGAAAACGCGCTTTCCCGCCTGGCCGAAATGGGGGTAAAGTTCACGGTGGTTATGGACCCTGAACAGGATATTTATGAGCTTTACCAGGTAGGCGCCGCGGCCACAAAAGAAGAAATGCTCTCCGCCGCGGCCATGGACAAAGTGCGGGAGGCGCGCGGGCTGGGTATTGTCCACGGGGCCTATGAAGGCAACGAGCTGCAGCTTCCGGCGCTTTTCATTGTGGATAGGGACGCGCGGGTTCTTTACGCCCACTACGGTAAAGATGGCGCCGACCTGCCCGGCAATGAGGAACTGCTGGCCATCTTGGGCAAGTTGGCCTAGGGTCAGGACTTATTAAATATTTTCTATTACAAGTTATTTTATAAATCCCCTGTAAGGGGATTTATGACGGACCGCGAAGCAAAAAGTGTGATTTTTGCTTCGCTCCCGGCGGCTTGCGCCGCCGCGTAAGCCTTAACAGGCGGCGTTACAAGCCATTTATGAAATAACTTCCAGGTTCAGGACCCATTAAGTTAAGAGCACCAAGACAGCGCATCGTCATTAACTAGAAATAATTGCGTTATTGTCAGCCCGGAAGTGGCGCCAGCCGCTATCCGGTGTCCATGCTTTTAAAGCTAACAGCCTGGATGCCGGATAGCCGCAAAGCGGCTTCCGGCATGACATGCCACCTTACTATTGATTAAGCAGGCTGTTCACACAAGCAATTAATCAGTCCTGAGCCTGGGCCTTAGCCTAGTTACGCCCTCACCTACGGACCAGCGTATCTAACACCCTCGGCACGGCAGAGCCTATTTTGCGGCAAACCACTGGCGGCGCCAAGCGGGGTAGGGGTATAAGCCTTGCTTAGCTCACAGGGGGGTTTTGTATTTCAATCCCTCCTGATGGCGGATTACTTCCCCGCGCACCAGGTAGATAATTTCTTCGCCAACATTGGTAATATGATCGCCAATGCGTTCTAAATAGTTGCCCGCCAAAATGGCCTCCACCCCCCAGGGCACCAGTTCCGGCTTTTTTTGCATAAGCTCTATCATGGCCTTGCGATGCTCGCGGTGCAGCCTGTCCAGCTCGTTGTCGCTTCTGCACACCATAAGCGCGGATTGATCGTTGCGCTGGGTCAGGGCGTCCAGCGCGGTGGCCATCATTTCCTGGGCGGTTTGGGCCATTTGCGGCAGCAGCGGGGAAAAGGGCGCCGGTATTGCTATCTCCTCATTAATGGCAATGGCGCGCCAGGCCAGGTTAACCGCCAAATCCGCCACCCGCTCCAAATCGGTAACCAGCCTGAACACCGCGCTTAAAAAGCGCAAATCGCCGGCCACCGGCTGGTTTATGGCTAAAAGCTTAATGGTGAAACTGGTTATCTGGTTTTCCGCGTCATCCACTTCCTGGTCGCGCCTGATAACTTCGCGGGCCAAAGCCACATTGGCGTTAAGCATGGCCTTTATGGCGTCTTGCACCAGCGCTTCGGTTAAGGCCCCCATGCGCACCAGTTGGGTATTGACGGACTCTATTTCTTTATTAAAGCGGCTGTTCATAATATCTCCGTTGGAATTCTTAATTCATTATATCGCGCGCCTTAAGGCTAGCCAAAGCGGCCGGTGATATAATTTTCCGTGCGCTTGTTTTTGGGCAGGGTAAATATTTGCTCGGTAGGGCCGCTTTCAATAAGCTCGCCCATGTAAAAAAAACAGGTCTGGTCGGAAATGCGCGCCGCCTGCTGCATGTTGTGGGTTACAATTATCAGCGTGTAGCTGCTTTTAAGCTCTGCCACCAGCTCTTCTATCTTGCTGGTGGAAATGGGGTCCAAGGCCGAGGTGGGCTCATCCATGAGCAAAACTTCAGGCTCCATGGCCAAAGCCCGCGCCAGGCACAGGCGTTGCTGTTGTCCGCCAGATAACGCCAGCGCCGACTTGTGCAAATCGTCCTTCACCTCTTCCCACAGGGCGGCGCGCCTAAGCGCGCTTTCCACCACCTGCATAAGCAGGCGCTTGTTGTTAAGCCCGTGCAGGCTGGGGCCGTAAGCCACATTGTTAAAGATGCTTTTGGGAAAGGGGTTGGGCTTTTGAAACACCATGCCCACCCGGCGGCGAATATCGGCCGGGTCTACCTCGCCGCCATAGATGTCCACACCGTTAAGCAGCACCTGGCCTTCCACCCGCACGTTGGGAATGAGGTCGTTCATGCGGTTTAGAAGGCGCAAGAAGGTGGATTTGCCGCAGCCCGAAGGCCCGATAAGCGCGGTTATCTGACGGGCGCCTATGTTCAGGTTGATACCTTTCAGCGCCTGCTTTTCGCCATAAAAGAAGTTTAAGTCTTTCACTTCCACTGCGTTGTCGATTACCATTTTTTATCCCGTCTTATGCGTGCGCGTATAATAATAGCGGTTAGGCTTAAGCCCAGCACCAGGCCAATAAGCACCAGGCAAGATCCGTACTGTATGGGTTCTAAAGCGTCGTGGGTGCCCACGGTGGCCAGCTTGTATATGTGGTAGGGCAGGGCCATTACCGGGTCTAGCACCGAGCTGGGCAGGGCAAGGGTATAGAAGGTGGCGGCCGTATACATAATGGGCGCGGTTTCCCCGGCGGCCCGGGCCAGGCCCAGAATGCTGCCGGTAATAATGCCGGGCAGGCTGGCCGGCAGCACCACTTTGCGTATGGTTTGCCAGCGGCTGGCGCCTAAGGCAAAAGAGGCCTCGCGGTAAGAGGCGGGTATTTGCTTCAGCGCCTCCTCGGCGGCGGTGATGATGGTTGGCAATATAATGAGGGCCAGGGTAAGCGCGCCGGAAAGCAGGCTGATGCCCAAGCCCAGGCGGCTTACAAAAAAGGCAAGGCCGAACAGGCCGAAGATGACCGACGGCACTCCCGCCAGGTTGGCCACACTTAGGCGGATAACGGCGGTTAGGCGCCCCTGCTTGGCGTATTCGCTTAAATAAATGGCCGTGGCCACGCCCAAGGGCAGGGCAATAAGCATGGCGCCCACGGTTAAGTAAAAAGTGCCTACAATGGCCGGGAAAATACCGCCTTTGGTCATGGAGTCGGTGGGGAAGCTGGTTAAAAAGCCAATGCTTATGCTGCCCGCGCCCTTAACCAGCAAAAAGCCCACAATACCCGCCAGAAAAAGCGCGGTAATAAGCGCGGTAAGGCGGAACAGCGCAAAAACCAAAACCGTGCGCTGCTTGCGCGCTTTCAAGCTATAGCCTATCATACGCCTGTGCTCCCTTTTTGCCCAAAGCGCGCGGAAATAAAGGCGGCCAGCAAATTAAAGCCAAGCGTTATTATAAACAAGGTAACGCCTATGGCAAACAGGGCGTGATAGTGGGGGCTGCCCACCGCGGTTTCGCCCATTTCCGCGGCAATGGCTGAAGTCATGGGGCGCACCGCCTCTGTTGGATTGAAGGTAAGCTGGGCCGCGCCGCCGGCGCACATAAGCACCACCATGGTTTCGCCAACCGCCCTGGTAACGCCCAGAATTATACCCGCGCCCACCCCGGAAAGCGCGCAGGGCAAGGTTACCCTAAACAGGGTTTGCAAAGGGGTGGCGCCCAGGGCGTAAGAAGCCTCCTGCAGTTCGCGGGGCACGGCCGAGAGCGCGTCTTCGGCAATGCTGGCTATGGTGGGTATGGCCATAATGGCCAGCATAACAGAGGCGTTTAACATGTTAAGGCCCGAGGGCACGTCCCACAGGTTTTGCATTAAGGGCGCCAGCACCACCATGCCCACAAAGCCCAGCACCACCGAAGGCATGGCCGCCAGCAGCTCTATAACCGGTTTTACCCACTCGCGCAAGCGCGGGCTGGCCACGCTGGAAAGATAAAAGGCGGTACCCATGCCCAAAGGCACGGCAATGACAGCCGAGAGCGCGGTTACCGATAAAGATGCGGTAATAAGCGGCAGAATGCCGAAGTCGGGCGGGTCGTAACCGGGATACCACAGGCGGCCCAGCAAGAACTGGCCCAGGCCTACATTGCCGCCGTCTTCGGCTGGCCTGGTGAAAAGGCCAATGCCCTCGACAAACAAAAACAGCAGTATAAGCAGCAAAACCATGAGCGCGGAAAAGGCCAGGCAGGTAAAAATGATGCGGCCCTCTTTGTCGCCCAGGCGCGCGCCCGCGCCAAGCAAGCTTTTGTTTAAAAAACGTTTGTGCGGTAAATTTTCAGATGACAAGGTATTATGTTTTATCATATCGTTAGTCGCTTAAAGGCCGGTTGCCGTGAGCTTTAGGTAAAGCCCACGGCAGCGTCGTTTAATTAGTAGGCGGCCACAAAACCCTCGGCTTCCACCAGGCTTTGCCCCTGCCTGCCCATCACAAACTCTAAAAAGTTTTTAACCGCGCCTTTGGCCTCGCCATTGGTAAACATGTACAGTTCGCGGGAAAGCGGGTAGCTCTTGTCTTTGGCGCTGGCCACCGTGGCCCGCACCCCATCGACGTTTACACCCTTAACCTTGGTGTTAACGTAGCCAATGCCCACATAGCCTATGGCGTATTTGTTGCCCGCCACGCTGCCGGCCACCCCGCCGTTAGAGTTCTGCATCTGGGCGTCTACCCGCACCCTGTCGCTGCCCAACACTTTTTCCTGCCAGGTTTCAAAGGTGCCGGAACTGAAGTCGCGCGAAATAACCACAATGGGTTTATCCAGCCCGCCCACTTCCTTCCAATTTTTTATTTGGCCGTTGTAGATGCTTTTAAGCTGGGCCAGGGTAAGGCTGGTGATTGGATTTTCGGGGTTGACTATTGGCACAATGCAGTCTATGGCCACCACATGGGAAACCAAAGTAACGCCCCTTTCCTTGGCCACGGCCACTTCCTTGTCTTTAAGCCCGCGGGAAGAGCCGGCAATGTCTATGGAGCCTTCGGTCAGGGCTTTAATGCCGTCGCCCGAGCCCGAGCCGGAAACTGAAATGGAAACCTGGGGATATTTAGCCATGTAAACTTCCACCGCCTTCTGGGCAATGGGCAGCACCGTGGTGGAACCGCCAATGCTGATCTTATCTTGGGCCAAGCCCCAGGAGGCGCCGAGCAGCACGATGGCCAGGGCCGCAGCAAACTTTTTTAGCATGTGTTTTCTCCGTAATAGTTGTTGTTGAACCAACACGTGTTGTTGTCCCTAATTATAAGCACGCTTTGTTACAGTTTGGTTACAAATAAAAAACGTTTTGGTTAAAACAAGGGGAAGGTGGCGGGCAGAGGGCATTGCATGGATGGTTATACGAAATCTTTTATTTTTTTGTGATTTTTTGTACTTTAAAAACGCGTTGTATTTTTAAACCCTTGGCGGGAAATTGCCTGGCGCCGCATAACCCTATGCCGCTGTTGGCCCGCGAACATAAGCCTTATCTTGTAGCATCGCCTGCCATCCGTCATCCTTCAGCGTAGCGCGGGGCGCGGAGCCGTGCGGATGCATGGCTTTTGCGTTTTATGGTTGTACTTTTTAGAGCTACGGCCCTTTTGGCGCTAAAAAGTATAGTTGGCCGTGGTTTTTCATGCGCCCGGCCAGCATGCCGGCATGTGCCCCGCTGCCGTAAAACAAATCCAGGCGGCCCGGCCCTTTTATGGCCCCGCCGGTGTCCTGGGCCCACACCAGGCGGCTGAAGGCGGATTGCCCGCCGTTTGCGGTGGGGGTGGTGCCAACTATAAAAGCCAAAGCCATGGGCGGAAACAGGGCGCGGTCGCAGGCAATAGAGCGGCCGGCGCTTACCGGGCTGTTGTAAGACCCAATGGGGCCGCCTTCCGCGCTTAGCGGCCTGAAGAACACGTAAGACGGGTTGTGGCAAAGCACCTGGCGCAAGTTTTGCGGATTTTCGGCCAAATATTTTTGAATGTCCTGCATGCTTATGCGCTCCGGTTCCATGGCCCCCATTTCCAGCAGCAGCCTGCCAATAGAGCGGTAGGGCCGGCCGTTAACCCCGGCATAGCCCAGGCGAATAAGGCCGCCGTCGGCCAGTTCTATTTGCCCCGAGCCCTGCACATGCATGAAAAAGGCCTCCACTGGGTCGCTAACATAGGCCAGAATTTTGGCCTTGTCTTTAATGGCCCCCTTAAAATCTATGTCTTCGCGGGTGTGGTAGGGCACAAGCTTGTTGTTTTCCGCCCGCCCCACCAGGCGGCTGTTGGGCAGGTTGGCGTCAAAGTCTTGCAGGCTTACGGTTAACAGGTCGCTGGGCAAAGCATAAAGGGGCACCTCAAAGCCTGGCTCCGGGTTAAGGCGGCCCGGCAAAACCGGTTCGTAATAGCCGGTAAAAAGCACGCTGCCGTTTGCCCCGCCAATGGCCTGGTACAAGTCAAATTCCTGCTTAAGCGCCATGGTAAAAGCCTGCGCTTCGGGGTGGGCGCGGCGCAGTTCCAGGGCGCGGGTAAAGCCACGGGCCAAATCCGCGGCGTAAAAACGCTTGGGACCATAGGTGAAAAGCGCGCCCTGGGGCCTGCTTTGCATATAGGCCAGGCTGTAAGCGGCCGCCTGCTCCAGGCTCTCCAGGCTCATGTCGTCGGCCATTAGCGGCCAGTCTTTTGGCGGCACCAAGGTAAGGGCCTGTTCGGCGGCTACGGGCGGGGTGGTTTTTTCGGCCGCGCAGGCGTACAAAAAAAGGCTGAGCAAAATAAGCGGACAAAGGGCGGCCATGGGGCGCATGTTCATTTCTCCTTAAAATACAAAGCGGCTGGCATATATGATACTGGGCGGCCGCCCGCGTGGCCAGCGCCGCTTTAAGGGCTGCTTAAACAAACAGCGCCAGGCTTATTGCCATAACCAGCATGCCGGCCAGCAGGCCGTAAAGCGACAGATGGTGCTGGCCGTATTCGCGGGCGGCGGGCAGCAGCTCGTCAAAGGCAATGAAGACCATAATGCCGGCCACCATGGCCATGATAAGGCCCAAGAGCAGTTCGTTAATAAAGGGCAGCAGCAGCAAAAAGCCGGCCAGGGCGCCAACGGGCTCGGCCAGGCCCGAGGCAAAGGAATAGATGAAGGCCTTTTTTTTGCTGCCCGTGGCATAGTAAATGGGCACCGAAACCGCAACGCCTTCGGGAATGTTGTGAATGGCAATGGCCGCCACAATGGGGATGGCGATAGAGGGCTCTTGCAGGGCGGAGACAAAGGTGGCCATGCCTTCGGGAAAATTGTGGATGGTAATGGCCAGCGCGGTAAACAGGCCGGTGCGCATAAGCCTGCGGCTGTCTGTGGCCGGCGGGGTAAAGTCTTCGCCTTCCACGGCCGAGGTGGGCTCGTGGGGGTTTTTTTCTTCCGGTATCAGGCGGTCTATAACGCCGGTTAGCAGCATGCCCGAAAAGAAAGCGGCAATGGTAAGCAGGGCACCCGGCCGGGGCGCCATAAAGGCAGTTAGCGCGTTTTGCGCTTTGGGCAAAATTTCCAGCATGGAAACGTAGATCATTACCCCGGCGGAAAAGCCCAGGCTAATTGACAAGAAGCGCTTGCTGGTTTGTCTGGTGAAAAAGGCAATGGCGCTGCCTATGCCGGTGCAAAGGCCGGCCAGGGTGGTTAGGGCAAAAGCCAGAAATAGGTTATCCATTGCTTGGGCGGCCTTTAATTGCGGTGTTAACTGCTTGCCATCTGTCATTAACATATTACCCAATGGGGCTGGCCCGCGCCAAGTTAATTATTGCCCGGCCAGGGGCCTTTGGCGGGGAGCGGCCAGGGGCTTGGGCCCGCCCTTAACAAGGCCGTGCCTTTTAGGCCAACAGCCTTTATAATTACACCTTAAACCTCAACGATTTTTTATTGCCTTAAGCGAGAAAGATATGCCGGACAGAATATACGACCAAAGCATAAACAATTTCCTGACGCAGGCCATAGCCCCCACCCACACTCCGGGCGGGGCCAATGTGTCGGCCGTGGCGGCCACTTTGGCCTGCAGCATGGTGGCCATGGTGGCCAGCCTTACCATTGGCAAAAAGGCCTACGCCGCGGTGGAGCGCGAGGCCAGAGAGGTGCTGGCCGAGTGCCAGCATTTAATAGAGCGCTTAAAAGAGCTTACTCATCAGGACATGGCCGCCTTTGACGACTACATGGCCGCCTACCGCATGCCCAAAGACACGGAGGCGCAACTGGCGGCCAAGCAGGCGGCTTTGGAGCAGGCCGCGCAAAACGCCACTTTTGTGCCTTTAGGAATTTGCCAGGCCTGCCTGGAGGTTATTGCCCAAGCCCACAAGGTGGTGCGGTTTGGCAATAAAATGGCCATAAGCGATGCCGGGGTGGGGGCCACTTTGGGCCTGGGCGCCCTGCGCTCGGCCATGTTAAGCGTGGAGGCCAACCTGCCGGTTATAACTAACCGGGAATACGTGCAAAACGCCCAGGACACGCGGGCCCGGCTGCTTACCCAGGGCGATGAGCTTTGCGCCGCCACTTTAGTTAAAATAAGAGAGCGCGTGGCGTAAGCCCGCTAAGGAACAAACCTTTGAGCAGGCAATTTGGCTTTTTATTTTCCCTGTCCCTCAATTTTTTGGGGCTTATTGTGGCCGAACGGCTGTTTGACGGCATTTTCATGACCGGCTATGGCTGGGCGCTGCTGGCCGCTTTAATTCTCACTGTTTTGCAGATGGTGGTAAAACCGGCGCTCATTTTGCTTACCTTGCCCCTTACCATTGTCAGCATGGGCTTTTTTCTGCTCATCATCAATGGCCTTATTTTCTGGCTGGCCGGCAACATGCTGGAAGGCTACCAGGTGCATGGCTTTGTAAGCGCCATAGGCGGGGCTGTGGTGGTAAGCGTGTTAAGCTTACTTGCTGGTTTTTTTAGCAATTCAGCAAAAATGCAAAGAAAAGAAGCCGCGGCGCGGCAACAAGGGCAAAGAGTGCATATCTTTACTTTCAGGAACAGTTCTAATCCACAGCCGGGACAAAGGCCGGACAGCTCAGAAAAGGTCTCCAGCTTGCGCCCGCGCCAACCCGGCGGTGACGACAACGTGGTAGACCTGGAAGTGGATGAGCACGGGCAATGGAAGATAAAAGATTGAGTTTGCGCCTGGATTCCTGCCGTGAGGTGCTGCGCGCCATAAATGGCATGCTTATTAGCCGCAGCTTCAGCGGCCGCATGATGGAGCAGATGCGCCAGTTGGAGAAGCTGATGTCGCTTTTGGATGCGCACAGCTTGGACGAAAGCGATATGCTGCGGGTGGAGGCTTCCACCAATCAGCTTTTTAACGAGCTTAAGCGTATATTCAGGCAACAAAACCTGTTCGATATGCGCCAGCGGGAAAAACTGCATTAAAAACAGCTGCAAGTCATTTAATAAATGGCTTGTAACGCCGCCTGAAACAGGCTTATGGCGCGACGTTGCGCCTTAGGCTTATAAAAGGCGGCGCAAACCTTAAACATTCCAAACAAAGGAGCAACAACATGCCGTTTGTACAGATAAGAATGGCCCACGACCCGGCCAACCCGCTTACCACGGAGAACAAAAAACAGGTAATACAAGAAATTACCAATACTTTGGCTAAAACCCTTAACCGCAACCCCAATAATGTGCTGGTGGAAATTTTTGAAAGCCAGCCCGACAACTGGGGCCTGGGCGGGCAAACCGTGGCCGAGCGCCGGGCTGCCGCTAATAAGGCGGGGCAGTAGGGCGCGCGGCGCCCCACGCCTCGCCATCTCAAGGGCCGCGCACAGCTCCCCACTCTGTCATTCTTCAGCGCGGCGAAGAATCCATGTCTTTTGTTTTTTACAAATGAATCACAGCCCCCTTCACTCCGTCATCCCAAGCGCGGCGCACAGCCCCCCACCCGTCATTCAGAGCGAAGCGAAGAATCCATGTCTTTTGTTTTTTACAGGCGAAGCACAGCCCCCCTCACCCCGTCATCCCAAGCGCGGCGCACAGCCCCCACCCGTCATTCAGAGCGAAGCGCACAGCCCCCCACTCCGTCATTCAGAGCGAAGCGAAGAATCCATGCCTTTTGTTTTTTACAGTTGTACTTTTGTTATTTATAATATAGTTTCGCTGCCACCCACCCCTAAAAATGCCGCGTATTTTTGGGGACCCCGGCGCGGGCTTGCGCAGCGACTGGGGCCAGGGCAGCCGTGCGGCTGGGCAAATGTTACGCTTGCATATTGGCTGTGCTTAACATCTAACTGCCTGGCAGCTGCCAGCCCCTGTGGGGCCGCCCCTAGGTCCCTAAACCCCTGCCCCGCTGGCGGCCCAGAAAGGCGAAAGGCGAAAGGCGAAAAACAGAAGGCATGGATTCTTCGCTTCGCTCTGAATGACGGGATGAGGGGCTGTGGTGTTGCGTGCTGTGCTCAGGATGACGGAGTGGAAGGCTGTGCTTCGTTTGTAAAAGGCAAAAAACAGAAGGCATGGATTCTTCGCTTCGCTCTGAATGACGGGATGAGGGGCTGTAGTGTTGCGCGCTTAGCTCAGGATGACGCGGCGGGCTGCTGGTTGGGAGCCAGCAGATCCCAGGCGGGCAGAGCTGAAGCCAGGGCGCAATGGCCGTCCGCCGGCGCCGGGTGGGCTTCCAGCTTAAGCCCGCCCATGGCTTCCGGCGCGCAGCCCTGGGGCGCCGCCCATTGTTGGCCAAGATCCGCGAATTTTTGCCAGATAGCTTCTCTGGCCCGCCTTGCCCGGCGGAATTGAAAGGCCAGCAGGCCAACCGGCGCCAGAAGCAGCAAAAAGGCCGGGGTAAGGCCGGCTATGCCGCCGGCCAGGGCCAGAAAGGATATTATGCCCGCCTCCATATAGGCTCCCAGGCCCACTTTGGCGGCGTGCATCTCTTCTTCCAGGCTGACATTCAGCCTGGCCTTCAGCTCCTCGGCCAGGGTATCGCGCAGTTGTTCCTCATCGGCCAGGTTAAGAGCGGCAATGGAAAAATTTTCTTCCGTAACTGCCGCCGCCGCGCCGTTGCCCTGGTTTTGCAAGGCCATATCCAGGTATGTATCCAGGCAGGCATTATAAGAACGCCCGGCCTGGCGCAAGACCAGGGCGAAAAACAGCAAGGTGTTTTCAGGGGAAACCCGCCACGAGCTGAGCAGCGCTTTTTGGGCCAATTGCCTGTCGTCCCGCATCCAGGCCGTTAGGGCGGCCAGGCTTGGTTCCAGCCAATAAGAGGCGGGCCGCTCGTCCAGGCCCTCGGCCCGCCCGCCCGCGCCCGCCTGGTCAGGGCTGGCCTGGGCCGCCAGGGCGGCCGCGTCTGTGGCTTGCAGCATGGCAACGGCCTGCCGGCGGATTTGCGCATAGCGGGCCAAGCCGCCGGCAAACTCCTGGCCAGTTGGTTGGCCGGGCCTCTTATTATCAATATCCGCGCCGTGGGCCATAGGGTGCCTCCAAAATTATCTCAGACCTATCAAGCTAGCATATCAGCATGTAAAAAGCAAGGCCGGGGGCGCGCCGGCCAAGGGAAACAATCCATGCCTTCAGGGCGCCACTTGCAGATTGCTGATACATGCCTAACTTTATATAGTACCTGATACTTTTGAGATAGAATGTTACGTATCACCACTGCCGTATTATTAGAAGTTATTTCATAAATCCCCCTAAAGGGGGATTTATGACGGACCGCGAAGCAAAAAGTGTGATTTTTGCTTCGCTCCCGGCGGCTTACGCCGCCGCGCCGCCCGTTCCGGGCGGCGTTACAAGTCATTTATGAAATGACTTGTAACTTTAAGCCTTATGCTTACCTTAGCCTGTGATGAGGGGAACATGTCAAAGAACAATGCCTCGCGCCTGCCGCCCAACCCCAATTTGGGCCTGAAGTTTGATGTTGACCGGCTTAAGGATATCTATCTGGCCGGCGGATGTTTCTGGGGGGTTGAGGCCTATTTGGAACGTTTGCCCGGAGTATATGAAACCAGCGTGGGCTATGCCAACGGGGTTGGCGCAAACCCAACCTATCAAGCTGTTTGCGGCGGTAACACGGGCTTTGCCGAAACCGTGCATGTGCGCTACGATCCCGGCATTATCAGCCTGCCCGCCATTATTGAGCAATTTTTCAAAATTATCGACCCAACCCTGATGAACAGGCAGGGCAACGATTGGGGCACCCAATATCGCACGGGGATATACTTTGTCAATGAACAAGAGCGGGAAGTTATTGCCAAGGTAATGGAAGAAGAGCAAAACAGGCTTGGCCAACCCATAGTCACTGAACTGAAGCCTTTGCGCAACTATTATCCGGCTGAGCCCTACCATCAAAAATATCTGGAGAAAAACCCAGCGGGATATTGCCATATAAGCTTTGCGGGGCTGAAAGATCTTTCCCTTGAGGTGGATGCGGCGCTATACCATAAGCCGGCGCCGGAGGAGATAAAAGCCAGCTTAACCAGCCAGCAGTTTATGGTTACCCAGCAAAACGCCACCGAAGCCCCTTTTAGCGGCCAGTATTGGGACAATTACCAGCCGGGAATATATGTGGATGTGGTTACCGGCGAACCCTTGTTCGTTTCAACCGACAAGTTTACCTCTGGCTGCGGCTGGCCAAGCTTCAGCAAGCCAATCGATCCCCGGGTCATTGTGGAGAGCCGGGATTTAAGCTTTAACATGAACCGCATTGAGCTGAAAAGCAGGGTCGGCTCCTCTCACCTGGGGCATGTGTTTAACGATGGCCCAACGGAACTGGGCGGTTTACGCTATTGCATTAACAGCGCCTCGTTACGTTTCATACCCCTTAATGAAATGGATGAGCGGGGCTACGGCAAATTCAAGGCGCTGGTTAAGCCATAAGCCCGCGCCGGCCACCGCGGAGGCCGGGGCATGGGGAAGCCGCCCGGTCTTTGGGGTTAGGCGTTTGCCTTTAATGGAGAATGCAGCGGGTATTTAACGGCGCCAATAAAAAACCGCCCCGGATAACAACCCGGGGCGGTTTGTACGGCTTATTTATTTTTCAGGCAATAATGGCCAATACCTGGTAGGCTTCCACAGTCTGGCCGGGCGTTACTTTTATTTCCGCCACCGTGCCATTGGCATCGGCTAAGATGGGCATTTCCATTTTCATGGCTTCCAGCACAATAATCTCGTCATCTTCGGTTACCTGGGCGCCTACGTCCACCAATACTTTTAAAATTTTTCCGCCCATGGGCGCTATCACTTCAGCCACTATTTCAGCCTCCTTGAAGTTTGTTTTTACACTCTTTAACCGCCGCCAAGCGCCGATTACTCGTCTTCGTCGTCTTCCAGCTTGGCCAGTTCTTCAAATTTGACATCTATGCCCAAAACGCCCACAATCTGGTCGTCGTGGTTGCGCACCGGCCCGCTTACCGTAATGCACAGGGCACCGGTTATGCGGCTGGTGTAGAAGTCGGTCACATACAGTTTACCGTCTTTCATGGGTTCGGTAAACCACTCGCGGTCGCTAAAGTCCAAATCCAGGTTGGCCTTGCCATACTTGCCGCGGTCGGCCACATGGGTAATATTGCGGGTAATTTTATAACCCTGATCGTTAACCACATACAAAAATTGGATATAGGGGTGGGACTCCAGAAATTTTTCCAGAAGCGGCTCAATCATGGCCGGGGCCATGGTCTTTATTTCATCCAGATCCAGCAAGTCGTCGGTCATGGTAAGCGCCAAAGCTTTAGCCCTTTGCTTAAGCACGTCAAACTCGCTAATAAACATTTGCGGCAAGTGCTTGCGGGCCACGGTTTCCAGCTCGGTATGGCCAATTACGGTTAAGCGGCCGTTTTCGTACTGGTCCATAACCCATTTATGAATTTTGAGCACGCCGGGGTGGCGCTTGTCCACCTTTTTGTCGTCGCCAAGCTTAAGCTGCTGGTTAACCCAGTGGGCAATGCCGGCCGCGCCCGATTTATCGTTAATGGCAATGGCAAAAGGCCGGCCCAAAACCGCCTCGGTATCGAATATATTGTAGATTTCGGGGTTTTTGATAAGCCCGTCCACATGGATGCCGGCCGAGGTGGAGTTGAAGTCGCGCCCCACAAACGGCTGGTTGGTGGGGATGTGGTGGTGAATCTCTTTTTCGAAATATTCGGCTATTTCGGCAATAACTTTGGTGTCCATGCCTTCGTTGCGGCCGGTTAAGCTTATGTATTCAATTACCAGGGCCTCTATGGGCGAGTTGCCGGTGCGTTCGCCAAAGCCCAGAAGGGTGGAGTTTACCGCGCCGCAGCCGTAAAGCCAGGCGGTGGTGGCGCACACCAGGGCCTTGTAGAAGTCGTTGTGGCCGTGCCACTCCAGGCGCTCGCCGGGAATGCCCGCGTCTTCAATAATGGCCCGCACCAGCCGGGGCACCGAGCGGGGCAGGGCCGCGCCGGGGTAGGTGATGCCATAGCCCATGGTATCGCACAGGCGCACTTTTATGCCCACGCCGCTTTCCTCGGCCAGCTTGTTAAGCTCTATGCAAAAAGGCACGGCAAAGCCGTAGACGTCGGCCCGGGTCAGGTCTTCCAGGTGGCAGCGGGGGATAATGCCCATGCTCAGCGCATCTTTAACCACGCCCAGGTAGTTATCCATGCATTGGGTGCGATTAAGCCCCATTTTGTGGAAAATATGGTAGTCGCTGCACGAGGTAAGAATGCCGGACTCGGGTATGCCCATATCGCGCACCACCTGCAGTTCCTGCTTGTTGGCCCGCACCCAGGCGGTTATTTGCGGAAATTCCAGGTTGAGATCGCGGCAGCGGTCCACCGCTTCGCGGTCTTTGGGGCTGTAGAGAAAGAATTCCGACTGGCGGATAATGCCCTTGGGCCCGGACAGGCGGCTCATAAGCTGGAAAATTCTGACAATCTGCTCCACCGTGTAGGGCGGCCGGGCCTGCTGGCCGTCGCGGAAGGTGGTGTCGGTTATCAGCATTTGCTCGGCCGGCGAGAGCGGCAGGTGCTTGTGGTCAAAGTCCACCCGGCATACTTCAGAATAGGGGAACAGCTCGCGATAGAGCACCGGCTCCTCGGGTTCCACCATTTTTAAAAACCGGGGTTCATGGGTGTGTTCCAAAACCCGGGTGCGTTCGTTCCATTTAGCCATACTTTATATTTACCTCAGGGTATAGAGAGTTAAGTGTAATCGGTGCCGTACCAAAGGAGTTATTATAACAAAAATAATAACGCCTGGCTATAAATGCAAGCCGCTGGCTTTTACTGGCCGTCGGGCAGCACCCCCAGCACCCGGGTGGTGCTGGCGGCGCCCGGTTTGCTCCAGTCTTCCACTTTGGGCACGCATACCTTGTTGCCGTAAATGGTGCGGCCGCTGGCGCCCGCATAATAATAGCCGCACAGGTCGGTGCCCCTGAAAAGCGGCATGAGCAGATTTTTGCTGATGTTATACAAATTAACAGACAGGTTGCCGCACTGGGGCTTGTCTCCGCACCTGAGCGCGCGGTCTTTGGGTTCGCTTAAAATGGGCGCCACCACAAAGTTGTCGGTTATCCAGGCCAGGGGCGCGGCTTCGGTTTGCGCGGTTAGGCTGTAGGCCAGTTGGCCGGGGTAGGGCTTGTAGCTGGGCAGGGCCAGAAAGTGCCAGGTACGGTTGTGGTCTGGCCCGCTGTCCACGGCCAGCACCTGGCCGTTGGGCGACATGGACACCTGGCGGCAGCTGGCGGCGTTAAAGCCCCGCACCTGGTCGACAAATTTGCCCCGCAGGTCGAAAAGAAAAATGGAGGCGGTTTGCCCCAGCCTGGCGGCGCTTTCCGGATCCGGCACGGCGTAAACCAGGTTGGCGCCCGCCACCGGTTTTATGTTAACTTTAAAGGCGGCGCCGCCGCCGCCGGGCAGTTCCATGTTCATGGTGTTTTCGCTGAACAGGTTTACTTTTTGGCTTAAGCTGGGTTCGGCATAAGCGGGCGCGGCCAGCATAAACAGCATTAAGCCGGTAAGCAGGGTTGTTTTTTTCATAACGGCGTCCTCGGGGGTTGCGTATTACACGTTGTCTATTTTATCATAAAAACTCAAGACATGGGTTGGCCGGCGGCCGCTGGCGGCAAAAAATGTACTCATAGCAAAATGATGGACCTGGCTTCACTCTCTCCATTTCTGGATACTTTTGTAACCGTGTGATGTAATTTGTATCCATTATAATACTTTGTATTTATTACGTTAAAAATTTATCCATATTTTTTTGGTTGTTTTTGTAACCAGGGGTAAGTGGCCTATGCAAAAAGCTCCTTGATATTAACTGGTTATGGGTGTGATTTTTTGGCCTGTTTATTGCTTAATGAAATCGCTCGAGGCTGGCTGCGAAATCCGGGCTTGGGTTTAAGCGCGGGCGGCCGGCGGCATAATATATGTTGCCGTTGTCTTATGGGTATGCCTGAGGCGCGGTTGTATCAATAGAAGAATAATTTTTTTTACTAATTTTGCTTGGGAAGGGAGAGTTATCGTTATGAATGCAAAGCCCACCAAGGTGCGCTGGGTCCTTTTGGGCATGGTGTACCTTACCTGTTTAGTGGCTTACCTAGACCGCGTTAACCTGTCGGTCTGCGCGCCACTGATCATGGAAGAGTTCGGATTTGATAAAGTGCAGCTAGGCTTTACTATGTCCGCTTTCTTCATTGCCTATACGCTCATGCAAATCCCTGGCGGTTTGATGGCCGAGCGCTTCGGCATCCGAATCACCGGTACCCTGGCCATGCTTATGTGGTCTGTCTTTACCATCTTAACCCCCATGGCGGTGGGGCTTTACAGCTTTATCTTAATCCGCTTCCTCTTTGGCGCCGGCGAAGGCCCCTTGTTTCCCAACAACGGTTCCTTCCTGGCCAAGTGGTTTGGAACTAAAGAAAAAGCCGTGGCCAGCTCTCTCATGGTCTCCGGCGCCTTCATTGGCCCCGCCCTGGGCCCGCCCATTACCGTGTGGATTATGACCAACTGGGGCTGGCATGCGGTGTTCTACGCCTATGGCGTGGCCGGGGTGGTTATGGCTGCCCTGTGGTTTGCCTTCTCCCGTAACTATCCCAACCAGCATCCCGGCGTTAACCAGGCCGAGCTTATGCTCATTACTGAAAAGAAAGACGCCGACGAAGCCAAAAAAGACGTGGTGCACGAATCCGCGCCCTGGGGCCGCTTTTTGCGTTCCGCCCAATTCTGGTGCTTAGGCTTCCAGTACTGCGTAACCAACTACATTATGTATCTGTTCCTGTCCTGGATTCCCATGTACCTGCTGGAAGCCCGCGGCATGAGCTTGAAGGCCATGGGCTTTGCCGCGGCCGTGCCCTGGCTGTGCATCTGTATTGCCCTTATTGCCAGCGGCAAGGTAAGCGACCGCATGGTTATGAGCGGCCAAAGCCGCTTTAAGGCGCGCACCATTATTGGGGTGATTGGCCTGGTGCTGTGCGGCTTCGGCTTGTTTATGGCCGCCCGCGCCACCAGCATTACCGAAAACATTATCTGGCTTTCGGTATGCTTGGGCACCCTGGGCTTTACCTACACCGCGGCCTGGGCTTCCTGCCAGGACTTAGGCCAGCGCTTCGGCGGTTCGGTGGTGGCCTGGATGAACACCTGGGCCAACATTGGCGGCTTTTGCGCGCCCATTGTTACCGCGCTTCTGGTTAAGTATTTTGGCTGGGACACCGCGCTTTCGGTCAGTTCCATCATCATTGCCATTGGCGTGGTAAGCTGGTTCTTCGTACGGCCCGACCAGCCCTTGAGCCCGCCGATTAACCCGGAAACTTTCAAGAATTACCGTCAGGAAGCCCCCGCTAAGTAAGTTCGTTCAGCCAATACCTACAATACCTACGGTACCAAGGCCCTGTCTTTCACAAAGACAGGGCCTTTTTTACGGCATTGGCTTTTGCGGGCGGTTTGAAAAAGGCTTTGGAGCCGAGCTATGGCGCATTGCGCTTGAGATGATATGAAAATATCACTCAAACTCAAGAACGCTTCGGCAAAAGTGTGATTTTTGCCTTGCTTACGCCGCTGGCTTCGCCCAAACAATAAAAGGCTCTTAGCCCCGGCCGCCGCTGCGCCACAACAAATAGCTGTCGATAAAAGGCGCTATCTCGCCATCCAGCACCGCGTCCACATTGCCCATTTCAAAGCCGGTGCGGTGGTCCTTAACCAGGCGGTAGGGGGCCAGCACGTAAGAGCGTATCTGGCTGCCCCAGGCAATGTCCTGGTGGTTTTCGTGCTGCTCTTTTTTGTTGGCGTTTTGCTTTTCCCGCTCCTGCTGGTACAGGCGGGCCTTCAGCACCTTCATGGCCATATCTTTGTTGCGGTGCTGGCTGCGTTCTGTTTGGCACTGCACCACAATGCCGGTGGGCAAATGGGTAAGGCGCACCGCCGAGGAGGTTTTGTTGACATGCTGACCGCCGGCGCCGGAAGCCCGGTAGACATCCACGCGGATGTCGGCCTCTTTCAAATCTATGGCAATGTCGTCATCTATAAGCGGCGAAACCAGCACCGAGGCAAAGGCGGTATGGCGGCGCTTGTTGGAGTCGAAGGGGCTGATGCGCACCAGGCGGTGAATGCCGCTTTCGCCTTTAAGCAGCCCAAAGGCGTAGCGCCCTTCCACCTGCAGGGTGGCGCTTTTAATGCCCGCCTCTTCGCCCTCCTGCCAGTCTATAAGCTCAAGCTTAAAGCCGCCGCGTTCGCAAAAGCGCATGTACTGGCGGGCCAGCATTTCCGCCCAGTCCTGGGCGTCGGTGCCGCCGGCGCCAGAGTTGATGGCCACAATGGCGCCCAAGGCATCGTCCGGCTCACCCAGCAGGCGGGTGGTTTCCAGGCGGGTTATGCCGGCCTCCAGGCGCTTAAACTGCCCGGCGGCCTCGTTAAGGGTGGCGGGGTCGTTCTCTTCCTGGCCCAGCTGCAAAAGCAGGTTCACCTCTTCCCACAGCGCGTTAAGCTCGTTTACCTCAGCCAGCGCGTTTTCCAGGGCGGCGCGTTCTTTAAGAGCTTCTTTGGCGGCGTCCGCGTTGTCCCAAAAGCCGGGCGCGGCCGCCAGTTCGTCCAGTTCGTTCAGGCGGCGGGTTTTAGCCGCCGGGTCAAAGATACTCCCAAAGCAAATCCAGCTTTTGTTTGGCGGTTTGCAGGTTTTGTTTTATGTCATCCAGCATTGGGCTCTACCTTGTCGTCCTTTTTCTTTTTCATTCTGGGGTAAATTATAGTGGCCAGCAGGCCCAAAATACAGCTCCCCAGGCCAGCCTTGCCCGCCACATCGCCCACTTTGGCGAAAACGGTTTCCCAGCTAAGCAGGGGCAGGGTGGCGGTGGCCACGGCTTCGCTAAACAGTTCGGTGCGCTCTATTACCTGGCCGCTGGGCAGAATGAAGCAGCTTATGCCGGTGTTGGCCGGCCGGGCGGCGGCGGTGCGGTTTTCCACGGCGCGTAAAACCAGATGGGCCAGATGCTGGCTGGAGGCGCCGGTGGGGCCGAACCAGGCATCGTTGGTGGGGTTAACCAGCAGGTTGGCCCCGGCCAGTTTGTGGCTGCGCGCCAAATTGGCAAAAATGGATTCATAACAGATTAAGGGCCCCATGACAATGTCGCCGGCGGCCAGGGTTTTGCCGGCCTGGCCCGGAGCCATATCCACCGACAGCGCGGCCACCGCGCGCACAAAGAACAAAAGCTTGGCCAAAGGCACATACTCGCCAAAGGGCACCAGGTGCACTTTGTCGTAGTGGTCCAAAGGTTGGCCCTCCGGGCTTACCAGGTACACGCGGTTGGTGTAGCGGGTTTCTCCTTCATAGTTAATAAGCCCGGTGCTGCCCAAGGCCACATAGGCGCGCAGGCTGGCCGCGGCGCGCAAGATGGGCATGGTGTGCTCCACGTCTTGCAAAAAGATAAAAGGCGCGGCCGATTCCGACCATAAGAGCAGCCAGGGCCTGGTTTGGGCCTGGCCCGAGGCCTGCTCGCTTAAACTTAGCTGCCGCATAACATTGTGTTCGCGCATGTCCCGCCGCCATAGCTGGTTTAGGGGTATGTTGCCCTGCACCACGCTAACCAGGGCTTGCGGCGCTTTGGCCATTTCCCGCTCCAGGCGGGGCAGGCGTATTTGGTTGCCCCAGATATAGCCCAGAAACAGGACCGCGCACAGCACAAAGACAAAATGCAGGCGCCTTGGCGGATCCAGGGCTTTAATCAGGCCCAGGGCATAGGCCGCCAGCACACTGATGAAAACCAGGATAAGCGACAGGCCGGAGGCGCCGATTAAATCCGCGCCCTGCACCAGCGAAGGGTAGTCGGTAAGGCTTAAGCTTAAAGGCAGCCAGGGAAAGCCGGTGAGCAAAAGCCCCCGCAAAAATTCCAACCCCGCCCACATAAGCGGGGCGCTTAGCCACATGGGCAGGCGCAGGGCATGCAGGCGGGCGCATAACCACAGGCACACCCCCACATAGGCGCCCAGATAAAGGCACAGCAAAATGAAGACCAGCGCCGCAAGGGGCATGGGCAGGCCGCCGTAGCCCACCATAACATAGGTAAGCCAGTACATGGTGCCCAGATAAAGGCCTATGCCCCATAGCCAGCCCGCGGCCAAGGCCTGGGCCGCGGGCCGCTGAGCGGCCAGATACCACAGCGGCAGCATGGCAACAGGCGCCACAAACCAAAAGCCAAAAGGCGGGAAGGCAAAAGCGGCGGCCAGGCCGCTGGCCAGGCAAATAAGGGCGGGCTTGCGCCCTGGATTCAGTTTCTTAAAAAATTTTCGCATAAATAAATGGCTGGGGCTTCAGGCCGCGTTATTGGCTTCGGGCGGTTTCACAAAAATGCGCACCTTGCTCACTTTGCGCTGATCGGCCTCTTCCACCAGCATGCGCAGGCCGCTGTAACTAACTTCTTCCTTAACCTTGGGCAGGCGGCCCAGCAGGGTGGTAACAAAGCCGCCCACGCTTTCAAAGCGGCCTTCAGGCAGTTCCTCGGGCAGTTCCATGTCAAGCACCTCGGCCAGTTCTTCCACCTCCAGCCGGCCGTCCACCAGCAGCGAGCCGTCGGGCTCGCGGCTTAACATGGTTAGCGGCAGGTCGTGCTCGTCTTTAATGTCGCCCACAATCTCTTCCAGCACGTCTTCCATGGTGACAATGCCGGCGGTGCCGCCGTATTCGTCCACCACCACCGCCAGGTGGGTGCGGCCGCGGTTGAACGAACTTAAGAGCTGCTCGGTGGACATGGAGCCGGGCACAAACATGGGGGTGCGCATAATGTCGCGCAGGTTGAAGGATGACTCGCCTTTGCCCCACTGGCTAAGCAGGTCTTTGGCGTGGACAATGCCCACAATGTGGTCCATATCCTCATCATAGACCGGTATGCGAGAGTGCCCGCTTTCCACAATGGTGGTTACGGCTTCGCTTATGCTAGCCGCCACCGGCAGGGTGCACATGCTGGTGCGGGGGGTCATTATCTGACCGGCCGTGGTTTCGCCCAACTCCAGCACCGCTTCTATCATATCGCTTTCCTGCTGGGTTATCAGGCCGCGGGCTTCGCCTTCTTCCAAAAGCTCTTGCAGCTCGCGCTCCACGTCAGATTCTTTTTGCTGGCCGCTGTTCAGCCAGGTTTTGAGTTTTTGCCAAACGCTACTTCGGTCCTCTGGGTCCACCCCGCGCTCCTTTGCTTTTACAGGCATGTGTGGGCAGTTTTTCAGGTATGCAACCGGTTTTAAACTGCTGTGTTTACCTATTTTTAGCTTAAAGTGGGGCTTACGTCAATATTTTTGCGGGGCTTAAAATGGGCGTCGGCGGTTGGGCAATTGCCGAGTTTGGGAGGTAATAGCCTGATAAAGTTATAATAAAACAAGTGATGCGGGCCTAAAAAACAAAAAAGGGCGGGGCTTAAGTCACGCCGCCCTTTAGGTTCATGGCTCATTAAGTTAAGAGCACCAAGACAGCGCATCGTCATTAACTACAAATAATTGCGGTATTGTCACCCCGGAAGTGGCGCCAGCCGCTATCCGGTGTCCATGCTTTTAAAGCTAACAGCCTGGATGCCGGATAGCCGCAAAGCGGCTTCCGGCATGACATGCCATCTTACTATTGATTAAGCAGCCTATTCACACAAGCAATTAATCAGTCCTGAGCCTAGGAATGGCGCTTCAGAAAAAAGAGCATGATTGGGGGCAACGGATATTAAAAGATGGCGACTGGCGGCATAAATGGTGGCGCATATATAAATGACTTATTGGTCAAAATGGCTTGATGCGGGACACGCTGACATTGAAAAAGATATTAAGAAAAAATATTATTTCATTTTTATATAAAAAATTCACATTTGTATATAGATGTGAAATTATGGCGGGCCAATTAGCAAAATGATGAAAACAGAGAAAGCGGCGCAATCATTCCAGCCAGCTTGAGCACAGGGTTATGGCTCCCTGCCGTGCCACCCTGTACGGGGGCCCATGGCGCAGATCCACAATCGTGCTGGGTTGCTGGCCTGGACAAGGGCCGGCGTCCATCAGCAAGTCTGTCCCCTCAAGCAAAATGGGGTCCAGTGCCTGCGGCAGATTGCAGGGGGGGTGGCCAGTGAGGTTGGCGCTGGTAGAAATAATGGCTCGCCCCAGCAGCTTGGCTACAGCTGCGGCCACAGGGTGAGAAGACAGACGCACGGCCACCCCCGGGCTGCCGGATGGCGCTGTGGGCGGGGAGCATAGGGCCGGATGTAAGTGAATGGCCGCAGGCAAAATTACGGTTAAGGGGCCAGGCCAAAACTCAGTGCATAATTTTTCAACTAAAGCGGCGGGCCAACAGGGTGCACATAGCTTTGCTGTTTCATTGCAGCTGCTTAAAATTAAAGGCAGGGGATGCTGTGGACCTCTGCCTTTCAAAATAAGCAAGCGTTCAATGGCGGTAAAGTTGGTGTGATCGGCTCCCAGGGCATAAAAAGTTTCCGTGGGATATATAATCAAGCCCCCCTGTTGCAAAATGCGAGCGGCCTTTTGCAACAGGGAAGCAGCAATAAGCGGGGTAGCGGGCACCTTAGCCCAGCGGCCGGGCATTTAAAATATCACCGGCTGCCTGTTGTCTCCTGGCTTGCAGGCGCTCGCCCAATTCCGCATCTTGCAGGGCCAGAATATGGGCTGCCAGAAATCCGGCGTTTTTGGCGCCGCCCGCCCCCACAGCTACGGTGGCCACTGGTATGCCTGGCGGCATTTGTACCGTGGCCAGCAGGGCATCCAGGCCCAACAGGGGAGATGAGTCCAGAGGTACGCCAATTACCGGCAACAAGGTGTTGGCGGCCGCCACTCCGGCCAAATGGGCGGCCCAGCCCGCGCCGGCAATTATTACTTTTATACCCCGCTCCGCGGCGCCGCGCACATAGGCTAACGTTTCGTCTGGCGTGCGGTGGGCCGATAGCACTTTTACTTCACAAGGTATTTCAAGCTGTTGCAGAACATCTTGGGCGCCCTTCATGGCCTGCCAGTCTGAAGCCGAACCCATCATGATGGCTACTTGCGCTCTATGGGGTTTCAAAGCTCTATGGGCAATATCCCGGCGGTAATACATGCCATCAAAGTCCAGCCGGGTAACAGCCGCATAGGCCAATTCCACGGCCTGGGCCAAAGTACCGGCCTTGGCGCACACGCCCAGCACCCGCCCGCCATTGGTAACCACATTGTTACCATGCTTCTTGGTGCCGGCTTGAAAAACCTGAACTGCCGGGTTGATGCCAGCCTGGTTTAACCCGCTTATAATTTGCCCTTTTTCGTAGTCACCAGGGTAGCCTTTGGCCGCCAGCACCACGCAGACGCTGGAACCAGGGCTCCATTTAGGCTCCACCCCTTGCAGATTGCCTTGAGCTATGGCCAGCAAGACATCCAGTAGGTCTGACTCCAGGCGCAAAAGCAGAGGCTGGCATTCCGGATCGCCAAAGCGCACATTGTACTCTAACACATTGATTTCTCCTGATAAAGAAATCATTAGGCCGGCATAAAGTATGCCTTTAAATGGGTGCCCTTCGGCGGCCATGCCTTCAATAATAGGATAAATAGCCTGTTCCAGGGCCTTTTGCTCCATTTGTGGGCCCAGCACCGGGGCGGGCGAGTAAGCGCCCATGCCACCAGTATTAGGGCCGGTGTCATTTTCGCCAATGGCCTTGTGATCCTGGCAGGAAGGCAGGGGAATAACATTTTTCCCATCGCTAAAAACCAGAAAGCTGGCTTCTTCCCCCACCACCCACTCTTCAATCACCACTTTATTACCGCTCGTACCGAAGATTTTATTGATCATTATGTCTTGCAGCGCCTGTCTGGCGTTTTGCGGGGTGCGGCATAGATACACTCCTTTACCCGCAGCCAATCCGTCAGCTTTAATTACCAAGGGGCGCTGGTTGGCATCTATATAGCTTAAGGCATCGTCATATTTATCAAAAACCATGTAGGGAGCAGTGGGTACGCCATAGCGGGTCATGGCCTGCTTGGCAAAAGCTTTAGAGCCTTCCAACTGGGCGGCATAGGCATCGGGCCCGGCCACCAACAGGCCATGCTTTTGAAATAAATCCGTAATACCCAGGCACAAGGGCAGTTCTGGCCCCACCACCACCAAACCCACTTTTTCTCGCAGGGCCAAATCCAACAGGCCGTCCAGGTCGTCCACCGCAATGTTATGGCACGGCCCTATTGCGGCCATGCCCGGATTGCCGGGCGCGCAAATAACCTGGCTAACTTTAGGGCTTTGGCTAAGTTTCCAAGCCAGCGCATGTTCGCGTCCACCGCTGCCAATGATTAAAACTTTCATAATGAAACCTTCATTAAAATACTTTTGATTAATAAATATATTATTAGTCGCTGTGTAGCTTGGTCTGTAAGTATTCGGCAATGGCGCCATCATATAAATGGGTAAGGCGGAAAGCCTTGGCCGCCAGTTGGCGCCTGGTTATTAAGGGCAGGGAGCCATTGTTTTGCTGCATTATGCTTAATAAGGTCGGATAGTCGCTGGGGTCGGTAACCACAGCCACATGGGCATGGTTTTTGGCGGCTGCCCTTATCATGCATGGTCCGCCAATATCAATGTTTTCTATGGCGTCTTCTAGGGTACAGCCGGGCTTGGCAACCGTTTCGGTGAACATATAGAGGTTAACGCAAACCATATCTATGCCCTCAATGCCATGCTCGGCCATTTGTTGCACATGTTGGGGCAGGTCTCTTCTGGCCAGAATACCGCCATGAATACGTGGGTGCAAAGTTTTAATCCGGCCATCCAGCATTTCGGGAAAGCCGGTAACCTGGGCTACATCGGTTACATTAATTCCGGCCTGTCGCAGGGCCTGAGCGGTGCCGCCGGTGGAAAGCAGGCTTACTCCCAACTGGCTGAGGCCGGTGGCAAACTCCACCAAACCGGATTTATCCGTTACACTGAGCAGAGCGCGTTTGATTTTTGCATCCATAGACTAAACCTTTCCTCAAAATTGTATAGCCATTTTTTAGCAAATTTGGCCAATATGGGCAAGTAAAAGCGGCAACAGTGTATGCCAGCTTGACCTACTGCATTAATTATAATAGACTCTGATGAGGCTATTATACCTTATTTGCCTGCTGGAACCGCTGGTTCATAAAAGTTTCGCCGCCTCGGCAGGTAATTTTTTTGACTTTTTAGTCAACGAACCTGTCATGTCAACAACGGTTGCTCAATCAATAAAACTGCCCACCTTGCAGGAGGTGCAAGAACTCTGGCAAAGCTATGGCATGCTACCCAACATTCGCCGGCACTCACACCAGGTGTGCCGGGTTGCGCTAGCCGTATGTCACTGGCTGGATGAGGCTGGCTTCCATTTAAACAGCGCGGCCATAGAAGTTGGGGCGCTGTTGCACGACGTGGCCAAAGCCTATTGCCTAAATAGGCCGGAGTTGCGCCACAACCTGGAGGGGCAGCGAATTTTGGAGCAGGCTGGCTATGCCGAGTTGGGGCGTCTGGTGGCCAAGCATGTTAACCTGCCAAGCGCGCTTCCCTTGGATGAAGCGGTTGTTGTCTTTTACGCGGACAAGCGGGTAGTGGGCGACAAAGTAGTCAGTGTGGCCGAGCGCTTTCAATATATCAAGCGCAAATACGGGCAGGGCAAGGCCGAGCGTATGCGGGTTATAGAGCGGGACGAAGCTCTTACTTATGAGGTGGAGAGGCATATATTCAAAATAGCGGCGGGCCACAGTCCACGGGAGTTGGCAATAGGTGTTGCTGGTGGACAGGATGATACTTGGTGAATTGGGGGGCGCAATTTGAGATGAAAAAAGTGTTGCATATAGCGGTGTTGCTAGGCGGTAGTTCCAGCGAACGCGAGGTTTCGCTGAAATCCGGGCAGGCGGTAATAAATGCCCTGCCTCCCAGTAAATATAAGGTTACATCTCTGGATCCCAGCCGTGGTTTGAAACAGTTAATAGACATAGCCCCCACTTTGGACGCGGCTTTGATAATGCTGCACGGCCCAGGCGGAGAGGATGGCACAATTCAGGCGCTTTTGGATTTATTAAACGTACCCTACCAATGCTCTGGCGTACTTGGCTGTGCAATTGCCATGAATAAATCCATTAGTAAAGATATTTATAGTCAAAAAGGGCTACCAATAGCGGATGGAATTGTTTTGAGCCAGCAGCAGCAAAAACAGGCCTTACAACTCTTGCCTCCCGCCCTTGACTGGCCGGTAGTAGTGAAGCCGGTTAGCGAAGGCTCCAGCTTTGGGGTAAGCATTGTGAAAAAAGCAGGGGATTTGCATGCGGCTTTAGATAAGGCTTTTGCCCTGGATAATGAGATACTGATCGAAGAGTTCCTGGAAGGCGTTGAACTCACTGTGGGGGTAATGGGCAACCAAACCCCGGAGCCGTTACCTGTTATTGAAATAATCCCGCCTCAGGGGGCATTTTTTGATTATGAGGCCAAATATGTAGCTGGGCAAAGCCAGGAGATCTGCCCGGCCCGCATTGCCGAAAAAGACGCCAGGCTGGTGCAGGAGCTGGCGGTTATAGCGCATAACGCATTACAATTAAAAGGGTATTCGCGTAGCGACTTTATTTTGACTAAAAATAAAGGCCCCATAATTTTGGAGACCAACACCGTACCGGGCATGACCAATAACAGCTTGTTGCCCTTAGCGGCCCGCACGGCGGGCATGAGCTTTGACCAGCTAGTGGATAAGCTGGTGGAGCTGGCTTTGGAAAGCAAAAAAAAATAGGGCGCCGCCTTTACGCAGCGCCCTGTATCTAAAAATTGTTTTATTCCACCGTCACGCTCTTGGCCAGGTTGCGTGGCTGATCCACGTCAGTGCCGCGCAATACCGCCACATGATAGGCCAGCAGTTGCAGAGGCACAGTCATAACAATGGGGGCCAGCAGGGGGGACACTGCCGGAACCACAATGGACTGATCGGCCATTTCCAGCGCTGAGAGATTGTCCGCCTCGGCCACTACTATTACTCTCCCCGAGCGGGCGCGCACTTCCTGAATGTTGGAAATAACCTTTTCCAAAACCTGGTTCTGGTTGGCCAGCACCACCACCGGCATTTTGTCGTCAATTAAAGCAATAGGCCCGTGCTTCATTTCTCCGGCGGCATAGCCTTCGGCATGTATATAGCTAATTTCTTTTAATTTTAATGCGCCTTCCAAGGCAATGGGGTAGCAGGGGCCACGACCCAGGAATAAGAAATCCTTGGCCTGGAAGAACATCTCCGCTACCTGGCGCACCGCTGGTTCCTGGCCCAGCACGCTCTGCACTAAGCCTGGCAGCAAACTCAGCTCGCGGGTCAGCTGGCGCCCTTGGTCAGCATCAATAGCGCCGCGCAGGCGGCCCAAATAAATGGCCAGCATGTAAAGAGCCAGTAGTTGGGTGGTAAAGGCCTTGGTGGAGGCCACACCTATTTCTGGGCCGGCATGGGTATAAATAACCCCCTGGCTCTCCCGGGTTAGGGTGGAACCCAGTACGTTGCAAATGGCCAACGCCGTGGCGCCCTTACCCTTGGCTTCGCGCAGGGCGGCCAGGGTATCGGCCGTTTCGCCAGACTGGCTAATAGCTACCGCCACATCGCTCTTGTTAACCAGGGGGTCGCGATAGCGGAATTCTGAGCCCAAATCCAGTTCAACCGGCACTCGAGCCAGGCTCTCAATCATGAATTTACCAACCATGGCCGCATGATAACTAGTGCCGCAGGCTAACAACAGCAAGCGGTCAGTTTTGGCCAAACCTGACCGCATGGGCTCCAGGTTGCTAAGAACAACATCTTCGCTGCCAGCCTTCACGCAGCCGGCCATGGTGTCGGTAAGGGCTCTGGGCTGCTCAAAAATTTCCTTTTGCATGAAGTGGGCATAGCCGGCTTTTTCCGCCATGGCCGGGGTCCAGCTAATGCTTTCCACCTTGCGCGTCTGTGCTTGCCCATCAGCATCGTTTATTTCATATTGGTTGCCTTTTATAACAACCAAATCGCCATCTTCCATAAAGATGACACGCTTGCTATAAGCCAGAAAGGCGGGAATGTCGGAGGCCAGAAAATATTCATCCGCGGTTTGCCCCAACCCCAGAACCAAAGGCGAGTCTTTGCGGGCCCCCACCATCATGTCGGGCTGGCGGCGGTCCAGTATCACCAGGGCGTAAGAGCCGCGGATGCGCGACAGCGCCCGGCGCACGGCCTGAGGCAGATCCTGGGCGCCATTATCCAGATAGTATTGAATGAGGTGAGCCGCGCATTCCGTATCGGTTTCCGACTTGAATTCAGCCCCATGGGATTGCAACTCTCTTTTGAGTTCTTGATAATTTTCGATAATGCCGTTGTGCACCACAGCCACGTCTTTAGCCAGATGGGGGTGGGCGTTTATTTCCGAAGGCCCGCCATGGGTGGCCCAGCGGGTATGGCCCATACCCAAGTGGCCGCCAACCGGGTCTTGCTGAAACCTGCCAACCAGGTTGGCCAGTTTACCCTGCGCTCTCTTAACCACAAAGGCGCCATCGTTCACCAGGGCCAGCCCGGCGGAATCGTAACCGCGGTATTCCAGGCGGCGCAGGCCTTCCAAAATAACTTCCACCGCGTTCTGCGGCCCTTTATAACCAATTATTCCACACATTTATTTATCCCTGCCTAATAGTTGCTCCAATTCGCGCAACTCTTCTTGTGAGTTTACTCCCGCCACTTGCAGAGGGTCGGGACATACGGCATAGCCTACCTGCAGGCCGCAACCATTCATTAATTCTATCAAATCGGTTACATAGTATTCCCGTTGATCGTTATTAGTGGTGAGTTTGGGTAAATTAGCTTTAAGGTCGGCCGCTTGCGCCACATATATGCCGGCATTTACCAGCGTCACCATTTTTTCCGCGGGCGTGGCGTCGCGAAATTCCACAATGCGCACCAGTTTATCGCCATCAACCAGCATGCGGCCATAGGCGCCCGGCTCATCCAGGCGCATGCCCAACACGGTTAAGGCATTTTTCTGGCTGGTATGAATTTGCAACATGTTCTGCAGGGTTTCCATTTTAAGGCCAGGGACATCGCCACTGCAGATAAACACTGGGCCATCGAATCCCTCCAGGCTGGACATGGCGCTCATAACCGCATGCCCGGTGCCCAGTTGCTCGGCCTGCAAAGCGAAGGTAAGGCTGGTATCGTGGGTAAAGGCCTGGCGCACCAACTCGGCCTCATAGCCTATTACCGCAATGATGGGCTTTGCCTTAAGCCGCTTGGCCAGGTTTACAGGGTAGGCCAAAAGAGGCTGGCCGTTAAGCTGGTGCAGCACTTTGGGCAGAGCGGAACGCATTCTGGTGCCTTTACCGGCTGCTAAGATAATAACTGCTAAATCTGGTTTCGTACACATGGCATAATATTAAGAGTAAAAAGTTTATTGGCAAGGTTAAAAACAAAAAGCCAAGGAAGAAATCTCCCTTGGCTTATATTGCAAACAATCAACAATTATTTAAGCACTTTGAGGCGAGCCACCGAACGCTGCAAAGATCTTTCCGCCCGCGCCATATCAATTTCAATGGTGCCGGCTTTACCTTGGCGAATGCGTTCTTGAGCACGTCTGAGGGCCGCTTCGGTGCGTTCGCGATCGATATCCGCAGCTAATTCCGCGGATTCAGCCAGAATGCTAACCTTCGCTGGGGTAACTTCCATAAAGCCGCCGCTTACCGCTGCTTTATCTTCCTGACCGTCTTCCATCTGCCAGCGCAACTCGTCAATGGCCAGGGCGGCCAATAAGTGGGCGTGGCCAGGAAGAATACCCATCGCGCCTTCTGTGCCCACTACGTTTACCATGTGCACTTCCTGGCTTAGCACCAGGCGCTCAGGGGTTACAATTTCCAGTAAAATGGTGCTCACCACGGTTCTCCTTAGGCGTCAGCCATTTTTTTGGCCTTTTCCACCGCCTCTTCAATGCTGCCCACCATGTAAAAAGCCTGCTCAGGCAGGTTATCGTGCAGGCCTTCAGCAATTTCTTTAAAGCCGCGTACCGTGTCTTCCAGTTTTACGAACTTGCCGGGCATGCCGGTGAATACTTCGGCCACGTGGAAGGGCTGGGACAGGAAGCGCTGAATGCGGCGCGCCCGCGCCACGGTAAGCTTATCTTCGTCCGAGAGTTCGTCCATACCCAAAATGGCGATAATATCTTGCAAATCTTTATATTTTTGCAGAATAGTCTGCACCTTACGGGCCGTGTTGTAGTGGTCTTCACCCAGGTAGTTGGGGTCCAAGATGCGGCTGGTGGAGTCCAGCGGATCCACCGCCGGGTAGATGCCCAGTTCCGAGATCTGACGCGACAGGGTAACCGTGCCATCCAGGTGGGCAAAGGTGGTGGCCGGCGCGGGGTCGGTAAGGTCGTCAGCGGGCACGTATACGCACTGAATAGAGGTAATGGAACCTTTGTTGGTGGAGGTAATGCGCTCCTGCAACTCACCCAGTTCGGTTGCCAGAGTGGGCTGGTAACCCACGGCCGAGGGCATACGGCCCAAAAGCGCCGACACTTCAGAGCCGGCCTGAGTAAAGCGGAAAATATTGTCAATGAACAGAAGCACGTCCTGGCCCTGCTCATCGCGGAAATATTCGGCCGCGGTTAAGGCGGAGAGCGCCACACGGGCACGGGCACCCGGGGGTTCGGTCATCTGGCCGTAGACCAGGGCCGCTTTGTTGATAACCCCGGAGTCCATCATTTCATGGTAAAGGTCGTTGCCTTCACGGGTGCGTTCGCCCACGCCGCCAAACACCGAGATACCACCGTGCTGCAAGGCAATGTTATTGATCATTTCCATCATAATAACGGTTTTGCCCACCCCGGCGCCGCCAAACAGGCCCATCTTGCCCCCACGGGGGAAGGGAACCAGCAGGTCGATAACTTTTATGCCGGTTTCCAGCAGGTTAACCGAGGTATCCTGATCAATAAGGGTGGGCGCGGGGCGATGAATGGGGTAGTATTTTTGGGCAACAACCGGCCCCTTGCCGTCCACCGGGCGGCCCACCACGTTGAGCACCCGGCCCAGCACTTCCTCACCCACCGGCATTTGGATGGGCTGGCCGGTATTCTTAACCGGCAGGCCGCGTTGCAGGCCTTCGGTTACGTCCATGGCAATGGTGCGCACAACGTTGTCGCCCAGGTGCTGGGCCACTTCGACCACCAGATTATCTTCGCGGTCATCTATATTGCTGTTAGTTATCAATAGCGCGGTAAGTACTTCCGGCAGTTGCCCCTCGGAAAATTCCACGTCTACCACCGGCCCAATAACCTGGACGATTTTACCAATGTTCATGACTTCTCCTAATAACTATTCCACTAGGCAAAGATTAAATTTTATGTTTAGCCGCTGAATGCGGCAACTTTAACTGCTCAACCGCCTACCGCGTCAGCCCCGCTGACAATATCAATAAGCTCGGTGGTAATGGCCGCCTGCCGCGCCTTGTTATATAAAGTGGTAAGGGTGCTGATAAGCTCTTTACAGTTTTTGGTGGCATTGTCCATGGCCACCATACGCGCCGCCTGCTCGCCAGTGGCGGTTTCCAGCAGCGCGTGGAAAACCCGCACATTTACGTAGCGGGGTAAAAGCTCGCCCACTAATGTGGCCGCCGAAGGCTCGATAATATAGTCGATAGTGCCCCGGCTGGCGTCTTCTTTTTGGGCCGGCGGGGTTACGGGCATAATTTTTTCCACAGTGGGAAGTTGCGAACTCAGGGAGCGGAAGTGGGAGAAGATCAAATAAGCTTCTTCCACCTCGCCCGCCAAAAAGTCGCGCACCGCAAAATAGGCCACCCGGCTGGCCGACTCAAAACTTAACGCGCCCAAATCGCCAGTAATGCCGTCGATCAGGTCTTGCGGGCGGCGGCTGTAAAAAAAGTTGCGCGCTTTGCTGCCAATAGTGTATAGGCGTACCTTGCGCCCCTGTTCTTCCTGGGCTTTAATAAAACGGGTTGCCTCGGCCAAAATGTTGTTGTTAAAGGCGCCGCACATGCCTCTTTCTGCGGTAAGCACAACCAAAGCCACGGTCTTTACGGTTTCGGCCTGTTGCAGCAAGGGGTGGGCTCCAGGCAGCAGGCCCTGGCTTAGCCTGGCCAGAACCGCGGAAAACTTGTCGGCGTAGGGGCGGAACTGCAAGGTTTTGTTTTGCAGGCCGCGTAGTTTGGCCGCCGCCACCATGTTCATGGCCCGGGTTATCTGGCGGGTTTTATTTACCCCTTTTATTTTGGTTTTTATGTCTCTTAACGAGGCCATACGCTAACCTAAAAATACTTTGGCAAAGTCTTCCAGCAAGCCCTTGACCCTGCCTTCCAGCTCGTCATCCAGGGCCTGTTTGGTTTCAATATCGGCAAATACCTGAGCATAGCGCTGGGCCACAAAATCGTAGAGTTGGGCTTCGTAATCGGCTAAACGGTTTAAGGGCAGGGCATCTAAATAGCCCTTTGTGCCGGCGTACAAAATAAGCACCTGCTTGCTTAAGGGCAGAGGCTGGTATTGTGGCTGCTTCAAAATTTCCACCAGGCGCTGTCCGCGGTTGATCTGCTGCATGGTGGCTTTGTCCAGCTCAGAGCCAAATTGGGCAAAGGCCTCCAGTTCGCGGAACTGGGCCAAATCCATGCGCAGGGTGCCAGCCACTTGCTTCATGGCTTTAACCTGGGCCGCGCCGCCCACCCGGCTTACCGAAAGGCCCACGTTAATGGGCGGGCGCACGCCAGAGAAAAACAGGCTCGGCTCCAGATATATCTGGCCATCGGTAATACTGATAACGTTAGTGGGAATATAGGCGGAAACGTCGCCCGCCTGGGTTTCGATTACCGGTAGCGCGGTAAGTGAGCCGGCGCCCAGTTCGTCGGACAACTTGGCCGAGCGCTCCAACAGGCGTGAGTGGTTGTAAAAAATGTCGCCGGGATAGGCTTCGCGTCCCGGGGGGCGGCGCAAAAGCAGGGAGAGCTGGCGATAAGCCACAGCCTGCTTGCTCAAATCGTCGTAGCAAATAAGGGCGTGCTGGCCGTTGTCGCGGTAGTACTCGCCAATGGAGGTACCGGCATAGGGGGCCAGATACTGCAGAGAGGCCGGCACCGAGGCAGTGGCGGAAATAATGGTGGTATATTCCATGGCGCCATGGCGGGTCAGCACTTCCAAAACCTGGGCCACGGTGGACTGTTTCTGCCCCACCGCCACATAAATGCACTTGACTCCCTGGCCTTTTTGGTTGATGATGGCATCCACCAAAATAGCGGTTTTGCCGATCTGGCGGTCGCCAATAATGAGCTGGCGCTGGCCGCGGCCCACCGGGGTCATGGCGTCAATGGCCTTCAGGCCGGTATACATGGGTTCATGTACCGACTTGCGCTGCACCACGCCTGGGGCCACCATCTCAATACGGCGATATTCGTTGGTTACAATAGGCCCTTTGCCGTCCAGCGGGTTGCCCACCGGGTCCAGTACTCTGCCCAGCACCGCTTCGCCCACCGGAACCTGGGCAATGCGGCCGGTGCGTTTAACCGGATCGCCTTCTTTGATGTGCTCGGTATCACCCATCAAGGCAACGCCCACGTTATCCTCTTCCAGGTTTAACACCAGGCCCATAATGCCGCCGGGAAACTCCAGCAGCTCTCCGGACATGGCCTTTTCCACCCCATGCACACGAGCAATGCCGTCGCCCACGGTTAAGATGGTGCCGGTTTCGGACTCTTCGATTTTCTTGTCATAATCCTTTATTTTATTGCGGATTATCTGGCTAATTTCTTCTGCTTTTATTTGCATTAGGCCTAGTTACCTCTTGTCAAAGAATCTTTCAATCGGGCCAGCTCGCCTTTTATGCTGCCGTCCAGCACCAGGTCTCCCACCTGGGCTATCAAACCGCCTATCAAGCTGGGGTCTTCTTTTATCTCTAATATTATTTTGTTGCCGGTGCGGACTTCCAACTGGCTGGTAAGCGCGTTCAGCGTAGCCTGGTCTAAGGGGGCAACGCTACGCACCAGCGCGCGTTTTATGCCCTCTAGCTCATCCAAATATTGGCTATAAGCAAGCTGAATATCTTCAATGATGGTCAGGCGGCTTCTGTCCGCCAGAAGCAGCAGAAAATTGCTGACCAGTTTATCTGTTTGTAAATAGGCTAAAATTTCTTGCCACAGGTCTTTGCGCTCGCTAAAGCTTATGGCCGGGTTGAACAGGGCCAGCTTCAACTCCGGCACCTGGTTTAGGCAGACCAGCACTTTGTCCAACTCTTTTCCGTACTCTTTTTGCTGGTTATTTTCTTTGGCAACTTCTAAAAGCGCTCGCGCATAGCGCCGGGCAATCATTTGATTAGTCATTTGCCACCTGCCTTGCCTTCAGCCAAGTTGGCCAGGAAATCCTGATTAAGGCGCATACGATCCTGAGTGGTAATCTGCTTTTGCAAAAGCTCCTCCGCCGCCAGCACGGCCGCGCCGGCCAGTTCTTTTTTCAAATGCTCCTGAGCAATTATCATCTCACGGGCAATGGTGAGCCTGGCTTGTTCGTGCATGTGCTTTATCTGGGTTTCGGCCTGCTCCAAAATGCGGACGCGTTCGGCTTCGGCCTGGATGCGGTATTCCTGTAACAGGCGCTTGCTTTCCGCTTCGGCTTGGGTCAGCAATTCCGCCGCCTCGGCGCGTGTCCGAGCCGCGACTTCGCGACTGGCCTCCAATTCATCTAATTCCTGTTTCACTTTTTCTTGGCGGCCGCGTAGAGCATTAGCAATGGGCTTACGGGCGAAAAAAAGTAAAATAAATAAAAAAACCGCAAAATTGATAACCCGCAAGACAAAATTCCAGCCCTGATCCTGCCCGGCTTCCGCCGCCCAGGCCGGGCTGGCCAGCAATAACACAAAAAACGGAGCCAGCCTGGCAAAGTTAAAAATTTTCACGATAAGCTCCTTTGCAGTATTTTGCCGGCAATTTCCCGTGCAAACTGCTCAACTTCGTGATCCAGCTTGGCCCCGGCCAGCTCTATTTGCGAGTTTATCTCAGCGCGTTGCTGGCTCAAAAATTCGTTATTGCGGCGCATGGCCTCCTGGAGCTTGGCCAGTTCTTCAGTTTGGGCTTTTTTCTTTAGTTCTTCCCAAATCTGCATGCCCTGGCCTTTGGTCTCCAACTGGCGCAAAACCAGAACCGCCTGATCTTCCCTGGCGCTTTCCTGGCTGTTTTCTATGTCTGATTTCAATTCCGCGGTGAGCGTGGCGCGTTTTTGCAGAATATTGCGCACTGGTTTATAGACAATGGTATTAAGCAGCCAGATAAGAACTAAAAAATTGGCCAGCTGCCACAATATGGTCCAGTCTACATTAATACTTACCATACCTTAAAGTCCTT
Organism: Desulfarculales bacterium; assembly: GCA_031554335.1. Lineage (GTDB taxonomy): Bacteria > Desulfobacterota > Desulfarculia > Desulfarculales > Desulfarculaceae > JAIRYI01. The sequence goes on from JAVBVK010000001.1 coordinate 41,675, forward strand.
GAAACAAGAGTTGCTTAGAGGTTTATCGGGATGATTTTATTTATTATTGCTAGCCAGCAGAGATACTGGTTTGCTGCTTTCCACCGGAGCCATGGCGCAATGTCCTTCAAACAGCACGCCTTCGTCCATAATTACCAGGGGTGCGGAAATATTTCCTTTTAATTTCCCGGGCATTTTAAGCTCAATGCGCTCGGTGGCCACTATATCCCCCACCACCTCACCGCTAATGATAACCGTGCGCGCGCTGATTTCCGCTTTGATGTTGGCCTGTGGCCCTATCAATAGCGAGCCCTGGCCATGAATCTCGCCAGAAAAAGTGCCATCCAGCCGGGCGCTGCCAGAAAAGGAGATTACCCCGGTTAGCTGGCTTTGGCTACCCAAATAGAGACTGAGATCGGCATCGGTACGGTTTTTTGCCACGTCCTACCCCATAATAAAATCCAGCACCAATACGGCATATGCTGTAATTATAGGCCTGTGCTGGAACATTACTCTATTAAATTACCGCAAGCAAAGAGTAAGTACAAGAAAAAAATAGAGCAAAAACTTAGGTTTTATTTATTTTGTAACTTTTTTTACAGCACAGACATCAATACGCAATCATATCGTATGGGCCTGACGCGCTTTAGCGCAAAATTTCAATCTTAGCGCTGTCGTGCTGGTCCTGCATAAATAACACAAAAGTGTCTTCACGTTTGATGTTGAGTAGAATCTGGCGCTGCGCTTCTTTCAGCAAAGACTTCTCTTCCGCGCTGGGCGGCACGCGATCCAAAAGCACCGCCGCCGCAATGCCCTCCAGCACCGGAATGGGCTTAGCAACCACCGGCGCGGCCGGAGTGGCGTTGAACAGCGCCTCCAGCATGCCGGCTGCCCCCGGCAAAGCGGAGATTTCTTCATTGGGCAGCATTGGCCCTATGCGTTTTACCCCCGGTTTGGCCAAAACGGCCTCGCTGGGTTTGGTCGCGGCCTTTAATTCGGCAATGGCGTTTTCAGCCGCCGCATTGGCCAGAGCTAGCGCTTTTTGATTGGTTAACGCCTGAGTCACCTGTTGCTCCACCTGGGCCAGGGTCTTTTGCTGAGCTTCAACTCTTTCACTAAGCACGGGCAGTAAAACTCCGGCGCTATAACCCACTGGCAGCCCCGCTTGCCCTGGTTTCAACCCCTGCAAGCTTTCCCATATTTCCGCCATGGGCGGCAGGCCGGCGGGCGCGTTATCGTCGGCACTAAGCAATGCCGAATTTTCCACCTTTGCGCCGCTTTCGGCCGCGGCTTCAGCCAGGGTTTTGCCCTGGCGCAGGCTAAGCAGCACTTTGTTGGCCGCGTCTTCGGCCGCGTGGCGGGCCAAAGAAGCCTTTATTTCGTTTTGCAGTTGCCCCTTCACGTCTTCTATGGGCTTAACTTTAGCTGGGTTATATGTTTCCACTTTCATGATCATGAAGCCTTCGGGCATTTCCAAAAGCGCGATCTGTCCGGGCTTGGTGGCCACCAGGCGGTCGCGCATGGCCACATCAAGGTCTTGCGCGTTTATCTGCCAGGTGGCGCCCGCGCGGCTGGCCGGAGACTGGTCATAGCGTTTGGCTAACGCCGCAAAGTCGCTGCCCGGAGCTTGGGCCTCCTGCAAAAGGCCATTTGCCCGCTCCCTGGTTTGCTGCCACATTTTTTCGTCAGCCTTGGGCGGTAGTTGTAGGGCGATGGAGCGCACGGTCAAAGATTCCGGCTGGACAAAGCGTTGAATGTTAACTTCGTAGGCCCGCAGCAATTCGTCGTCGCTGGGGATTATTTTGGCCATAAAGGCCTGGTCGGTAAAATTGAGGTAGGCAAAGCTGATTTTGGCCGGTTCCATGAACTCGCGGGTGTGTTCCTGATAAAAGGCTTCTTTTTCCGCCTGGCTTACAGATACCTTGCCAACATAGTCCTTAGCCTGAAAGAGTAAATAGGCACCCTTCACCCTGGTGTACTTCATGGCAACGAACTGGTCCAGCTCTCCATCCGTTACGAAAACAGAGCTGTTGATCATGGCCTGCAATTTGTCTTCATTCAGACTTTGCTGCATGTCCGCCTCAAACATTTCCGGAGTCATGCGGCGACCGGCCAAAGCTTGCTGATACAGGGTGAAGTTAAAGACCCCATTCTGCTGGAAAGCGGGAATGGATTCAATGTAGGGCCTGAGCTCTTCTTTGCTGGTGGAGATGCCCAAGCGGCTGGTGGCCTGGCGCAAGAGCATGCGGCCTATAAGCCGGGCCTGGGCCTGCTCGGTTACCTGCTGTTGGGTGATAAGGCGGCTGGCTTCCGGCCCGAACTGGGCACGGTAGTTTTCCATCAGCTGAAAGGCTTCCCGATCCAGCTGTTCGGCGGAGATGCCTTCGCCATTGACTTTTATTACCGCGCTGCCGTGCGAATTCAGGGAAGACATTCCAAAAGAGAGGGCAAAAACCAGGGCAATGGCCCCCAGCACCAGTTTGACCACCCAGCTGCCAGCGTTTTTACGCATAACTCCCAGCATGTAATACTCCTACGATGAACGTTTAAAACAAAATAGTTAAATTACCATGTTATAGAGCAATATTAAAGTGCAAAGACACAAATTCCCAGAATCTAGTGCCTTGTTAATCCCAAAATTCGCATTGTGAAAATTTTGCCCGGGAGGTGTCTTGAACTCAATTATATAAATTTTATTAATTTTATGCATTATAAATTAAGTTTGACTTGCTTTTTGTCGAAAACTTTTATAAAGTTAATCATTCCGTCCTATTATAAGGAGCGATTATGGCCAACGAAACACAGCCCGGCCCAAGCCCCGATATTGTGCGTTTGCGCCTGTTGGGCAAGGGTAATGGGGCTGCATCTGGTCAGCAAGCTGTTGAGGCGCTTTTGTGCGGGCGTGGCCGCCAGAGCCTGATGGTTAGTCTGTCGTCTCCTTTTATTGATGGACATCATATTATGATGTCCATGCCCGATGGCTCTTCCTGCCAGTTAGAGGTTAGCTATCCTGAGGATAGCCAGCCTGTCAGACGGGTGGAGGTTTTGCGCTTTAACAAAGAAAAAAATGAAGAAACTGGCAAATTCTGCTTTGTGGTGGAGCTTGGCTATGTGGCGGATGCCCAGGATTCCATGCGCCATAAAATATGGGCTCCTTTTATGCGTAAAGCCGGCCAGCTCATTCGCACCGGAGAAGATTTTTGAGGTTTTTAAAATTATTGTTCCCTCTGGTTTTGCTTCTTCTTTGCGTTGGCGTCAACCAGGCTTTAGCCCAGACAGCTATGCAAGTTGCTTTTGCGGTTATGGATAGCCGCCAAAGCCCGTTGCCGGGTATTGCCATGGCAGTTGAGCCGTTGTCTGGCCAGGCGCTGGATGGCGCCTCTTTATCATCCAACCCGCAAGGGCAAATCAGCTTTGAGTGGCTACCCGCGCTTCAGGAAAGCAATCTTGATAGTGAAGACAAGTTGGTAAGTTATGTGGCCGCTTTTAACTGGCGGGTGCATGCGCCGGGCTTCCTGCCGGAAGCCGGGCAGATTGCCAGCCAAAAGCCTCTGCGCCAGCTTCAGGCTCAAGAGCTTCACTCGCTCAACACCACACCCAGCTTCAGTCCTGTGCGGCAGAGTATAGTGTTACACGCGTTGCCAGAATTGTTTGGCGCGGGGCTGGCCCATGGCCAGCAGCCAATAAAAGAATGGTGTAAGGATTTCTATGAAAAGAATTATTTGGTGGCACGCCAACTAGGCGCGGCTTTCGACTGGCCGGGGTTTGACATGCAGGGGCAGACCTTGGTGCTAAGCCTGCAGTTCAGCGATCAGGGCTGGGGCGGAGCTGCCCAGGGTTCCCTGCTGGCCCGGGCCGTATTCAACTCCTACTTGCCTTGGTGCTTATTGCTCAGCGGAAGCGTTGACAGTTTGCCGCAGCAGGTGCAGGCGGTCAAGCTGGTGTTCACCAGCCGTTTACAGGCAGGCACGTCAGACCCCCACGCCCTAAGCAAAAACATTGTCCTAGCCGCCACCGTGCCGGTTGCCGCCTTGCGTGAATATGCGGCCCGGCCAGACAGCATTGCCTACCACTACCCGCTGCAACAGCAGCCCTAATGCTATTCCCAACAGCTATGCGTAACTCATGGATGTCTTAAAAGACCCTGCTCCAGGTAATAAGCGCCGCTGGCTCATGATAATGTTGGCCAGCGTCAGCGCTTTGCTGAGTTGGTTTTGCCGCAATTCCCTTACGGTCATTTTTCCTGATATCAGCCACGACTTGAACCTTAACGCCCAAGACCTGGGCCTATTGTCGTCGCTGTTTTTTTATTTTTTTGCCGGTAGCCAACTGCCATTGGGGATACTTTTGGCTCGCTTGGGGGTGCGTTCGGTCATGACCTGGGGCATGCTGCTGGCGTGCGTGGGTTGTGTTATGTTCGCCCTGGCCCCGGAGGCACAGTTGGCCTTTATAGGGCGGGCGCTTATTGGCATGGGCACGTCAGTCACCGTAATGGGGGGCATGGTGGTGGCGGCTCTGTGGTTTTCAACCGCCCATTTTGCCCTGCTCTCCGGCATTATTATGGGGGTGGCGGGCATGGGCAGCCTACTGGCCACAGCTCCCTGGGTGCTGCTAACCCAGAGCCTGGGCTGGCGCTCAAGCATGCTTATTGTGGCCGCGTTTATTTTCGTTATAGGTGTCGGCTGCTGGATGGTTATGCGCAACCCGGCCGTCAGCCGCCAGGGGGGCAACAGCTTTTCGCTCAAAGAGGCAACGCGGCATCTTTTGCTATCTTTTCGTTTCTGGCTGATAGGTATTACCACTGGCTGCCGCTATGGCTTTTTGGGCACCCTGCAGGCGGTATGGGCAGGCCCGCTTTTCATATATGGCATGGGGTTAAGCAAGCTTAACGCGTCATATATACTTCTGGCGCTGGCCATTGGCTATATGATAGGCATGCCTCTAGTGGGCTTTTTGAGTGACAGGCTGTTTACATCACGTAAATGGGTGGTGTGCGGCGGGCAGATGCTGCTGGCGCTTCTGGCCTTCAGCTTTTTATTGTGGACCCCCCAAACTCCATTATGGATGGTAGTGCTGTCATTTATTCTTCTGCCTCTCCTGTCAGCTTCGGGTAATGCGGTGTTTGCCCATGTCAAAGAAATCAATCCGCCTGAACTGGCGCCCGCGGCCATTGCCTGGACCAATATCTTTCCCATGTTGGGGGGCGCGGTCTTCATTCAGCTCACCAGCTTATTTTTGCCCAGCGATGTAACCAGCATAACCTCGCCGCAAGACTTGTCTCATCTGTGGTGGCTGGGAGGGGTGGGGGCAGCCCTCACCGCCTTGGCCTACGCCATATTTGTGCCGGAAAGCCCGGCCATGCGGCAGCTACGCGGCTACCGCAAAGAGCGCAGGAACCGCTCCGCCCTGGCATAACGCGAAAATTGACTTAATATAATAGTAGAGAGCAAGACATACGAAGCCATGCTGAATGAAGGGGTTTCGAAGGGGATTGTTGAAAAAATGTAACTTTATGGTTAGGCTAATGAAAAGGCTTTATCATATTGATTGCTATTTATATTTGGGATATCGCCTAGAAGCAGATTCATTATACTAGCTAACGGAATGCTGTAAGAATTTATGGTAAAATAAAATAGTTATTTGATAAAGAATTTAAATGCGCCCCAAGCGCGTATCTTTAACAGTTGTATACTGCCAAGGACAAGTTTATGGATACGGATAGCAATGTGATGGCTCGGCTGGAGGCCAAAATAGAAGAGATCATTCAGCGTATAGCCAGGCTTAAAACAGAAAATGAAGAGCTTAAACAAAGAATTAGCCAATTATTGGCCTTGGAGGAAAGATTAGAGATTAAGGAGAGGGAACTGGCCGAGCTAAATGAGCTTTTGGCGGTGCAAGATGCCGAGCGCTCCGAGATCAGGTCTAGGGTGGAGGCTTTGGTTGCCAAGCTGGAAGTGCCACGAGGCTAGCAAGTGTCGGCGGTAAAGGTTCAAATTTTAGGAACCGATTACTGGCTGAGTTCTTCTGGCCAGGAAGAGCGCCTGCACGAGGTTGCCGCTTCCCTTGACGAAAAATTAAAGGAAATATTAGCCGCTTCCAAAAACTTGCCCGTGCTTTCGGCAACAGTCTTGGTGGCGTTGAATTTAACCAATGAACTTCTGCAACATCAGGAAATGCAGGAGAAAATGCTGCAGGATTTTGAGAATAGGTTGGATGCAGTGCTTGTAAGTTTGGAATAAAAAACCCCTGCTCTGTGCGTGGATTAGGCGAAGTAGGTTCTTGACCAACAAAATAAAAAATGGGCTTATGGTCATTGTCTCTTGCGGGATGGAGCTTGCGAACCAAGAACCCGAACACATGAGTGGACTTGCCCCCTTAGACCATTCGGTCAAGGTAGCGCGCCGTACGCCAGTTGCGGGGGTGTTGTAAGCGTTAAATGTTTTGGTTTAAACCATAAACCATGGCCAGGTAAACCGGCCATAATTTGGAAACTCGAGGGTTATCAATAGGTTCTATATTTAAAATAGCCTGGTTGCGCCAATTTAAACTAAACGCTTCAACAAAACCCCATCTTCAACGCTTAAGCCAGTCACCTTAAGTCTCCTTGCCGCATTATTTGAAGGAGATGCTATGTCAACAACCGCAATTTATATTGCCATTGGTTTGGTAGTGGGCTTTGTGGGCATTTTTATCGGCTTTATAGCCGCTAAAATGCAAGCCAAGTCGCGCTTGCAGTCTGTGGAGGCCTTAAGCCATAAAATGCTGGAAGACGCCAAGCAAGAGTCTGAGCATCGTAAAAAAGAGGCTCTCTTGCAGGCCAAGGATCAAATATACCAAATGAAAATGGAGTTTGAGACCGAGACCAAAGAGCACCGCAACGAGATGCTGCAGCAGGAAAAGCGTTTGGCCCAGCGCGATGAGAGTTTGAGCAAGCGCGCGGAAGTGCTGGATCAGCGCGAAATAGAATGCGCCCGCCGCGAACAGTCTTTGATGGATCGTGAACGCAATATTGGTGAAACTAAGGCTAGTTACGAAAATTTGCTGAAAGAGCAGAAAGAGCGTTTGGAGCAGGTGGCGCAAATGACTCAGGAAGAGGGGCGGGCATTTTTACTCACCTCGCTGGAGGAAGAAGTGCGTCATGAAGGTGCCAAAATAATACGCAAAGTGGAACAGGAAGCCAAGGAGCAGTCGTCCAAAAAAGTGCAGGAAATTCTGGGCCTGGCTTGCAAGCGCTATGCCGGCGACTATGCGGTGGAACGCACGGTAAGCGTGGTGCCGTTGCCCAATGACGAAATGAAAGGGCGCATAATTGGCCGCGAAGGGCGTAACATAAGGGCTATTGAGGCTGCGGTGGGGGTTGATTTGATAATTGACGACACCCCGGAAGCCGTAGTTGTAAGCAGTTTTAACCCAGTGCGTCGCGAAGTGGCCAGGCTTAGCCTGGAACGCTTGATAAGTGACGGCCGCATTCATCCGGCCCGCATTGAGGAAGTGGTTAAAAAAGTGGCCTCGGAGGTGGAAAACACCATCAAAGAGGCGGGCGAACAGGCGGTGTTCGATTTAGGGGTACACGGCCTGCATCCGGAATTGGTCAAGCTCTTGGGTCGCCTGCGCTACCGTTCCTCCTACTCGCAAAACGTATGGCAGCACTCCATAGAAGTGGCGTATTTATGCGGCATTATGGCTGGCGAGCTGGGTCTTAACCCCAAACAGGCGCGCCGTGCCGGGCTTTTGCACGACATTGGCAAGGCTGTGGATCATGAAGTGGAGGGCTCTCATGCTTCCATTGGCGCGGAGCTAGCCAAGCGCTACGGGGAAAAACCCCGTATAGTCCATGCCATTCATTCCCACCATGAGGAGATACCGCAAGACGATGTGCTGGATGTGCTGGTGCAGGCGGCCGACGCCCTTTCCGGCGCTCGTCCGGGCGCACGTCGGGAAATGCTGGAAAGCTATGTTAAGCGTTTGCAGGATCTGGAAGGCATTGCCACCTCGTTTGACGGCGTGTCCGGGGCTTTTGCCATTCAGGCCGGCCGCGAGGTGCGCATAATGCTGGAAGCGGAAAAGACTAGCGATGATCAGGCCACCTGGTTGTCGCGGGAAGTGGCGCGCAAAATAGAGCAGGAGATGACCTATCCCGGCCAAATCAGGGTCACTGTTATAAGGGAAACCAGGGCAGTGGACTATGCCAAGTAAGGCGTGGAACAGGCGGCGGCTTTGTCGGGACAAATAGCCATTCTGGCCATAGGGGATGTCTTTGCCGAGGCGGGCCGTAGCATGCTGAAGAAGCACCTGCCGCGTTTGAAGAGGGAACTGGATATTGACTTGGTTGTGGTAAATGCAGAAAACGCGGCGGGCGGCATTGGCTTAATTCCCCAGCAGGCTCACGAAATATTCAGCCTGGGGGTGGATGTGATCACTGGCGGCAATCATTCCTTGGCCCGTGCGGAAATATATTCGGCCATGGAGCAGGAGCCCCATTTGTTGCGGCCGGCCAACTTGCCGCCAGACAGCCCAGGGCAGGGCTGGGTGGTGGCTCGCACTCGGGGAGGCAGGAGAGTGGCCGTGGTTAATCTGCTGGGCAAAACCTTTATGCCAGGCTTGCAAATAAGTTGTCCCTTTGCCGTGTTGGAGCAGCTTTTAAACGGGCCTCTCAAAGACGAGCGCCACATTTGCCTTGATATGCATGCCGAAGCCACCAGTGAAAAGCAGGCCTTAGCCTGGTATTTTGATGGCCGCATCAGTGCCTGCTGGGGTACCCACACCCATGTGCCCACCGCCGATGAACGCATACTGCCTAAGGGTACGGCCTATATCAGTGACATTGGCATGACCGGGCCTTACAACTCGGTAATTGGCATGCAGCCCAGCGTGGCCATAGATCGTTTTTTGAAAAATCAGGCACCCAAATTCAAGGCCGCCCAGGGGCAAGCCGTATTAAACGGGCTTTTGCTTTGCCTTAACGCTCAAAGCGGCCAGGCCGAGCGCATAGATCGGGTGGCCATAGGCCCCATGGATATATAAGGCCAGACGCCAGGAAAGCCAATGCCTTCAATTATCGAACTTCGGCAGGTCAGCTTCAGTTATCCCGGCAAGCCAGTGCTGCAGGAGGTGAACTTTCATGTGCACCCAGGCGAATTTTTGGCCGTAGTGGGGCCCAATGGCGGCGGCAAAACCACCCTGTTAAAATTGATGCTGGGTTTGCTTAAACCCAGCCAAGGGCAAGTGCTGGTGCTTAAACAGGCACCGCTTAAAGTAAGAAACAATATAGGTTACCTTCCCCAGCAAATCCATTTGGATCCATCTTTTCCCATTACAGTGCTAGACCTGGTGTTGATGGGGTGCCTGGGCACTAAATTCAGCCGGGCGGAGAAAATGCAGGCGGCCAGGCAAAGCCTTAAATGGGTGGGATTGGTCGAGCTGGAGGAGCGCAAGGTTTTTGATCTATCCGGCGGCCAGATAAAGCGGGCGTTAATTGCCCGTGCCCTGGTGGCTCGGCCGCAAATTTTGTTTTTGGATGAGCCGGCAGCCAACCTGGACCCCAGGGCGGAGCGGGGATTTTTCGATTTGCTGGCCGGCATTAATCAAAGGGGCATCACAATTTTGGTGGTCTCTCACGATTTGAGTTTTGTTTCCCCCTATGTGCAACGGGTGGTCTGCGTTAATAACAGCGTGGTTGTGCATCCGGTGGGGGATATGGCGCCAGAAGTAATAAGCCATTTATATGGGCAGCCCATGCGGCCCATTTTGCATCATCTGACAGACAAATGCTGCTAGGCGACATATATGCCCAATTTTTTTAACGCGCTAATCCAGCACAATTTTTTGCTATATGCCCTGTACGGCGGGCTTTTGGCCTCCCTAAGCTGCGGGGTGGTAGGCAGCTATGTGGTGGCCCGGCGGCTCACTTATTTGGCGGGCGCCATTGCTCACTGCGTGTTGGCCGGGCTTGGGGGCGCGCGCTATGCTCAGGTAAAATGGGGTTTAACTTGGCTGGAGCCCATTTATGGGGCGCTTGTAGTGGCTTTAATGGCGGCAATCATTATTGGCTGGGTTAGCTTAAAGGTCAAACAGCGGGAAGACAGCATAATTGGCGCCCTGTGGGCCTTGGGCATGGCTGGTGGGGTGCTGTTCCTGGCGGCTACCCCTGGTTATGAAACAGATTTGATGAACTATCTGTTTGGCAATATCTTACTGCTCAGCGCCAGAGACTTATGGATAATAGCCGGGCTGGACGTTGTGGTGCTTGCGGTTGCCATGAAGTTTCACGGGCAGTTGGTGGCGGTTTGCTACGACGAGGAGTTCGCGCGGCTGCGCGGACTCAATACCAACCTTTACTATTTGCTGCTTTTGGCCATTACATCGCTTACGGTGGTGGCGCTTTCGGCTTTGGTGGGCCTGGTACTGGTTATAGCTCTGCTTACCTTGCCCGCGGCGTTAAGCTCGTTATGGGCCCGTCGCCTGTCCACGGTTATCTGGTCTTCCATGCTCATCTGCGGCCTGTTCATTGTGGTTGGCCTGTTTGTATCCTACGAGCTGGACCTGCCCTCCGGAGCGGCCACCGTGCTGGTGGCTGGCGCCTTCTATCTACTGGGCTTGCTTGTAGCCAAGCTTAAATCCTGAAGTTTTGCGCTCTAAGCAGGCATTTAACGATGTCTACCGCCGCGCCAAACGGCGTAAGCAAGGGGAAAATCACATTTTTTTCCGAAGCGTTCTTAAGCTTGGGATGATATTTTCATATCATTTCAAACGCAATATGCTATAGGCTCAGTACTCATTAAACGATATGCTTAGTTACAGTAATTAGGTAATAAGCATAAGCGTGTTAAGAGTCATCGTCATTGCGGAAGCGGCGTTAGCCGCTATCCGGGGCGACAATAAAAACAACAAAGACAATTGGCGCAGATGCAAGATGATGGGCAATTATAACCAATTACTAGAAGTTATTTCATAAATCCCCCTAAAGGGTGATTTATGACGGACCGCGAAGCAAAAAGTGAGATTTTTGCTTCGCTCCCGGCGGCTTGCGCCGCCGGGAGCCTGTTCCAGGTGGCGTTACAAGCCATTTATGAAATGACTTGTAGTCATTAATGAGTTTTTAATCTAGGCTCAGGGCTTATTAATTGCTTGTGTGAATAGGCTGCTTAATCAATAGTAATGTGGTGGCATGTCATGCCGGAAGCCGCTTTGCGGCTATCCGGCATCCAGGCTGCTAGCTTTAAAAGCCAGGCCTCCGGATAGCGGCTAACGCCACTTCCGGGGTGACAATAACGCAATTATTTGTAGTTAATGACGATGTGCTGTCTTGGGGCTCTTAACTTAATGAGTCCTGAACCTAGCTTACACCCACGCTATTACAGATGAAGGGTACCCATTTTTCGTAAGTTGCCAAAGTAAGGTGTACGCCATCTTCAGAATACCCCCGGGGTAAGTAGCCGTCGGCCCCCGCAAAGCGCTTGAATGAATCAACCAGTACGCCCTGGTGGGCCTCCACCTGGCGGGCAATGGCCTTATTGGTTTCATAAATCCAGTGCAAATTAATGGCGGAGCCAAAGCCCGTATTTTCCGCCGGCATTAAGGTGGAGCCATAGAAAGTGGCCTGGCTTGCGCATATCTGCCCGCACAGTCTGGCAAACTGCGTTTCCCAGTCAGCCATTTGCGCGCCTTGGTCAAACATCCATACATCGTTTATGCCAATACATAGCCACACCTTTGCAGGTTGGTGGCGGGAAAGTATCTGCGGGGCCACCTGGTTTAAATAGCCCACACCCATGCCGCTATAGCCCGCCATAACCAGATTGTAATTGGCAAGTTTGGGCCGTGGCATCCATTCGGTAAGGCTGTCGCCCATAAAGACAACGGTTGTTTTGGACACAGTAACTCCCGTAATATTAAATAGTTTTTTCCATGTTGGGCCATGGGCGGTGGTGCAAAACCCACTGCTTCAAGAGCTTGGCAGTGGCCTCTAAGTCGCTTATACGCAGCAAAGCCACGGGCGAGTGGATATAGCGGCACGGCACGCTCAGAGAGGCGGTGGGTACGCCGCTCCGGCTCAGGGCAATGGCTCCGCCATCGTTGCCGCCCGAGGGCGGCCGCTTGCGCTGGCATTGTACTTTGGCTTTTTTGGCGGCCGCCTCCAGCGAGTGCACCAAAGCCAGTGGTACAATTTGCCCGCGATCCATGATGGTAATGGCCGGGCCCTGGCCCAAATAACTGGGTTGGCGGGCGGCGGGCAAGCCGGGGGTGTCTCCCACTGTGGCCTCCAGCACCAAAGCTAGGTCGGGGTTTATGTGATAAGCCGCAGTGGTGGCACCACGCAGGCCAACTTCTTCTCCAGTGGAAAAATTGAAGCAAATACTATAAGAAAGCTGGGTGCCGGCCAGTTGGCCAGCCAGCCAAACCAGCAGCGCACAGCCAACCCGGTTATCCAGATTGCGGGCATAAAAGCTGTCAGCTCCCAGTATTCCCTGGCCAGCATCCAAAACGCCGCACAGGCCTATTTCGGCATTTAAAGTTTGTGCTTCAACTTTATTAGTGGCGCCTATATCCAGCAAAAAGTTGTCCCAAGCCGGCTCGTCGCTTTTACCCACATGGGGCGGCGCGGCGCCCACTATGCCGGGCAGATCTTGGCCATCGGCAAGCTGCAAAAGCACCCGGGTCCCCGGCATCAGCCTGGCCTCCAGGCCTCCTATGGGGACAATGCGCAAGCAGCCGTTTTCTTCAATATCTTGCACCATTAAACCAACTTCGTCCATGTGAGCGTCCAGCATTAGGCAGGGACTGGCCCCAGGGTTTAGCCAGGCCTGCAGGTTGCCGCTACGGTCCTCGTGAATGCTGTGGGCAGTTTTGGCCAGCATGCTTTTTATCAGCAGGCGCAGGCGCTGTTCCCGGCCAGAGGGCGCGGGCACCCGGCACAGTTGAGATAACAGGTTTATCAGTTTCATGCTTGGCCTTTCTGGCTTGGAGGTTCTTGATAAAAATAGGCGTGCAAGTGGGCAAACGCCTGATCGTCGGGCTGGGTGGTAACGATGCTTTCTTTAACCCTGTTCTGGTTTACCAGCATCTGATAAAAGTCGGTTATAATATTGGCGAACAATGGCAGGTCGTCAAGCGACTGATAATAGGAGTCCAGCAGTTGCAAGGTGTCCTCGCCAATGCTGGCCGGGGTTAGCAGCAGAACCCGCAGCAAATGCATGGGGTCGTTGGTGCCGATAAAAACCAGGTGAGGACAACGATGGATGGCCTCAATTTTGTCGTCATTGACTTTTATCACGTTGCCGCCCTGGCAGAAGGGGCAGGTGGCGAAAAGGGTGTGGTCCTCTTCCGGCTGGGGTGGCAGGTAGCATTCCAACTGGTCAGCGCTCAAATTTAAGCCAGGCTGGCAGCGCAGCAAAAGTTCGGGATTGGGGCGGGCGCCGGTTATGGCGCCACACCAGGCGGCCCAGGCTTCAATTAGCAGTTGAGGTAACAGCTCTTGCGGTACCTGGTCACGGCCACTGCCCGCGCTAAGCCATAGTCTTAATTGGTTTTCGTTTTGAATATCAACCAATTGTGGGGATTCGAGTATTTGCTTTAAATATTTTTTAACACTGCTGACAGGCGTGGGATCAATAAGAGCCATGGCTTGTTTATGCAAGCTTTTTATTTCCTGCTCGGCTCCGGCAGCCAGTTCCAACTGGTTTTGCAAAACCTCTTCCAGCATTTCTTCCATAGACGCATAATCGTCTGGATCTAAGTTTTCCTGAACCAAATGAGCCAGGCTGGCCAAACTACGATGAAATAGAAAAGGGCGATCATCCTTAAGACTCACCAGGGCGTGAGCCAGCACCTGGGCCTGGTTCTGCGTACGCAACAGGCGCAGTAGCGGTGGATGCTCCTGCTCTGGCTGCAGGCGTTGACAGGCCAAAGCGCAACGGGCAAACAAGTCCATCAGTTCATCTTGGCCAGCGCCCAGTAAAAACGGCTGGTTAAAATTGAAACCCAGCCAGTCGTTAACCTGAAGGGGGGCGAAAAAAGCCTTTTCCAGCACCCGGTTAATTTGTTGCAGGTTTTGCTCTATTTTTTTATTCATGGCTGCCCTTCTTTATAAGATGTCGAAATTATGCGTAGAATAACTGAAGCGGGCGGAAGTGGAGCGTTTTTTTCATCTGATTGCTGGTAGTGGGCGTCCACCGCGGCAAGCAGCTCGGGCAGGCTCATGCCTTGCAGGTCATACAGCACGGCATTAGTCGCTTTAGGCGCCAGGGCGGAAAGTTGCCAGGCGTCTAGCAAGCCGCGCAGGTAGGCCAGTTTGAACATTAACTCCGTGTTGTCGTTACCCAAGGGCCAGGTCTGGAAAGAGAGCAGACGCACCTGGTCGGCTTCTTGCACCGGCTTTACCACAAAGCCGTTTTCGGCGTTAGCCGGGGGCACGGGTAAAACAAAAAGGCAAAAAAGCAATAATATAGATAACTTCTTGACACTATTGAAAGATGATGTCATAAATATAGTATCCTTAAGTCTGTTGCGTTAGCACGCAAGCTGGCCAATGTCTCAGTTAGAAGCAAGGCTTTATTGTGAGTAAACCCTGGAGCATAACTCAAATAACCCAAGAAGCCACCAGGCTGCATAACATGTGGCTGGCTCTGGGCTTGCAGCCGCCGGTCTTGAGCGGCGCTGATTTCGAGCTTATGCGGCAATTCTGGGGCCGCTCCGTTGCGCCGGGCTTATGCCTGCAGCAGCTAAGCGCAGTCATCGCACAGCATGATAGCGGTTTAGCACAAAAAGAAAACAGGCTTCTACAAAAAGAACTCCAGATTGAACGTGCGGGCCAAACCCTGCTGCAGCTTAATAAGCGTTACAAACAAGCGCTAGATTCAGCCCAGGCAGACTGTGCCGCCACCCGCCAAGCCATGGTTCAATTGGGGGCGCGGCGCGAACAGCTGGTGCTGCAAGCCCGCCGGCTTCAAACGCAAATTGCCAAAATAAAACAAGCTTGGCCACCTCATTCCGCTATTTATAAAGATAAGCTAAAGCAGGCTTTGATTCAAGCGCGCGGGTTGCAAGAAACCATAGCAAAAATAGATGAGCGCGCTGCCCGTTTCCATAAGCAGCATAATCAGGCGGACGTGAGGCTAACCGCGTTGCAGGCGGGCCGGGCGCAAAAACGTGACCAACTGCGGCGTCAAAGTGTAAGCCTGAATGCCAGCCGGGCCAAGGTGGCGGCGGAGCGCGAGCAACTGCATGAAGCGGAACGAGCCCTGTTGCCCCGCAGGGAGTTGCGGCAGTTTTTGCAAACGCTGCTAACCCAGGCGGAACAAATAATTGCGGGCTGGGACCCAGGCGTCGCCGCTTCCGTGGCTTCTTTTGAACGTATGCGGCAGGCGCTTACGCGGGCCGAGCAACTGGCCGGCCGGGTGGCGCGCCTGGAGGGCCTGCTTAACATGCTGGCTCAACGTTTGCCCAGGCGTGCGCAGGCCTTGCAGAACTGGTACCTTAAAAGCAAAGATTTAGATAAAAAGGCCGCCCTGCTGGCCGAACGCTTGCAGGGGCTGATGGGCCAGTTGAATGGAGATACCTATCCCGAACAGTGCAATGGGCAGCTACTCTACCAGCTTACAGATATAAAAAATCAACTGTTGCCGCTTATAGAAACGCGGCAAGAACTGCTGAGCCGAGCCGCGCAACTAAGTAAGCCCATGCCGCAAGAGCTGGAACGGGGCAAGCGTTGGACAGAAGCCTGGCGGGCGGAGGCCAAAGAGCAGCGGGCGCTGCTTACCCAAGCTTTAGCCTGGCAGCAAGAAACCCTAAAGGAGATAGAGCAGGCCAGCCAGCGCCTGCGCCATGTGCGCCCGGCATGGAATGAGCAGGCGGCGCATTTAATGCTGCTTGCAGATCTCTGGCCGGCTCTGCTTGCGTGCGGGCGCAAAGTGTATGGCAAAGCGCTTTGGCTTGACAAGCAGGCCAAGCTTTTGCAAGCACAGCCCATACCAGCCCCCAGTGTGCTAAGCTTGGTGAAAACACCGGTTTCTTTTAAACCCTGGGCCGCCAGTTGGCGGCGCTTGCAGCCGGGCAGTGAGCTTTCCAGCAGCGTATTACAGAGTATCGAGTATACCGTAGATTACTGGCAGCACATGCTAAGCCAGCGATTCAGCGATGCTTTGCACAAGCCGCTTAAAGAGCTAAATGTTGATCTGCAAAATAAGCTAGAGCGGAGCGAGCGGCAAAAAGCCCAACTTACCCAGGCGCGCGGGCGCACGGCCAGGCGTTTGTGGAAGAGCCATCAGGGCTTGCTTACCCAAGAAAACAAATTGCATGATTTGGCGCGGGCAATTGCGGAGATAGCCCATGAGCTTGATCTGGCCCGCGGGGAAAATAAGGATCTTACGGTTCTACTGCAAAAAAGCGGCGAGGAAAAACAGGAGGTTTATGAGCGCGTAGCTTCACTGCAGCAAGAACAACAAAACCTGCAAGAGGCCAACCGCGCCTATGGCCAGCAAGTGGCCAGGCTAGAGCGGGATAAAGAATATACCTATGATTTGTTACAGGACGCCCGTCAAGACCACGAGCATGACCAAACCCTGATTTATGATTTAATGGCGAAAAGCCGGGCCGGTGAAGAAGCTCGTGCCAGCGTGCAGCGTCTGGAAGGCGTGTTAGCGCATGTGCAAAACGAGCAGAAGCTGGAGCGGCAGCGCATTGCCGAGCTGTTGAGTGAAAATACTATTTTGCGCGCCCATAAAGCCAAAACCGAGCAATTTGTGCACCAGGCAAAAGAAACGCTTGAAAACAATAAGCTCTCGCAGAAGCAGATTCAGGATCTAACCGAGCAAAACATAGCCTTGCGTAGCCAGCAAGTACAAAATGAGCATTTGCAGGAAATCATCAACCAGTTCAGTCTGCGTGAGGCCCACTACCTGACGCGCATTGAAAACTTGGAAGCCGTGGGGCTTAATGTGGAGCGCCTGCAAAATAGCCTTGGTCTGGCAAGGCGCACCATAAAGGCATTGCGCGGCAAGGTGCTGGAACGCCACCGCCTGTACCGTCAGGCCCAACAAGCTTTAGCCGGGTTTAAGCAGCAGCGGGAACGCAATATTTCCCTGGAGGTAAAGCTTGAACATCTGGAGAACAGGCTGGCCATCAGCGACAAAGAATTGGGCCAACTGCGAGCCGATTACCGCCAGGCTATGAAAGATCGCGATGAAGCCAGGGCTAACCTGATCATGGAGCGTTCAGTGCGGGCCGCCCTTACCAGTCAAGGCCTGCAGCAACAGGCCTTGCAGCAAGCTCTGGAGCAGGCGCGGGAAGATGCGCGCTACTGGTCTGGCCTGGCGCGCGAATTGCAAGAGGCCTTGCACCAGGCGCCTAGCCATAAAAATGAAGCCAAACGTTGGAAAAAGCAGGCTGCGCAAAGCGCCGCCCAGGTGCAAGAGTTGCAGGAAAAGCTGCGGGAACTTGGCTTATTGCTTACCCAGGCCGCCAAGCCCAAAGCAAACGGGCCAGCGGCCGAGGGCCAGGTGGTGATTAGCCGCCGCCAAACCGAACGTTTGTTGGGCAGCCTGCAAGAAACCCGGCGCAAACTTAAACATGTTGGCCGCTCCATTTTGCACGGCTGGCTTTTAATTGCCGCGCTCAGCGGGGGCTTAATTTTGGGTACGCCCACCATTTCCGGCACCGCGGGCATCAGCACCGCCACCCTTAATAGTTCTTCTGCCGCGGCTAAGCAGCAACCCCCAACAACCGCGCCAGGCAACATGCCGGCCCGCGCGGGCCTTGTTCAGCCCAGCGTGGCTTTACGTATGGACTTCCGCCCCGCGCGCGTCAGCCAGGCCCCTTTGCCGCAATGGATGGAAAAGCATGTGGCGGAACTGGCGCATGAGTTTATGCTTCCTTTTGAGAGTTTGAGGATGGTTGCGGAAAATTTGTGGCTTAGCGAGGAGCGGTTGTCAGTTGCGGCACTGCAAAGCGCACTACGCCAGTTGGCGTGGCAAACCAGGCAGGCACTTGCGCAAAGCCCGTACATAAGCAGCGCGTTAGAGGGCCAAGATATAATGCCGGCCACCATGCAAGCGGATATGGGCAACGACAGGCTGTTCAATGAATATTGTGCCTTGGGCTTTTCGCCCGCCGAGGCCTTGGGGGCGTTGGGCAGTAATTTACGCGCCAAACAAATGCTGCGGCAAACATTGCCCAGCCCAGCCAATTACCGCGGGCGCATGCAGCCCATAGCCGAGGTGGAATCTTTAAGCCTGCATGAATTTGTGGAACAAATAAGCCCCTATATTGAAAGCAAGGTGGCCAGCTATATGAGCGATCGCGGGCAGGCGTTTCCTGGTTCGGCCGGGCGCTATGCGCGCGACTTGGCGGCCGATATTTACTGCGCCGCCACAGCCTTTGACGTACCGCGCACATTCATGTTGGCTATTGCCCACCAGGAAAGCCATTATGCCAACGTGCTGGGAGACAGCAGCCGCTCATCCAGCCCGTTCCAAATTTTTGCCCCCACCAAAAGAGTTATTATTCAGGCGCTGGCCCGCCAGGGTTTTGTGGCGCCTCCGCCGGCCATCCGTCTGGAGCGCCATATCACCATGTCGGCCTATATGGCAGCCTTTCACCTTAAGCAGCTTATGCACCGGTGCAGCGCCAGCGGTTATGTGGATACCGAGCGCCTGCTGCGCCTGTATAATGGCGGTGAAACTTATGCCGGGCTGGTGGCCAAACGGCAGAACCAGTTGACCGGTTTTATGGCTGCCAGCAACAAGGCTCAAAATAAAAGTATAGATTAAAGTTGTTTGATGTTGGCGCTAAGCAATAAGCGTGGTTTGCTGGTGAGTATAGGGTGGCTGGCAAATACACAGAAGGCGTACGCGGGTGCTTGCCTCAAGATAATGGCTGCATGCTTTGGGCAGCAAGTAAAAACTGTGCGGCTCTAAATTATACGGCTCATCGTCAATGTAAAGTATGCCGGTACCTTCCAGACAATAATATACTTCGTTGCTTACGCCGTGCCAGTGTTTAAGCGTGCATTGCCCGGCTTCAACCACCGCTTCAGCCAGGCTCAAGTTTAACCCAGGTGCCACCTCGGGGTTTAACAGCTCGCGAATACGGCTTGCATCTTTGGTAACATATTCTTTCGGGCTAACATTGGTAAATTTGCTTTTGTTCATCTCAATGCGCTTCCGCCCAGTTGCCGCCCATGCCAACTTCCACTTTAAGCGGCACCCGTAAGCTTATCACCTGTTCCATACTGTGTTGCAACGCCTTGGCAAAGGTGTCGGCGTCTTTTTCCGGGCACTCAAACACCAGTTCGTCGTGCACTTGCAACAGTAGCAGGCTTTGGGGAAAATTGGGAGGGGTATTTAGCATGGCCAGTTTTATGATGTCGGCGGCGCTACCCTGAATAGGGGTGTTGAGCGCCATGCGTTCCGCGCTCTCGCGTATCTGGCGGTTGGCGGAATTGATGGCTGGCAAAAAACGGCGGCGCCCCATAATGGTGGAGACAAAGCCGTGGGAGCGGGCCTGGCTTAAACATTCCTGTTGAAAGCGGGCAATGCCAGGGTAGCGCCCCAAATAGCGTTCAATAATAGCCTGGGCCTCCTTGCGCTCTATTTTCTGCTCGCGGGCCAGGCGGAAGGCGCTCATACCATAGAGCACGCCAAAGTTTACGGTTTTGGCGCGGCGCCGCATTTCCGGCGTTACCAGGCCGGGGTGCACGTCGAACAGGCGGGAGGCGGTTTGGGTATGAACATCCAGGCCTTCGCTCAAATCGGCGATAAGAGCCTCATCGCCGCTTAAATGGGCCAGCACTCTAAGCTCTATTTGCGAGTAGTCGGCGGAAATAAGCAGGCTGCCCTCGGGCGCAATGAAGCAGGCGCGAATAAGGGCGCCCAACTGGTTGCGCACAGGAATGTTCTGCAAATTGGGATCGGAGGAAGACAGGCGGCCGGTGGCGGTAATGGCCTGGTTAAAACTGGTGTGCACGCGCCCAGTGGCTGGGTCTACCAGGTTGGGCAGCGCATCAATGTAGGTTGACTTTAATTTGTTCAGGGTGCGGTATTCCAGAAGCTGGGCGGGCAGAGGGTGAATTTCCGCCAATTCGCTCAGCACTTGCATGTCTGTGGAGTAGCTGCCGGTCTTCTTGGTTTTTTTTAGCTGCGGCAGTTTAAGCTCGTCAAAAAGCACCTGGCCCAATTGCTGGGGAGAGTTAAGGTTGAATTCATGGCCGGCCTGTTTATAGCAGTCTTGCTCCAGGGTGGCTATTTGCTCGCCCAGTTGCCGGCTTAAGTTGTTTAGTTCGGGCAAATTAAGCAAAATGCCGTTTTTTTCCATCTGGGCCAGTATTGGCATCAAGGGCATTTCCAGCTTGTAAAACAGTTCTTCCAGGCCGGCCTCTTGCAGTTGCGGCTTAAAGGCTAAAGCCGCGGCCAAAGTTACATCGGCGTCTTCAGCGGCATAGTCTAAAGCCTTGTCCAGCGGCGTATGGCTGAAGCATATATTTTTGCCGCCTGTGGCCTGCTCAAAAGAGATCATACCGCGCCCCAACTGTTCCATGGCAATGGCGGTAAGGCTGTGACTGGCCTTGCCCGGGTCCAGCACATAGTCGGCCAGCATGGTATCAAACATGGGGGCGGCAATTTTGGCGCCAGCCCTTTCCAGCACCAGCAAATCGTACTTCAGGTTCTGGCCTATTTTTTCGATTGTCTCATTCAGCAGCAAAGGCTGAAGCGCTTCAAGCACCTCAGGTGCCGGCAACTGGGTGGGCGCGCTTATATGCCCCAGCGGTATATAGGCCGCTTCACCTGGCTCCACGGCTAACGCAATGCCTACCAGCTCAGCGTTAAGCGCATCAAGGCTGGTGGTTTCCGTATCCAGGCACAAACGTCCCCGCTGTTTGGCCCGCTCCAGCCAGGGGCCAAGCTGTTCCATGGTGGTAATCAGCCGCCAGTTGCCCTTTTGGGTGGGTGGGGCGGGTGCCAACTCTTTTAAAAGGCTGTTGAATTCCAGGCTGGTTAAAAGCGGAACCAACACCTTTTGTTCCATGGGGCGTGGTTTAAAAAGTTCGGGGCTGAAAACCACCGGGGCGGTAGCGCACAAAGTGGCCAGGCCTTGGGTAATCAAAGCCAAATCATAGTCATGGCGCAGGCTTTCACCAAGCTTGCCTTTTATCTTGTCCGCGTTTTGTAAAACTTGAGCCAGCGATTCGTATTGCCCCAGCAGCTTGGCCGCGGTTTTGGGGCCAACCCCGGGCACGCCGGGCAGGTTGTCGCTGCTGTCGCCCACCAGCGCCAGATAATCCACCACCTGTTCCGGTGCAACCCCCAGTTTTTCTATAACCTGCTGGCGGGTTAAATGCAGGTCTTTCATGGTGTCCCACATGCTTACGCTGTCACCCACCAATTGCATAAGATCTTTGTCGCCAGAGATGATAATGACGTCAAATCCCTGCTCAGAAGCCTGGCGGGCCAGGGTGGCGATTACATCGTCGGCTTCAAACTCTGGCAGCTCAATGGCGGGCAGGCCCAAGGCCGCCACAAGCTGCCGCACTAACTCAAACTGCGCTTTTAAATCGGGGTCTATGGGCGGGCGATTGGCTTTATAGGCCGGGTACTGGCGATGCCTGAAGGTGGGACCTGGCGCGTCATAGACAATGCCAACATACTCAGGGCTGGTTTGCTTTAACAGGCTTAAGAGCATTTGCGTAAAACCGAAAACCGCGCCAGTGGGTATGCCCTGGCTGGTGGTAAGGCCGCGTACCGCATGAAAGGCGCGGTGTATGTAAGAGCTGGCATCCAACAAATATAAAACAGACATCGGCTTCCCCTTAGCTTTGTTCCTTATTGGGCACCCACCAGTCTTCACGTTTTTCAAACCACCAGGCGCTCCAGTCGGTACCCAACACCGCCTGCGCCAGTTGCTTGCCCACGCTGGTGCGCAGGCGTTTCAACGCGTACTCCAGCCATTGCTTGGCATAGGGGTTGCCCAGGTCGTGCTGCTCTTTCAACTCCACTATCATATCCAGTTGATCGGCATCATGCGCCAAGATGGCCTCAGGGGTTTTATATTCTTCAAACTCCCGCATCAAATCCAGATATTTTTCGCCTACCGCCGCGGGCAGGTCTTTCACCTGGTCGGCTCGGGCTCGCTCTTCATGGGCGGTGGCATAGCGTTTGTTTACATAGTTTAAGTCGCCTGTGCGGGCTTCCGCCAAGTCGTGGTGCAGCAGCATAAGCGCTACTCTGGGGGCGTCCAGCTCTGGCTGAGTTAAGGCCAATTGATAACCCAGGAGCGCCGCGCGAAAACTGTGATCAGCTATGGATTCGCCACCGCTGCCCAAAAAAGGGTAGCCGCTGCGGCGCATTTTTTTCAGCATGCCTGCTTCAAAAACAAAATGAGCCAGTTTGTTCATCATCTTTCCCTCCGCGCCAAGTATATCCTGCTTTACGCGCTCTATCCGCTTTTATTGCCGCGCAAATGGAACATGCGCGGCATCAAAAGCTAATATGGCATTATGATTAAGTATTGTTGGTTTACCATGGAAGTTGCCCATGTTATAATACTTATGTTGCATAAAGCGTTGCAACCAATTTTTGATCCAAGGGAAAAGCTATTGCCGCACAACTTTGAAAGCATCGCTAAAAGCTGCAAATTCCATAACCTCGCTCTTAAGCTAGCCAAAACGCCATCTGTTTGGGCGCTGGCCTTTGACGGGTCTTTGAACGTGGAAGATCTGGCCACGGCCAATAAATATTTTGATGCGTTCTTTGCCCAGGCGTCTTTGCCCGGGCAAATAGAGTTCGACCTCTCCGCCCTGCAGTATTTAGACAGCAATGGCGCTTTTCTGCTTTACAACTGCGTTAGGCAGGCAAAGGCGAAGAATATAGAGCTTGCGCTCAAGGGGTTAAAGCCTGAGCATCAGCGCATTTACCACTTGCTCGATCCGCAGAAGCTGGAGAAGCAGCCTTTAGTGGCCGAGACGCGCCGTAGCGGCTTTTTGGAGACGCTGGGCAGCGGCACCTATGACATGGTGCAAGACGCTTATCAGATTATAGACTATTTTGGCAGGATAATGGCTTTATTCCTGCGCACGCTGCTTAAGCCGCAAACCATGCGCTGGCCCGACATGTTCTACCAAATGCAGCAGGTGGGGGTGGGCGGCCTGCCCATTGTGGGGCTAATAGGTCTGCTTTTAGGCCTTATTCTGGCTTTTATGTCCATAATGCAGCTGGAACCCTTTGGCGCCTCTATTTATGTGGCCTCTTTGGTGTCGGTGGCCATGATAAAAGAGCTTGGCCCCATTATGACGGCTATTGTGGTGGCCGGGCGTTCCGGTTCGGCCTTTGCCGCGGAAATAGGCAGCATGAAAGAAAACGAAGAGCTGGATGCGCTTGCGGTAATGGGTTACGACCCCATTATGTTTTTAGCCATGCCGCGGGTACTGGCGGCAGTGCTGGTGGTGCCCATATTATTTGTTTTTTCCAGCCTCTTCGGCATAATAGGTGGCTTAATCATAGGCATTGTGGGCATTGGGTTAGATATTCACACCTATCTCAACTATACAATCAGCAGTTTAAATGTGGATGACTTTATCGTCAGTTTTGTAAAAACCATGATTTTTGCTTTCCTGATCGCCGGGGTGGGCTGCCAGCGCGGGTTTTCCGTGCGCGGCGGGGCTTCCGCCGTGGGCAAAGCTACCACCTCTTCAGTGGTTATTTCTATATTTATTATTATTGTGATAGACTCAATCTTTGCCGTTGTGCAGCAATATGCCTGGTGGTAGTGAAAATCATGAGCATTCTGGAAGTAAATAGCCTTAAGGTGGCATATGGCGAAAACATTATTTTAGATGATATAGGCTTTGCGGTGGAGCCCGGCGAGCGTCTCTTTATTGTGGGGGGCAGCGGCAGCGGCAAGTCCACATTAATGCGGGCCATTATTGGCCTGGCGCCGGTTACGGGCGGCAGTATCAGGCTAAGCGGGGTAGACACCGCCCACGCCACGGAAGAAGAGCTGCAGGCGCTGTATCGCCGGGTGGGCGTGCTTTTTCAGTCGGGCGCGCTTTTTGCCTCCATGACCTTAAGCGAAAACGTGTCCCTGCCATTGGTGGACTTTGCCGGGCTTAGCCCGGCCCAGGCGGCCCGCGTGGCCAAAATGAAACTCAGCCTGGTGGGGCTGGCTGGTTACGAAAATCATTTGCCCGCGGAAATAAGCGGCGGCATGCAAAAACGCGCGGGGCTGGCCCGCGCCCTGGCTTTAGATCCGCTGGTTTTATTTTTAGATGAGCCTTCCGCCGGGCTGGATCCCATAACCTCAGCGGAACTGGACCGTCTGATCATAGACATCAACGAGGGCCTTGGCACTACGGTAGTGGTGGTCAGCCATGAACTGGCATCTATTTTTGCGGTGGGACAGAGAATAATTATGCTGGGCAAAGAGCGGGCGGGCTTGCTGGCCAACGGCAGCCCCCAGGAGCTGGCGGAATCTGCCGACCAAAAGATAAGAAACTTTTTTCAGCGCCGCCTGGCAACAGAAGATAGTAGCGCTGCCGGAGCAGGGTGATTTATGGCCAACCACACCTCAATGTTTAAATTAGGCTTATTTGTCATGTTGGGCTTTCTTATCTTGGCCATTGGCATAGTTTGGGTGGGCAGCCAAACCGAGATAAGCGGCGGGCATAAGTATGTGTGTTATTTTGCCGAGTCGGTGCAAGGAGTGGAAGTTGGGTCCGCTGTTAAATATCAGGGCATAGATGTGGGCAAGGTGGCAGCCATCAATGTGGCGCCCGATCCCCAGTTAATAGAGGTTGTGCTCACTATCAACGCGGATCGGGCCTTGGGCCAGTCGGTAATGGCGGGCATTGCCATTAAAGGCATAACCGGCCTGGCCTATATAGAACTGATACCGCAGGATGCGGCCACCGCGGCCAAAAGCCCGAAAATAGACTTCCCTACGTCTTACCCGGTTATTCCCACCTACGCCCGAGGTCTTACCCAGGTGTTAAGCTCTGTGGGCGCCACTTTAGAGAATTTGAGCAAAGTGGATTTCGCTGGCCTGGCGGTTCAGGCCGGCAAGCTTATGAATACCGCGCAGAATATATTAGATGGCAAGGAACTGCGCGAAGCCTTGGCCTCTTTTCGTCAAACTGGTAAAAATTTAGAGGCCTTCAGCGCCGACCTGGCCAGCATGAGCAGGCGCCTGAATGACAAGCAGCTCGTTGAGCGGGTGGACGAGGTTGTGCGGGACGCTCAAATTATGGTAGCCAGCCTGCGTCAGCAAGTTGAGAGCCTGCATCTGGGCAAGCTGGGTGAAAGCGCCTCTCTTTACGTGGAAGATATGGGGCGCAGTTTAAGCCAGTTGTCGCAGAACTTAACAGAAATCAGCGACAAGCTGACCTATGTCTTTGCCCACTTGGAAACCCTAAGCGAGCGCCTGGCCCGCACCCCCTCAGATGCCATCTTCAGCCGCCCCCCGCAGCCTCTGCCGGAGGAAAGAGCCAGATAACCCGGAGCATAGTTATGAAAAAAATGCGCATTCTTATTGTAATGGCCGCTTGCCTGCTTCTGTGCGGTGGGTGCATTTTCCCGTCTGAGCCTGATATTACAGTGAGTTTTTATACTCTGGATTATCAGCCGCCGGCCCGCCACCAACTCGCGCCCCTGCCCGATGCCATCAAAATTGCCCGTTTCAGCTCGGCCCAGCAGTTTAATACCCAGGCCATGCTGTTTAAGCCCCGGGCCGGCATGCAGCAGGGTTACAATTATTCGCATTGGCGGGTGTTCCCGGCCGATCTCTGTACCGACTACCTAAGCCGGGACATGCGCTCTTCGGGGCTTATTAAAGTAGTCAACACGGGAGTGGCGCGTTTTCGTTTGGAAGGTGCGGTGGATGAGTTTTGGCGCGAAGATCGCCCGCAGGGCTCGGTGGTGCGTTTAGCTCTTACCTGCACGCTGCTGGACCAGCAGGCCAAAGGCGATATTACCGAGGAGCTTATATTTCAGCGCAATTATATTCAGGAAGTGCCGGTTAAGGATGAGTCGCCTTTGAGTATGGCGCTGGCAATGAGCCAGGCCTTTGCCGCTTTCAGCCAGCAGGTACAGTATGATATTTACGTGGCCGCCCAGGCTTGCTTAAGCCAGACCGGCAAGTAAAAGACACCATATAAACGAACAAAGGCCTTAAGGCGTTATCTCGCCTGAAGGCCTTTGCTTTGGGGTAACTACTGGTCGGGACGACTGGATTTGAACCAGCGACCCCCTGAACCCCATTCAGGTGCGCTACCAAACTGCGCTACGTCCCGGCTGCGCCAAATTTTTACCAGTTACCAGGCCAGTTGTCAATGTAAGCCGGTTTTCGCCTTCAACTGTCAGGCTTCAGACGAAGCGCAGGCTTACCGCTCCGGCCAGCACAAAAGCAATAGATATTAACCGGAGCAGGCTCAATTTTTCTCCTAAGAAGAGCACTGCCCCCAGCATGCCGAACACCACCGAGCTTTCGCGCAAGCCGGCCACTAAAGGTACCGGAGCCTGGGTCATGCCCCAAAGCACCATAGTGTAAGCTAACAGGCTGGCCACTCCGCCCCCCATACCGTAGAGCAGGCGTTTTTTATTGGCATAAGCGGAAAAAACCTGCCGACGTAGAAGCAGGTTGAGCATCAGCAGGCATAAGCCGTCCAGCAGGAAAAGCCAGCAGCCGTAGGTCAGGGCGTGCTGGCCCACGCGCACCCCTTCACCATCCAAGGTGGTGTAAAGCATTATAATAAAGGCATTGCCCAGCGCCACCAACGTGGGTAGCCAGCTTAATCTGCTTTTGCGTATGGCATCGCCTGCCATAAGCAAAATGCCAAAGCAGATAAGGCCTAAACTCACCCAGCCACCACCGGATACAGGTTGTTGGAGCACCAGCACGCTGGTGAGCGCGGTTAAAAGAGGGGCCGCGCCGCGCATCAGGGTATAGGCAAAGGACAAATCCAGGCGGCCATAGGCCAGGGCCAGGCAGAGGTAATAGGCCAGATGCACAAACGTGCTCAGTGCAAGGTAGGGCCAGGCGGCTGCGGGCAGGGCGGGTAGGGCGGGCAGCACGCAAAGGGCCAGCAATGCCCCGCCCGCGGCATTAAAGGCGGTTTCGCTCAGTTTGTCCTGGCCGCCTTTGATAATGCAGTTCCACGCGGCATGCAGCATGGCCGAACCCAGCACTATCAAAATAACCGCGACCGGCATGTTGCACCGCCATAATTCAAGGAACGGAACAGATAAGGGGCAATGCTATCTTTTTACAGGATAAGGCGCCGCTTGTGGAGCCTTTTTTGCGCAGAAACAACAACACAAGCGGGTCAGATATAATCCAGCCCGCCTGCGCAGTTAAATTCTATATATAATTAAATTCTATTTACGACGCTTGTGTGCCGTACGCCGCAGCAGTTTGCGGTGTTTGTGACGGCGAATTTTTTTGCGACGCTTTTTGACAACGCTACCCATACATCCCTCTCAAAAAATCAGAATACCATTTAATACATCATTAATGCGCGTTAGGCAAGTAAAAAATGGATAGTGAAATTTATTTTTGTGGTATGGCCGCGCGGGCGTTGCAGGCCAGGCGTTGTTTGTTCAAGGTGCTGGCCAGTTTTTGCGCTTGCTCTTTACTGGTGCAGCAACCGGTCCATACCACATACCAAGTGCCGGAACTGGTTGTGTTAACCGCAATGCTGGCCTGGTAGCCTTTGGCGGCCAGGCAGGCCACATCAGCCTTGGCGCTGCTTTGTTGGCGGTTAGAAGAAACCTGGACAGCGTATTTGCCAGCATTGGCGGTGGCGCCGCAGGGCTGGCAAGCAGCCGGTTTCTGTGCGCTGCCAGTAGCGCCGCGGCTGGCTGGTTTATTGCCGGTTGCGGCAGAGGCGCGGCTGGCCGCGGGTTTAGCGGGCTGCTGGCCAGATACATATGGTTTTGGGGTATAAGCTGAAGCGGGTGCAGCGCTTTGCCCTTGCCCGGTGGGCAAGCCAGGTTGCGAGGAATAAGCGCCTCCGCCCGCGCTGGCGCCATACGTGCCGGCCACGGCAACACCGCTGCCCGCGGGCGCGCTCAGCGGCCGTTCGCTGGTTGATGGGGCGCTGGCCGCCACCGAAGCGCCGCCCACATAGGCGGACTGCCCACCCTGGGCCGCTTCCTGGCGCGCTAAAATAGCTGATGGGTCACTGCCGCCCATGGGGCGTTCGCTTTTGTTGAGCTCGGCCAAAGCCGCTTGCAGTTCCGCCTTGGCTTTGGCGTTGGAATAGGGGCGCTCCACCCCGTCGTCCAAAGCCAGCAGAGCGTTTTCCCAAATTCGGCGAGCGCTTATGCGCTGGCCCTGGTCCAGATAAATAAGTCCCAGCTTATAGGCGGCTTCGTAGTTATAGGGGTCGGCGGCTACCGCCCACTCCATTTCCTGGATGGTCTTATTGACTTCGCCTTGAGCCCAGAAAAACTTGGCTCTTTCCACATGAGCCTGGCTTAGGGCGGGATCGTTGGCCCTAGCCGGCTTGTCGGCAAATGGGTTCAAACTACTGCAACCCACGCCCATGGCAATAAATAGAATAATAAAAACAATATGATATATGCGAGGCATGTCAGGTCACTCCTGCTCTGGTTTATAGGGGCCGTCACCTGG
The DNA here is from genome assembly GCA_031554335.1 of Desulfarculales bacterium. Lineage (GTDB taxonomy): Bacteria > Desulfobacterota > Desulfarculia > Desulfarculales > Desulfarculaceae > JAIRYI01. The sequence continues at coordinate 70,268 of JAVBVK010000001.1, forward strand.
CTTCCACAAACTAAGCACTTTCCCGCCACTACCATGGGAAGGGCGCCGGGTTTGGGTTAGGCGTTCTTTCTGCCAGCGCTTTTGCCGGCGCTGAATTTCGCGTGGGTCATAAAAGCGCATCCAGTCATCTTGGTAGAATAAAATTTCGGGTTCTAGCTTGCGGAAGGCAAACTCCACGTCATCGTTAGAGAAAAATGCCCCTTGCCAATAGCCGGCCTCCAGGCTGCCTTCTTGTTCGCGAGCAAATTTACCTAAGGCCATGCGGTAACTCATTTCGCGAAAGTCCAGCAAAATATTGCCGGCCATTTGGCGCAGCAGGCGGTCTTGCCCTTCATCCATGAAAATATTGCCTATCAGGCCAAAAATAGATTCTTTGGCCTGCGGGCAGCGCAAAGATACCGCGGCCAGGCCTTGCAGGGCAATGCCCCTGGCCGACCAGCCAGCGCTGGCATCATTTGCCACCAGGCTGAGGTCAGCAATGGCCAGCATGCCCAAGGAGCCAAACATGGAGGGCATGGCCTCGGTTACCCAGTCGCAGTCAAAGGCGTCGGCCCAGCGCAAGGCGGCCAGAAGTGGAGGCATAACCTCAGCTCCCCCATGGTAGGCCAAAATAAACGAAGCGTGCACTGGCGCCCAGAATTCGGGCAATTCCGCCAGCCAGCCGTGCTTATCGGCGGCAATGGCGCTCAAGAGTTCCGTCATGCTGGCTCGGGCGGCCATTTCCCGGGCGGCGGCCAGCTCCAGGCGATCTTCGCAAATGAGCAGCATTTCGCTCAGCAGTTGGTCATCAAGCTTGTTATAGTCGAAAGTTAGCATAAATTTATTACCTTTGGCCTGACAATATGTGTGAAATAAATGCAATAATAGTGCCAGGAGATTAAAATTAGCGAGCTGCATTAAATTAAATTTATCATATTTTACCACTATCAGGTGGCTTGGCCCAACTCGCAAGGCGGTTTGCTCTTAACCGGCTTTCAGGGTAAGATAATAATCACCCCTAGTTAGGGGGAACCACTCTGGTGCTTAACGCTTGATAGGGAAAACGGTGTAAATCCGTTGCGGTCCCGCCGCTGTAATCGGGGACAAATCCGGCATAACCACTGCCTTGCAAAGGCGGGAAGGGCTGGAGGCGAAAGATCCGGAAGCCAGAAGACCTGCCAGAGAGACAACGTCCGCGTTTGCGGGCGTTAAGGCGGCACCGGCGAGGCACCGGAGCTCTGAGCGGATAATTCCGCTGCCTGGGAAGATGAAGTGAAAGGGTGCAATCTTTCCCTGCCCGCTGTTATAAGCTGGCAGGTTTTTTATTTTAAATTCCTGGCCTCGGGAACAGAAGCGCTGCCTTAAACGCGGCTTTGCTTAAGAAAGGGAAGAGGGTATGAAAAAATGTTTCATCGGCCTTGCCTTGCTGCTCGTGGCCATGCCGGCCTGGGCGCAGGAAGAGGTGGCACTGCCGGAAATGACCGTGACCGCCACCCGCCTGGAACAGGATGTGGCGAGAATCCCGCAGCAAATCACGGTGGTGGACCGCCAGCAGATTGAAAGCATGCATCCCAATAGTGTGGTTGACGTGCTGCGCCATGTGCCCGGGCTTGTGGTGCGCGACTACAGCGGGGTAGGGCTTACCGCCAGTGTGGATATGCGCGGTTTTGGCGAGCGGGCGGGCCGCAATGTGGTTATCATGCTGGATGGCCGCCGCTTAAATTCCATTGACATGCAGGATGTGGACTTTTCCACCATTGCGGTGGACAGTGTTGAACGCATTGAAGTTATGCACGGCGCCTCGGCGGTGCTTTATGGTGATGGCGCGGTGGGCGGGGCGATAAACATAATTTCCCGCGAGGGGCACGGCGCACCCGCGGCCACGGTGGAAGCCAGGGGCGGCAGCTATGAAAGCGGGGAAGCGCGGGCCACGGTGCAGGGTTCGGAAGACAATTTTTTCTGGTTTGGCCAGGGCCATTACGGCGGCACCCAAGGCTACCGCGCCAATAGCGAAGCCCGTACCCGCGGCTTGGGCCTTAATCTGCGCGCCGACCCCAACGACACCACCTCTTTCATGTTGGAAGCCAGCTACGACGAGGCCCATTATTCACTGCCTGGCGCGCTTAGCGAAAGCCAGATGGCAATAGACCGCCAAGGCAGCAGCAATCTTTATGACTGGGCCAGCCGCCAGGCTTTCAATCTTCGCGGCCAGGCGCGCAAAGACTTGCAAGGATACGGTATAGTCACCACAGATATTTACTACCGCTATCTACAAGCGGGTTCAGAGATGGTTTCATATTGGGGTTCGCCCCAGTATGCCACCACTTACCACAATATTGGGGTACAGCCTAAATACATAGTGGATGGCAGCTTAGGCGGCCTGCGCCTGCGCACCACCACAGGGATTGACTACAATTTTTGGAAGGTGAGTAGCGACAGCCTGCCAGTGGGAAGCGGCGCCAGCCAGAACGAATACTTTGCTAATATGATAGCCGGCTACTTGATGGAAGAGGTAAGCTTAACCCAAAATCTTATTTTCAGTTTTGGCGGCAGGCTGCATTACGCCAGTTACGACATTGATCAAAAGCCCTTTGCCGCGCCCGGCGATAATGAAAGCGCCAATGAAACTCAATACGCCTGGACAGCGGGCCTTACCTATAACTTTGCCCCGGCATCCAAGGTTTATGCCTCTGCCGGCCGTGCCTTTCGTTATCCGGTGGTGGATGAGTACGTGACCTACGGTATGTTCAACCCGGACTTAAAAGCCGAATATGGTATGGATTACGAACTAGGCGGCCAGTACACTTTTGTCTGCGGCTTAATGGCCAGCTTAAATTTTTATTGGATGAATTTGAGCAACGAAATAGATTACAATTATCTTACCAACTTGAATGAAAATTTGGACGACACCGCACATCGCGGCTTTGACCTGAACCTGCATCTGCCCTTGGGTGAAAGCAACCAGCATTTGCTGTTTGCCTCGTTAAGCTATCAAGATGTGTATTTCGATGGCGGCCAGTATGACAACAATAAGTTACCCCTGGTGCCGGAGTGGTCGGGCAGCATAGGCGGCCGGCTAACCCTTATGCAAGACCTGCGGCTGAACGCGCGCCTTAACTTTATTGGGCAGCGCTATTTTGGCGGGGATAATGGCAACAGCTTCGATAAAATGTCGGCCTATGCCACAATGGATTTGGGCGCCGATTATACCTGGAAGAACTTTACTTTTTTTGTAAATGTGCAAAACTTGTTCAATAAATATTATAGCGAATACGGTTATAATTATGGCTATGGCGCCAGTTATTATCCCTCTCCCGGCACTTTGTTCTGGGCCGGGGTGGCGGTGAAGTTCTAACCTGTAAACTGGCGAGAGGGGGTTGCCCCTCTCGCTGGCAGTGAAAAATGTTAAGCAGCGAATTAGCGTTATATATCCATTTGCCCTTTTGCGCCCGTCGCTGCGCCTACTGTGACTTTCACGCCCTTCCCTTTTCCCGTTCGCTGGCCCAACCCCTGTGGGCGGCCATAATTGGCCATTTGCGGAGGTTGCCCGCTATCTACGCCGAGCAGACGGCGGGCAGGCCTTTAAGCTCAATATATATAGGCGGCGGCACGCCCAGCATTTGGCCCGCGGCTAAGCTTGGCCAACTGCTGGAAGAGGCGGCCCAGCTATTTGGCGTTGCCGGGGACGCGGAGATAAGCCTGGAGGCCAATCCAGGCAGCGTAAGCTTGGGCAAATTGAAAAGCCTGGCAGCGGCCGGCTTCAACCGTTTGAGCCTGGGTGTGCAAAGTTTCAGCCCACACAGCCTGGCCCTGCTTGGGCGCTCCCAACGGCCTGGCCAGGCGGCCAGCAGCGTAAATTGGGCGCGCCAGGCCGGTTTTGCCAATTTAAGCCTGGATGTCATCTATGCCCTGCCCGAGCAAAGCCTGACCCAAGCCCGGCAGGATGTGGCAGAGGCGCTGCGGCTGCAGCCAGAGCATTTGTCCCTGTATCAGCTCACCTTAAGCCCGGCCACTCCTCTGGGGCGGAGATACCAGCCCTATCAACCGCCCATGCCCGATGAAGACACTGTGCTGGCCATGGAGGAAGAGGCGCTGCACCTGTGTGGCGCGGCAGGGCTTTTACAATACGAGGTAAGCAACTTCGCCCGGCCGGGCTTTGCCTGCCGGCACAACAGCTCCACCTGGCGGGGGGGAGACTATCTGGCCCTAGGGCCAGGAGCCCATGGCCATTTGCAGGGCGTGCGCTGGGCTAACCATTATGATTTGCCGCGCTATATACAAGCCTGGCAGCCTGGCGGCGCGGGCGGGCAGGAAACTTTGGAGCAGTTGAACGCCGCCCAAAGGGCAGCCGAGCTTTTTATGTTGGGGCTGCGCACCGTAAAGGGCGTGGATTTACGCACGGTGGAAGACATTATTAAACGCCCGGTGCTAACCCAGTATGAGGCGGCCATTGCCAGCGCCTGCCAGCAGGGTTGGGTCAAGCTTGCGGGCCATTATCTGCGGCCCACGCCTCTAGGGCTTAAAATGGCCGACCGCCTGGCCCTTGGTTTTGTATGACAAGCCGGTTAGGCAAGCGCTTCCGGATTTACGCAGTTGCGTTCAGTATGGCCGTTTAGCACGGCAACCAGATTCTCCACCCCCAGCTTAACCATGGCATAGCGGGTTTGCCGGCTGGCCGAACCAATGTGGGGCAAAAGCACTACGTTATCCATTTTGAGCAGGGGCGAATCCAGGGGCAACGGTTCCTGTTCAAAAACATCCAGGCCGGCGGCGGCAATGGTTTTGGCGCTTAGCGCGTGGATCAGTGCTTTTTCATCCACAATGGCGCCGCGCGCGCCGTTTATTAACATGGCGCTGGGCTTCATCAGGGCCAGCCTTTCAGCGTTTATAAGGTGGCGGGTGCCCTGGTTAAGCGACAGGGTTATCACCACAAAGTCAGAGGCTTTGAGCACTTCCTCCAGGCTGCCCCTTTGCGCCTGGTATTTTTTTTCCGCATCGGGCTTGGGCTGGTTGCTGGTGTAAAGCACTCGCATGTCAAAACCCAAATGAGCGCGTTTGGCCACGGCCTGGCCAATGCGTCCCAAACCCAGAATGCCAATGGTTTTGTGGTGCACGTCATCGCCAGGGTAGATGTCGCCCAACGGCCGGGTCCACAGGCCCTGGCGCACGGCCTTGTCCAATTCCACAAAGCGGCGGGCCGTGGCTATCAGTAAACCAAAAATGGTATCAGCGGTGGTATCGGTTAGCACCTCCGGGGTGTTGGTAAGCAAAACCTTGCGCCGGGTTAGGGCGGGCACGTCGCAATGATCGTAACCAACGGAGATGGTGGACACCGCTTCCAGCAAAGGCGCTTTAGCCAGCAGTTGATCATTGATTTGCGGTATGGCTCCGCCGCCCCAGCCAATTAGCCCATGGGCCTGGCCCAGATATTGATCAAACTCCGGTTCATCGGCACTGGGCAGATAAAGCAGGTTAAACTCTTTTTGCAACACAGCTTGCAAGTCTTGGGGTATTGCGGAATAAAGCAGCACGGTTTTTTTCATGCGCGTGTCTCCTGTGGTTATCTGGTCATTAGAAGTCATTTCATAATTAACTTCTAACACTGCCTGAAAAGGCTTAGGCGGCGGCGCAGGCCGCCGGGAGCCAGCCGAAAACCACGCTTTTCGGCCAGGCGGTCTTTCACAACCCCCCTTGCGGGGAATTTATGAAAAAAAGTCCAATAAAGGCGGGCCGGCAACGGCGGCGCTGGCTTTTAACAGGTCTGGGCCAAGCCCTTGGCCAGCACTTTACTCAAGCGTTCCAAAAGCTTGCCCGGAGGTTCCACCAGCCCGCGCCCCATCCAAAAAAATCCGCAGCTTAGGCTTAAGAGGCTTAGGCTCAATTCACGCAAATGGTCTTGCCAGCCCAACTCTCGGCCAATGGGCTCCAGCAGGCCGGCTACCAGGTTTAAGTGAGCATTTATGCTGTCTTTTATCTGCTGAGAGGCCTCGCTCTCGTGCAAGCTCATGGCTTGAATCAAAAGCGCCGCCACTTCCGGCCTAAGCTGGAAATAGCGCAAATACACCCCACCCAGGTTGGTGAGCAAGGATTCGGGCAGGGTCTGAGTGAGGCTCAGTGGGCTCAAGCGACGGGCGAGATCGGCCAGACAATTATCTACAAGTTTAGCGATAAAAAGATCTTTACTGCCGAAATAATTAAAAAAAGTTCCTTTGCCTACCTTGGCGGCGTTAGTTATGTCTTCCACTTTACAGCCATACAAGCCGTGGCTGGCAATGAGCTTGAGGCCCTCATCCATTAGTTTGCGTTGAGTTTGGCTGTGGCGTGACTTACGTTCTTCCGGGCTCATGTCGGCACTGCTTGACTAGTCTGCTCTCAACGCTTGTTGAGATCTACAATGAAAGGATCAATAGCAAAGTTGGCTCGTATGGAGCGCATGGCCTCAATTGCCTGCGCTTCTTCGGCAAATGGGCCTACCAGTACAAAATACAAGGTTTTGCTGGGGCCTTGAGGGCGCTCCTCTACCCATGCGGCATAGCCAGCCTTAATTAACTCCTCTGCCATGCGGTTAGACTGGACGGGCCCCACATATAGCCCAGCCTGTACGGCATAGGAGGGGCTTTGCAAGGCATGGCCAGGTTCGCCCGCCTGGGCGCTTTGGGGTGGACAATAGAACAGGGAATAACCAATCACAACCAATGCAAGAGCCATATGCCTAAAAAATCCAACCAGCGATTTAGATGGGTGTAAAGGGCCGGGGTTGCTAAACAAGGTTCCTCCTGAGCTATTGTTTAACCGCCAAAGGTAACAACTGTAGCCAATTATACACAACCCCCTGGTATGCCGCCATTTTTAAATAAGAGTTTTCCCGGTTCCAGTTGTCGGCGACGAGGCGCGCAAGCGACGGGCATGGCCCCGACAGTCGCTAACGCCATACTTGACGTCTGCTACCATTAATGGATATCCTTATAGGGTTGTGTAGAGATTATTTTAGCCTTAGGTTATTCCCGCAAAAAGGATTTTTTAGTTGAGCAAGCGTTCCCACACCCGTAATTTCAGTATTATCGCCCATATTGACCACGGCAAGTCCACCCTGGCCGATCGTCTTATCCAAGCCTGCGGCGGAGTGAGCGACCGAGAGTTCTACAATCAGCTACTGGATAATCTCTACCTGGAGCAGGAGCGGGGCATCACCATAAAAAGCCAATCCATCACCTTGCCTTACAAGGCGAAAGACGGCCAGATGTACGAGCTTAATTTAATAGACACCCCCGGCCATGTTGACTTCTCTTATGAGGTCAGCCGGGCCTTAAGCTCTTGCGACGGGGTGCTCTTGGTGGTTGACGCCTCCCAGGGGGTGGAAGCCCAGACCTTGGCCAACCTGTATATGGCCATGGAGCACAACCTGGAAATATTGCCGGTTATAAACAAGATAGACTTACTGGGCGCGGACGTGGAGGGCACTCGGCAGCAAATAACCGAAGATTTGGGCCTGGATGGCGATGAGGCCATTGCCATTTCCGCTAAAGAAGGCACCAATATCGGAGCGGTGCTGGAGGCGGTGGTGGAGCGCCTGCCCGCGCCCGAGGTTGACCCGGGGGCTCCTTTGCAAGCCCTTATTTTTGATGCCCAGTACGATCCCTACCGGGGCACGGTAATTTCCATCTGTGTGAAGCAAGGGCGCTTAAAGGCGGGAGAGCAAATTCGTTTTATGCACGGCGGGGCCACTTACAAGGTGGAAGAAGTGGGGTTGTTCCGCTTAAGGCGCGAGCCGGCCAAGGTGTTGGAGGCCGGCCAGGTGGGCTATGTTATTGCCGGGGTTAAAACCGTCAGCGATACCCAGATAGGCGACACCATAACCTCGGTGGAGCAGCCGGCGCTGGAGCCGCTGCCTGGCTTCAAAGAAGTGAAGCCCGTGGTCTTTTCTTCCATTTACCCCGTGGCTACCGACGACTATGCCGAACTGGCCGACGCCATTGAAAAGCTTAAATTAAACGATGCTTCGCTTGTTTATTCTAAAGATTCGTCCCAGGCCTTGGGCCATGGCTTCCGTTGCGGCTTTTTGGGGCTTTTACATTTAGAAGTAGTGCAGGAGCGCCTGGAGCGCGAGTTCGGGCTAAGCCTCATTCTCACCGTGCCCAGTGTAAGCTACCACGTTTACATGAATAATGGCGATAAACTGACCATAGAGAACCCGGCCCACTATCCCGACCCCTCTACCATTGCCCACACCGAGGAACCCTACATTCGCGCCAGCATTCTCATTCCCGAGCGCTACATCGGCCCGGTAATGCAACTCTGCCTGGAGCGCCGGGGCGGCAATTCCAGCATGAACTATCCTTCCAAGGGCCGGGTGGAAATATTTTTTGACCTGCCCTTGGCCGAAGTTATTTACGACTTTTACGACAAGCTCAAATCCATTACCCAGGGTTACGGCTCTTTTGATTATGAGCTTACCGACTATCGCAAAAGCGATTTAGTGCGCCTGGATATTCTGGTAAACGGCGAAAAGGTGGATGCCCTTTCCTGCCTGGTGGAGCGGGAGCGCGCCCGCCCCCGGGCTCTACACGCGGTAAACCGCCTGGCCGACACTATTCCTCGCCAGCAATTTAAAATAGCCATTCAAGGCGCCATTGGCGGCACCATTATTGCGCGCAGCAACATCAGCGCCTTTCGCAAAGACGTTACCGCCAAATGTTACGGCGGCGATATAAGCCGTAAGCGTAAGCTGCTGGAAAAGCAGAAAGAAGGTAAAAAACGCATGAAGCTGGTGGGCAGTGTGCCCATTCCGCAGCAGGCCTTCTTGGCGGTATTGCAGAGCGGAGACGATGAATGACAAAAATTTTTGTCTCAATAGCGGGGTTGCTTTTGCTCTGCCCCGCGCTTGTGCTGGCCGCGCCGGCGCCTTATGTGCCCCAGGCGGGAGACTTGAGCGATAGCGATAAACCCAGCGCGGCCACAGTGCGCCAGGTGCAGAACCAGGCGGAAAATTTTACGCCCATGCCCCGGCGTCCCAGCAATACGCCGGTGCGCCCGCCGCAATCGCAGTTTCAGCCGCGTCCTTATATCCCGGAGGCAAGCGACCCCACAGCTCGCCCCACAGTTTCCGCCGCGCCATTAGCCACATCATTGCCGCCGGCTGCGCCTGTCGCGCCTTCCGGCGCTTCAACCTCCCTGCCCGCCGCTTCTTCTTCCGGCAAACCAGCCCCCATAGCCGGGCCCGAGCCCGCGGCCATGGGCAATGCCGAGGTGGAAATACGCGCGGTTATGGATAAGGCGTTGGCCGCCTTTAGCGCCCGCGATTGTGCCGGCCTGCTAAAATGCCTGCACAACCAGGCCTATGTGCTGGTGCGCACCTCATGGGGAGAGCAGGGTTTTTTGGGCCACCAGCAGCTTAAAGAGGCTTACTGCGCCGAGTTAAGCGCGGGCAAGGCGCCAGTTGTAAAGCTCAGCGGCAGCCGGGTGCAGTTAGTGGCCGCCGACCGGGGCAAAATATGGGGCCAGTTGAACGCTCAGGGAACTAATGCCTCCTTTGAGGCGGATTTGGTTAAGGAAAAAGGAGTATGGCTAATAACTGATGCCATTATCCAGCACCAAATACAGTAGCCTTACTTTTCCCTTGCTTAAATAATCAAAATGGTGTAGTAAATATGGTTCCTTGCTGCGGACAGGGCGTGGCCTTTTTGTTCGCTTGAACCATACAGTTTTGCTGGGAAGGTGTAAAATGGCTAAAATTGCTCCCTTAAGGGGATTGCGCTATCAGGTGAAAGACGACAAAGATCTGGCTCAATTGGTAACCCCGCCCTATGATGTCATAAGCCAGGCGCAACAAGACGAATTGTACGATAATCACCCTAACAACATTATTCGTCTGGAACTTAACCGTCCGGAACCTGGTGATAGTGATCAATATAATGTTTACACCCGCGCCAGAGACTTTTTGCATGAATGGATAGAAAAAGGCGTTCTTAAGGCCGAAGATAAGCCCACCATTTACATTAACGAAACCACTTTTACCGACGCCGCTGGCCAGCAGCGCACCCGTTGCGGCTTTTTTGCCAGGTTGCGCCTGGAAGAATTTAGCAAGGGCATTGTCCTGCCTCATGAACGCACCTTCAGTGGCCACAAGGAAGATCGCCTGAGGCTCTTGAAGGCGGCTAAAACCAATATTTCGCCTATTATGACTCTCTACGCCGACCAAGACAACGCGGTGCAGGCGGTCTTCAACCACAGCCATCCGCATTTGTTGGCTGAATTCACCGACCCGGCCGGGTGGCATCAGCGCCTGCTGGCTGTGGATGACGAGGATGCCATCGCCAAGGTGCAAGAGCTCATGGATCCCAAGGTGGTATTCATTGCCGATGGCCACCATCGTTATGAAACCGGGCTTAACTACCGTAACTACCTGCTGCATCAAAACCCCGAGGCCTTTGACACCGACGCCCCTTATAACTACGTGCTGGCTTACATGTGTTCCATGAGCGACCCTGGCATGACCGTCTTTGCCAGCCACCGGGTGCTGCCCAAGTGGGATAGGCTGGACTTAAAAGACCTGCTCAACCGGGCGGAAGAATATTTTAGTATAGAAAAACATGCCCTTTCTGGAGATTTAGCCAAAGATACCGAAGTGTTGCGCATGCATTTGAACCGGGCGGGAGAATGTTCGCCGGCTTACGGCCTGCTGGTGAAAAAGCAGCCACATTTTTTCGTATTCCTGCTTAAAAAAGACGCTTTGAAGAGAGCTCATATGCAGGAGACAGAGCCTGTGTTGCGCTGCCTGGACGTGGTCATTTTAAGCGAGCTGCTGCTCAGCCAGGGGCTGGGGCTGAGCGCCAAGGACTATGATCAGGTAGGGCTTATCGAATATGTCTCCGGCTTGTCCAAGGCCATTGCCATGGTGGTTAACGGTGAGGCGGATCTGGCCTTTTTCTTAAACCCCACCAAAGTGGAGCAAGTGCAGGCGGTGGCGCAGCGCGGTTTGATAATGCCACGCAAATCAACCTACTTTTACCCTAAAATACTTACCGGGCTGGTTCTCAACCCTGTGGAATAAGAACTGAGCTATATATAAAATAAAAAGGCCGACGATTAAAATCGTCGGCCTTTTTGTTTGCATTTGTTCAACTGTAACCACAACAGGCTTGCTTAATGATTGGCAATAATAACCCAGCGGCTCAGCCGCGCCCGCTCAGCCACGCCCGCGGGCGCGTCCTGTAGTGCAGCCATAAGCTTGGGGTGGTCTTGCAGAGCGCATAACACCCATACCCGCTGCCCGGAAGCAAGCAGGGTTAAAAGTTCCTGGTCATTTTTTAAAAACCACTTGTTCCGGCTATCCCGGTCAGATTCTAGTTTGCGTCCGAACTCCAACTCTCCCCAGTTGAGGGCTATGGCCATACGCCGCTCGGTATAATAGGCCAGGCCATAGTAATGGTCATCATAGGCCACCACAATATCGTCATCTTTCATATCATGGCGCACTTGCATAACGATATTTTTAACGGACATCCAACTGTCCAGGGCGTAGGCGATCTGGGCCGTGCAGAGAGCGAAAATGAGAGCGGCCAGCAGAGGGGCGCCAACAACGGCCAGGGGATTTTTGCGCCAGAGGAAAAAACAGACAGCCAGCACGAAAAGAATGGCTGGCAGTAAGACACTGTGCGGGGTGGAAGCAAACGCATCAAGCTGAGGCAGCGCGTTGGCGACAATGGGCAGAGCTATACTAACCGCCAGGGTAAACAGGGCCAAAGCCAGCAGGCTGTTGCGGACAAAGGGAGAATTCGCTCGCGGGGGTTCCGTGGTTAAATGCGAATGCAGGGCTTTACCCACAAGCAACGCCATGGGGGGCAGTATGGGCAGGGCATAATGGATGAGCTTGGAATTGCTGGCGGTAAAAAACAAAAAGTAAAGAACAAACCAAAGGCCTGTCCATAGCAGGTGGCGATTGGCGGGCAGGCGCAGATTTTTTCTGCCGGGCCAAAGCTTGGCGACAGCCCAGGGAAATAGGCATATCCAGGGGATGAAGCCAATGGGAAGCACACCAAAATAAAAATATGGCGGCTGCCAGCGGGCGTGGCGGCCGGTTAAAAGGCGTTGCCAGTTTTCATTATAGAAAAAAGAGATAAATTCCGGATTTTTTAAGCTGATCAAGATATACCACGGGGCGCATAGCAAGATGAAAAATAAAATGCCTCTAATTTTCAGTAATCCCTGTAACAAACGCCATTCTTTAGCGCACAGCGCAAAGGCCAAGATCAACAACCAGGGCAGGCCTGCCCCCAGTACGCCCTTGGTCAAAAAGGCAATGGCTGCGCCGCCCCAGAATAAGTACAGGCCATAGCCCCGGCCATTCTGCAGGCACTTGGCTCCCAGTATGGCCAGGCATACGCCCATGCCAAGGGGCATGTCCACCAATATAATCTGCGCAAGCCCAATAAACAGCGCGCAGGTTGACAATACCAGGCCAGAGTAAAAACCCGCCTCGCGGCCCCACATTCTGCGGCCCAGAAAATAAACGCAAAACACGGTTAGAGTGGCACAAAGCGCGGGGGTAACCCGGGCGCTTAGCTCCGATATGCCAAACAGTTCAAAGCTGCCGGCCATGAGCCAGAAGGTTAAAATGGGTTTTTCAAAATATTTTACATAATTAAGGGTTGGGGTAATCCAGTCGCCACTATTAACCATCTCTCTGGCCATTTCACCGTAACGGCTCTCATCCACTTCCCACAGGCTGCGCATGTCAGCGGTGGCAAAAAATATAGCGCCAATGGCTAACAGTATTAAAAGATATATAGCGTCTTGGCGATTGAAGGAGAGCTCTTCGCTGTGGCAATCGGATGAAATAATCATGGTTATGCCGCCGTTATTAGCTGGTTAAAGCCAATAACGCTCATTGAAGGTTATGTAGGTTGGTTGCGAATATCGCGCAACCTCAATTATTACAAAGAGATAGTCGGGGGCGGATCAAAAAACAACGTCAAGGGTGCTTTTCGCAAAGACGGGAGCTATTCAAAAACAACATCAGTGAAAATCATTGCAGCGGCTGAAGCTATGGTGCTATTGGCGGAGAGGGAGGGATTCGAACCCTCGGTAAGGCTTTACACCCTACACTCGCTTAGCAGGCGAGCACCTTCGGCCTCTCGGTCACCTCTCCGCGCTAAGATTAAGTTTTCAAAATGGCGGAGGGAGTAGGATTCGAACCCACGGACCTTTTGGGTCAACGGTTTTCAAGACCGCCGCCTTAAACCGCTCGGCCATCCCTCCGGGTTGGCCAGGGCTCCCTAGCCGGACAAATTTATCACTATTAGGCCTTTTGGTCAAGCACGGGGTGTCTGTTCATAGTGCGATATAGCAAAACAACAAAAATAAATGGCAATAAGCAGTGGTTCGCGCTTAAAGCCTTTCCGCGGCGCGGGCGGCCAGGCTTTTACGCAGCATTCCTTGTATAAGCTTGCTTAAGCGCATGCGCTCATGGCGATCTAAATCCACAAACTGCACCGAAGTGAATATGCGGCTAGGGTGAGGCTCCGGCTCCAATTCTCCGCTACGCACCACTTTTACGTTTACGTCCCATAAGTCGCTGCCTAAGAGCAGGGTTATTTTTTGCAATTCGCCGGGTTGCAGTTTAAACCGCCTGTCGTGAATAAGCTTGGCTCCGCCTTCGGAAATGTCTTTTACATAGGCCTGCTTCATGTTTTCGGTTTTATCGTACACGGTGCCTATCATGTCTTGCAGGCGATCGCTAAGTTCGCGGGCGAGATTGCGGGGGTGCTTTTCCCGCATCCACAATTCGCGGCGCAAAAACTTGGAAAATTCTTCTACCGCATCATCTATTATATTGCTGAAACTGCCGGCCGACCAATAGGCGCGCATACTCTCCTCCATCCTGGGCTCAACTCTAAAATGCATCCTGAGGCTGGCCAACTCTAAACGAGCGGGCAGGGGCACCACCAAGGCGGATTCCGTCTGCTCCGCCGATATGGTGTAATGGGGTATTACCTGCAGCAGTTGGGTCTGGTAGGTGGTACGTAGCTGTTTAGACTCTCCTCTGGCGTCGTTCAGGCGGCAGATAAAGGTGACTTCCAAGGGAAGGCCAGCTTGGGAAGGCAGTAATGGTGGAGAAGTTTGCGCTAAAATTAGTTTGCGGTCGCGGGTGATATCGTGGATCATGCTGGCCCTTATTTCCACCACGTCGACCGAGTCATCGTTGGACAACACCAGATCCACATGGTTGCCTGGATAAAGGCTGCGTAAAAACAAGTCCTTCTGGCTGGGCAAACCAGGGCGCGCAGGCGCGGGCTTGGGTTTATTGAATAAGGCTACCACATCGTTCCCCACCAAATGCAAGGCAATTTAAATACTATGGCTATTTGTCAGGATTTTTTTTGTCTTGTTCGTCGTCGTCCTGCGCTTCGCTGGAGAGGCTGCCTCTGAAGTTTTTGATGGCTTTACCCAAGTTGCCGCCAATCTGCGGCAGCTTTTTGGCCCCGAACAAGACCAGCACAATAAGCAGAATAATTAAAAGCTGAGGCCAGCCAATGTTGGTAAGCATAATGACACCTTCACTTGCGTTTTTACCGCCTGGCGGTAAAAAGAAAACAGGACTAATTAATAGAGTTAATTTTAGCTTAGTTCGTGAGGCTTGCAAGTAATGGGTGGCGATTTATTGCCTAACGGTCAGCCTGCTGTAATTCTTTCACAATTGCCAGGGCCGCGGCCGCCGGGTTTTCAGCTTGCAAAATAGGGCGCCCCACTACGATGTGGCTGGCCCCGGCCAGTATGGCCTGCCGCGGAGTCATCACCCTTTTTTGGTCATGGAGTTCCGCTGCCGCGGGCCGTATGCCCGGGCAAACTATTAAGGCGCTGCCTCCCAGCAGGCCGCGCATGCCAGCCGCCTCGTGGCCAGAGCATACCACACCGTGGCAGCCCGCCTCCAGCGCCAGCTCGGCGCGCAGTTGGGCCAGCTTGGCAGGGTTTGCCAGCTCAGGGGCGTAGCCCATGCGCGCCAGATCGGGAGCTTCCAGGCTGGTGAGCACGGTTACCGCCAAAAGCTTGGTCTGCCCCAAATCCAGGCCTTTAAAAATGCCGGCCTGCTCGCAATGGCAGGTTAAGAAATCCACTCCCAACTCCGCCGCCTGTTTAGCCGCGGCGCGCATGGTGGCGGGAATGTCGTGCAATTTTAAGTCTAAGAAAATTGCCGCCGCGCCCGCTTGCTTAAGCGTTTTTACAATGCCGGGGCCCTGGGCTACAAACAGTTCCAGCCCCACTTTAAAAACCCCAGCTATGCCAGATAATTCCCGCACCCATTTCTGCGCCTCAGAGGCGGTTGGCACATCCAGCGCCACCATTAAACGTTGTTTAGCCGTTGACATTAAGTTACCTTCTATGGTTATAAATAATTACCAGGCCGTTTCCATATATTCACGATCCAGCAGGGCCATCTGTCCGTTTTGGGCAAAACTGTAAATCTCTTGCCGGCCCACAATGACGTGATCTACCAGTTCCAGTTCCACCGCGCGGCAGGCAAAATACAGTTTGCGGGTAAGCGCCCGGTCGCTTGCGCTGGGCTGTACACTGCCGGTGGGGTGGTTGTGGGCGCAGATTACCGCGCCGGCTCCTCTGCGTAAGGCCTCGGCTATCACTTCACGCGGATAAACCGTTGCCTTGTCTATAGTGCCGTGGAAGAGGTCTTTTGTGCCGCAGATGCGGCGGTTGCCGCGCAGCGAAATAACGCGAAAAACTTCCTGGTTAAGACTGCCCATGTGAAAACGCAGGTAGTCTGCTATCTGAGTATAGTCGTGCAGGGCGGCCGTGGCCTGAATTTTATTTTCCAGGTAGCGCTTGGCTACAGAGGGAATGAGTTTAAGGCCCAAAATATTTTTGGGCCCAATGCCTTCAATGGCGGCCAAGGCCTGGGGGGAGGCCTCCAGTACATAAGCAAGATTGCCAAAATGTTTAAGCATTTGCCGAGCGCGCTGTTTGCAGTCTTGGCGCGGGGTAGCCAAGGTAAGCAATAGCTCCAGAATTTCCTCGTCAGTAAATTTGTCCAGGCCGTGGTCCAAAAATTTCAGGCGCAGGCGTTCGCGGTGCCCCTGGCCGGCATGGTTTTCACTCATATCCAAACTCCCGCTACAGGCTGCTGGCAGTTAGTGCAGGTGTCGCCAGCCAGCCGTTTATTAATTACGGTAAAGCCCCGGCGCTCCACTACCACGGCCTGGCAAGCGGGGCAAACGGTGTTCTCCCCTTTTAAGCCAGGGGCATTGCCTAGGTATACAAAATGCAAGCCTGCCTTCCGCCCAGCTTCAGAGGCGCAAAGCAGGTGCTCATAACCTGTGGCCGGGTTGTTGCGCTTATAGGCGGGGCGATAGGCGCTAACATGCCAGGGTGTGTCGGGCGACAATTCGTTTGCAATGAAAAGGGCTAAGCGCCTTAGTTGATCAGGGTCGTCATTCAAGCCAGGAATAAGCAAGGTGGTTATTTCCAGCCATACCCCCATTTTTTTGAGTTGGCGCAGGCTGTCCAACACCACCGATAAACGCCCGCCGCAAATTTTTGTGTAGAAATCGTTATCAAAGGCTTTCAAATCAATGTTGGCCGCATCAAGCAGGCCTTGGGCTGCCCGCCAGGCCGTGGGCGACCCAAAACCATTGCTAACCACAATGTTGTCCAAGCCGGCATCTTTGGCTAATGCCATGCAGTCCAGAGCATAATCCCAAAAAACAATGGGCTCGGTGTAAGTGTAGGATATAGACGCGCAGCCTATGGTTAAGGCCTTTGCCACCACTTGGGCGGGGGCGGTAAGCGGCAGTCTGGCATTTTCTTTAAGCAGGGCGGAAGTGGTCTGGCTGATGGACCAGTTCTGGCAGAAATCGCAATGAAAGTTGCAGCCGGCCGCGGCAATGGAAAAACTTGAACCGCCCGGCTTGAAATGAAACAGAGGTTTTTTTTCTATGGGGTCGGCATTGGCTGCCAGCAAGCGTCCATAGTTAAGGGCCTGCAGCCGGGCATCCTGGTTAAGGCGCACACGGCAGCGCCCGCTTAAGCCAGGGGCGATTACACACTGATGGCCGCAGAGCGTGCACAATAGGTGTTGGTCACTGTTTTTTTTATAAAAACGGGATTCCATCTGGCCTTAGTTTGTAATAATGTTGGCGTAGCTGTTTAAGTAATCATATTTTAACATAATAGTGAAAGCGAGTTAACAGCCCTTGACAAAACAGTGTTTCTTCAAGATATAATTAAAAAATATCTATGAAAGGTTGCCTGAGATAAAACGGGAGAGCAGTTTGGCGGACAACGAAAAGCAAGCGGCCCGCGTAGTCATTCGCCCCGCCTGGCGCGCTTTTTTCATGCATTTTGTCGCGGTCGTGGTTTTTGCGGCCGGCCCCTGGATCAGCCCGGGAGCGCTACTCACGCCATTGGCTGGCCAGCTTATGGCCGCGGGGCTGCTGGTTTTTGTTCTGCTTAAGCGCTTTGCCAGTTATTATGTATTAACTGAAAATAGTATATTGATAAAAAACCTGGGCAGCGCCACAATAGAAGTTAAGCTACAAGACATAAGCCGGGTATTAATGCGGCAGGGCTTTATAAGGCAAAAGCTTGGTTATGGCAGCCTGATGCTGCAGCAGCGTTATCGTTCGGATAACAGTTTAATCATGTTTGGTATTTTATTGCCAGATAAAGTTCGGCAATATATATTGAATGGGGCATAGACGTTGCGCAATTTATAACACAATACCACTCCACTATTTTATAAGGAATATGCCATGATAACACACAAGGTTCTTGCGTTAGCCGATGAGTCCAACGCCACTCAGGCGGCCAGCCAAATTTTTCATCGCAAAATGGACTGGTTCAAATTAAGAGAGCACCTAACCCGCGGCGAAAGCGGGGAGTTGCGTAAATTAGTGGAAATGGTTCTATATGTTGGCCTGCCGCCGGCCACGCCGGAGTGGAGCCGCAAACGCGACGCCAAAGCGCGCTTTGTGCACTGGGCGCGCACCAATGGGTTTTTGGTGCAAGAAAAAAATGGGCATCCGGTGGGCGATAATCAATATAAAGCTAATGTGGATGTAATGATGGCCATTGACGCGGTGGATTTGGCCTTGCATATTAAACCTGATATTGTGGTGCTGGTCACAGGTGACGGAGATTTCGCCCATTTGGCGCTCACCATTCGCCGCCAAGGCATAAGGGTGGAAGTGGCCTCGGTGCCGCAAACCTTAAATGGCGAACTTAGAGCGGCGGCCAACAGTATTATTGATTTGACAGATCTCTATAATTCATTTGAGCCATTTGAAATGATGGATGGGGAGGTTGAATATGGTGTTGCCGGCATGGTGCTTTAATAATTAAGCTCAGTTGCCATTGCGTTATTGTAAGTGCAAAATTTTAATTTAAAATTTGCCCCTATGAGGAGAAAATTTATGGTCGCTTTTGTTGGTGGGTTGGTTGCCCTAATTTTAGGCATTATTGGTTTGGTTGCCTGGTGGGGAGCCTTTGTGGATCTACTCAAAGCCGGTTTGCCCCTTTTGTTCGTTTTGGGTGGTGGGTTGGCCGCTTACATGGGCGCCCAGGAAGTTAAAGATAAAATGCGGGCCAACAACGAGGCCATGCGTGAGCCCTTTGTCGCCAATCCCAATCAGTCTGAAACGTTGGAGCGCTATCGCAGCGAAGTGCAAGAGCTTAAAGACAGGCTGGCTGCCATAGAAAAAGACAGCGATAAATAAAACGGTTGGCAATCCACCTTAAAACTGTCAGGTATAATGTTATAGTTATGCCTGACGGTTGAGGGTGTGTTCCTTTTATTTTTCAAATTTTTTAGCAGCGTAAAGCGGGCGTTTTAATGCACCCTGTTTCTGGTGCGGCCGCTAGTTGCCATGCTGCTCGCACTTGGGCAAAAAGGGGTATTGGTATGGCAAAATTTACTATTTTAAAGCCTCCCCCGGGGCATCCGTTGCATATCCCCACAGTTGCCAATCTTACCATTAATTTAACTTTTATATTGCAATATCCAGAATACCGCATTGAAGACGGCGGGTTACGGTTAACTATGCAAGATAATACCATTTTAGTGTTTGACGGCTTGCTTGGTGCGGCCAGAAACAGGGCTCAGGCCCCAGTTATTTTGCAACCAGAGGCGGAGGCGCAGAATACTCATGACCTGCTTCTAAGCTTGGGAATAAAAGCCGAGGCGTTGGCGCAGGCCGGGCGAAAAGATTTTTCTGCCAGCCAGGCGCCGCCTGAGACAGGCAAGCAAATAGATGAGCTTTTGGCCTCTTCGCTGGACATGGAAGATGGCGGGTCGGGGGTCTCCGATGCGTTGGATTCCACTTGCCGCGCCTTATGGGAGCAATCTTCTTACATTCTGCCGGTTCCGCTCACCAAAATGCCAATAGTCTATCAGGCGCAACTGGAGGCGCTGTCCGCACCTACAATTAAGGCGGGAGAAAAGCTGGAGTTGGCTCTTTGCCTTAGCGCCCAAGGCAACCCCAACGAATTTTTGGGCCAGTTGCCCCAGCCCGCCATATTTTACCTGACCTTTATTCCCGGGGCGGAGAGTTATAATCTGCACAATTTTATCGATTGGGCGCATGTGCAGATAAGCGGTGGGCAGGTTATCTGCCAGGAGTGGAAGATAAACACTCAGGGGGCCTGCCTGTTCAAATTTATTGTGGACGCGGGGGAAATTGGCGCGGAACCCAATGGCCGGCCTTGTATCAGGCTTAGCCTGCCCTTATTTGCAACCTATGTTAAAGGAGCCATGTGTTCAGTTACTCTGGCTACGGCCATAGGTTGCCAACTGCGCGAGGGGGGCAATCTGAACGCCCGTTTTTTGATTGAGCCCAGCTATCGGGCCCGGGTGCTTTACAGCACGCCGAACACGGCGGAGGCTTTTTGTTTTACCGGCAAAAGCCTGGATCTTAATCCGCCCAATTTGGGCATTCGCGGACTCAACTTCGCTAATGGTGATATTGTTAACATTGCTCAGATGTTGCAGGCCATAGGAGCGGAGGCGGCCTACGACTTTGCCGCCCAGGGGCAACACCTACGGTTGCGTATAAAAAATGGCGACAAGCTGTACCAGATTTTACTGGAAGGCTGCACTATGGAGGAAATGTTGCGCTATGGCGCGTTTGTGGCCACAGATCAGCCCATGCCCGAGTGGCTGAGCTATATCTATCTTTCGGAGCAATATGTGCGGGAGCACGCTGTGCCCGAGGCAGATGTTTTATTGACAGTAAAGTCTTTGCTGACAGCTTTCTTGGACGGCGAAGACTACCTTTCCATGCAGACGATTTTAAATAATTTGAGCGACGACGAAAAATAGTTTGCCACATCAATTTTTGATGTTTTGGACTAGCAAGTTATACTTTGCAATGTGTCTGCAGACTCAATCTCCATAATAATAGGTTATCCGGCTTTTACGGTTAGTTGTAAAATTAATTTTCAATATATTGTATTCAAAAAATTGACGCTACTGTAACTTGAGTCACAATTTTGACACAAATTTACCCGCAATTATTAAGCTTCATTATAATACTACATTAAAAAAATACGTAACCGCGCGTAAAATAAGATATATATTTTCCAATTTTTTACTTTCTTCTCCCTTTTTTTATTGCTGTTGCTGGCACATTTATTGCAAAGATGTATCGACAAATAATAAGCAGTAACCTTTGGGAGTGGGTAATGTCTGTTTCTAAATTGTTTGACCAAACCAGCGAACTGTTGCATGCCAACCTAAACCGGCGCTCGGCGAGCAACCGGCTTGTTTCCCGCAACATTGCCAATATTGATACGCCCAATTACACGGGCACCGGTCTGGAGTTTGAAAAACAGCTGCGCACGGCATTAAGTGGCGGCATTGTGCCCCCCACTCTCAATCGCACCGACCCCAGGCACATTTCATCGGGAGACTCTGGCGAGCCTTTCAGCAATGCCCAGCCGGTATACAAAAATACCGGGGCCGTGCATTTGGATATTGAAATGACCAAGCTGGCTGAAAACAACATCATGTTTAACGCTATGGTGCAGTTGCTCAATAAAAAATTCACCCTGCTCAAAACCGCCATAGCCGATGGAGGAAAGTAACTTAATGGACTTTATTAATTCCATGGAAATAAGCGCCAGCGGGCTTTCCGCCCAGCGCACGCGCTTAAATATTATTAGCCAGAATATTGCCAACGCCAACACCACCCGCACCGCCGAAGGGGGGCCGTACCGCCGCCAGATCACGGTGTTGTCGGCCGCGCCTTTTGTGTCGCATCTCACCCAGGCCATGGATCAACCGGCCTATCGCTCCGACCCGCGTCGCGGGGTGCTGGTGAACGAGGTAAAGAGCGATCCCAGCCCCTTTAAGCGGGTTTATGACCCGGCCCATCCGGACGCGGATGACGAGGGCTATGTCAACATGCCCAACGTGGAACTAGTGACGGAAATGACCAATTTAATTAATGCCTCGCGCTCTTACGACGCCAATGTCAGCGCGGTGATGGCCAGCAAAAACATGGCCATGAAGGCTTTGGAAATTGGCCGCGGCTAAGGAGGGGGTAAACAATGGATAGCTTAAGGCCCAACGTTTCGCATCTGTGGCTGCACTCGCCGCCAGAGTTTTCCCGCCCCACCAACACCAAGCCGGCCTCTGGCTTTGTGGAAACACTTAAAGAGCAGGTGGAGCAGGTGGATAAAATGCAGAAAACCGCGGACGTGGCCATGAACGACCTGGCTACCGGCCGCAAGCGCACCTTGCATGAAACCATGATAGCGGTGGAGCAGGCGGATATATCTTTCCGCATGCTCATGGCGGTGCGCGGTAAAATTATAAACGCCTATCAAGAAGTAATGCGTATGCAGTTTTAGGTATGCGGGTTTTGCCTGGAAGATTTATGCTTGCAGGCATATTCTTTTGTTAAAATATGGCTAGCGTTTTCGTTGCAAGCTGGGGGGCTTGCCGGTTTGGCCGGGCCATATGATACACACTTCATTTAAAAAATTTAAGGATCTCAGGTTATGGCAGATGAGTTGACGACTACTCCGTCCACCCGGCCCGGTGCGGGCAGGCCCACACAGCTTTCCAATGCCCGCCAGGCCTACAAAGATATGCCGCTGGGCAGAAGGTTGGCCATGCTGGCGGTGGCCGCGCTTTTGGTTGCCGGCATTTGGGCGGGAGCGCTGTGGTTTGCCCGCGACAACTATCAGGTATTGTATTCCGGATTAAACCAGCAAGACGCCGCCCAGGTGGTTAACAAGCTTAAAGACTTAAAAGTTCCCTATACTCTGGAAAACAATGGCTCCATTATCAAGGTGCCGGAGCAGAGCGTGTATGAAACCAGGCTCAGCATGGCTTCCGAAGGCCTGCCCAAGGGACATGGAGTGGGGTTTGAGGTTTTCAACAAAGTGGAAATGGGAACCACCGACTTTGTGCAAAAAATAAATTATCAGCGCGCGTTGCAAGGTGAGATTGCTCGTACTATCTCTGGCTTTGAAGAGGTCATTGATGCCAAGGTGCACATTGTAATGCCGCGCGACTCTCTGTTTGTGGAGGAAGAAAAGAAGCCCAGCGCGGGCGTGGTGGTTAATCTGGCGGCGGGGCGCACGTTAAGCCGCAGCCAGATTGCCGGTATTGTCCACTTGGTGGCGTCTTCCGTACCCGATTTAACCGACGACCATATTACCATAGTCGATAGCCGCGGTAACCTGCTGTATCGTAAAGCGGTGGACAGCCCCGACTTTGCCGCTGGTCTTTCCGGCACCCAACTGGAATATCAAAAGGAATTCGAGCGCACCTTAAAATATAAAATTGAAAGCATGCTGGAAGACGTGCTGGGGCACGGCCGGGCGGTGGTGCGCGTGGCCGCCGACATAGACTTTACCCGTACCAGCACCGTGCAAACCCTGGTGGACCCCGACCAGGTGGCGGTTATATCAGAAAACTCGCAAACGGAAACAAGTAAAAATATGGGGTTAGGGCCGCAGGGCTCGCCCGATCAAAGGTTTACCCTGGCCCAACGCAACGCCAACCCCAACACCGACCAAGGCGCGGGCGAACATAATCTGGAGAACACCGTAACCAATTTCGAGCCCAGCCGCACCAGCCGCAACATTACCCAGGCCATTGGCGGTTTAAAACGTCTTAACGTGGCGGTAGTGGTAGATGGCCCTTATCTTGACGAAGCCAACGAAGAAGGGCGCCTGGTTCGCACCTTTCAGCCACGTAACGAGCAGGATATGCAAAGCCTCACCAATTTGGTGCGTCGGGCCATGGGTTATAATCAAGACCGCGGTGACGAGCTGACATTGGCCAACGTGCCCTTTGCCGCCTCCTTGGAAGCCAGCCTGCCTCAGCCTCCCGGCGTGAAAGATTATTTGTTCGATTACGGCAAGCCGGCGCTTATTGCCGCGTTGGTGCTTATTGCCCTTTTGTTGGTGTTAAGGCCTTTGCTTAAATTTCTAAACAGCCGCCAGGCGCAAGCCCCTGGGCAGAAAAGCGCGGGCGTGCTGCGCACCGTGGGCCCTGGCGAGGCGCTGCCTCCGGGCGGGGTAGTGCAAGAACTGGAAAGCGACCTTATGCTGGAAGAGGATGAGCCGCCCCAGCGCCTCACCTTGCGGGAACAAATATTGCTCTTGGTGCAGCAAAATCCGGAGCGGGCGGTGACTATTTTAAGGTCGTGGATACGCGAAGGCGATAAAGAGCCTTCCGCGCAAGGAGATTAATATGGCAGCACCTTCTTTTCTTACCGGTCCGCATAAAGCCTCAGTGGTGATGATGGCCATGGGCGAACAGTTTACCGCCGAGATGTTCAAAAAGCTGGATATGAACGAGATACGCAAAGTGGGCGGTATAATGACCCAACTTGAGCAGGTGGCGCCAGATGTAATGGAATCAGCCCTGCGTGAGTTTTTGGAAAAAATGCAGTCAGACCTTTTGCCTTTGTTTGGCGGCGGAGACGCGGCGCGCAAAGCGCTGCAAATGGCCCTGGGCGACGACAAGGCACGCAAACTTCTTGACCAACTGGACGAAACCGGTCATTTGCCTCCATTTGAAAGAGTTAAAACCGCGGACAGCAAAACCTTGGCCGGGTTCATTAAAACCGAACATCCGCAAACTATCGCGGTAATCTTAGCGCATTTGCCCAAAGCCAAATCAGCCGAGGTGTTGCGCATGTTCCCCGAGCCCTTGCAATATGAAGTGGTGCGGCGCATTAGTGCCTTAGAAGCCATACCTCCTGGAATTATAGAGGAAATAGACGCGGTGCTTAACCGCGAGGTAGTGTCGGACAGCGCTGGCGAAAGCAGCCAATTGGGTGGCATTGAGGCGGTGGCCGAATTGCTCAACAACGCCGACAAGGCCACGGAAGAGCGCATCTTCAACCGCCTGGAAGAAGAGGACCCGGAGCTGGCCGAACAGATTCGCCAGCTTATGTTTGTCTTTGAAGATCTCAATAACCTGGATGATAGGGGTATCCGCACTCTGCTTAAAGAAGTGCGTAACGAAGACCTTACGTTGGCGCTTAAAACCGCCAGCGACGAGTTGCGTAGCAAAATTTTGAGCAATGTTTCCGAACGCGCGGCCGCTATGATTGTGGAAGACCTGGAAGCCATGGGCCCAGTACGCGTAAGCGAAGTGGAAGGCGCGCAGCAGAAGATTATTCAGGCTACCCGCAAACTGGAACGCGAAGGCAAAATAGTAGTGGGCAAGGGCGCCAGCGATGCTCTCGTTTAAGCCCTTGCTTAACAATGGGCGGATTGAAGGATATGTGGAAGAGCCCAAAGCCGCCCCGCCTCAGCCGCGGGAGCTCGCTTTGCCCGACTTCGGCTTCGGGGAAGCCGTGCCAGCGCCGGCGTCCGGCGAAAAACAGGAGGTCGTAGCATATGACATACCTGACATGGGTGATCATGGCGAGCCCGCCCTGGAACACAAAATACGTAAGTATGTAGATATCAAAGAAAAGGTTTTTTTGCCTCTCATAACCTTGGATGAGGATGAAGATCCCCTGGAGGTTAGCAGGCGAGAAGCGGAAAAAATTGTTAGTGAAGCCGGCGAACAGGCGCGGCAATTGCAAAACCAGGCGGGCGAGTTGTGGCGGAAAACCCAGAATGAGGCGGCGGCTTTGCTGGAAGAGGCTAACAATAAGCATGAACAGATGCAAGCCGCGCTGGCCGCGGCGGAGCAGGAAGCGGTTGCCATTAAGCAGCGCGCCCAAGAAGAAGGCTTTGATTTAGGCTATAAGGATGGCCAGGAGCAGGGCCTGGTGGCGGGTAAGGCCCGGCTGGAAGCTTTAATGGCTGATTTGAGTTTGGCGGTGAAAAATGTTGAACAGGCGCGCAACGACGTGGCGGCGGCGTTAAATGCGGAAATAGTGGCCCTGGTGGCCGCATGCGCGGATAAATTATTTCTTACCGCCAGCAGTGTGGATGCCGGCTTGGTGGCGCAGGTGGTAATGAAGGCCATAGAACGCCTGGATGATACCAGCCAGGTCAAGGTGCGCCTAAATCCCAGCAGCCTGGAGCATATGGCAGCGCTGGCGCCTGAGCTGTGGCACAAATTTGAAGCAATGAAAGGCGTAAGTTGGTTGGCGGATAACAGCTTGCGCCCGGGCGACTGTATTATCGACACGCCCATTACCCAAATAGACGCCACTATGGAAAGCCGGCGCAAGCGCATTTACGACTTGCTGGAAGATATGCTGCAGCAGGGCAAAAGCTTTGATTTGAGTGCGTTGCTTAATGAAGCCGCGCACAGGCGGGCCGCCGCCTTTAAGCCCACCCAGGACGAGCCCAGTTGGGATATGGCCGAGCGGGATAAAGAGGTAACTGATCCGGCGTGGCTGGCTGATAACTTAGATGTCGAGTTTGCCGGTAAGCTTGAGGCGGAGCCAGCGGATGGCAAGCTGGTTTTAAGCGAAGAAGATGAGTGGTAATGGGTCTGCTTAGCGAATTTTTGGCGCCAGTGGAGGGGTGCGACCCTTTATTGCAAATGGGTAGAGTTACCCAGGTGGTGGGCCTGGTGGCGGAAGCCCAGGGCTTGAGTCTGCCGGTGGGCGCTGGGGTGCATTTGCATCTGGATAGCGGCCAGAGAGTGCTGGGCGAGGTAGTGGGGTTTAAAGGGGAGCGCATGCTCATTATGCCCTATGCCGAAACCAGAGGCTTGCGCGCGGGCTGTCTGGTATCTGGCGCTGGCGAAGAAAATAAAGTGAAGGTTGGCCCCGCGCTTTTGGGCCGGGTTGTTGACGGCTTGGGTCAACCCATTGACGGTGGGCCGGAGCCAGACTACCGTGAACTGTATCCGCTCTACCAAAATGCCCCTTCGCCCATGACCAGGCGCCGCATTGCCGAACCAGTGGATGTGGGGGTTAGGGTAATAAACACCATGATGACCCTGGGCAAAGGGCAAAGGGTGGGGATTTTTGCTGGCTCCGGGGTTGGCAAATCCACTCTTATGGGTATGATCGCCCGCCATACCGCGGCGGATATCAGCGTTATATCATTAGTGGGCGAACGCGGACGCGAGGTGCGCGAATTTGTGGAAAATGACCTGGGAGAAGAAGGGTTAAGGCGTAGCGTGGTGGTGGTGGCCACCAGCGACCAGCCGGCTTTAGTACGTATTCGCTCAGCTTATATGGCCACCGCCATTGCCGAATATTTTCGTGATCAAGGCCGGGACGTGGTACTTATGATGGACTCGGTAACCCGTTTTGCCCTGGCCGCGCGGGAAGTGGGGCTTTCTATTGGCGAACCACCCACCACCAAAGGCTATACGCCCAGTGTCTTCGCGCAATTGCCCAGAATTTTGGAGCGCGCCGGCACCAGAGAAGAAGAAGGCTCTATTACTGGCATATATACTGTACTGGTGGAAGGCGACGATGTTACCGAACCGGTGGCAGATGCCATGCGCTCCATTTTAGACGGCCATATTGTGCTGAGCCGTCGCCTAGCCGACCAGGGTCACTACCCGGCCATTGAAGTGCTGGGGTCGGTCAGCCGTTTGATAAACACGCTTAACCCGCCGGCCCTTTTAACCGCCACCCGTCATTTGCTTGAACTTATGTCAGCTTACCAAAAAGCTGAAGACCTTATCAACATTGGCGCTTATGTGGAGGGAACCAACCCCAGGATAGACCGCGCCCGGCGCCTGATGGATAAAATTAACGCCTTTCTGACGCAAGAGCAGCACAAAAGAGTTGATCTGGGGACCAGCCGCCAGGAACTGATGGATTTGGTCTCCACTCCAGATAACGCGGTGCGCAGATAGCTTGCCACAATCTGCAATCTGCGGGCCAGCGCAAACTAGGCACATATTTTGCAATAGATATAAAGCGACATTATATTATAAAAGGGCATTCATATGGCTTTTAAATTTCGTTTGCAATCAGTGCTCAATCATCGTCTGCACCTGGAAGACATGGCAAAAAACGAGCTGGCCATTAAAGTGCAGGCCAGAAACCAATGCGAGCAGCGCATGTCGTGGCTGCGCGAGGAAATGGGGCGCATAAGGCGCGATTTGGCTGAACGAGAACAACAGGGTATGAGCGCCAGCGATTTTATTTTAGCCAACGAGTACGTAACCGTGCTGCGCCTGCAGGGTTTACGCGAACAGTCGCGCCTGCCCATGTTGGTCAGCGAGGAAGATGTGGCCAGAGCGGCTTTGCTGAAAGCCGTGAAAGATCGCAAAGCGTTGGAAATATTGCTTAAGCGCGACAAAGAAGAATATAACCTGGCCCAGTTGGCGGCGGAACAGGCTTTGCTTGATGAAGTGGCCGTGGGTGCTTATGTGCGTGGTAAATTATGAATAGAAAAACTTTTACTTCGTTGCAAACCCTGCTTAAAATGGGGTTATTGTGTATAGCGGTGCTA
This sequence comes from Desulfarculales bacterium, assembly GCA_031554335.1. Classification (GTDB taxonomy): domain Bacteria; phylum Desulfobacterota; class Desulfarculia; order Desulfarculales; family Desulfarculaceae; genus JAIRYI01. Next base: position 98,096 of record JAVBVK010000001.1, read on the forward strand.
GTGGCTTTGGCGCTCACCGCGCCTGGGCCTCCTTCCTCGGACGCGGCTTCTAAGCAGGAACAGGCGGCCAGCGAGGCGGCCAGACAGCAACTAGAGCAGTTAAAGCTTGACCTGGCCGAGCAACACGCCAGCGGCCCGCCTTCTTCAGTGGCCGCGCCTAGCGCTGAAGATGTCTCGGTAAAGCCAGAGGAGCTTAGCCCGGAAAAAGAGGCGGAGCTTGCGCGTATTCGCAACCGGCTTATGCTCAGCAGTGAACCGCTTAATTTAGTGGAGGAGCCCAAAGATGATACGCTGTCGGCTCCGGCCTTAGGCGCGTTGGCCGATTTGGATGCCAAGGCCAGGGAACAGGCGCGCAATGTTGAGCCTTATATAAATCAAGAGTTGGAAGATAAAAAGGCGTTGCTGGCGGCGGAAGAGGCCAGGCTTAGGTTGGAGCGTGAAAGCATGGAACAGCTTAGGGCTGATGTGGAGCGCCGTTTGGCTGAATTGAAAGAAGTGCAAAAAGCCATAGAAGAGATAGCCAGCATTGAGCAAAAGAGCGACAGCGCCCGCGCAGAAAAAGAGCTTAGTTTAGAGGAGCGCCAGGCCAAGGTTACTCAGGTGAGCAAGATAATTGCCCAGATGAAGCCGGGACCAGCGGCTCAGGTTTTGGAGCGGTTGCGCAATGACTTGGCCATGGAGGTTATAAGTAAAATTTCACCTAGGGTGGCTGGTAAGATAATGGCCGCCTTAACGCCGGAAAAAGCCGCCATTATCAGCGCATTGATGGCCCGCCAAGATAAAGTGGTGGAAGCGCAGCAGAATGAAAAGCAAACCAACGCCAGTTTGGAGGCGGCGCGGCAAAATGCCGGCCAAGTGGCCCAGCAGGCAGCCAGGCCGGCACCGGCGCCAACCGTTCCTCCCGCGGCGCCGGCTCAGTAGTAGCATATTAAAAACTGAATAAGCCGTGGCCTTTTATCAAGAAGGCCACGGCGTTACTATGTTAATTAAGTTGCTCACTTGGTGAATAAATAGCGCCTTATGGCCACTCCCTGTATTAACCCTACCGCGGCCATGTTAGTTATAAAGGCCGATCCGCCATAGGATATAAAGGGCAAAGGCATGCCGGTAACAGGGAACATGCCAGTTACCATGGCAACATTGATAATGCATGGCCAGAAAAGTATGGCCGTGCTACCCACAATGGTCAGCATGCCCAGGCGATCCTTGGCTCGGTAGGCCGATACCAGCGCACGGAAGATTAATGCGGCCAGTAAGAGCAACACCAAGCCGGCGCCCACAAACCCCCACTCCTCGGCCAGTATTGAAAAGGCAAAATCAGTATGGTGCTCGGGTAAGAATTTTAGCTGTCCTTGGGTGCCAGCCATAAATCCTTTGCCCGTAAATTGGCCTGAACCTACCGCTATTTTAGATTGTATTTGATTATAGGCCGAGCCCAGCGGGTCTTGGTCGGGAAAAAGAAAGCTTATAATGCGGTCTTTTTGGTAATCTTTTATAATTTTAAACCAAGCCACCAAAATTGCGCCCAAGCCCATAATCACCATGGTTATAAAAGAGAAGATGCGTACGCCATTAACCAAAACCACGCTCATGCCCACTAGAAAAATCAATATGGCTGTCCCTAAGTCGGGCTGTTTAAATATTAGCCCGCAAGGCACAAACACTATTAACAAAGGAATAATAAGCTGAGGCAATGAATATGGTTCGTTTTGGTCGCGGCGATGAAAATAATTGGCCAAAACCAGCACTACCGCCAGCCGAGCCATTTCTGAAGGCTGGATAGTGAACCCGCCCAGGCTTAACCAGCGCTGGGCGTTGTTGACGGTTTTACCAAACAGTAGAACCATAACTAAGCTTACAACAACTATTATATACAGAGGGTAGGCAAAGAAGCTGATACGCTGGGGGCCGATTAAAGCCACAAAGAACATAACGGCAAAGCCAATGCCCAGCCAGTAAACTTGCTTCACATGTACAGGGGTTCCGCTTTGCTCCAAGCTGGTGGAGGCGCTGTAGATATTTATTATGCCAATGGCCGCCAGCAGCAAAATAAACAGCAGCATGCTCCAGTCAAAGCCTAACAGTAAACGTTTATCCATTGCGCCTCTTTATTACCTGCGTGGGTGATGTGGAGATGGTAAATTTGCTGGCGCCGGCTGGGCCAGTGGGCCTGGTATGCGTGGAGCTAGTGGTGTCTCGGGCAGGCCAAAAAATGCTTCCATCACCCGCCGGGCCACTGGCGCGGCATCGGCGCCGCCGCCGCCGCCATGCTCTAACACTACAGCTACGGCAATGGTGGGGTTTTCCGCAGGGGCAAAGCACACAAACAGCGCATGGTCGCGGTATTTCCATGGCACATTTTCTTTGCTTCCAAATGAACGCACAAAGCTCAGGCTAACTACTTGGGTGGTGCCCGTTTTACCAGCTACGGTTATACCGGGCAAAATAGCTCGGCGGGCGGTGCCGCCCGGTTCATTCACCACCGCAATCAGGCCTTGGCGCACCAATTCCAAATCCTCAGGCTTAATGGAAATGCCGCTGGTTAAAGCGGGCGGTTCGGGAATGGGGTCTGAGCCATCTGGTGGCACTACCGCCTTAATAATTGTTGGCGTAACCAGTTTGCCTCGGTTGGCCACCACGCTAATCATGCGCGCCAATTGCAGGGGGGTAACCAGGTTAGAGCCCTGGCCAATTGACAAGCTTACCGTTTCCCCTTCATGCCAGGGCTGGCCAAAGCGGCGGCGTTTCCAGTTCGGATCTGGCACCAAGCCGCCAGCTTCATGAGGCAGGGCAATGCCGGTTGGGCTGCCCAGGCCAAAGGCGCGCGCGTATTTGGCAATGCGCTCCACCCCCAGTTTTAACCCTAGGCGATAAAAATAAATATCGCAAGACTCTTTAAGCGCGCGATGAAGATTTATGGTGCCATGCCCGCCTTTGCGCCAACAGCGGAACGGCCGGTTGCCAAAAGGCATTTCACCGCTACAGACGAACGAGGTTTGCGGGTTTATTTCTTTTTCCGCCAGGCCTGCGGCCGCTACCACCATTTTATAGGTGGAGCCCGGAGGGTAAAGGCCGTTGATAGCGCGGTTTTTCAAAGGAAAGTAAGGATTTTTATTGATAGCCTGCCAAAATTGGGTGGTTATGCCATAGCCCAAGTTATTCTGGTCGAAAGTTGGAGAAGAGTACATGCATAAAACATGGCCGGTATTGGGATCCATGGCCACCACCGCCCCCACTTCATCACCAAGGGCTTTGGCTGCCGCTTTTTGCAGGTCCAGGTCTATTGTGAGATAAAGGCTATGCCCGGCGGTTGGCAATTTTTCTTCCAAGAGCCCCAGTTCACGGCCATCGGCGTCTACTTCCACCTGGCGGTAACCGCGCGCGCCCAAAAGTACCAGCTCCCGGCTGCGCTCCACTCCATCGCGACCCACATAATCTCCCTGGCGATAAACGCCCTGCGACGCGTCATCCAACTCTTTCTGATTTATTTCGCCAAGATAGCCTACAACGTGGCATACTTCATTGGCAACCGGATAGCTTCGTTTATGTTCCACTAATACCGAGGTGCCCGGCAGCTCGTAGCGAAATGTTTCCAAGAGCGCCATGGTGGCGTGGTCTAAATTGGTGCGAATGCGCACGGGTTTAAAGGCATTGCGGCCGCGTGAGAAACGCTTGAGTTTGTCGAGTTCGTGTTGGTCTACGCCAATGAGATTGTGCAGGCGCCGGCCTAACAGGTCCCAGTCTTTTACGTCTTCGGGAATAATGGCCAATGAAAAAGAGGGGCTGTTGTCGGCCAGCAGCCGGCCTTTACAATCAAAAATACTGCCACGGCTGGGTGGCACATCCAGGGTGCGGATGCGGTTGTTTTCACTGCGAAAGCGAAAATAGTCTCCCTGCAAAAGTTGTAAATACCAAAGCCTGCCCAACAAAGCCAGAAAAACCACGCCTACCACAATGGCGCATATAAGCAATGCCCGCTTGGCTTCATGGTTTTCACTGGGCTGGTAAAGGCGGCTGCGGGTAAGGCGGGTTTTACTGCGAGATACCTTTTGGGACCAGTGATGATTATTAAAATGTCTTTTTCGGAAAAGCAAGATGCTCCTGCTTGAAAATTATTTATTAACCACGCTTAGCCGCATAAATGCTAATGTTGCGGCAAAGCTATATGCCATCGGCCTTGCCATGTTTGGAGGCAGGCCAGAATTTTTGCAGAAAGCGGGTGGCGCCTTCTAAAAACACAAAAAACAATGGCGCCAAAAACGCGGACAAAAACGCCTGCCACAGCAGAAGAGATAGGAGGTTAGCTGGCGTAATATACTGGCGCGAAGTTAACATCAAGCCGCTCATTATAATCAGCGGACTTACAACGCTCATAATGCCAACAGCCAGCATTTGATAAGGCCAGCTGTTAAGGGCCAGTTGGCGCTGGGCGGTGGCGCATACGCAAAAAACCGCCACATTTACTATTACCTGCAAGCCCACAATGCCGCCACTTAAGCTATCGCCCAGATACCCGAGCATTATTACCACAAGCCCCCCAGGCAGTATGGGCAGCTTGAAACCGCACCAAACAACCACCGCCATAACCGGCTGTATTTTAATTTCACCCCAGGCCCACCAGCTAAACAGCGTGGTGGAGAGCACGGTAAGCAGAAAGCCCACAACCATGGCGCTGGTTACGCGTGGCCCGGTAAGCGGCATGGGTTTGCTGTTGGCATTTAACATAATTATTTATCCAGGTCGCGGCGTTGCAGAATAACCGCTACTTCTTCCAGGCGTTCAAAGTCTACCGCGGGCTCTACTTCCACAGGCAGAAATAAATTGGTAAGCTCGTGGCGAATGGCCCGCACGCGTCCTACCAAAGCGCCTTTAGGGAAAACCCCCTCCTCACCGCTGGCAATGACAATATCGCCAGGGGCAACCTCTTCGGTATGCATTATATATTTAAGGCGTAGCCCCTCCGCGCCGGCGCCTTCCACCACGCCGCGAGCGCGGCTGCGTTGCACCAAAACATCGATAGCGGCATTGGGGTCAATAAGTAAAATAACTTTGGCATAACTTGGGCTGGACCATATTACCCTGCCAACCACGCCTTGGTTATTGATCACCGCCATCTGGGCCAGCACGCCGTGATCAGAACCTTTGTCAATGATTGCGGTGCGGAAATGGGCGGAGGCGTCCCAGCCCACCACGCGGGCCGCCAACTGCGGCGCGGCGGTGGCGGTTTGCAGGTGCAACAGTTCCTGCAGGCGCTTGTTTTCCAGCTTAAGCTCTTCATAGCCAGCCAGGTCTTGGCGCAGCTGGTAAATTTCCCGCTGCATCTCTTCGTTGTGTCTGGCTGCTTGCACCAGGGCAAAATAGCTGTCCCATATCTCGCCCAAAAAACTGCCGACAGAACTTACCGCCTTTTGTACCGGGCCGGTAAGCTCCAGCACCAAGCGGCCACTTATGGTTTCTTGAGGGTTGCGGTTGGCGTTTATGGAAAAGATAGTAAGAGCGCCTACCAGAAAAATTACCATTAAAATAATAAATCTATAGCGGCGAAAAAAATTCACTGGTCATCCAGAAAGTAGATTAAAGTTAGCGTCTTCCACACAAGGGGCGTTGCGTCTTTGGCGCAGCGGCAGGAAAGCGATGCGTGGCGGTTAGTTTGTTGTTGCTTTCATATGAATGCTAGCTTATGGAGCAAGGCGCAGGCTCTCGCTACGCTTGGGCTTAATAGCATAAACGCTAAGATCGCCTGGCTGCCTAGCGTATCATTACCTCACGCAGCAGGGCCAGCTCATCAAGGGCCTTGCCCGAGCCAAGCACAACCGTGCTTAAGGGGTCATCAGCAATGATGATGGGCAAACCGGTCTGCTGATTTAGAAGCTTGTCCAGCCCTTTTAGCAGCCCGCCGCCGCCTGCCAGATAAATACCGCGATCCACAATATCGGCCGCCAGTTCGGGCGGTATCTGCTCTAAGGCGATTTTGGTGGTTTCCACAATGGTCTCTATTTCTTCACTTATGGAAAAGCGCACTTCCTCAGAATCAATAATCATGGTTTTGGGTATGCCGGTAACTTGGTCGCGCCCTTTAATTTCCATGGTTTCCACCTTGTCGGAAGGGCAGGCGTTGCCTACGGTCATTTTAATTTTTTCAGCCGTGCGCTCGCCTATCAGCAAGTTGTGGTTGCGGCGTATATGCTGCAAAATGGCTTCATCCATTTTATCGCCGCCTACCCGCACGCTACGGCTATAGACGATACCGGCCAAACTGATAACCGCCACCTCGGTGGTGCCGCCGCCAATATCTATTATCATGTTACTGGTGGGTTCGGTAATGGGCAGGCCGGCGCCAATGGCGGCCGCCATTGGCTCTTCAATCAGGTACACTTCTCTGGCGCCGGCGCTCTCCGCGCTTTCGCGCACCGCCCGCTTTTCCACCTGGGTTATGCCGCTGGGCACGCTTACAATAATACGCGGCCTTATAAGGGTGCGGCGGTTGTGCACTTTACGGATAAAGTGGCGCAGCATGGCTTCGGTTACTTCAAAGTCGGCAATTACGCCGTCTTTCATGGGGCGGATGGCTACAATGTTGCCCGGGGTGCGGCCCAGCATCATTTTGGCTTCTTTGCCCACCGCCAGCACGCGGTTGCCCTGGCGCGCGTCTTTACGCACGGCCACCACGCTTGGTTCACTTAATACAATGCCTTTGCCTTTAACGTACACCAGGGTATTAGCGGTACCCAGGTCAATGGCCATATCATTACTAAACATGCCCAAAATGGGATCAAGCAGCATGGGACTCCTTCACATATTTGCAGATGAGACATCGTGTTATTTTTTCATTGTACAACACAAATGCCATCAGGGTTGTTTTTTGTAGAATATTTTACCGCCTTGACAAGTATTTGTCAGGTAATCTTTATAATTAATTTTTTATAGATATTTCAACGCCCATCCCACTTGCCGCGCAAAAAAGTTGTATATATTAAAACGCTTAGCGGGTCCACGGCCACGCCGCTGATGCGCACGTCAAAGTGCAGGTGCGGGCCGGTGCTGCGGCCGGTATTACCTACCAGGCCAAGCACTTGGTCGCGGGCAACCTCCTGGCCCATGACAACTTTAATTTCCGATAAATGGCGGTAGCCGCTGACCAGGCCGGTGCCATGGTCAATCAGCACGGTTTTGCCGCCCAGGTGGGTGGCTTGCGCCAGCACCACCCGGCCCGAGGCCGCGGCTTTGACCTGGGCGCCCTCATTGCCCTTTATATCCATGCCGGCATGAATGGAAGAGGGCGCGCCATTTATAATGCTGCGCGCGCCAAAGTTGCTGGTACACATGCCGGGCAGGGGCATTTTCCAGTAGAGAAAAGAGGATATCATTTCCGGGGAAAAAGGTTTGTTCAAGATATCCTGGGTGGCCTTGTTATAAATGGCCTTGGCAATGGCTATCTCCTGTCTTATCTGGCTCTGGCTGGCCGCTGGCGCATATTGTTCACTTACGTTTATGCTGCGCGAACCATAGTTCGCCTTAGCTACCAGGATGGTGGTGGAGGCCACTTCCTGGTTGTCGCGCAGCAGGCGGATGGTTTGAGTGCCGGTTTTAGCGTTAAGTTCGCTGGCAATTAAGGCCAGTGCCTGCCCCTGGGGGGAAACCAGCACGGCAAAACGGTTTTTGAGAAATTCGAGCTCCAGGGCCTGGCCCGGGGTAAGCCCTTCGCTCCATACCGCCATGGCCTGGCCCTGCATAATGCGCGGATAGGGAATATGCAGAGTCACCTTCTGCTCTTCAGCGGCCGCGAGCGCGGGGAATAGTAAAAACGCGGCCGCTATGGCGCGGAAAAATTTTTTAGACAATCTTATAACCATGCAAGTTAACCCTCTTAGCCTTAGCCATGGCTGGCGAAAAATTGTTCCACATCCTCAAGCTTGTCTGTAATCGGCAGGGGAGCCAAGGCTTTTAAAAAGCGTTTGCCATAGCTTTTGCGCCATATGCGGCCATCCAGCACAGCTAATAGTCCTTTATCGTCTGGTCCGCGAATGAGGCGGCCCAATCCCTGTTTCAGCGCCAGAATGGCTTCAGGCAGCAGAATGTGGGCAAAGCCGCTGCCACCATTTTCTTCCATGAGCGCGCAGCGGGCGGCCACCAAGGGGTCATCGGGCGGGGCAAAGGGCAGCTTGTCCACTATAACCGCCGACAGGCTGGGGCCGGGAATGTCAACGCCCTGCCAAAAGCTGGCTGTGGCCAAAAGCACGGCTGGGGTTTTTTCCACAAATTGTTTAAGTAAAGCCAGTTTGCCCGCCCGGCCCTGCACCAGCAGGGTAAAAGGCAGCTCTTTTTCCAGTTCTTTGGCTACCTGCTCCAAATTGCGGTGGCTGGTAAAAAGCACAAAAGCGCGGCCGCCGCTTAACATAAGCAGCTTGCGCAGTTCGTCGGCCAAACGCAGGGTAAACTGTTCCTGGTTGGGGTCGGGCAGGTGGCGCGGCACATACAGGCAGGTCTGGCTGGCCAGGTCAAAGGGCGAAGGCAGGCTCAAGGTAGTAGTTTCCGGGTCAAGCCCCATGCGCTCCAGATAGGGGTGCAGGTCATCCACAGGGGCCAGGGTGGCGCTGGTAAAGACCAGGCTCCCCTGTTGCGCATAGAGAGTTTGCTGTAAATGGGAGGCTACCTCCACCGGCGACAGCAGTAAAGCGGGCGAGCTGCCTCTGGTGCGGGCCCAGGCCACGCTGCGGCCGCTTAGCGGGTTGGGCAGGGTTTGCAGATCTACCAGCAAAAGACCCAAGCGTTCGCCCAAACTCTGCTCTGGCTCTTGTTCCAGTATGTCTATCAAAATAAGCAGGGTGCTTTCCAGTGCTTCCATCAAAGGGGCCAGTTTGGCCAGATGTTCGGGGCTCAAACCTTGGCCGCTGGTGGGGCCCAGCAGGCGGTTTAGTTTGGCAAACAGCTTGTCGCTGGCCTTGCGCGCGGTTCCCAAAGCGTCTAACAAAAGACCTGGTCGGGCGGCCTCTTTGCCAATGTCTTTAAGCAAGGTATTTATTCTTTGCATGCTTACCTGTACGCCAAAGGCTTGGGTGGCTATTTCCGGCAGCATGTGAGCTTCGTCGAAAATGGCGGCCTGCCAGCGCGGCAGAAGCTGGCCGTGGTTGGCGGCGCGCAGGGCTAAATCCGCCAAGAACAGATGGTGGTTAACCACCACCATGTCCGCTTCCGCCGCTTTGCGCCTGGCCTCCAGCAAAAAACATTGCTCGCGTTTCAGGCAGCGGCTGCCTTGGCACTGCTCGCTGTTGCTGGTTATTTCCTCCACTATTTCCGGAGTAAGCTTAGCGAGCAGGGGGTCTAAATCGCCGTCGGGGCTGGTTCGCCAAAACTCTTGCAGCAGGCCTGCCATGCTGCCGGGTAAATTGAGGCCGGGGGCTCGCAAAAACTTTTCCAGCTTGCGCGTACACAGGTAATTGCTGCGGCCTTTAAGCACGGCCCAGCGCAAATGGGGGGCCAGCGCGCTTTGCAAAAGGGGCAGCTCTTTATCGTTTATCTGGTCTTGCAGGGTTTTACTGCCAGTGGAAATAACGGTTTTTTGGCCGCTAAGAAGCGCGGGTATCAAATAACCCAAGGTTTTACCTGTGCCTGTGCCCACCTGGGCCACCAACCCGCCATTGGCGCTTAAAGCCTCACCCACCGCCCGGGCCAGCTCGAGCTGGGCGGCTCTGGGCTTAAAGCCGGGCAACAGGCCGGCTAAAGGGCTGGCCTGGCCCAACACGAGCTCCAGCAATTGGTTCTGTTCATTCATAAAATGCTTTATACACCATAAGGGGCACATTGCCCAAGGCAAAGCTCAAAGTCGCGTGCAAAGATAGCCGCTATTTTAATCATGGTTTTTGCCAGAAGCCTCTTATATATTACATGTGGTACACGCTACCTTAAGCTTATGGCCTTGCCAGCGCAAAATTTTATCAAACCTGAAGGAAAATGTGGTGAAAAAAGTCTATTTTTTTGTTATTGCCCTTAGCCTGGCTTTTGCTTTGCAGGCCTATGCGGAAGACACCGCCCCCAGCGCCCCGGCCGGCAGCCAGCTTTTTAATCAGCCCGCCACGCCAAGCCGTGCGCCAGAAGCGGTTAAACCCGCTAACATGCGCTATTTGCCGCGCCCGCCCAAAACGCTGGTGTTGTGCGGAGAACGGGTGCCCCTGGAGGATCCTTTCATTTACGAACAGTTGGATCGGGAGTTTAACACCATGGTGCATGACCAGGCGCAGATGGTTATGTGCCTGAAAAGGGCGGGGCGCTACTTCCCTTACATAAGCCGCGCCCTCAAAGAGGCGGGCCTGCCCGATGATCTAAAATATTTAGCAGTTACTGAAAGTTATCTTTTGCCTTATGTGCAATCCAGGGCTGGCGCCACCGGGCTTTGGCAGTTTATGCAGGCCACGGGCAGGGGCTATAACTTAAAGATGAATGATGTGGTGGATGAGCGCCTGAATCCGGAAATAGCCACCCGCGCGGCCATTGATTACTTCAAATATCTGTATCGCATGTTTAAAAACTGGGCCTTGGTTATGGCGGCCTACAATTGCGGCGAAGGCAGAATCGCCTCCGAATTGAAAGAACAGGGCGCCAGCAGTTACTACGAACTATATCTCCCCCGTGAAACCATGCGTTATGTCTTTCGCATAATGGCGGCCAAGATAATCTTGAGCGATCCCGAAGCCTATGGCTATTATCTGCCGGCTGAACAAATTTACACCCCAATGCAGGGGGATGAGATCATTTTCAACCTGGAGCGGGCCACAACTTTGCGCGAACTGGCTGAATACAGCAAAAGCAGCGTACGCCTGTTGCGTGAACTCAATCCTGAACTGGTTACCAACACTTTACCCAAGGGCAGCTACCAGTTGCTGGTGCCCAAGGGCCAGGGGGCTAACGTGCTCAGGCAGCTTAAGCAAGAACAGGCGGAGAGCGCCCCCCAGCCCCATCAGCCACCTCAGATATCCCAGGCGCCTCAGGCGCCCCAGGTGGCTACGACATGGGTAGTAAAACAGGGAGACACCCTAACCAGCCTGGCCAAGCGCTTTGGAGTAAGCGTACAAGCTTTGAAAGAGGCTAACCAGCTTAAGGACAACACGCTAAAAGTTGGGCAAAAGATAGTTATTCCAAAAAATTAGCCGAATATCCTAAACTACCAGATCCACTTTAGAGGCAAGCTTCGCGCCTTGGGTTTGGAATTTTTGATAGGCTCCCAACAGGCGGTCCGCGCGCTCCCGCAGGCGTTCCTCCGCCAACATGGCCCTGGCCTCCTGCTCCATTTGCTGGGCCGAGGCGGCCACCGCCTTGTCAGCGCTGGAAGGGTTGCTTACCGCGGTGGCCGCTCTTTTGATGGTCTGGGCTTTTTGGATGGTTCTTTCCGGCGTGCTTTCCGCGCTGGTATCAACTGCCACGCTGCCGCCCACGGCATATCTTTTGTAATCGGGCCCGGTTTGGAATTCATAGTAAGGCCCGCCGGCGGCGTAGGCGCCCAACTGGGCTTTGTGGGTCTGTTCATGAGCCCGCACTTCCCGGTCACGTTGTTGCAGCGCTTCCACTTCTTTTTGTTCTTCCGGGGTAAGCTGGTTTGCAGAGGGGCCTGCCTGAGCCGGGTTTTGCTGTTTTTCGTCCAGCTTGGGAACAGACCTATCCATATCCAGGCCGGTTGTTGGCCGGGTCTGGCAATTGGCGTTGTTGGCCGCCTGGTCAGAGGCAGGCACCCACAACAGGTGGGGTCTGGGAGAAGGGGCGTTAATCATCTATGCCTCCTTATAGGGCTTATCGGCCGTACAGCAGGCAAGCTTTAATTTTTTTTTGCAAAAATTTTTATGTTATTAACTGGGCCGCGTTCAGGCCGCACACCATATCCAGCTCTTGGGGGCCGAGCTCGGCCTGTAGCAGCAATTGGCGGGTGCGTTCCCAGCCAAGCAGGGGGTAGTCGCTGGCCAAAAGGATTTTTTCCCGGCCCATAAGCTGTACCGCCAACTTAAGGGCCAGTGGCTGATATACAAACGGGCTGGCCGCGGTGTCCAACCACACGTTTTGCAGAGCTAAGGCCACCTCACGGGCCTTGAGGGTTTGGTAGAAGAAGATGCCGCCGCCCAAGTGCGAGAGGACAAACTTGCAGCCTGGGTGTTGCTTGACAAGCTGGTAGGTAAGGGTTAAGCCCATAGGCGCCTTGCCCGCATAGTGTGTGCCTATGGGTTCGTTAATGTGCAGCATAAGTGGCGCATTATGGGTGGCGCACAGATTACACAGCGGGGCCAGTTCATCTAGGTTGAGATCGCTGTGGTAAAACGCCAGCTCGCCCAGGCCGTGCATGCCGTTTTGCAGGGCGCGACTGGCCTCGGCCGCCGCCCAGGGCGCGGAGGGATGGAATCCGGCCAGGCAGCGCAGCTTGCCAGGGTGAGCTTGGGCCATGCGCAGAAGATAATCGTTATGGCAGACGGCGTTTTTTTGCAAGCGCCAGTTGAAGCCCACCACCCAGGCCCGGTCTACTCCCCGCATATCCCGCAACAACTGGCCGCCATCTCTCATGGGGCTTTGTTCATTGGCGTAAAGCAGAGCAAAGTCCGGTTCTTCTTCCGCCAGTTGTTGGCGCCGAGCTATAAACTCCGGGGGGAAGATGTGGACGTGGGCGTCAATTAGCATAGGGGTTATGGGCAACGCCGGTTATTCAAAGGGCTTTTCGCTGTAATCGTAGGCGCGCATTATCTGGCGCTCGTCAAAGGTGAGTTTAAGCCGCTCGGTTACCACCGTGCCGCTGCGCACCCACTCGGCGGTAAAGCGGTCGCCATGGCGAACCACGGAGTTGGGTTTGCCATAGTAGTCCACAGCTTCTTCATACAGCATGTAGCCCAGTTGCTTAGGCAGTTCGGAACGCACATCGCCAAAAGAACTTTGTGTAGAGCAGCCCGCCACAATAAGCATTAGAAGCAGCGTGGCCATAAACTTTAGTTTCATCAAAAATCCTCCAAATTTACTTAAGCAGGTGCATCTTGCCCAGTTTAACTTCAAAGCTGGTTTGCCCAGTTATTTTATCTTTAATCTCCACTTCAATCGCGGAGAATTTGCTTTGCGGGCCATCCAGCACCAGGCGGGCCCGCGGGGTGAGAATAATGGTGCCGGCGTCGGCATGATCCTTAACTGTCAGGCGCACAGTACCGCTGGGGGCCAGGGCCAGCATTTCTTTAAGCCGGTGTTCCCGGCGGCTGATTTCGTATTCCAAGTTTTTAAACTGCTGCTTAAGCTCCCGCACCTGGGTTTTAGCTTCAGCACGCAAGGGCATTATCATATTTATCTGGGCCAGAAGGTTTTCCTTGGTTTTTTCGTCGGCATTTTCGCTAAGTTTGGTAATAAGCTCTTTTAGCTCCATTTCCATGGAGTACAACTCTGGCTCCTGGTCGGCCAGTTGGCTTAACACACCTTTTTTGTTTTCAGCTAACTTAGCCAGTTGGTGGCGCAACTCGGCCAGTTGCTGCTCAAACTCCTTATCCATGCCAATGCGTATCTGGCTGTCTTCCTGGCCGCTGTTTACCAGCTTGGCGGTTTGCACCCCAGCCACACCCGTAACCTTGCTGTTAACAATGCGCCCGCTTTCAGACAAAAGAATTATGCGCCCCTTGGCGCGCACGTTGGCCTGCACAATTTCCGTATTAACCAGCACATCGCCGCCGGCTTCCACCGTGGCCTGGCTTATGTAAAAGGCCGACACATTGCCGCCGGCTTTAACCTGAGCGTCTAAAATGCCTTTTTTAATTCTCAGGTCGCCTGTTACCTCCACTTGGCTGCTGCTCTCCAAAGAGTCGGCCTCCAGGGCATAGGCGTTTACTTTGAAGCCGGAAAGCACGGTACCCGCCACTTTCACAAAGCCAGGGAAGTCCACATGGCCTACGGAAAAATCCACATCGCCTGCTATTTCCAACTGGTCTATAATTTCAAATTTGTCGTCTTCCGGCTGCGCCAAAAGGCCGCTGGTAGTAGCCACCAGCAGGGTGCCGTTTTCTTGCAGTTCCACCCCTCGAGCTGGTTGCAGTTTGAGAATGCGGGGCGCAGGCCCCGTAACTGGCGAGCCCAGTACGGTTTTACCGGGTATGGCTGGCTGCTCAGGGATAAGTCGGGCAACATGAGCGCCAGCCTCAATGAGGGGCAAATCCCTCTGTTCACGGAAATCAAGCCCCTGCGCCATCCCGTTTTCCGCCTCTTGTTTAGGCGCTACCAATAGCTCTATGGTGGCATCGCGGCCAGGGGTTGGCAGGCTGCCACGGGCAATGACAAAATCGTCCAGGTCTTGCCCCTGGTTCAGGCGCTCTAAAGCTTGTTGCACGGCCTGTGGTTGCACTCCATGCTGCAGGCCGGATAAACGAATGAGCCTGCTGAGAGTGGTTCGAATAGCCTGGGTATCCGCGCCCGGGGTGGCGGTGCCGGTTAAAGAGGCACTCATGGCATCCGGGCTTATGGTGAGGGTAAGCCCGGTCCAGTCTCCGCAAACAAATGAGTTAGGCGATGTATTTTCCAAAAAAGTTCCTCGAAGGACGTTTTTGCATATAGTTGAGCGTAGTTTATAATATTACTGTATATATTTATTTTGACAAATAATTGTCCGGCCATCAGCCCACAGGCGACAGCGCCCGCACAGCCAACCAGGCCGGGCGGTTGTGTCCAACTTATTTTATGCCCCGAGGCGGTTTTTTGTTCCAATTGCTTAGTCTAACTTGTTATAATAAAAGTATTTACTAATTGAGCGAAAGACAATGATAGCGGCAGTAATACAGACACAAGGTTCGCCCGATAGGGAGCGCAATTGGCAGGCCAGCGCCGAATTGATAGAGGAAGCGGCCGCACGGCAGGCCAAGCTGGTGGTATTGCCCGAATATTTTGGCTTTTTGCGAGCCAGCGGGCATGATCCCATGCTGGCTGAGCCGCTGAAGGGACCCACATTCAAGTTTTTGAGCGGGCTGGCCGCGCGCCTTAAAATTTGGATTGTGGGAGGCAGCTTTTACCAGAAAGGGCGCAACCACAAAATTTACAATACCTGCCTTTTGTTGGATGAGCACGGTAATATGGTGGATTATTATCATAAAATACACTTGGTTACCTCGAGCGGTGGCCGGCACCATCCATTCAGCGAGGAAACCTATCTGAGCCATGGGCACCGGCAGAGGGTATGCGCCAGCCCCGTTGGCCGTTTGGGTATGGCCATTTGCTACGACTTACGCTTCCCCGAGGCCACCCGCGGCCTGCGCCTTAGAGGCGCCCAGGTGGTGGCCGCCCCTTCGGCTTTTTTTGTGTCGCCGGGAGAGCGCCAGTGGGAAGCCATAATTCGTACCCGGGCTATTGAAAATCAGTGCTATATGCTGGTGGGGGCCCAATGGGGAGAATACGCTCCCCGCCGCTCCGCCTTGGGCTTTTCCATGATTGTGGATCCGCTGGGCGATGTGCTGGCCAAATGCGAGCCAGGGGTGGGCATTGCCTTAGCTAATATAGACCCGGCCTGGGTGGACAAATGCCGCGCGGACATCGACTATTTGGGCCAGGCCCGCATGTTGCCGAAAAAAATCCGTATAACCTCAGGATAAATATAAAAATGTCTGAAAACACCGCCAAGCCTTTTACTTCCATAGTCAGCAAGCTGTTTTTTGCCGCTTGCATTATCTTTGTTCTGTACCTTACTTATCAGTTGTTGGAACCATTTATAATTCCCATTTTTCTGGCACTCATTGCCACAGTGGTAAGTCTGCCGCTTTACCGGGTGTTTTTGCATGGCTGCAAAAGGAACAAAATTATTGCCTCCATACTTACCTGCCTGGTGCTCACTCTTATTGTGGTAATTCCTTTTCTGCTTATTGCCGCTATTATAACTAACCAGGCGCTCTCGCTTTACAGCTATATAAGCGGGCTTATTTTAAATAATCAATTAGAGGGAACCTTAAAGCAGCTCATGGATTACATTGCCCCTTTATGGGAAGCGTTGCAGAAAACCGTTGGCGTATCCCAGCAGGAGGTGGCCTCGCAGCTGGGGGATTTCGTGGGCAAGGCCAGCAACTTCTTGTATGTAAATGTGCTCAGTCTGGTGCGGGGCTTTGGCAGCCTCATTCTAAACTTTGTGCTTATTTTGTTTATCACATTCTATCTGCTTATGGACGGGAGGCGTATGGGGGCAAAACTTATGACGCTCTCGCCTTTGCCCAGCCATTTAAATACCAGCATTGCCACCGATGTTTTGCGTTCGTTGCGCACCACTATGAAAGGTACCCTGTTGTTGGCCACCTTGCAGGGAGTGGCCGGCGGGCTGGGCTTTTGGCTGGCCGGGGTACCCAACTCACCTTTCTGGGGCACGCTGATGGTATTTGCCTCGGTAGTGCCTATTGTGGGCATTGCTTTGGTTTGGGTGCCAGCGGTTATTTACCTGTTGCTTATGGGCGACACCGCGGCCCCTGTATTGCTGGGAGCATGGTGTCTTTTGGTGGGGTTAAGCTGCGACAATATACTGCGCCCCAAGCTGCTGGGGCGTGAACGCGGCATCCACCCCCTGCTCACATTTTTCAGCGTGCTGGGCGGCCTTAGTTTATATGGCATGGTAGGCTTATTTATTGGGCCGTTAATTCTGGCTGTGCTTATTTCACTGTTGGAGGTATATGAGCGCTATTTTCTGAACCCCGATCAATGCCCGCCGTGCGCCCCAGCCAGCAGCGAGGCCGGAGCCAGACAGGAGAGTAACTTATGAAATCACTATTAGCTATAATTATGGCTGGCGGCAAAGGCGAACGGCTGTTCCCGCTTACTATGGATCGTTCCAAGCCTTCCGTGCCCTTTGGGGGCACCTACCGCTTAATAGACCTGACACTAAGCAACTGTATTAATAGCGGTATTTATAAGCTCATTGTGCTGCCGCAATATAAAAGCCAGTCTTTGGTGGAGCATCTGGAAGCTGGCTGGAACATATTTTCTTACGATTTGGGGCATTACCTGCACATAGTAAGCCCGCAAATGCGCACGGGGCAGCAGTGGTACCAGGGCACGGCGGATTCGGTGCGGCAGAACGCCTATCTTTTATTGCGCGACCCTAAAATTGAAGATATCCTCATTCTGAGCGGCGACCATGTGTATAAGATGGACTATAGCCAGTTCTACCGCTATCACCGGCATCACAATGCGGACGTTACCATCAGCGTTATAGAGGTTAGCCGCCAGGAGGCCAGCCAATATGGGGTGGCGGAAATAGATGCGGACCGCACCATAAGCAGGTTCTATGAAAAGCCCAGCGATCCCGTATCGATACCGGGCGATGAAGAGCGCTCTTTAGCCAGCATGGGTATTTATATCTTTCGCAAACAGGTTTTGTTAGATGCCCTGGAAAAAGAAGGTGGTATGGATTTCGGCCACCACATCATTCCCTATGTATTGCAGAACTACCGGGTTAAGGCCTACCCCTACCGCGCCAACAACAAAATTGCCGACTATGTGGTAACCACCGATGCCGAGGGGCGGCGTCACCGTGTCATGACCGAGCAAACCAAAGATTCGGGCTACTGGCGCGATGTGGGAACGCTTGATGCCTATTGGAACGCCAATATGGATCTGTGCGGAGTTGAACCTTTCTACAGCCTGTATGGTGAGCTGTGGCCTTTGCGCACCTATATGCGCCAGTTTCCGCCCGCCAAATTCATATTCCAGGTGGAAAAGGGGCCGCACCCGCGGGTGGGCAAGGCGTTGGACTCTTTGGTGGGGCAGGGTTGCATATTGAGCGGGCTGGTGCGCAACTCGGTGCTGGGCAGCAACATCGTGGTGCGTTCCTATAGTGAAATAAACGAAAGCGTTATTTTAGATGATGTTACCATTGACCGGCATTGCATTATACGCAAGGCTATCATCGATAAGCAAAATCATGTCCCTCAGGGTACGCGAATTGGCGTTGAGCCTAATGAAGACAGGAAAAAATTTACAGTGACTGAACGAGGCATTACCGTGGTGCCCAAGGGGTATTTCCCGATTTTGCCGTAGGCTTGACGGCCGCCCAGTAGTTTTAACAGCCAGAAGCGCAGTATGGAAAAAATTATTTTTGCCATTAGTTTGTTGATGCTGTTTCCAACGGTAAACACATTTGCCGGAGGCGGGAGATTCGCGATGCTGGATCTGGGTGGGGGTAATCGTCTGGTAGCCTTGTCTGATGTAAAAAGGCTGGCCCAGGTTAAAGAGGTTATTGTTCCGGCCGATATTGAGCAGATAAAGGCGCTGCTTCCCGATGGGTCTTTTACCTCTTATGTCAATGCCTATTTGTTACAGCTAAACGGGCGTAATATATTATTCGACACCGGGGTGGGGGCGGCGCAAGGCGGCAACCTGCTGGAAGCCCTGGCGGCCTACGGCATTAAACCGGGTGCGATTGATATGGTGGTATTAACCCATTTGCATATTGATCACGCCGGAGGCCTGTATAACGAGAATAAAGAAGTGTTCAACAATGCCGAGGTTTGGATAGCCAAGCCGGAGGTAGCTTATTGGTGTGACAGCCAAGAGTTTCCCGCCACCCAGAAAGGCAGCGTATTCTTTGCCCGGCAGGCGCTAAAGGTGGCGCATCTAAATACTTTTACGCCTGGTTGCACCATAACCCCCGGTTTACAGGCTTTGCCGGCCTTTGGGCATACGCCCGGCCACACCGCGTTTTTGATAACAACAAATGAAAAGCGGGTGCTGGTATGGGGTGATATTATGCATGTGCCCGCAGTGCAGTTTGCCCGGCCGGAAGTGGGGGTGGTTTATGATGTGAACGGGCGGGAGGCCGTTAAAACCAGGCAAGCGCTGCTGCGCCAAGCCCAAAGCGAAAAAGTAATTGTTGCCGGTATGCATTTGCCCTTTCCCGGATGGGGGGCGGTGCAAAAACCAGCGGGTGGCGGCGATGCTGGCTATGTATTCGCGCCTTTAGATTAATGGCCGGAGTTCATTCCATAAATCTCCCTACTGATAATTTATGAAAAACCGCTTCGCCCTAAAGCGTGATTTTCGGCGGGATGCCGGCGGCTACGCCGCCGCGTAAGCCTTATTCAGGCAATTTTAGCAGTCATTCCACAATAAAAAGGCGGCCGGGTGTCCCGGCCGCCTTTTTATGTGTCTATGCCATACGCGCAACTAGTGCGCGGCCAGAAAGCCGCGCATATCAGACATAAGGTGGTTAACCTGCTCAACTAAAAGCTCATATTGCGCATTAATTTCGTCTGTTTGCGCGGGCAACGCTTCCTCCTTGCCTTTCTGTTCCAAGCTGAGGGAGGCTGCAAAGACCGGGCCTTTGGTATAATAAGAGCTCATGCCTTTGAGCGAATGGGCATTGAAGATAAGGGCCTTGTTGTCGCCTTCGTCGATAGCCTGCTTTATGCCCGCCAAATATGTGTTGGCATCGCGCAGATAAAGCTGCATGGTTTCACATGCCAAGCTTGCAACTCCTCCAAAATTGTGCTGCAGAATGTCCATATCTATTTTATCAGGCAATATGGCACTGTTGGCCTCTGGCGCGGGAGAAGAGGCCTCTGGCGCCGGCTCGGCATTGGCGGGTGGCCGGTTGGCAGATTTTGTATCCGATTGTTGCTGGAAGCTTTCGCTGTTTGCATATAGAGGCTTTTTCCCCGCCTCGCGCCCGGCCAGGCTGAAACGCTCTATTATTTTGTTGAGAATAACCACCAGATCTTCCTGCACAATGGGCTTGCTTATATAGTCATCCATACCGCTTCCCATATACTTGTCTTTGTCGCCCTTAAGGGCGTGGGCGGTCATGGCCACAATGGGCAGATACTTGCTTTTATACAACTCTTCGCGTTCGCGTATTTTTCTGGTGGCCTCCACACCATTCATAACCGGCATGCGGATATCCATGAAGATAAGGTCGAAACTATCCTTAGCCAGGATATCCAGCGCTTCTTGCCCGTTGTTGACCGCCACCACCCGGTGACCAAGATTGCGCAACATGCGGGTAGCCACCAGTTGGTTAACCTCCACATCCTCAGCCAGGAGAATTTTGAGGCTTACTGAGTAAATAGGATGCAAATTGGGACGTTTCTGGATGTTGGATAGGTCGGCGCTCTCCCACAGATGCAGGGCCGTGGCGATGGCGCGCAAAAGGTCTTCCGCGCGTACCGGTTTATTGATAACCACCTGCACCAGATGTTCGTCCAACTGGTCTTTGGTGAGATTGCTGGATGATAAAATTATTACAGGTATATCGCGCATCCGCGCATCGTCGCGCATGGCGCGGGCTAAATCCAGGCCATCTTTTTCCGGCATTTGCAAATCAGAAATCACCAGGTCAAAGGGTTTGGAAGAATCGGCGGCCATGCGCAAAAAACGTAAGGCCTCTTCCGCGCCCGCACATTCATAGGCTTCTATCTTCCAGTCTTTTAGCTGGCTCATGGCAATTCGGCGGTTGGTGGCGTTATCGTCCACCAGAAGAACACGGCGGTTTTCCAGGTCATAATGAATGGGTGGGGTTTCCATAGAGGGAGAGACTTGGGCAACTGTGGGTAAGTTAAGCTCGAACCAAAAAGTTGTGCCATGGCCCGGAGTGCTTTCAAGTGAAAGCTGGCCTCCCATTATTTTTACCAGCTTGGAGGAGATAGTGAGCCCCAAACCGGTTCCGCCATATTTGCGGGTAGTGGAATTGTCCACTTGCTCAAAGGCGTCAAATATGCGTTTTTGCTGCTCGTAAGGAATGCCAATACCGGTGTCGTTCAGGCTGAAGCGCAGACGTGCCGAGGATTCGGTGGTGCCCAGTGCGCGCACGGTAAAAGTTATTTCGCCTTGGTCCGTAAATTTAATAGAGTTGCTTAACAGGTTTAACACCACTTGGCGGATACGGACAAGGTCGCCCAACAGGCAGTCGGGCACTTGGGGGGCTATATTAACTATAACCTCCAGATGTTTTTTGTACGCTATGGGCGCCAGGCCGCGGATAGCGTCGAACACCATGTCACGCAGGCTGAAGGGCATGGGGTCCAGTTGCATTTTGCCGGCTTCGATTTTAGAAAAATCGAGTATTTCATTAAGAACCTCTAGTAAATTGTCGCCGCTGGTTTTGATGGTAGAGACCATGGAGGTCTGGTCTTTGTTTAACGTCGTCCTTTGCAGCAAATCAGTCATACCTATAATGCCGTTTAAGGGCGTACGTATTTCGTGGCTGACGTTGGCCAAAAATTCGCTCTTGGCCTGGTTGGCGTGCTCGGCCGCCTCCTTGGCCTCCACTAAATCCATCTCCATGCGCCGGCGTTCGGTTAGATCGAATAAAATCCCGCCAATACCTTCCAGCTCACCATCATTTAAAATGGGGAAAAACAGAATGTGTTGCAAAAAGCTGTGCGGGCCGCTTTTTACTACCAGGTCTATTTCATGGCCAGCCCTGGTGGTGGCAACAATTTTTTCACATTCTCTTATTTTGCGGGAAGTGTCTGGGTGGGCAAACCAAGAGTCAGTGCGCCCTATCATATCTTGGGGGTCTATTTTCAGGATCTCTGCCAAATGCTTGTTGACCGCAACAAATTCAAAATTATTATTTTTTACGTAAACGCCGGTATCCAGATTGTCAAAAAGGGTTTGCAGTTCGCGCTGCTTTCTTTGAACATCCTCACTACGCCGGTTCAAAGCCCTCTCCAGCTCTTCGGCCAATTCCCGCAAAGCTTCTTCGGCCTTGTCGCGCTCTTCGCTTTTTCGCCTTAGGTTATTACTTATCCAGTTGGCCAGCAATACCCCCATGAGCCACAGCGAAAAGTGTATTACCCCCAGTACCAGCACCTTGCTCTGAACTTTGCTCCAAAGGGGCGCCATGGGCAAACTAATGCTTATGGCCAATTTATCATCGCCCATTTGCGCGGCAATGTCGCTATCGGTAAGGTTGCGCATCATGCGTAGGTAAGGCTTGTTGCTGATCTGTGTCAGCTCGGCGAATTCTCGGTTTTCCGGCGCCAGCAATTTTAATATGGTTTGCTCCCAGCGGTCTGGCTTGTGCAGCGCGGCGCCTTTGTTATACAGCAAATAGGAATTGGGTTCGTCGCTTTCGGGTATGCTGGATGAATGCATGATGTGCAGCATTTCCGCGGGGTCCAGGTGAAGATAGGTGGTGCCGTCCCGTCCTTCCATACGGTTACTGTTTTTGTCATAGGTGGGGAAAAGGCCGCGAATGGCCGTGCGCGCCACATACATCCCCCCCAGGTTGGAGTAGTTATGCAGAAAACTGACGTCTTTGTTGAGAATGGCAACCGCCTGCGCGCGAACCGCCATCTCTATGCTGGAATAAATGGTGTTGTAACTGAACCAGAACGAAACTAGAGTGGCCAAGGTCCATGGCAGAACAAACAACAGTATATAAGGAGAAAACCAGTGGCCGCGGGTGCGGCGGTGGCCAGCAGATGGGATGGAGTTGGGTTCTGGGGGCGTTAATGGCACCTTTTTAAAGTCTCCACAGTTAAATCATAATAATGCTAAACAGGCGCAAGCCTGAAAGCGCTTGGTCTGCCGTGTTAAGTTGTCATAGGTTGTAGCGTGGTTGTTTAGCCTGCGGATACTCAGTTAAGCTGACCTACCTCCTGTCCCATACCGATCAGCATCCTTGCAGCGTTTACACGCAAAAATTTGCTGCTGGAACTGTCCAGAACCTGCTTATACAGCGCCTGGCTCTGTTTCTGGTCTTGGCCAAGCAACAGCCTGGCTTGGGCGGTGCGCCATATGTTGGCGCTGCTGGGGGCGCTTAAGGCCGCGGCCTTGGCATAGGCCTGCTCAGCTTCAGAGCGGTTGCCTTTGGCTTCCAGGCATTGGCCTAAAGCACCCCAGGCCAGTGCGCTAACCTCTGGGCTAACCCCTGGTTCTTCCAGTAAAAGGCGTAAATTTTCTTCAGCTTTGCCATAATCGCCAAGTTCAAAAAAGACCGAACTCATACAAAGGCGGGCCTGATTTCCGGCATTGGTGCTGGCATAGTCTGTGGCTACTTTAGTCAATTGCTGCAACGCCCCAGCCCAGGCGGCGGGAGAGGGGTTGGCCTGAGTAACTTTATATGTGTAAAAAGCCTGACCATAGGCCAGTGCGCCGGCGGCCTGATGGCGGCTATTGTAAGTAATCAACCCTAAGACCAGGCCCGCGGCAACCACCAGTACTATTCCGCCTATAAGCAGGCGGCGTTGATTTTTTACTACCCACTTACCGGCTTTTTCTGTAAAAGTTAGAAAATCGTCAGGACTTTTCAGTAATTGCTTTCGGCTAAGCTTGGCCAAATCTCACCTCTTAAAAATGATAGTTATTTAAATGCCAGCCAGCGCGGCCGCTCCCAGCAGGGGGGCATCGGCGCCTAGTTGGCTTATACTAATATCTAGTTTATCCCAATCTATAATTGTAAGGGTTTTTTTAATTTGCTGCCAGGTGCCCTCGCACATTAAATCCCAGCCCTTGGCCACCCCTCCGCCCAGCACTACCCGCTCAACGCCTGTGGTAAGCACCGCATTTATGATGCCCAGCCCCAAATAACGCCCAGCTTCATTAAAAATAGCCAGGGCCAGAGAGTCGCCCTGCCGGGCGGCCAAATCCATGCTTTTCACACCATCATCCGCCGTTAACATAGTGGTGGCGCCTTGGGCCAGGGCCTCGCGCAGTATGCCCTGCAGGCCAGTGGCCGAGGCGTAGGCTTCCAGGCAGCCGCGGGCGCCACAGCCGCAGGGGCGGCCATTGGGCTGAACAATGGTGTGGCCAAGCTCGGCGGCCCAGCCGCTGTGCCCATTGAGCAGGCGGCCGTTCATAACAATACCCCCCCCCACTCCTGTGCCCAGGGTAAAGCAGATAAGGTCGTGCCGCCCCTGACCCATGCCATAGGCATATTCGCCCAGGGCATAAAGATTGGCGTCATTTTCCATATAAACCGGCAGGTTAAGCTCTTGGCACAAAATGTCCGCCAGAGGCACGTTATGCCAGGCCAAATTGGGTGAGTAAAGCACCAGGCGGTGGGCGCGGTCTAGCACGCCCGGGCAGGCCACACCCACAGATTGGCAACGCAGCCCCATTTGTTCTCCCTGGCGCTGCAGGGCGCGCACCTCTTCCAGCAGGCGCGCAATAACCTCTTGCGTGCCCATATGGCTTAAGGTGGGCAGGCCCGCGCGCAGCCGGATACCACCGGTATCCACTATGGCCATACTTATACTGGTGCCGCCAATATCTATTGCCGTAATTGCCATTTGTCTCTTCTTTGAGCCAAGCCTTCCCGTTACGGGGCGGCGGGTCCGTATCTAACGGTTAGCTGGTGGTTTAGGTCGAATATCTTCTGAGCCGCTTCCATTATTTGTTGAGGAGTTATACCATTTATATACTCCGCCATTTTGGTCTGGTGATCAATGCCCAAGCCCATGAGATAGTCCCGGGCCATGGTAATGGCCTGGATATTATAAGTTTGCTGGGCAACGGCTTCGGTGCCCAAAAAATAATTTTTGGCGCGGGCCAACTCCAATTCGGAAACCGGCACATTGCGCAGTAAATCCAGTTGCTGGGCTATGCCGGTAAGCGCCGCCTTTTGCTTGCTGGGGTCGCAGGCAATGTAGATGGCAAAGGTGCCCGAGTTTAAGTTCATATTATAAAAAGAAAAAACAGTATAAGCTAGCGACTGCTTTTCGCGCAGCTCCATAAACAGCCGTCCTCCCATACCATCTAGTATGGTTTGCAACATAATAGTCGCATATTTGTCGTGGCTGTCAGCCCCGGGGGCGCGGAAACCTACCATTATCTGAGTTTGCTGCCTCTCCCCCGCGGCAAGATTTTTTTCCTGGCTGGCTGGCGCCGGGCCCACGGGCTGGTTGTCCGCGCCTAAAGTTAGCGCCGGTTCTTTAGCCCACAGCTGTTCCACGTGGGCTTGCGCTTCCGCCGGATCGATATCGCCCACCAGCACCAGCACCGCCCCTTGGGTGCGACGCAGGTTTTGATGCAGGGTTTGCAACTCCTGACCGGTAATAGCTTGGATAGATGCGTTGGAGCCCAAGGGTTCCCGCCCATAGGGATGGTCGGGATAAAGCAGGGCGCGCGCCGCCGCCATAATGGGATAAGTTGGCGCATCCTGCTGGGCGCGTAAGCCGGCCATCTGCTCTTCTTTGGCGCGGCCTAAATCTGCCGGCAAGAACGTGGGGGTTTGCCAGGCGGTGGCCAAAAGGCCAAGCCCCTCCTGCCAGTCGTCGGACAAGAAAGAAGCGCTTAAGCCCATGTTGCTGCGATTGGCAAAGCCTTGCATGGTGGCGGCTCTGGATTCCAGAATATGGGCCATTTGCCCGTAACTGTATTGCTGGTTGCCGCTGGTAATGCAGGAGGCCCAAAGCTGGTTGATGCCAGCCTGCTGGGGCTTTTCCGCGGCCAGCCCATGGGGCACGGCCAGCGCCATGGAGACCAAAGGCACGGAGTGGCGCGGCACCACAATTAAAGTAAGGCCATTACCTAATGTGCGCACCAGCCTGCTATCCGCCGGGCGGGGAGTGTTGGCCTGCTCCCAAACTTTGCGGGCCAAGGCTTCCACTTGGGCCTGCGAGGGGGCGTCGGCCCCTTCTGGTAGTTGTATAACCATTTTAAGTTGCTGAGGGTTGAGATATTTTTGCATAGTGGAGGAAATGAGGGCGGAGTTAACCTGGCGGAAACGATCCAGGTAATGAGCGGCGTTTTCATAGCCGCCTCTTAACAGTTCAAAATAGCCCAGTTTTTCGGCCATGCCATCCATGGTTTGGTTGCCGCGCACAAATTCCGCGCTAATATTGGCGCGAATACGGCTCAGTTCCTGGTTTTGGGCGGGCTGGCGCAGCAGTCCGTACGCTTCGCTCAGCATGGGCTGCCAGGCACTTGCCACCTGGCCGGGCTCCATGGTAGCCTGCATGGCAAAAAGGCCCGGCCCCAACGGAGTGTAGGCGTAGGCTCCCACCTCATCCACCAGACGCAAGTGCTCCTTGAGCTGCCAGAACAGGCGGCTGGTCAGCCCGTCGCCCATAATGGCGGCTGCCGCGTCTAAAGGAAACACGTCATCCGAGGGCAGCCCGGCGGCGGGCCAAACCAGGCTTATGGTGGCCTGGCTCACCGCTTCCCGCATTATAAACAGTTGCGGCTTGCCCGCGGAAGCCGCTGGCGGCAGGCTGAGTGCCTCTACCCGGCCCGCCGGCAATGGGGTGAAGGCCTTTATGATAATCGGCTTTAAGGCGTTGCTGTCAAAATCGCCGGTTACCACCAGCACCATGTTGGGGCCGCGGTAAAGGCGCTGGCGGTAGTTCATGATGTCCTCACGGACGATAGCGCTTACCGAGGCTTTAGTGCCAATAACCGGTTTGCCGAAAGGATGGTTTGCACCATAGCCCACTTCCATTAGTTTCAGCGCCAGGCGGCTTTCGGGGTTGTCATTCTGGCGGCGCATTTCCTCCAGCACCACTTCCTTTTCCAGGGCCAGCTCTTCCCGGCTGATAGCAGCGTTGATGATGGCATCAGCCATAAGCTCCACCAACTCCGGCGCATGCATGCTGGCCGCCTGTAGGTGATAGTTAGTATGGTCGGTGGTGGTGTAGGCGTTTACCTCCCCGCCATAGCCTTCAACAAGATTGCTTAGCTCGCCGGCGGGGTGGGCGGCGGAGCCTTTGAACATCATATGCTCCAGCAAATGGGTAATACCTTCTTCCCCCGGTTTTTCGTACGCGGAACCAGCCTTAACCCATACCTGCACGGCAACAACTTTGGTTTCGTGGTTTTCCTTAAGTAAGACCGTAAGCCCATTATCCAGTTTAAAGCGCTCAACTTCTCCCGCGTGGGCCAGAGAACAGCACAACGCAATCAATAATAGGCAGCATACAAGAAAAAATTTTTTCATCAGGATACCTCTGCTTGCAATAGCTAATACGCAGCTTCCACTGCCGTGGCCTGTAGTATACGGATTATTTCACTGGGGAGCATTTTAACCAAAAAGCCGCGTTTACCGCCATTAATATATACGGCGGGCAGCGTAAAAATGGTCTTTTCCGCATAGACGGGCATTTTTTTTATAGTGCCAAAAGGAGAAACGCCGCCCACCATGTAGCCCGTTAGCTTGGCTACTTTGGCCGGCGGGCATGGTTCTATTAACTTGCGGCCCAACTGGCGGGCCAGGTTTTTGGTAGACACCTGCTTATCGCCATGCATCAACACCACCAGCGGCTGCTGAGCTTCATCCTGAAAGATGAGTGTCTTTATAACCTGGTGTTCATCCACTTTTAATTCGCGGGCCGCCACTTCGGTACCGCCGTGGTCTTCATAGTTATAGGGGCAGGGCTCAAAAGCCGCATTTGCCTGGCGTAGCATGCGCACCGCCAATGTGGTAGGCATCTTATCTTTGGTCACGGCTCCTCCACCATATTTATTTGGCCAGGCATAATGAGCACCGGCAAAAGTTTAGGGTTGTTGTCCCAGCGCAGCCAATACTCGCCCGGCTGTAAGAGCATAAGACGGTTTTCCCCGCCGTTCGCCAGAACAAAGCCCTGGCGGTCCAGAATATCAAAGCCTTTGGGCGCGGCTAAAGCGCGTTTGGCCTGCAGGCCGCCTTGCGTGGGCATTTTCAGCTCCAGGGCCTGGCCGGGGGCTATGGAAATATCTCGGGTAATGGGAGGGATGGTGTTGAGGGTCAGGGTGTAATCCCCAGGATTTACAAGCAATTTTATGCCGCTCTGGCCACGCAGAGGTGCCTGGTGGCGGCTGCCTTGCAGTTGATATGATATTTGCGCATCCTGGCCGGGGGCGGGCAGCGCAATGGTGAGCGAGCCCCGCGGGCCAAAGGCGTGGCTTTCGTGCTGGCCGGCCCGCAGGCCCATCCGCCACTCTTGATGCAGTGGCGCGGTGCTGTAAACCCGGTAAATACCTACCGGCAGGCTCAGGGTAAAGGGCGCCGGCCGTTTGCTTTCCCAAAGCTTGCCCGAGCCCGCGTCCAGCACGGCCAAAGGCCAATTTTGCTCCTGGCCATTTTCATCAAGGCTGCTTACGCTTAAGGTACCCATGCCCCCCACATGTAGTTCCGGCCCGTCGGGTCCGCCCACCGCCAGGCGTTCAGGCAGGGCGGACGGCCCTGGCAGGGCGCTTCGCTCCGGCCAGCTAATGCGGTAATTGCCGGGCAGTATCTGCAAAAGGCGCCAGCTTAAGGCTTTGCGGCTCTTTTCCCAAATGTCGCTACGGCTAAGAGTTAGCGTAAGCTCCAGCTTTTCATTGTTTTGATTATGGGTTATCAGCAAAAGGCGTCCCTGGGTAATAGCGGTTCTTATGGCCGCGGCGGTACATGGGGCAACCCGGCCGGGGGTTGTGGCCACAAAGTAGCCTCCGCCTCCGGCCAGGGCCAGAGAGGAGAGATCCGCCCCCGGCTCCAGGCTGAGCACATGGCAGAAAATATCTTCATTGCCCAGGGCTTGCGTCCAATCTGGCCCGGGCGGGGAATTGCCAATGAACAGCAGGCTGCCGCCTGGCTGCAGCCAGGCCAGGGCTTCAGTCAGAGCTGGCGCGGGGCTGTTGTTGCCGGCAAATTCGGGCAGGCCACCCCGTTCCTGGCGGGGCCAGTTCAGGCGGTCAAAGGTGCTGGTGGCTTGGCCTACCCACCACACCTGGTAATCCACATGCACTGGCAAGGTGTTAAGCTGTAAGCTCAGCGCCTTCCAGAGAGCCTCCCCGCGGGTGGTGCCCTGCCAAACCTGGTCCATAAAGGCGCTGGCTTCCACCACCACCGCCAGCTTGTAGGGGGGGGGTGCCGCGGCCGAGGCCACGGTGGAGGGCAGGCACAATATAATTACCAGCGCTAGTTTTAATAAAGCGGGGGGCATGGGCTCCTCTGATGTTTAATTTGCCGCTTAAGTATACCTGGTAAAATTGTTCGCGGCGCAGGCCGGGCGGGCACGGGCTTGACTAAACCTCGATGATGCGGCACAGTTTAGCCATAATGCGCAAAGGGGTCTTCAATATCACAATGTTATTATATTATTTTACCGTCCACTGCAGTAAGTTTCATGGCAGCTCCGCACAATCCGGAATTTAAGCTGGACTGGCTAAAACTGAAGCTGGTGGCCAACCTGGGCAGCGTGGGTTTTGCCCGCCTGCTGGCCCGCTTTGGCAGCCCCAGCCAGGTACTGGCCGCCAGCGCAGAGCAGCTTATGGAGGTGTGGGGCATTGGCCCTGGCACAGCCAGGGATATCGCAAGCCACAACTTTGTGAGCCCTCCCGACAGGCATATAGAGGCCATGGAGCGCATGGGCGCGCGCATGCTAACCATAGAAGATGAGGAGTATCCCCCTCTTCTGCGCCATATTTTCGCGCCGCCGCCCGTAATTTTCGTGCAGGGCAGCCTGTGGCCCTGTCATCAGGCCGCGGTGGCTATTGTGGGCTCGCGCAAGTACACCATTTATGGCAGGCGGGTGGCCGAGCAACTGGCACAAGATTTGGCCAAAGAGCGGATAGCTGTGGTCTCAGGTTTGGCCCGGGGCATAGATACCTATGCCCATGAAGGCGCCCTGGAGGGCGGGGGCTACACTGTAGGCGTACTGGCCTGCAGTTTAGATTACCCTTACCCGCCGGAAAACATTGGCCTTATCAAAACCATTGCGGAAAAAGGGGCGGTGCTGAGCGAGTATTTGATCGGCACCTCTCCCCAGCCCGGCCTGTTTCCGGTGCGCAACCGCATCATTTCAGGCTTAAGCCGGGCAACAGTAGTGGTAGAGGCCTCTTTACGCAGCGGTTCGCTTATTACCGCGCGCCACGCTCTGGATCAGGGGCGTGAGGTTTTTGCCGTGCCCGGCCCGGTCTCCAGCCATACCAGCAAGGGATGCCACGAACTTTTGCGCCAGGGGGCGGCTCTGCTCAGCGATATCGAAGACTTGCGGGCGGCCGGAGTATTGTCTGGCTATGGTTCGGCTAATGCTTCCGGCGGCGCGGGCGTGCCTTTAGCGGCCCAACTGCAGGAAAACCGCGAGCGGGCGGGCTTGACATTGCCGCGGGAAAGCCAAATAATACTGGACTTGCTGGGAGTGGAGCCCACCCATATAGATAACATTATCCGGCAAAGCGGGCTTAGCCCGCAAGCCGTGACAGCCCTCTTGGTTGATCTGGAATTGGAAGGCCTGGTTGACCAGAGCGCGGGGCGCAACTATATTAAGCTGTAAACACAGCAAGTTCATCATGACGCAACCACCTTTTTATATGCAAAAAGGGGCTTTTGAAAAAAGGAAAAGTTTTGAGTAAAGCATTATTAATTGTAGAGTCTCCAGCCAAAGCCCGCACTATCACCAAATACCTCGGTCCCGACTTTGAAGTTAAGGCCTCAGTGGGCCATGTGGTGGATTTGCCTGCCAATCGTCTGGGAGTAGACCTGGATCATGATTTTTCTCCTGAGTACCAGATTATTAAAGGTAAGGAGAAAATAGTTAAAGAGCTGCAAAAGGCGGCCCACAAAGCTCAAGAAATATACCTGGCCCCCGACCCGGACAGGGAGGGCGAGGCCATTGCCTGGCATATTGCCGCCCAGCTTGGTGGAGATCCGCAAAAATATCACAGGGTTCTCTTCCACGAGCTTACCAAGTCGGCCATATTAAAAGCCGTGCAGCACCCGCAAAAGCTAAACCTCAACAGCTTTAACAGCCAACAGGCCCGCCGAGTGCTGGACAGGCTGGTGGGTTACCAGATTTCTCCCCTGTTGTGGGAAAAGGTAAAACCCAGGTTGTCGGCCGGGCGGGTGCAATCGGTGGCTTTAAGGCTTATTGTGGAGCGGGAAAGAAGCATTAAGAGTTTTGTGACCGAAGAGTACTGGACTTTGGGCGCCCAGCTTAAGGCGCAGAACCCGCCCCAGTTTAAGGCCCGCCTGCAAAAGCTGGAGGGCAAGAAATTTGACCCGCGCAATGAAGAAGGAGTGGGCGCGGCCAAGGCGGCCCTGGCCAACCAGCCCTTTGTGGTGGAAAAGGTGGCCGTGCGTGCGCGCAACTCCGCCCCGCCGGCGCCCTTTATCACCTCTACCCTGCAGCAGGAGGCCTTCCGCAAACTGGGTTTTGAGCCCAAGCGCACCATGTCTATTGCGCAGAAGCTGTATGAAGGCCAGCAGACCGAAGAAGGGCAGATGGGCCTTATAACCTATATGCGTACCGACTCCACCCGCCTGGCCAATGAGGCGGTTGGCGATGTGCGCAAATTCATAGAACATCGCTTTGGCGCGGACTTTGTGCCGGCCAAGCCCAATGTGTACAAGGCCAAAGCCCAGGCGCAGGAGGCCCATGAAGCCATTCGCCCCACCAGTGTTTTCCGTACCCCCGACTCACTGGCCAAGTTTTTGAAAAAAGAAGAGCTGGCGCTTTACCGTCTTATTTGGAACCGCTTTGTGGCCTGCCAGATGGCGCCGGCCATTTATGACCAAACCCAGGTGGAAATAACTTCTGGCCCCGGCTTGTGGCGGGCCAGCGGCCAGGTGCTGCGCTTTGCTGGTTTTACCGCGCTGTATGTGGAGGACCAGGACGATGTGCAGAAAAACAAACAAGAGGGTGAAGAAAAAGAAGATCAGGTAAGCCTGCCGCCCCTGACCCAGGGGGAGGCATTGGGCCTGGTGGAATTTCTGCCCAAACAGCACTTCACCCAGCCGCCTCCGCGCTATACCGAGGCCAGCCTGGTTAAGGAACTGGAGGAAAAAGGTATTGGCCGCCCCTCTACCTAT
Source organism: Desulfarculales bacterium (assembly GCA_031554335.1). Classification (GTDB taxonomy): domain Bacteria; phylum Desulfobacterota; class Desulfarculia; order Desulfarculales; family Desulfarculaceae; genus JAIRYI01. The sequence continues at coordinate 129,774 of JAVBVK010000001.1, forward strand.
GCGGCTATTCTGTCGACTCTGCAGGACAAAGAATATGTGGGACGCCACAATAGGCGCTACCTTATGCCCAGCACTTTGGGAGAAGTGGTTAGCGACCTTTTGGTGGAAAACTTTCCCCAGGTAATGGAAGTAAGTTTTACCGCCCAGTTGGAGAATTCTTTAGACTTGGTGGAAGAGGGCAAAGAAGACTGGAAAAAGCTCCTGCAAGGCTTTTACAAGCCTTTCGCCAAATCTCTGGCCAAGGCTAAAACCCAGATGCGCCAGATAAAAGGCCAGGGTGTGCCCGCCGGGGTGGACTGCCCAACTTGTGGCCAGCCGCTGAACGTGCGCCTGGGCAAGCACGGCGAGTTTCTGGCCTGCTCCGCCTACCCGGAATGTAAATACACCAGCGACTTTGTGCGCAACGAACAAGGGGCTATAGAGCTGGCCCCCGCCGCGCCTGAAGTTGACATAGCTTGCGAAAAATGCGGCGCTCCCATGCAGATTAAAAAAGGCCGCTTTGGCCCGTTCCTGGCCTGTTCGGCCTACCCAAGCTGCAAAAATAACAAGCCCCTGGACGCGGAAGGCAGACCGGTGGAGGTGCCGGCTGACCAGCCCCTCGATGAAAAGTGCCCTAGCTGTGGCGGCGAACTCATATTGCGCTCTTCGCGCACGGGCAATCAGTTTATTGCCTGTGCCAGCTACCCCAAGTGCCGTTATGCGCGCGGAGTGCCGCTGGATGTGCCCTGCCCAGCCTGCGGCGGCGAACTTACCGAGCGGCGCTCGCGGCGTGGCAAAACTTTTTATGGTTGTAACAGCTACCCTAACTGCAATTATGCCACCTGGGACAAGCCGGTTAAAGGCCAGTGCCCCAAGTGCGGCGGCAACTTATTGCTGGAAAAAAAGAGCCGAGTTGGCGCGGCCAAACTGGTTTGCGCAGATGCCGCCTGCGGCCACAAAATAGAAAAGGGGTAAACGCCCATGGCGCAAAAAATGCTGATAAACGCCCTGGACCCGGAGGAACTGCGGGCGGCTGTGGTGGAAGACGGCATACTGGAAGCCTTTTATGTGGAGGCGCAGACCGCCGAACAAACCAGGGGCAACATCTACAAAGGCATAGTCAACAACATAGAGCCCGCGCTGGATGCCGCCTTTATAGACTACGGCCAGCCCCGCCACGGTTTCTTACAGGCTGACGAACTGGAACCCGGCCTATGGGCCGACCCCAATGGCAAACGCCCTCCCATTCAGGAAATATTAAAAAAAGGACAGCAGCTCTTGGTGCAGGTGGTCAAAGATCCGCAAGGCAGCAAGGGCGGCGCGCTAACCACTTATCTTTCCATTCCCGGCCAAAGCCTGGTTCTAACCATGGGCCGTCATTTGTCGGGAGTTTCGCGCAAAGTGCAGACCGAAGAAGAGCGCAAACGCCTGCGTGAGGTGGTAAGCTCATTTTCTCTGCCGGCTAATATGGGGGTTATTGCCCGTACCGCGGCCTTGGGCCGCACCAAACGCGAGCTGCAAAGCATGCTTAAGCAGATGTTGCGTTTGTTTGAGGATGTGCTGAAAAGTGGCAAAAAAGCCGTGGCTCCCAGCCTGGTGCATAGGGAAGAACATTTAGCCCTGCGTACGGTACGTGATTTATTCACCGGCGATGTGGATGAGATACTGGTGGATGATGGGGTGGTTTACGAGCAGCTTAAAAAGTTTTTGGCTCTGGCAAACCCCAAGCGGCAAAAGGCGCTGCATCTCTATAAGGAGAGTCGGCCGATTTTTGCCAAATATAATTTGGAAAACCAGATTGAAAGTATCTATACGCCCAAGGTGGAACTACCCAGCGGCGCCAGCTTGGTAATAAACCCCACCGAAGCCCTTATTTCCATCGACGTCAATTCAGGCAAGGCCATAAAGGGCAAGCAGATAGAAGAGACAGCGCTCAGCGTTAACCTGGAGGCGGCGCGGGAAATAGCCCGCCAACTTAGGCTGCGTGACTTGGGTGGCCTGGTGGTTATAGATTTTATTGACATGCGCGATGGTAAGCACCAGACACAGGTGCAAAAAGAACTTAAAGAAGCCTTAAAGAAAGATAAGGCCAAAGTGGATGTGGGCAGGCTCAGCCGTTTTGGCTTGCTGGAGCTGTCGCGGCAACGCATTCGTCCTTCCATAGAATTTGGCGCGCTTTGCGCATGCCCCACGTGTAAAGGCCGGGGCGTGGTGCGCAGTACAGACGCCATTGCCCGCCAGGTGTGGCGTAATATAAGCCGCAAGTTGGAGAAAAGTTCCAAACTGCAGCTAAACCCGCAGGTGGCCAGCTATGTGCTAAACCAGCAGCGGGCCAAGCTGGCGGCGTTGGAGGCGGCTAAAGATATTTGCCTGGAAGTGGTTCCCAATGCGGAGCTGGCTGCCAGCGACTGGCGCCTGGAACCGCTGGCCCAGGAGTGGCAGCGCAAGCATACGCCCAGCGCGGTGTCGACCGAGGCCGTGCCGGCACCAGCGGATAACGATGATAAGCCTAAAGAAAAGCCTGCCAATAATAGGGCTAAAGTTAAAGATGACGAAAATCCACCCGCCGCGGCCACGGCGAGCGAAATAAAGCCCAATAAGGATCCAGCCGGAAAAAGGACAGCCAAGCCCAGAAGCAGGCCTCACCCCGCCACCACCGGTAAAGAAAAATCGGCCGCGGAGATGGTACGGGAATTGGCTTCGCCCGCGCTGCCCATAACCGCGCCGCCCGCTATGGCTAATGGAGAGGAAAAGCCGGAGGAAAAGCCGGAAAACAAAAGAAGGGGTAGCCGCCGTTCGGGCAGCGCCCGTCGCCGCGCCCGCAAGCAAAAGCTGGCCGCCCAGCAGAGCGAAGAAAATTCATAAAGGCAAAGTCAGGGTTGGGTGCGCAAAAAGGCTGGTAAGTCACGCATCAGCCGGCTTAAGGCCTGGCCGCGGTGGCTGATGGTGTTTTTGCTTTTGGGGTCTAGCTCGGCTACGGTAAGGCCGCGCCCAGGCAGCAAAAAAAGAGGATCGTAGCCAAAGCCGTTTATGCCGCGCGGTTCTGTTGTTATTTCGCCATATAACCGCCCTTCGGCAGTTAACAGGCTGCCGTCGGGCCTGGCGCACACCATGCAGCAGGCAAAATAGGCGGCCCGGTTTTCTTTTCCCCACATAATCTTCAGCAGGGCCTGGTTGTTTTGCTCATCGTTGGCGTGTTCGCCGGCAAAGCGGGCGCTACGCACGCCTGGGGCGCCGTTAAGCGCCTCCACGCACAGGCCGGAATCGTCGGCTAGGGACGGCAGGTTGAGCTGGCGGGCAATGGCCAGCGCTTTTATGGTGGCGTTTTCCAAAAATGTCTGGCCGGTTTCCCGAACTTCCATTTGCAAGCCAAGGGCGCCGGCGCTGGCCGCTTTTATGGCGCTGGGCAGCATGCTCTCTATTTCCGCTATTTTGCCGGCATTGCCGGTGGCCAGCACCAGGGTATAATCAGGCATTTTTAAGCGCCATATTCTGGGCTTCAAAAATTTGCGGGGCCAGCTTTAAGCCCATATCTATAAGTTGGGCGGTTTCCGCGGCGCTTATATGGCCGTCTTCGGCGGTGGCCTGCAGTTCTATGATCTGGCCGCTGGGCGCCAGCACCATATTCATGTCAACCTCGGCTCGGGAGTCTTCGGCGTAACACAAATCAGCCATAAGTTCGCCATCCACCTTGCCTAAGCTTAAGGCCGCAATTTGCCTGGCTGGCTCCAGGTTAAGGCGTTTAAGGGCGCCGGCCAGGGCCACATAGCCCCCGCAAATACTGGCGCAGCGGGTGGAGCCGTCGGCTACCAGCACGTCGCAGTCTATGCGTATGGTATAGCCGCGCAAAAGGCGCATGTTAACCGCGGCGCGCAAAGAGCGCCCGATAAGGCGGCTTATTTCCTGGGCGCGCCCGCCTTGCTGGCTGCTACGGGAATTGCGGCTGTGGGTAGAGCGGGGCAACATGCCGTATTCGGCGGTAACCCAGCCCTGGGGAGAGTCTGCCAAAAAGCGCGGTACGCCTTCTTCCACGGTGGCGGTGCACAAAACCTTGGTTTGGCCAAACTGGATAAGCGCGCTGCCCTCGGCATAGGGATTTACCCCAACTTCAATGCTGAGGGGGCGCAATGCATGGGCTTGATGGCTGCGGGTCATATCAGTCCTCTTTTTTAAGGTTGGCGCGCCCGCTTAAAGCCCGGCTTAAAGTAAGGGCGTCCATATATTGCAGGCTGCCGCCCACCGGCATGCCATAGGCCAGACGGGTTAGTTTTATGGGGAAGTTTTGCAGCCGGCGCAGCAATAAATCTGCCGTGGCTTCGCCCTCTACGGTGGCATTGGTGGCAATAAGCACTTCCCGTACCGAGCCGTTTTGCAAACGTTCTTCCAAGGCCTGCAGGCGCAGCTGCCCAGGGCCCAAGCCCTCCAGCGGTGACAGCGCGCCGGCCAGCACATGGTACAGCCCGCTGAAGCCATGCGCGGCTTCCATGGCATGCAAATCGGCCGGGGTTTCCACCACCGCAATTAAGCCGCGGTCGCGCGTCTCATCCTGGCATATGGCGCAAAGCGGTGCTTCGCTTAGGGTGCCGCATTCGCCGCACACATGCACATGGGCCTTTAAGCGCATAATGGCTTGGGCCAGTTGGCTTGCCTGCTGGGCGGGCAGGCGCACCAAGTGCAGTGACAGGCGTTCGGCGGTTTTGCGCCCCACCCCGGGCAGGGCGGTGAATGCGGCAATGAGTTCTGACAAGGCGCGCGGGTACATTAAAACATGCCTGGCATTTTAAAACCGCCGGTTATGCTGCCCATTTCTTTTTCCATCATTTCCGCGGCCTGGCGCTGGGCCTCACTTACGGCGGCCACCACCAGGTCGGTAAGCATGTCTATATCGTTGGGGTCTACAATTTCTTTTTCCAAACGCAAAGCTAAAAGCTGACCTTTGCCGTTTACCTTGGCTTCCACCATGCCACCGCCAGAGGTGGCGGCCACCTCACGGCCTTCCAGCTCTTCCTGCATCTTCTGCATTTTTTGCTGCATTTTTTGCGCCTGGCGCATTATTTCGTTCATATTCCTCATGGCAATCTCCTTGGCTTGGCGCAAAACATCAGCTTGCGCACCTGATAGCTTATGTAAATACTGGGCAAACTAGTCGTCTTCAAACTCTTCTGTAAACTCTTCCGGCAAAGCCTCCGCGCTTTCGGCAAACACGGGCGGCTCTACAGCATTATTTTGCTTAACCCATGGTTTTACCTCCACCGGCTGGGCCTGCAATACATTCATAGCCGCGCGGATAGACGGGTGCTCGCATATCTCCTGCATGGACAGAGCGGGGTTTTTGGCCTCCGCCTCGGCTTCGATAAGCGTAATAGCCACCGTGGGCGGGTTGTCCCACAATTCGGCGGCATAGTCATTGAGCACCGCCTGTTTTTCCGGTGTGCAGTAGTGGCGCATAATGCCGCCACCGCGCAACTCTATATTAAGCGTGTTACCCTGCCAGTTGGCCTTGGCCTGCTGCAGACAGGCGGAAAGCGCCGGCTCTGGTGTCAATATGTATTCAGCCAGTTTGCGTAAAAACCCTTGGGCGTCTTGCGCGGTCGGGCTGCCGTTTTTGCTTGGCTGCTTGGCCGCCGCGGCCTGGCCAGGCGCGCTGGTGGCGGGCGGCTTAGCTGAAGCGACGCTTATCTGCCCCTCGGGCAGCAGCGCCCTTAGCTGGTCCGAGCTTAGTTCCAGGCTGACAGGACCAGTGCTTTCCAATAGTTCAATTATCTGGTTCAAATCAACCACTGGTTTAAGCTGGGTAAGTTTAAGTAAAGTCATTTCCATAACCAGGCGTGGAGAACTGGCCCGGCGGAACATTTCTTCCGCCTCGGCCAAATGTGCGAATATTTCGTGCAGGGTTTCCGGGCTGGCGGCGCTGGCCTGTTCTCTAAGCTGGTTTATTTCCTGCGCGGTCAGGCCCAACATGGGTTTATCTGGCTGGATAGCCAGGGAGGCGGCCAGATTGCGAAAGTGCTCCTGCAGGCCGCTGTAAAAGGCCTGCATTTCCCCACCGGCCTGGTACACCTGGGCAATAATATCCAGCAAGCTCCCGCCGTCGCCAGCTAAAATGGCGCTGGCGCAGTCTTTGACAAGCGTACGGTCCACCAGGCCCAGAAGTTCCACTACCTGGTGGTGGCTGAATTCTTGTTGGCCGTAGCTCAAAATTTGATCTAAGAGGCTTAAGCCATCGCGGGTGGAGCCGTCGGCCTCATGGGCCAGCAGCATAAGGCTTTCTTCAGACAGGGCAAATCCTTCAGCTTGGCACACCGCGGCCAGATGCTGGGCCAGCAACTGGGGACTAAGACGCCTGAAGTCGTAGCGCTGGCAGCGTGAGAGAATGGTAGCTGGCAGCTTGTGTACGTCGGTGGTGGCCAAAATAAATACGGCATGCTCCGGCGGCTCTTCCAGGGTTTTGAGAAGAGCGTTAAAGGCCTGGCGGCTAAGCATGTGCACTTCGTCCAAAATGGTAACCCGGTAGCGCCAGGACTGGGGACGGTAACGGATCATCTCGCGCAGTTCGCGCACATCCTCCACGCCGCTGTTGCTGGCCGCGTCTATTTCCTGCACGTCAACCGCCCGGCCCTCTTCTATTTCCTTACAGGCCGCACATTGTCCGCAGGGGGTGGCAGTAGGGCCTTGTTCACAGTTTAGGGCCTTGGCTAAAATACGCGCCACCGAGGTTTTGCCAACTCCGCGCGGGCCGGTAAAGCAAAAGGCATGGGCCAGGCGGCCGCTCTTAAGCGCTCCGGCCAGAGTTTGGGTGATATGTTCTTGCCCCACCACCTGCTCAAAGGCGCCGGGCCGGTATTTACGGGCTAATACCAGATAGCTCAAAATAATTCTCCGGGCAATATCTTAAACTTAGCTTAAGACGGTTAAACATGGAAATATAAATATCGGGCTTTCGCGGGCGCTTGTCAATGTTGAGCGGCCGGCCCCGGCTAGGCCGGCTTTTGCTGGCGGTTGTAAAAAACCCGGGCACGGCGCAAGCGGACGGGCAAGCTTGGGCAGCTAAAGGTTGAAGGCAACCTGGCGGCATGGCCCGGTTTGCAGAAGAGCGAATACGGTAAAAGCCAGGCCGCCTAAAGCCCACTCAGGCCGCGTTAGCAGTCAGTTGTGAAATGACTGCTAACGGGAGCATCAAGCGAATGCAATTGCAAAGGATGCTTGATCCGGTGAGATCAGGCATCCTTTGTAATTGTGTCATCCGCCATGTCCGCTTTGTCCCGGACGTTTTCAATATCAGGCGCCGGGCAGGGCCTTGTATCTGACATTTTCGCCGAGGTCGCGGGTGGTGAACTGGCGCACCTGGTTCAAGGCCATTTCAGCGGCCGAGTTCAAGTTGTCGGAAGCCGCGGAAATCTCCTCCACCAAGGCGGCATTTTGCTGGATACCCTGATCCATCTGGCCCATGGCTTTATTTATTTCGTCAATGCCCGCCGCCTGTTCCTGGCTGGCGGTATTTATTTCATCAATAGTATCCGCCACTTTTTGCACGTCGTTAATTATTTCATTAAGCAGCCGGCCGCTTTCCGCCACCAGGCTGTTGCCCTGCTCCACCTTGGCCACGCTGTCGGAGATGAGAGACTGTATTTCTTTAGCCGCATCCGCACTGCGGCCGGCCAGGTTGCGCACTTCGCCAGCCACCACGGCAAAGCCTTTGCCAGCCTCGCCGGCGCGTGCCGCCTCTACCGCCGCATTGAGCGCCAACAGGTTGGTTTGGAAGGCTATTTCGTTAACCACATTGATAATATCGCTAATTTTTTTGCTGGATTCGGTAACCTCTTTCATGGCCACCACCGTGCGCTGCACCACCTCACCGCCTTCGTTGGCAGTACGCCGCGCGTTGCCCGCCAGCTTGCTGGCCTGGCTGGCGTGATCGGCGCTGCTTTTCACTGAACCCGTCATTTGTTCTAAGGCGCTGGCCGTCTCCTCCACCGCCGAGGCCTGTTGCTGAGTGCGGTCGCTCAGATTACGGTTGCCCTGGTTGATTTCCGAGGCAGCCGCGGCCACGCTTTCCGAGGCGGCGCGCAGTTGGTTGATGGTTTGGGAAAGCACATCACAAATATGGTTGAAGTCGTTAACCATTTTTCCCATTTCGTCGCCTTTTTGCAGCACTTTGGGAGAGAAGTCCACCTGGAAGCTGCGGTTGGTCAGCGCGTCGAAAGCTTGGGTAACTTCTTTAAGCGGCGCGGTTACCATGCGAGTACTCTTATAGGCCACTAAAGCGGCTAACACCAGGCTGGCCAGTGCGAGTATGATAATAATCATTTGGCTGGACTTTACCGTGCCAATAACCTCGTTGTTGCCATCTTGGGTTATTTTTGCGGCAATGGTGTTGGCGCCATCAATAATCTGGGCCACCTCACGGCTGGCGGCGGCCATGCCGACATTTATTTTTTCCAAATTGGAGTTGGCTTCAACATAAGACTCCAGGGCCTTCTTGAATTCCAGCATGGATAGTTCCACCTGCTTTAAAATGGCCTGGTTAGCCGGGATATGGGTATCTGGAATAACTTCCTTGGTAAGCGCGTCAAAGTCTTTTTGCCACAAGTCATACAGTGTTAAAACCAGCTTCCAGTTCCTGAGGGCGTCGCCCCTCCAAATAGTGGCAATAGAGGTTTGCATGTTGATAATGGCCTGCTGAACATAACTCATGCGCGCCAGGCGTCTTTTGAATACAGCCTCTTCATTGGTTTGGGTGGCCTCTTTGAGCAAAAGGTTCTGCATGTTGGTGTTGAACAGCATCAGGTTTTCAATTACCGCGGTGGCGGCGGAATCGAGCGTGCGCAGGGCCTGGCCCACCTGTTCGGTGCTGGCCTGGGCAGCCTGAAGCTGTTTGTACCAGCCTTGCAGGCTCGTCATAGTCTTGGTCGGTATATCCTTGAATTCCGCGGCTTGCCGGGGATACTTGCCCACCAGTTGGGCCAGCTTATCCGCCGTGTTTTGTGCATCTTTAATGTTCTGCCAGGCACCGTCCAGATACTTGCCGTCTTCATAGGCCAGGTAGCGCAAATAGCTGATGGTGGTTTGCAGGGCCTGGTTTTTCAAGTTTAGGCTGATTTCTTGTATGGGCATGTAAATATCGTTTTGCTCGACTGTGTCTCCCATAATATTGCGCGATGCCATATAGGAGGCGGCACCCATTACAATGCTGAAAATTATAAGAACGGCAAAACCTAATGATATCTTAACTCCGATTTTTATCTTGCTCATTGTAGTTTGTTCCTTGAACGGCTTTTAATTGATTACAGAATACAGCCAGCCTATCTTTATACCTTAAGTAGCGCGGGATGTTCGTCTGATCGCGCGCTGATACCATGCGGATAGGCGCAACATCTTGAACCGGCGGCCTATTACGGTAACAATTGGCTATTATATCACAAAAATATATAGTGCCGCATAATGTTAGTCACAGAAGTAAAAAAATAACTAACTGGAATTAAAAAAAGAAAAGCATGTCATCTCATTCTGTGAGAAAATAAGCAACAAGCTTGCGCGCCACTCGGCCGAAGAAAGGGAGGCAAAAAAGGGAGAGTCGGAGTCACTTAGCTGTAACCAGCTCGATATATTCGTTAAAAAGAGCGCGCAACTCCGCTTCGTCAACAGCCAGGCGCTCCAGTACCTGCCGCCAGCCAGCGGCTTTTTTTTGAGCCAGGCAGTTGGGGTTCATGAGCACCAGCATACGACCGTCGGGCATAAACCACAAGGGGTAGAGACGGCAGTAGTAGGGGCGGGCCGTCACTGGCAGGGCACAGCCCTCACTGGTCAGGAAAAAACAATGACCGTTTGCCAAGGTCTTAAGGCGCACGCGTAAATTACCAGGCGCGGTAGCGGCCAGGGCAGGGTGCAAGCTAAGCAGTATTTGTTTGAATTCATGGCTTATTTTATCCTGCACGGTAAACCGCTCGGCAGGGATTCGGCTGGCCCCGGCCATACGATCAATCTCTGTCGGCAACAGGGCAAATATCTGCGAAGTATCACCAAAACTGAAGCAACAGCCCTGCCCTAGCTGATGGCATTGCGCACACACATGGGCGCTTGGTTTGGAAGTGTCACACATATTACTCTCCGGTTAGCTGACCTATGCAATTTATTGTGATACCCCAGCGCCAGGGCGCGGTTAACGGGCGCAAAGCGCCAATTAGGCTGAGGACTAATTAATTGCTAGAAGTTATTTCATAAATCCCCTTTTAGGGGGATTTATGACGGACCGCGAAGCAAAAAGTGAGATTTTTGCTTCGCTCCCGGCGGCTTGCGCCGCCGCGTAAGCCTGTTCCAGGCGGCGTTACAAGCCATTTATGAAATGACTTGTAGTTATGGTTGTAATTGCCCATCATCTTGCATCCGCGCCAATTGTTTTTGTTGTCGCCGCGGATAGCCGCCACCGGCGGCTATCCGGGATCCATGTATTAAAAGCAACAGCCCAGCTTCCGGATAGCGGCTCTTAACATGCTTATACTTATTAACTAGTTACTGTAACTCAGCATATCGCTTAATAAGCCATGGGCCTAAATAGCCGCATAAATACCGGCCACCTCTGGATGCATGGTATTGGCCGTGTCGGTGTAGACAATAAGCGGCGGCTCCACATTAAGCTCAAACCCGCCGCCATTTACGGCTTCCAGCAGGGCTATTTTGGCGGGCAAATTGTCGCGGCCGTGCACCAGGCGTAGGCGCTTGGCAAAAAGGTTATGGGCAGCCATGCCAAGAATGGCCTGATCGAGCAAGCGCGGCGGCAGGCAAAAGGCCAAACGTCCCTTATGGCGCAACAGACGGCTGCTTATCCGCCACAGATCGTTTAAGGTAAAGCAACTTTGCTCACGGGCCAGCGCCCGGTCAGGCTCGGGGGAGGTGCGCCCTCTCCCCGGTTGGCCAAAAGGCGGATTGCACACAACCAAACTGTAGCTCTGTGCCAGCAGTTGCGCATGAGGCAGGCGCGCATCGTGATGCAGCACACGAGCCTGGCACCCTGCCAGGTTGGCCTCGCAGCAGGCGGCGGCCTTAGGGTTTATTTCCACTGCCGTGAAGGGGCCGGCGGCGCCACGGCGGGCCAGCAGACGGGTTATAATGCCGCAGCCCGCGCCCAAATCAACAATGGGGCCGTTTTTCAAGGCGGCAAAGGCGGCCAGCAGCACGCTGTCTATGGAAAAATGATAACCCTGCCGCGGCTGCAGCAGGGTTAAGGACCCCAATTTGCTTGCGAGATAAGGCAAGGTTTTAATAGCGCAGTTTAGACGAATAGCCAGAGCGCTTATTGCGGCGGCCGAACAGCCAGCCTATAAACCAGCCCACCATAAGCACGCAGCCGCCCGCCAAGAACCAGCGCATGTTGGAAGTAAAGCTCAAAGATTCGTTTTCCGCGCGCAAGGTCTCCAACTGAGCATGCTGCTCGGCAAGTTTTTGTTGCGCCTGGTCTAGGTTGTCACGCAGGCTAATCGAGGACGAGCAATCTTCGCTTAAGCGCTGCAGCCTGCTTTCCGCGGCTTTGCGCTTACCTTCGCTTTCCGCCAGCTTTAGCTTGTTTTGCTGGTTTTCCGTGCGCAAGGTCTCCAGCATGGAATTCAAATCGGCACTGCCTTCGCTGGAGATATCCTGCAGCAAAAGGGCCGCTGGCGGGGTATCTATTAAATAGCGGCGCAGCACCCAGCCGTCGCGTCCGCTGGGCGTGGCTATTCTTACCCACAGCTTGTCAGCGGATTCGCCTAAAACAGTGACCGTGGCACCAGTGTAGATGGTTTCAATGGTGGCGTATTCAGAGCTGGGCCCGCGGCGCACACCCACCTGCAGGCGGTCGGAAACATACAGGGTGTTGGTGTTATCGGGCGCGGCATAAACCGGGCTTTGCTGCCCGGCCAAGGCCAGAAAAAGAAATAGCATAACGTTGAGGATGAGCGCCAATCTTAACATCTATACTCTCACAACTGAAGCAAAAAGCGTTTGGGTGAAATAGCAGCCATACCTCAAGCCATCATCCAGGCAGAGAACAGGCTAACTAAACCTGTGCGTTTTTAAGTTACGGTTCCACATAACCCGGTATTTTGCAGGCGCTGGCTTTAGCCGCTTCCCAAAAGGGAGAAATGTCGCGCAGCTTTTCCACAATTTGCGGCATTACTTGCAGGGTTAAGTCTACATCAGCATCGGTGTTGTAACAAGAAAAAGAAAAGCGTATGCTGCCGTGGGCCGCGGTAAAGGGCACGCCCATGGCCCGCAGCACATGGCTTGGTTCCAATGAGCCCGAGGTGCAGGCGCTGCCCGAGCTGGCGCAAATGCCGTAATCGCTTAGCAACAGCAAAATGGACTCGCCCTCAATATATTCAAAGCTGATGGAGCTGGTGTTGGGCAGACGATTTTCGTTGTCGCCATTTAAGATGGTGGCTTCCAGCTTGAGTAAACCGGTCTCCAGGCGGTCGCGCAGGGCGCGCACGCGTTGGTTTTCTTCTTTTATGTTACTGGTAAATATTTCAAAGGCTTTACCCAAGCCAACCATATACGGAACATTTTCCGTGCCGGCGCGGCGTCCGCGTTCTTGGTGGCCGCCCATCAAAAAGGGCATAAAGGGCGTGCCTTTTTTAACATAAAGCGCACCAATGCCCTTGGGGGCGTGCAGCTTGTGTCCGCTTAGGGAAAGCATGTCTATGGCGGTACTGTTCAGGTTTATGGGTACCTTGCCCACCGCCTGCACCGCATCGGTATGAAACAGCGCGCCTTTGGTTTTGGCCATGCGGGCTATTTCCTCTACTGGAAAAATAACCCCAGTTTCATTGTTGGCCCACATTACGCTTACAATAGCGGTATCTTCGCGGATAGCTTGGGCGACTTGTTCCAGGTTGAGATTACCCTTGCCGTCCACCGGCAAAAATGTGACTTCATAGTTGCGGTCGGCCAGGGACTGGGCTAAATTCAAAATGGCCGGATGCTCCACCCTGGTGGTGACAATATGGCGTTTGTGGGGAAAAGAGTTCAGGGCCGACAGAATGGCGGTGCTATCGCTTTCGGTGCCGCAAGAGGTAAAAACAATCTCTTCCGGGCTGGCACCCAGGCCCTCGGCCACCTGGCCGCGTGCCTTTTCCACATGGGATTTAACCTGGCCGCCAAAGGTGTGCATGGAACTGGGGTTGCCATAGGCCTCTTTAAAAAAGGGCAGCATGGCGTCCAAAACTTCGGGCGCCACACGGGTTGTGGCATTGTTGTCTAAATATATTACTGGCTTATCACTCATGCCCTGGTCTCCTCCACAATAATGTCCGGGGTGACAAATTCGCGCAGTTTGCTTTGCACCAGTTGGTTTAAGGTGGCCTGGCTGGCCTGGCAGGCCGAACAAGTGCCGCGCAAGGCCACCTGCACTACATCACCATTAATATCAATTAGTTCTATGTCGCCACCGTCTACCTTCAGCATGGGGCGCACCTCGCGTTCTAAGGTTTCTTCCACCAGCTTAAGCTTTTGGATGGTGGTCAGCTTTTTGGGTGGCATCGGAGTGGCGGCCTTTTCTTTTTCGCCCCACACGTTGGCCAGTACCTGGGCAATCTTATCCACACATTTGCCGCAGGCCCCACCGGCTTTGGTGTAATTGGTTATCTCTTCCACCGAATGCAGGTTGTTGGCTAACGCCACGTTTTCTATCTCTAAATCTGTCACACCGAAGCACTGGCAAATTATTTCGCCTTCAGAGGCGGGCAAGGGCCCCAGTCCCTGATAGTTGCGGATGGCGGCCTGCAGGGCCTCTTCTCCCATGACTGAACAGTGCATTTTCTCCGGAGGCAAACCACCCAAGTAATCGGCGATCTGGCGATTGGTTATGAGTGAAGCCTCTTCCAAAGTCTTGCCTTTTATCATTTCGGTTAATGCCGAACTGGAGGCAATGGCGCTGGCGCAGCCAAAGGTTTTGAAGCGGGCGTCGGCAATGCGCCCCTGGTCGTCCAGCTTAAAGCTCAGTTTAAGGGCATCGCCGCAGGCCAAAGATCCAGCCTCGCCCACACCGTCAGCGTTTTCAACTTCACCCACGTTTTTGGGGTTAGTGAAATGTTCTCGTACCTTATCCGTATATTCCCACATGGGGCGTCCTCCTTGGGGTAAATTTTCGTATTCTTTCAATTATTATATAATAGAACTTTTGTCAACCAGGGGCAAGGGTTGGGCCGGGTTTTGTTGGCTGGTTGGCAATCGCTCAATAAAAAAGCTTGCTTTTGCTTTCAAAAGTTACTATAACTAAACCATAATTCCAAATATTTGCAGAAATGTATTTAAATTCTTTATCGAATCCATAATTACCTTTATTTATTAATTTTATAAGGAAAATTCACTATGAAAGACTGTAAAATCAGTTTTATTGTCGGCCTTGCGATATTGCTAAGCCCCTCCATGGTTCTTGCCTCCCCCAGCTTGGAGCCGGCGGGCGCGGTGGTGGGTTTTTTCCCCCAATTATTACTATTGGCTTTAGGCGGCGCGGGGTTGCTTCTGTTTGCTTTCCATCGTCCCGTCAATCTCTCCCCCAATGAAGCTTTGGGTGAATTGATGCGTGGCAATGGCCGCTTTGTCGGCGGCGCCAGCGTCTCCCCCCGTGCCGACAAGGCCCATATAGAAAAATTGGCTGAAGATGGGCAAAACCCCTTTGTGGCGGTGCTGGCCTGTGCCGATTCGCGGGTGCCGGTGGAAAATATTTTTGATATGGGTTTTGGCGATATCTTTACCATCCGGGTGGCTGGCAATGTTATTGGCCCCGATCAACTGGGCTCGTTGGAGTATGCGGTGGACCATTTGGGCGTGCCGTTGGTTCTTATTTTAGGGCACACCAACTGCGGAGCTATTCATGGGGCCATTGCCACGGCCGAAGCCAAAAAAAATTCCGACTCCCAGGATGAAAAACCTCATGTAAGCAGCCTGTTGCAAAAAATGGTACCCATGGTGGAAGAGCTTAAGGAAAATAATCCCCACCTCACCGAGGAGGCTTTGCATCATCGCTGCGTGAATAAGAATATCTGGAACAATATCAAAGAAATGCTCTTGGCTAGCCATCATTTACGGGAAATGGTGGAAAACGGACAATTGGCTATCCACGGGGCGGTTTACAACATTTCTGATGGCAGAGTATACATGCTGGGCGCCCACCGCGAGCAGGAGGCCATTGTAAAGGGCGAAATAGGCCCTAGCGACGACCGGCTGGCGGTTGCCTGATAAATTTGTAGGTTTCAATAAAGTTGCCGCCCAAGGCCTTAAGCCCTTGGGCGGCATTTTTGTGCCCGTATTTAAGCTAGTTGGGCGCCAACCCGCCGCCGCATGTAAATTGGCTTCACGTCTTGACAAGTTATAGACAAAACGATATTAAATTAAGATTAACTTTCAACTACTGGAATAGATGCCATGATTAAACTGGATTTTAAAAAGTCAGGTGGCCTGATACCTGCCATTGCGCAAGATGCCGCTACGGGCAAAGTGCTTATGCAAGCTTATATAAATGAAGAGTCGTGGGGCAAAACTCTGGCCACCGGCGAAGTGCATTACTGGTCCCGCTCGCGCCAGGAACTCTGGCATAAAGGCGGCTCTAGCGGCCATGTGCAGAAGGTTAAAGCCATTTATGTGGACTGTGACAATGACTGCGTGCTGTTTCAAATAGAACAGATTGGCGGGGCGGCCTGCCACACCGGCCGGGAAAGCTGCTTTTTCCAAAAAGTGGTGGGTGATGAGTTGGTGACGGAAGGAAAAATAGTTTTTGACCCCAAGGAGGTTTACGGCAAATGAAAGAGCCATTGAAACTGGGTATTCCCAAAGGTAGCTTGCAAGACGCCACTGTGCGTTTGTTTGAACGGGCCGGCTGGAAAATTAGCGTCAACGGCCGTTCTTATTTTCCGGAAATCAATGATCCGGATATTGTATGTTCCCTGTGCCGGGCTCAGGAAATGGGCCGCTATGTGGAAAACGGCACCCTAGACGCCGGCATTACCGGCCGCGACTGGATTATGGAATATGAGTCGGACGTGCACTATGTGGAAGAGCTTATTTATTCCAAGGTGTCCGCCCGTCCGGCGCGCTGGGTTCTGGCGGTGTCTAAAGAGTCGGGCATCAAGCGCCTGGAGGACTTGCGCGGTAAAAAAGTGGCTACCGAATTGGTCAACTTCACCACTCGTTACTTCGCCGAAGCCAACATTCCGGTCACCGTGGATTTCTCTTGGGGCGCCACCGAGGCCAAAGTGGTGAACGGTTTGGCCGACGCCATTGTGGAAGTGACGGAAACCGAATCTACCATTCGCGCCCACGGCCTGCAGGTAATAAAAGAGCTTATGCAGTCTACCACCCAGCTCATTGCCAACCACGGCGCCTGGAAGAATCAGGAAAAAGCGGCCAAGATAAAACAGATATCCATGCTGCTCAAAGGCGCTTTGGCTGCCGACAAGCTGGTGGCCATTAAAATGAACGTGCCTAAAATAAAGGTGCAGGATGTTATTGAGGCGCTGCCCAGCCTTAACGCCCCCACCGTGGCCCCGCTCTATAACAGCGACTGGTTTTCTGTGGAAACCGTTATCAGCGAAGCCCAGGTGCGCGATCTCATCCCGTTGCTTTTGGGCAAGGGCGCGGAAGGCATTATTGAGTACTCTTTAAATAAAGTAATATAACCGCCGCCATAAAGCCTGGGAATAGAAGCCTGGGTGCAAGCTTTGCCACGCGGTTAACGGTGCGGGTTTTTTAACAGAAAGAGCTTAATATGCCAATCAGCAAAAGAGCGCAGGACATCCCTCCTTTTA
This sequence comes from Desulfarculales bacterium, assembly GCA_031554335.1. GTDB lineage: Bacteria > Desulfobacterota > Desulfarculia > Desulfarculales > Desulfarculaceae > JAIRYI01. Next base: position 146,531 of record JAVBVK010000001.1, read on the forward strand.
TTGTTATGGATGTGCTGGAGCGCGCCCAGGCCCTGCAAGCCCAGGGTAAGGATGTTATTCATTTGGAAGTGGGCGAGCCGGACTTCAACACGCCTGATTGTGTTAAAGAGGCGGCAATTGCCGCGCTGGCCGCCAACTATAGCCATTACACCCATTCTTTGGGCGTGTTGGAACTGCGCCAGGCCATAAGCGATTTTTACAAACAAAACCACGGCGCGCAAGTAGACCCTGGCCAAATAATGATAACCTCGGGCAGCAGCCCAGCCATGCTGCTTTTGTTCTCCGCGCTGCTGGAGCAGGGCGATGAAATTATTTTAAGTGACCCCTGCTATGCCTGTTACCCCAACTTTATAAATTTTGTGGGCGGTAAGGTGGTATATGTGCCGGTCAGCGAGCTGGATGCCTTCCAATACAAGCCCGAGGATATTGCCGCCAGGCTTAGTCCGCGCACTAAGGGTATTGTCATCAATTCTCCGGCCAACCCCACGGGCCAGCTTTTAAGCGCCGAACGTATGCGGGCCATTGCCCAGATGGCTTCTGGACAAAGCGGCCCCCCCTATGTGATCAGTGACGAGATCTACGCGGGACTTGCCTATGGCAATGAAACCTGCCATTCTATTTTGGAGTTTACTTCCGAAGCCTTTGTGTTGGGCGGCTTCAGCAAACTTTACGCCATGACCGGCTGGCGCCTGGGTTACATAATAGCCCCCAAGCCCTTTATGCGGCCCCTGCAAAAAATGCATCAAAATTTTGCCATTTGCGCGCCTTCCATATCACAAATGGCGGCCCTGGCGGTTTTTGAAGAAAAAGAGAGGGTGGCTAAAGACATAAAGGCCATGCTGGAAGAGTATGACCGCCGCCGCCTGCGCATGCTGGCAGGCCTTAAAGAGTTGGGCTTTAAAATACCGGTGGCGCCGCAGGGAGCTTTTTATATGTTTACCCGCTGCGACCATTTAAACCCCAACGATTACGATCTGGCCTTCCACATTTTGGAAAACGCCCATGTGGCCATTACCCCCGGGCGCGACTTTGGGCCGGGTGGGCACGGCTATATTCGCCTGTCTTACGCCAACAGCCTGGAAAACATAGATGAAGCGCTACGCCGCCTGCGCGATTATATTAAAAAGTTTTATCCCCAAGTGGCCAAGCAGAATAATTTCTAGGCAGGCAACACCGATACTATCAGCGGGCCGCGCGGGACGTTATTTTTCCCCGCGGCCTGCTTTGTTTAAGCCCATGCAAAAGGTTCTTTAATGCAGATTAGCCAACTAACCAGCCTGGCCAGCCGCAGAGAGGCTTTAGCCTTTTTGCAAAACGCGCCTTTTTGGGCCGATAACTGGCCCAGGCACCACACCGTGTATGACAACTTACTGGCCAGCCAAAAAGACTGGTGGCTGGCCGAGCATGAAGGCCAGTGGCAGTGGCTTGCCGCATTAACACCGCTTGCTTTTGACAGCCGTCTTTTTGGGCAATCCATGGCCTGGCTGCACCCGCTGGTGCATAAGGCGGCCTGGCCGCAGGCGGGAGTGCTGGCGGGAGGGCGCGCTTTTATAGAGCACTTGCAGCAGGCGGCGCATAATCAGGGCTTTAATTTTTTAATGGCCCGCTTAAATAGCCGTGACCTGTTGGGCGCTAACTGTTTGGAAGCGGCCGGCTTTAAGCTTATGGACGTGAGCGTGGAATGGATGCTTACCCAGGCACAGCGGCCCTCTCCGCCCGCTCGTCCGGGTTTGAGCATTGCCCCCTGGCAAGAGGAAGAGCGCGCGGCGCTTTTGGTTTTGGCGGGTCGGGCCTTCAGCAATCTGGAGGCCTATGGCGACCGCTTTACCCTAGACCCTAAGTTGCGGCCCTTCAGCGGAAAACTGTACGAAACCTGGCTCGTTAATTCCCTAAACGGGGAACAGGCCGATCAGGTGCTGGTGCTTAGGCAGGAAGGGCGGGTCGTGGGTTTTATCAGCCTGCGCTTGCCAACGGGCGGCAATGGGCCAGATGGCGACTGCGGCTGGGTGGTGCTTAATGCGGTGGATGAGGCCAAGCGTGGGCAGGGCTTGTATAGTTATATGCTGGGCCACGCCCTAAACTGGCTTTTCGCCAAAGGCGCGCGCGCCGCGCGTATTCGCACCAAGGTAAACCAGGCTGCGGTAATAAACGCCTGGAGCGCTTTAGGCGCGCGCCAGGTATGGGCGGACATGAGCTTTCATTGGTGGAGCGCGGTTTAACTAAGCGCCCGTCTTAAAAGACAAACACTAGGAGATAAAATGAAAAAAATTCTGGTCACCGGGGGCGCTGGCTCCATCGGCTCTTTTGTGTGCGAGTATTTAATCGCCAAAGGGCACGCCGTCACCGCCTTGGATACCGCCTCTTCGTTGAAGGTGGAACACTTGTTCGACACCGGCAAATTCAAATTTGTGCAAAGCTCGGTACTGGAAGAGGGCATCATTGCCCGCCAGGTTAAGGAGCACGACATTGTCATTCACCTGGCCGCCATTGCCGACCCCAAGCGCTATGTTAGTGAACCGCTTAACGTGCTTAACGTAAACCTCAAGGGTTCGCTCGCGCTTTTGGAGCACTGTTCGGCCCACAAAAGGAAGTTTGTGTTTGCCTCCACCAGCGAGGTGTGCGGCCGCAACCCCCAAGTGCCCTGGTCGGAAGATGCGGACCGGGTGCTAGGCCCGCCCAGCATCAACCGCTGGTGCTACTCTTCGGGCAAGGCCCTGGTGGAGCATTACTGCTATGCCTATGGCCAGCAGGAGGGCTTGCCTTTTGTTATTATGCGCTTTTTTAACGTGTACGGCCCGCGCTGCGACGACTTGGGCCAGGGCCGGGTTATCCCTATTTTCTTGGAGAAATTTTTGAAGGGACTGCCCATAGAGATACATGGCGACGGCGAACAAACCCGCTGCTTTACTTTTATTGAAGACACGGCCAACGCGGTGGTGGAACTGGCCTTAAATGACGCGGTGGCCGGCACTTGCTATAACATTGGTTCTAACCGCGAAATAACCATTAAGACTTTGGCCGAGGCCATGCAAAAGGCGGGCGGCTTTAACAACACTATTAGCTACCGGCCCCATGCCGAGGTATTTGGTGAAAGCTATGAAGACATTCCGCGCCGGGTGCCTGACGTGCGCCGCATTAAGGCGGCCATTGGCTGGGAGGCCACTACCACTTTGGAAGAAGGCTTGAAGAAAACCATCGATTTCTATCGTCAGCCGGCTGCGGTTAAAGGCTAGTAGAGCGCAAGCTGTTGCATATAAACGCCGGGCAAGGGAAACTTAAGCCCGGCGCTTTTGTTTTTGCTATTGGTCCGCAGGTCATCTCCGCCAGTCTCTAGGCGCAGTACTCGTTAAGCGCCACCATGGTAGCAAAGGTCATGTTTTCTAGCGTGTCATCTCGCGCTGCTGCTGCTCGTTGTAGCGCTCCACCTCTTCCGGGGTGCGCAGGCGCATGTAGTCGGCATCTTGCAGACGCGGCTTAACGTAGCTGGCGTTAGAGAGGGTGAGCTCGGGGCGGGCATCCATAACCCCAATGCCAATGCCGCCCACAATGTAGTATTCCTTGCCGGCCTCCACGCTAAGCGAAACTAAGGCCTTGCTCTCTATTTCCGCCCAGTAGGTGTGGTCGCCGGGGGTGGCGCGGTGCACAAACCAGGTGCCAGAGCCCAGGGTGCCGATCTTGGTGTTATCTTCAAAAACGAAATACGTGCGGCCGCCGCCCACAAATCCGCTCTCCCGATAAAAACAGACCAGAGCGCTGCTGTCATCGGCCTGCAACTGGGGCACAGCGTCTTTGGTGTAGTCTTGCGGGCCGGCGTTATGGCCCATGCAGCCAGCCAGTAGAAATAAGCAGCCCACTAAAAACAAGGAAGATACTTTTTTTACCATACTACACCTCTTTTCAGTTATAAGTGATGCAGCCGCGTTGTTGAAGGCAACGGCATATTCTGCTAGCTGCGATAGTCCGCATTTATATTAACATAGGTGTGCCCCAAGTCGTTGGTAAAAATCCAGAAGCTCTCCTCGCCCAGGCCCAAATCCAGGGTTAGGCTGTAAATGCTCTCCTGCATTACGCTGGCCACCGCGCTTTCGGCTTCCGCGCCCAGCCACTGGCCTTGGCTGACTAACTTGGCTTCATTCATAAGTATGCTAACTTTGTCCTGCTGGTAGGGGAAGTTCTCCCGGCCGGCCAGGGCGCCCATGGTGGAGCACAGCCGCCCCCAGTTGGGATCGCGCCCGTAAAAGGCGGTTTTGCATAGGGGGGAATGGGCAATGGCATAGCAGGCCTGATAGGCCTGGGCGCGGCTGGCCGCGCCTTTTATCCTTACCACAATAAGGTGCTCCGAACCCTCACCATCCATCACCAGCATGGCCGCCAGCTTTTGGCAAATAAGGGTAATGGCCGCTTGCAGCTCATCCATTTCTTTTGCCCGCAAGGGGGCATTGCCAGCCGCGCCGCTGGCCATGACGAGCAGGGTGTCGTTGGTGGAGGTGTCGCCGTCCACGCTGGTCCGGTTAAAGCTGGCGCTGGCCGCGGCCATAAGCATGCGCTGCAAGTCGGGCGCTGGTACCGCCGCGTCGGTAAGCACGAAAGAGAGCATGGTGGCCATGTCGGGCCTTATCATGCCCGCGCCTTTGGCCATACCCAGCAGGGTAATTTTTTTGCCGCCCAGGGTTAAAGAGGCTTGGGCCATTTTGGCAAAGGCGTCGGTGGTCATCATGGCTTTGGCCGGCAGGGTAAGGCCGTCAGGGGACAGGCCGGCCACCAGCTCCGGCATTTTGGCATTCATGCGTTCGTAAGGCAGGCCCTGTCCAATAACCCCGGTGGAGCAGGGGAACACCTGGGTGGCCTCCACCCCTAAAACGCGGGCCGCGGCCTGGCAGGTGTTCAGGCAGGCATCCAGCCCGGCCTGGCCAAAGGCCGCGTTGGCGCAACCGCTGTTAACCAAAATAGCCCGGCCCGTGCCGCTGGCCAAATTTCTGCGCGCCACTATTACCGGCGCGGCCACCAGCTTGTTTTGGGTAAACACGCCGGCCATGGTGGCCGGGGTGTCGCTTACAATAAGGCCCATATCTATACGGCCGTCTTTGCGAATGTTTGCCGCCACGGCGTTGCCTTTGAAACCAGGCACTGGGGTATCTATAAGCAGCCCTTTATTGAGCAGCCAGCTTTTAAGCTCGCCCACGCTGGGCGGAGCAATATTGACGAAAAAAGGCATGGTCTAAACGCTTTCTTTTCAAGGTTAATATTTTGAAATTGTAGCACTTATTTTTTATTTTTAAAAGACGTGGCCATGGCTGGCAAAAAACCGCCACAGACGGTATGTTAGAGAACAATCTGCACAAAAGCGCAAATTATGCTTGCGCATTTTTCTTGACAGCAAGTTAAACTTGCCGTATATATAATTCTTTGATAACATTGTGCAGTTAAATGTTGGGCACCTGCGTGGGCTTAGGTTAAGCTTGCAAGGTTATTATTTTTATTTTGGCTTTAAAGGCAACCCATGAAAACCAGTTTACCTAAAGTAGATGAAATCTCCCGTCAGTGGTTTGTGATAGACGGCACAGATTTAGTATTGGGCCGCTTGGCCAGCGTGGTGGCTTCCCGCCTGCGTGGCAAGCATAAGGCTATTTTCACCCCCCATTTGGATACTGGCGACTTTATCGTGGTGGTGAACGCGGACAAAATTAAGCTTTCGGGCCGCAAGATAGAACAAAAGATGTACTATCGCCACAGCGGCTACCCGGGTGGCATTACCGCTATTAACGCCAAGCATCTGCAAGAGCAAAAACCAGAGAGAATGCTGCGCGCCGCGGTGCAGGGCATGCTGCCTAAAAACCGCCTGGGCCGTCAGCTCATTAAAAAACTTAAAGTTTACAGTGGCCCCAACCATCCCCATGTGGCGCAGCAGCCCGCGGGCCTGTCTCTGTAAGGAGTTTGAACTAACATGGCAGAAACTCGTTATTACGCAACCGGCAGAAGAAAGACCTCTGTAGCCCGTTGCTGGATTATGTCCGGAACCGGCAAAGTAACCGTTAACGCCCGCCCGGTGGATCAATTCTTCAGCCGCCAGACCGACGCCATGGTGTTGCGTCAGCCTTTGGCCTTAACCGACACCGCCGACCAGTTCGACGTGGTGGTAACTGTGCGCGGTGGCGGCACTTCTGGCCAGGCCGGGGCGGTGCGCCATGGCATTGCCCGCGCGCTGTTGAGCTATAATCCGGAACTTAGGCTGGTATTAAAACGGGCTGGCTTTTTAACTCGCGACTCGCGCAAAAAAGAACGTAAAAAGTACGGCCAGCGCGGCGCCCGGGCTCGCTTCCAGTATTCCAAACGCTAAAAATTGCTTGTGGCAATTTACGGGGGAGGGCCGGTTTACGGCTCTCCCTTTTTTTATGGAAAGGTGCGGATATGATACCTGTGGCTATTTTAGGTGGTTCGGGTTACACCGGAGTGGAGCTTATGCGGCTGCTTGCCTTGCACCCGCATTTTGAGCTTAAGGCGGTAAGCTCGCGGCAGTATAAGGGTAAAGAAGTGGGCCAAGTGTTTGGCAATTTGGCCAGCCAGGTAAAGCTTAGCTTCAGCGATGCCGACCCGGCGGCCCTGGCCAGCGAGGCTGAGCTGGTATTTTTGGCCGTGCCCCATCAAACCGCCATGGCCGCCACGCCCGCCATTTTGCAGGCCGGGGCCAAGGTGGTGGATTTGTCGGCTGATTTCCGGCTGCGCAAGCAGGCGGTTTATGAGCAGCATTATGGCCCGCATTCCTGTCCGGAATTGCTGTCGCAGGCCGTGTACGGGCTTACCGAGGTTTACCGGCGGCAAATAGCTCCGGCTAACCTTTTGGCCAACCCGGGTTGCTATGTCACCAGTGTACTGCTACCGCTTTTGCCGCTGCTGAGGGCCAAGCTTATTTCCTTCCGGGGCATCATCGCTAACGGAGCCTCCGGAGTTTCGGGGGCGGGCCGCAAAGAAGAGATGAGCCTGCTGCATGGCGAGGTGCACGAAAATTTCCGGCCATACTCGGTCAGCGGCCACCGCCATACTCCAGAAATGGAGCAGGAACTGGCCCTGGCGGCGGGTGAAGAGGTGCGGCTTACCTTTACCCCGCACTTGCTGCCTATGGACAGAGGCATTTTATCCACTATATATGCCATACCCCAGGAGGGGGTGCGTGAAAGCCATGTGCGCCAGTGTTGGCAGGAAGCCTACGCTGGCGAGCCCTTTATCGAGCTGCTGGCGCCAAACCGTCTGCCCGCCTGCAAACAGGTGCGGGGCACCAACCTTACCCAACTGGCGGTGGAGGCGGACCCGCGTAGCGGCTTGCTAAAGATATTCTCGGCTCTGGATAATCTCACCAAAGGGGCCAGCGGCCAGGCCGTGCAGAACGCCAATCTTATGATGGGCCTGCCGGAGACGTGCGGGCTTATGGGCCTGGCTCAGTGGCCATGATATGGAGTGGTTTTTAACCCGGCTGTGGGGTGATTTCCCCGAGCCTACCGTGCCTTTTATCACTGAAGACCAGGCCGGCGTGAACGGCCCGCGCCACCTGGCGTTGGTGCTGGCCTATCAGGGGGCGGGCTGGGCCGGCTGGCAGTGCCAGCCCGGCCAGCCCAGCCTGCAAGAGGCCCTGGAACTTACGTTGGGGCGCCTGTGCGGGCACCAACTTAGGGTGCAGGCCAGCGGCCGCACCGACGCCGGTGTGCATGCCTTTGGCCAGGTGGCAAGCTTTGCCACCACCAGCCGCTTGCCGGCCGCGCAAATGCTGCAAGCTCTGCGCGCCATGCTACCTGCCAGCATTTACCCTATTGCCCTGGGGCCTGTGGGCCCGGGCTTCCATGCCCGCTTTAGCGCTCAAGCCAAAACTTACGATTATTATCTGGCCCCCAAGTTAAGCACTCCGGCCTTTGTAGGGCCTTTTTTGTGGGGTCTGCCTTGGGAACTTGATGAAAAGCCGGTAAAGCAGGCCTTAATGTTGTCTGTGGGAAGGCACAACCTGCGCGCCTTAAGCACCGGCCAGCCGGAAGGCGGCACCACCGAGCGCGATATTTTCGAAGCCCGGCTGGACGCCAAGCCCCATCTCTGGCGTATCCGACTGACCGCCCAGGGTTTTTTGCGCCATGTGGTGCGCAACCTGGTGGGCATTCTGGTGCAAATGGGCCGGCACAAGCTTAAGCCCGGCCAACTGGGCGAAATGCTGCGCGTTGGTGAAAAGCTCTATCCCGCACCCAAGGCCCCGCCTTCTGGCCTGTATCTTAACAAGGTGTACTACCACCCCTGGCTCGGGCCAGCCCAAGATTAATTAATAAATTGCAATAGATATCCAAGGAACAGATCTCCTTTTGCTTGCCGTTGCAAAAATTTTTGATTTAGCCATTTCAGAAACCCCACTCCTCTCCCGATGAGATTATTGAAGTGCTTCGCAGTGGCGACGGCCATTGCATTTAAGAGCTCACGGGAACCGAAAAAAATTTAATCTGTTTTATCTTTTGAACCTGGCGCCAATGGATAAGGCGTCACCTATCACCTAAGGAGGGGATTAGTATGTCGTTAGTTATTAACCACAATATGATGGCCATGAACGCGGCCAGAAACCTGGGCACCATTTACAGCCGTTTGGCCAGTTCCACGCAAAAGCTGTCTTCAGGCTTGCGTGTAAACTCGGCGGCCGACGACGCGGCTGGCTTGGCTATTCGCGAGCAGATGCGCGCGGATATCGCGGTGCTCAACCAGGGTATCCGTAACGCCTCCGACGCCATCAGTATGATCCAGACCGCTGAAGGCGCCATGAGCGTTATCGACGAAAAGCTGACCCGTATGAAAGAGCTGGCCGAACAGGCCGCTACCGGTACCTACACCACTGCCCAGCGCGAAATCATCAACTCTGAATACCAGGCCATGGCCGCGGAA